>CANCPF010000006.1 GCA_947379975.1 Methylophilaceae bacterium | reverse complement strand
TTGCCTTTGTCCAAATCTTTGTAATGCTCAAAGAAATGGGCAATCATATTTAGACGCCACTCTGAAACATCTTTGTGCGATTTTAAATGGCCGTATAAACCACAAACTTTCTCTACCGGCACTGCTAACACTTTAGCATCCATACCCGCTTCATCTTCCATCATCAACACACCTAATGGACGGCAACGCACGACCACACCAGGAATCAGCGGCACCGGCGTCATTACAAGTACGTCAACCGGGTCTCCATCATCAGCTAAAGTATGTGGCACATAACCGTAATTAGTTGGATATTGCATCGCTGTACCCATAAAACGGTCGACAAAAATGGCACCGCTTTCTTTGTCTACTTCATACTTTACGGGATCACCTTGCATCGGGATTTCAATGATGACGTTAAAGTCATTTGGCACATCTTTACCGGTTGGCACTTGGTTTAATGACATTACTAATTCCTAAATAATAAAAATATGGTTAATTTTGAGCCACGATTATAGCAAGTTTGCTCGCACTTGTTCGCGACAACTTGCTTCTCGACAACTTTGCATGACGTCTTTTGGAATAAACAACAAGGCGATATAGACTAAAAATGGGATGATAAGCACATCGTCCAACTGGCCCAGCACAGGGATAAAATCGGGAATCAAATCAAAAGGCAGTAGCAAATAGCCTATGGCCAAACCTAAAAAAGCTTTCGCCAGCCATGGCGTTTTCGGATGCTTAAGAACCAAACGATACATCTCAAACTCTTGTTTGAGATGTTTGGTGAACGACTTTAATTTTTCAATGAGGCGTTTAATACGCTAGACCTAACAAAATTTAAGCTAGCAACTTAAGCAACAAGCGGGTGACCGGTCAAACGCTCAAACGCTTCCATATATTTCTCACTGGTTTTTTGTGCAACTTCCGCTGGTAAAGCTGGGGCTGGCGCAGTTTTATTCCAGCCTGTGCTTTCTAGCCAATCACGCACAAACTGCTTATCGTAACTTGGTGGATTGCTACCAACAGCATAACTATCCGCTGGCCAAAAACGTGAAGAGTCGGGTGTTAACACTTCATCCATCACATGTAACACGCCATGGTTATCTAAGCCAAATTCAAATTTAGTATCTGCAATAATAATGCCGCGCGTAATGGCATATTCAGCCGCTTGTTTGTATAAGGCAATGGCCACTTTTGCCACTTGCTCAGCCATCTCACTGCCGATTAAATCTGCACATTGTTGCAAGCTGATGTTTTCATCATGCTCACCCACCGCGGCTTTGCTTGATGGCGTAAAAATAGGCGTTGGCAATTTTGAAGCTTCTTGCAAGCCTACAGGCAATTGAATACCGCAGACCGTCCCTTTGGCTTTATATTCTTTCCAGCCACTACCGACTAAATAACCGCGCACTATCGCCTCAACCGGCAAGGCTTTTAGTTTCTTAACCACCACAGCACGGCTTAAATTGCCAAGGCCTAATTGCGCTTGCTCTTCAGGATTGGTCACTACGCTATTGGGGTCTATGCCAGTGAGATGATTCGGCACCACATCTTTAAGTTTTTCAAACCAAAAATTAGCCATTTGCGTCAGCATCGCACCTTTATTGGCAATGCCAGTTGGCAATATCACGTCAAATGCAGACAATCTATCAGTGCTCACTAACAGCATAGTGTCGGCATCAATATCGTAAATGTCACGGACTTTACCTTGATGGATACGTTTTAAACTTTGAATGCTGGTTTCTAATAGAGGTGTGTTCATGGCGGTGGTCATAGAAAGTGACTTAAGTGTTGGCTGAATAAAATACAAGAGCTTCATTATAAATGGCTGCTTAGAAATTAGCCATTTTTAACGTCATGCGCACGCATTATTCATACTAGCTAGCCCTGTTTAATGAGGCCTATCTTAACAATTTTCAGTGTATTGGTGCCGCCCGGACTGCCTATAGGCTCACCAAACGTCAGCAAAACTAAATCACCAGTGCTGACGACTCTTTGTTGCAACAAGACCTGCTCCATTTCTTGCAGTACTTCATCTCTATTTTTATTGTCTTGGCTAATCGGATAAGGATAAACACCGCGATGCAAAGTCAGTTTTCTACGTGCATATTTATCCGGTGAGAGCGCATAAATCGGCACTTCAGCATCTGCACGCGACAGCCATTGTGCGGCATTTCCTGACTGCGTTAGCGCGGCAATGGCTTTTACTTTGAAATGTTTAGCCGTATAAATAGCCGCAGCGGCAATGGTTTCATCCGTTCGCACAAATACTTGATCTACTTTTTGCGCGTGATATTCGCCGAGATATTCTTTTTCCGCCTCCATCACCACGCGGTGTACCGCTTGTACCGTTTCTAATGGATATTGCCCAGCCGCAGTTTCAGCTGACAACATCACCGCATCAGTACCATCCAACACCGCATTGGCAACATCTGACACTTCTGCACGGGTTGGAATTGGGCTGCTAATCATCGATTCCATCATTTGTGTGGCGGTAATGACTAATTTATTTTGCGCGCGCGCCATGCGTATCATACGCTTTTGCAAACCTGGCACTGCGGCATCGCCCACTTCTACACCCAAGTCGCCACGCGCTACCATAATGGCGTCAGAGGCCTCAATAATCGCTTCTAAGTTTTCAATAGCTTCGGCACGTTCAATTTTTGCAATGATACTGGCTGTGCCGCCAGCCTTTTTAACCAAAGTCCGCGCAAGTTCGACATCTGCCGCCGATTTTGGAAAAGAAATCGCTATATAATCCGCCTCTAAAGCCACTGCGGTTTTAATGTCTTCACGGTCTTTTTTGGTCAGCGCATCAGCAGATAAACCGCCGCCTTGGCGATTAATCCCTTTATTATTACTCAGCACGCCACCGCTTAATACCACGCAGTGAATCTGATTACCTTTCACTCGATCGACCAGCAGGCTGATACGGCCATCATCTAACAATAAGATAACGCCTTCTTTAACCTCTTGTGGCAGGGTTTTGTAATCTAAACCTACATGATCTTGATTACCCAATTCACAATCGGCATCAAGAATAAATAAATCGCCCATTTTCAAGCTGATTTTTCCAAGCTCGAATCGGCCAATACGAATTTTAGGGCCTTGCAAATCACATAACACACCAATCGGCCGATTTAACTTAGCCGCAATAGCACGCACGATCTCTGCGCGTTTAATGTGATCTTCTGCGCTACCGTGTGAAAAATTCAAACGCACAACATTCACGCCCGCAGTAATCATGCGCGCCAGCATCTCTTCGCTAGTTGACGAAGGACCTAATGTTGCAACAATTTTTGTTTTACGTAATGTCAATTTACACCCTTTTTTACGATCTTATTGATACGCATCCCACACAAATAAAAATGGGGCTTTATAGCCCCATTTTAATAACACCTTAGCTTGGCTACTAAGCCTTAGCGCGTAATTCTAATATTTCAACTGCTGGCAGTTTCTTACCTTCTAGAAACTCTAAAAATGCTCCACCTGCGGTAGAAATATAATCAATTTTATCTTCAATACCATATTTTTGGATAGCGGCGATGGTGTCGCCACCACCAGCTAATGTAAATGCTTTTGTATTAGCGATAGCTTGAGCAATGGTTTTTGTGCCTTCACCAAACTGGTCAAATTCAAATACACCGACTGGGCCGTTCCATACTACCGTACCGGCATTTTTAATGATCTCTACTATTTCATTAGCAGATTTCGCGCCAATATCAAAAATCATATCGTCAGCGGCCACGGAAGCAACATCTTTCTTAACGGCAACTTCATTGGCATCAAACTTTTTAGCGCAAACAACATCAACTGCAATTGGCACGGCTGCGCCTCTTTGGGTCATTTTGTCCATTAAGGTGCGTGCAACTGGTACTAAATCATCTTCACATAGTGACTTGCCAACCTCAAAACCAGCCGCTTTTAAAAATGTATTCGCAATACCGCCGCCAACGACCATCTGATCGACTTTATTGGATAAGCTTTCTAGCACTGTAAGTTTAGTAGACACTTTACTGCCACCAACAATCGCCACCATTGGACGCGCTGGATTTAGCAAAGCCTTGGTTAGGGCCTCAAGTTCATTCACTAGCAGAATGCCGGCAGCCGCAACCGGTGCAAACTTAGCCACACCATGAGTTGAGGCTTCAGCGCGGTGCGCAGTGCCAAAAGCATCCATGACAAATATATCGCATAACTTTGCATATTTTTGTGCTAATTCATCGCTGTTCTTTTTTTCGCCTTTGTTAAATCGACAGTTTTCCAGCACCACTAGCTCACCTGCTGCCAGATCAAAACCACCATCAACCCAATCTTTGATCAGGCGAACTTTGCGGTTAAGTTTTGCTGAGATAACATCAACCACAGGCTTAAGTGAATTTTCTTCAGAATAAATGCCTTCTTCAGGACGGCCTAAATGCGAAGTCACCATGACACTAGCACCGGCCTTCAATGCAAAAGTGATGGTTGCCATAGACGCGGTAATACGTGCATCTGAGGTGACTTTTCCGTCAGTCACAGGCACATTAAGATCAGCACGAATCAGTACGCGCTTACCGCTTAAATCTAAATCCGTCATTTTAATTACGTTCATCACTTAGGCTTCCCGATAATAAAGGTGAGTGGCTAGAGTATTTTTAGTCTTTAGCGGCCATCATTGCGGCAGCATTATCCAACATGCGGCAGCTAAAACCCCACTCGTTATCGTACCAAGCACAGACTTTTACCAATAAGCCATCTTTGGTCACTTTAGTTAAAGTGGCGTCAAAGTTAGATGAGAAGCTAGTGTGGTTGTAATCAACAGAAACTAATGGCGCTTCGTTATAAGACAAAATACCTTTTAGCGCGCCAGTATTGGCGGCTTCATGCATGATGTGATTAATTTCTTCTTTAGTCGTTGGACGTGCAGCGGTAAAAGTTAAATCAACCAACGATACATTAATGGTTGGCACGCGAATAGCAAAGCCATCCAATTTGCCATTGAGCTCAGGCAAGACTAAACCTACAGCGGCGGCGGCACCTGTTTTAGTTGGAATCATTGAGGTGGTTGCAGAGCGCGCACGACGCATATCTGAATGGTGTGAATCTGTCAGCACTTGGTCATTGGTGTAGGAATGGATAGTATTCATCAAACCATTTACCACGCCGATTTTTTCGTGCAATGGTTGTATCATTGGCGCTAGGCCGTTAGTGGTACATGACGCATTAGAAACGACGGTATGGCTTGCTTTAATCACGTGATGATTCACGCCATAGACCACTGTGGCATCGATATCTTTATCGCCAGGCGCAGATAACAGCACTTTTTTAGCGCCGGCATCAAGATGTACTTGTGCTTTTGCTTTGCTGTTAAAGGCACCGGTACATTCAAAAACAATATCAATGGCTAAATCACGCCAAGGCAATTCTGCAGGATTGCGTGTAGAGAAAGTTTTAATTTTGTGGCTCTGAATAATCATATCATCGCCATCTACGCCTACTTCAAACGGAAACTTACCATGCGCACTGTCGTAACGTGTTAAATGTGCATTGCTTTCCGCATCGCCATCTGCACTATTAATTGCAATAATCTCAATGTCTTTGCGTCCAGACTCATACAATGCACGCAAAACCATGCGGCCAATACGACCATAACCATTAATTGCTACTCGAATTGCCATGATAATTCCTAAATTTTAAAATTTGGTTCGATTTTAATTAAATCAAAACGTGTTGAATCAAAACAGTTAAATCAAACAACTTAACTAAAACAACTTACTAAACCGACTTAAAATCAACTTCGTAAAGAAATAAGGCACCCCACTAGGAGGTGCCTTATTTAACTAACAATCTAGTTGAATGTCAGCACCTTAAATTTAAAGTACTGATTAAATTTAAAGTACTGATTTCACCGTAGCCACTACATTTTCAACGGTAAAGCCAAAGTGTTTCAACAACACATTACCTGGTGCAGATTCACCGAATGTATCGATACCAACCACACCACCTTCTAAACCTACATATTTACGCCAGAAGTCAGTTACACCAGCTTCAACCGCCACGCGCACTACGCCTGGAGTTAATACGCTGTCTTTGTAAGCTTTGTCTTGACGATCAAATACATTAGTTGACGGCATAGAAACTACGCGTACTTTAGTACCTGCTGCATTCAATTCTGCTGCCGCTTTAACCGCTAATTCAAGTTCTGAACCGTTGGCAATAATAATAGCGTCTGCTTTACCAGCAACATCTGACAATACATAACCACCTTTACGCATTAAATCAAATTGTGCAGCTTCATGCTTCATACCAGGCACGTTTTGACGGCTTAATACCAAGCTAGATGGACCATTTTTACGCTCAACAGCTGAAACCCAAGCCACTGCAGTTTCAGTTGAGTTACCTGGACGCCATACATCCATATTAGGAATCAAACGTAAACCAGAAGTATTTTCGATTGGTTGATGCGTAGGACCATCTTCACCTTGACCGATAGAGTCATGTGTTAACACAGCAATGGTACGTTGTTTCATTAATGCAGCCATACGCAATGCGCTTTTTGCATAGTCAGAGAACATATGGAATGTACCGCCGAATGGAACTAAACCGCCGTGTAATGCCATACCGTTCATAATTGCAAACATACCGAACTCGCGTACGCCGTATGAAATGTAGTTACCTGGTTTTTTCGCATCAACATGCACAAAGCTACCGCATGAAGTTAAGTTAGAACCCGTTAAGTCAGCTGAACCACCCAAGAACTCAGGCAATAATGGCGCTAAAGCACCGATTACATTTTGTGAAGCTTTACGTGTTGCAACAGTTTCAGCTTTTTCGTTAGTTGCTGCAATCATTGCATCAGTAGCTTCTTTCCAGTTAGCTGGCAATTCGCCTGAAGTACGACGTTTGAATTCTGCCGCTTCAGCCGGGAAAGCTTTAGCATACGCTGCAAACTTATCATTCCATGCCGCTTCAGCAGCAGCGCCTTTAGCCGTTGCATCCCAGCCAGCATAAACATCTGCAGGAATAACGAATGGCTCATGCGGCCAGCCAATGTTAGCGCGCGTAGCAGCAACTTCTTCTAAACCTAATGCAGAACCATGGCAATCATGTGAACCAGATTTGTTTGGTGAACCCATACCAATGACTGTTTTACAGCAAATTAATGATGGTTTGTCTGTTACTTTTTTAGCAGCAGCAATCGCAGCACCAATAGCGGCAACATCATGACCATCTACTGATTGAACATGCCAGCCGTATGATTCAAAACGTTTAGCAGTATCGTCGGTGTACCAGCCTTCAATGTGACCATCGATAGAAATACCGTTGTCATCCCAGAATGCAGTTAATTTACCCAAGCCCCAAGTACCAGCTAAGGCACAAGCTTCATGTGAAACGCCTTCCATCATGCAACCATCACCTAAGAACACGTACGTGTGGTGATCAACAATATTCAAGTCTAGAGGTTGATTGTAACCCTCAAAATGGCCTGACTTGTTGAATTGGTCAGCTAGTAATTTTTCAGCCATGGCAAAACCTACGCCATTAGCAATACCTTGGCCTAGTGGACCAGTCGTTGTTTCAACGCCAGGTGCGTAGCCATATTCAGGGTGACCAGCACATTTTGAATGCAACTGACGGAATGTTTTAAGCTCATCCATTGGCAATGCATAACCTGTAAGGTGTAGCAATGAATAGATCAACATAGAGCCGTGGCCATTAGAAAGAACAAAACGATCACGGTTTGCCCACTCAGGATTTTTCGGATTATGGCTTAAATGATGGTTCCAAAGCTCTTCAGCGATTTCCGCCATGCCCATAGGCGCACCTGGGTGGCCAGAATTTGCTTTTTGTACCGCATCCATTGATAACGCACGGATAGCGTTGGCTAGGTCTTTACGTGTTGCCATAACTTTCTCCCTAATAATTAACTTAATTCTTCAACGATTTCATGTATTGCACTAAATCGTGTCGCGATTTGATTGAATTCCTCTAAAAAGTCGATTTTTTAACCGCTTTTCAGCAAAGGCTAAATTATTGCTTAGATAGCCTTTTTCGGCAAGGGATAAGTGCATAGCACGGATTAGCCAAGCTTAATAGAGTAAATATATAGTTTTCTTTTCGCCATTTAAGAAAACTCGGAAAAGTGTACTTGCTTGCTATAGCTCATTAAGAGACTGATTATTGATAGTTTAGCTCAAAAATTGAACCCCGCAATAGGCAAAACTATTACGCTGCCGGCTGACTTATTGCTTTACACTGAGTTAATAAACCCAATTAAACGCTTACTTTCAATAGTTATTGCCAGTGCAGTTTTATTGGCGTTATTCTCCACCCAAAGTTTGGCAACGCTGGAACTTGCAAAACAAAATACCGAACAGATAGACAAGTCAGCAATACGCAAGCTAGAACAGAATGCTAGCCCTCTAAAATCTTCAGAAGTCTTGCTAGCCAAAATTTATCAACCTGGCATGGATGTCAGGCAGTTTTTAGTCAGTGAAAAATTTGATGGCGTGCGTGCAGTTTGGAATGGCCAGCAATTTCATAGCCGTGCCGGTAATGTAATTAATGCGCCGACATGGTTTACTAAAGGCCTGCCTAAAACACCACTCGATGGTGAATTATGGTTGGCACGCGGCAAGTTTGAAGCACTTTCTAGCGCAGTACGAAAAGACCTGCCTGTGGACGAAGAATGGCGCGGTATCACTTACCTGGTTTTTGAATTACCTGAAGCCACGGGGATTTTTCAAACACGCGCAACGCGCATTAGCGAAATCGTCAAAAAAGCCAATCTTCCTCAGCTAAAAGCCGTTGCACAAATTCGGCTGAATGACGAAGCCGCCTTAAAGGCAAAACTGAAACAAGTCGTAGCACTTGGTGGAGAAGGCTTAATGCTACACAAAGCCGATGCGCCTTATTTAACCGGTCGTAGCGATGTGCTATTTAAACTAAAACTGCGCTACGATGCCGAAGCAAAGGTTGTCGGCCACACGCCAGGGCGCGGCAAATATAAAGGCAAACTAGGCGCACTAGAAGTCGTGACGCCAGAAGGCATACATTTCAAACTAGGTACAGGATTTAGCGACGCACAACGCGAAAACCCGCCAAAAATTGGCAGTATGTTGACTTATAGTTATTTAGATAAAACCAAGCTAGGCAAACCGAAGTTCGCCAGCTTTATGCGGGTGCGCAATGAAAAATAGTCAGGTGATAAATACTACAACCCACGTAGGGCGGATGAGCGTAGCGTTATCCGCCGTATGGGATGAACACAGAGTTATCCACCCTATAATCAATCAAACACCAACTCTAACCCCGCTGGAAGCGGCATGAATACTGGCTTGCAGGGCAGCGCAATTATTCTTTGCATCCGAAAAATCCAACATCGGCGCTTTGTCGTTCAACACACAATCACTGAAATGTTCAATTTCAAGATTAAAGTGGTTACTCGGTGCGAAACGTTCTTCGGCATATTTCCCATCTTCCAGCGCCCAGCTAATTACCGGCACATCGTTTTGAAACACCCAAGCGGCGTGGCATTTTAGCCAACCGTTAGTGCCGATGATTTCGTATTCGGATTTGCGTGAGCGTTCGAAGCTGACATCAAAATGACCAAATCTGGCGCGGCCTTCACTGTCGTTACCAAAGTCTAATAGGCCGCTGGTGACAATATCCGCACCGGCTTGATTAAATTTCGCATGAGCGATCACCGATTTAGGCTCGACTGGCTTGCCATCTTTCGCGGGGTTAGTTAGACCAAAGCACCAACGTAAGGTGTGAATCGCATAAGGGCCAATATCCCACATAGCGCCGCCGCCATGCTCAACGCCACTGGCAATGCGATACATCCGCGCTGGTTTCATCAAAAACGAATAGCTGGCACGCACCGATAACACATCACCGATTAGGCCAGATTCAACGATTTCTTTTACCCGCGCATGTTGCGGATGAAAGCGGTACATAAAGCCTTCCATCACTTTAACGTTATTTTTAATCGCGGCTTGCTCAATGGCTTCAATATCCGACACGGTTAAGGCCATGGGCTTTTCAATCAAGACATGCTTTCCAGCATTAATCGCTTTGAGCGCCCACTGCAAATGCTCATTATTGGCCATTGGGCAATAAATAGCCTGCACACTAGCATCGTTAATCAGCGCATCAAGGTCGTCATAGCAAGTCACGTTGCCGTGGCAAGGCGCGTATTTGTCTAAAGTAGCTTTAGCAGCGCCAGCGCGGCGACTGGCAATGGCGACTAATTGTGAATTTGGCGCGGCAATAATGGCTGGCAACAGGCGCTCATTGACCCTTGCTGCACCTAGAATTCCCCAGTTTAATTTTGTATCTGATGTCATTTTTGCTTTCTAAAATAAAGTCTTAAATTGATTCTTGCGCAAACCATTTAATGCTACAGCCTATGCTGGGAATTTGCTCTTTAGGACCTTGTTGCGTTTGGGCGATCATTTTCATCGCGTTAAATAAATCTCTAGTGTTATCTGCTTGCGGCTCGCTACGGCCTGCAGCATCAAAGCGGCCGCGATATTGCAGTTCTAAATTAGCATTAAAGCCAAAAAAATCTGGTGTGCAAACCGCACCATATGCTTTTGCAACTTCTTGCGTATCGTCCAGCACATAAGGAAACGGGAAATTGTATAATTTGGCTTCTTCCACCATGCGCTGATAAGAATCATCAGGATAGTTTTCAGTATCGTTACTTTGAATGGCAATGACATTAATGCCATATTCTGCCAACGCACGACAATCGGCGATTAGTCGCGTTTTAATCGCCTTAACGTAAGGACAATGATTACAAATAAACATCACCAATAAGCCATTTTCACCGGCACAACTGGCCAATGAATAACGCTTGCCATCAACGCCTAGCAAATCGAAATCAGCTGCGCGTTGACCAAAATTACATGCTGGTGGATTCATGAAAGCCATGGTTTTCTCCTAAATTTCGTTATACTTATTGTCGTGTTATTTATTTTCAAAATCAGCAATTAACTAACACTCTTTTTATAAGACCGCTACATACCCATAGTATGTCAGCTTTAACGTTTATATTATCACTTTTCTCTTTCATTTAAAGACTATCAATTCATGGCAAATCTGCGCTTTTACACCAACAACCCTTTGGCTTTGGGGGTGACGATTCAACTCTCAGAAAGTGCAGCAGCGCATGCCACAAGGGCGCTACGCTTAAATGTGGGTGATAGCGCTATAGTGTTTAACGGTGATGGTTTTGACTATGATTGCGAGCTGACTGCTATTAATAAAAACTCTGTATTTGCCATTGTTACCGCCGCCAATCCAGTGAAGAATGAGTCGCCATTAGCCATTACTTTATTACAAGCCATTTCCAGCGGCGACCGTATGGATTTCACTATACAAAAAGCCGTAGAGCTAGGCGTGACAAAAATTCAGCCAATTTCCAGTCAGCGCAGTGTGGTCAAACTTTCTGCAGAACGGGCTGAAAAACGTACTGAGCATTGGCAGAATATTGCCATTTCTGCCTGCGAACAATCTGGCCGCGCGGTAGTGCCAACCGTTAATGCCCCCGTGAGCTTGCAACACTGGTTAGCGGCGAATCCGCAAGCCAACAGCACAAGATTACTACTTAATCCTGTCGGTGCCTTACGCCTTGCTGAATTAGCAAAACCTAGCGATGAAACACAATTATTAATAGGTGCGGAAGGTGGTTTAGCACAATTTGAAATTGACTTGGCCGGCACTCACGGCTTCCAGTCCATTGTGTTAGGGCCAAGGATTTTACGCACGGAAACTGCGGCATTAACCACCATTGCCGCCATGCAAACGTTATGGGGTGATTTTTAGTATGCTTAGACTAAAGCGAAATTAATGCTAGCACTCCCATCATTAAACTAACTTGCTTAGTTCTAAATTAAGCTTAAATTTAAGGGTATCCGTATGCTGTGATTGATTTGATTGATTTGATTTATTTGACTGAAAATCGCTGGATTGAAAATTCACAGTGTAAGTTGATTCAACCATTTAGTTGATGAGCGTCAGCTTTAGAGCAAGTTAATTTGAAAATCATGTGACAAGTCTCAGCCAATTTTAGTCATGCGCTAATTAATTAGCAACGACTGGATTCATCCCCAAAGCGGTCATTAATAAGAGCTAACTCAGCCTTGATTAAGTTGTTCCATAGCTTTAAATCGACCATTACACATCCCTAATTATCTAATACGCAACCATCACCTCATTGCGGCGCAAAAATGGCAAAGTCCACGGTGGGTTATAGCGCGCAAGCTCAGGTTCGCCGATAGGCACAATATTTTTGCTTTTTAGCCATGCCATTAACTCAGCAGTTTGTTTAGCTGTTTTCTCCGCCCCAGCCAAACCAGAAAAACGTATCACCGCCATTCGTGTTGCAGGCAGTTCATGTAAAGTCACAGCAGAGTTATTGGGCGTCGGTAAAGTGCTTAAGGTATATTGGGTGGGCATCACAAAATACATGCGCCATTTACCATCGGTTTGCTGCATGGTGACTGGCGCTGTCATACTAATTTTTTCATTGCCTCGATTGTGCGTTGTGTTATTGCCAAAAATATAATCCGCAATTCGTCTAAAGCCAACTCTAGAAGCAGCATCTAGCGAGCCATCCACCAGTGTTTCTGCCACCACTTTGGGTGCATAAGCTCGTAACTCAAACGCGTCATATTTTTCCACCAGCGTATATTTCGGTTCTTCAATCGCCATGGCAAGGTTAGCAAATAATAAAATGATGAATCCACATAATAAGCTCAATCGCATAAAAGCACCTTATTAAACTAAATGATAATTTCTATAGATTCAGACTTTGCGAAGACATATTTGAAAAATCTATCAGTCACAGAGGATAGTTAATTCATAGTTTGTCAGTCTGTATGCTAGCACACAAAAAACTCAAAATAAAAGGCTAAAGTCCAAGCATAAATTATTGGTATGACTGACGGCTTTTGGCCAGATGCAGAACTAGGTGCACATAAATCGTAAGGCAGCTTTTACCTGTGAGTTCAACCGGTCAATGCAACACGTTATACCAACAACCGCAATATGGAAGTCTAATCTCCAACTTAATTTGCCAAATCAATCATACAATTTGCCCTTGCTTCTCAGTGACAAAACCCAAAATCAATCACAGAATATGGACATCCAAATTTAATCGCCATTCAATCTACAATATAAATTTGTATTAAAAACATTTTAATAATATAATTATGTAAATATTACATTTAATATAAATTCATAGGCGCTATATTGTTATGTCATTAGGACTATCTATTCGTAAACGGCGGAAATCGCTGCACGTCACACTGCAAGCTCTGGCTGTTGCCATTGGCGCAGATGCTGGTAA
Organism: Methylophilaceae bacterium; assembly: GCA_947379975.1. Lineage (GTDB taxonomy): Bacteria > Pseudomonadota > Gammaproteobacteria > Burkholderiales > Methylophilaceae > Methylotenera. Next base: position 61,638 of record CANCPF010000006.1, on the reverse strand, counting down.
CTTGTCACGCATTGAGCGTGGCGAGCTTGGCGTTTCTGAAGTCATGCTACGTAAAATTTCTGAAGCCTTAAATTGCACGCCAGCCTATCTTTATACGCAAAGTGACGCCTCTTTAAGCACACTAGCGCTGCAAGAAAAAAGTCAGCCATATTTAGCCGGCTTACCTCAGCCGACTACAACTGTCAGCAAGCCTAATGCCAAAGACTTTGTGCAATGGTTTAGGTCTGCCACACCTTATATTCACGCATTTGGTGGCCGCACCTTTGTCATTGCTTTTGGTGGCGAAGTGGTGGATCAGAAGCAATTTGTGGCTTTATCACATGATTTAAACTTGCTCGCCAGTCTTGAAGTGCGGCTGGTTTTAGTCCATGGTGCGCGACCGCAAATTGAAAAACGCTTACGCCGCGATAAACTTTCACCCAAATTTGTCAATGGCCTACGGGTGACTGACGATGCTGCGATGGAAGCGGTTAAAGAGGCTAATGGCGCGATTCGGGTAGAAATTGAAGCACTACTTTCTATGGGCTTGGTTAATTCGCCTATGCAAGGCGCCGATATTCGCGTGGCGAGTGGCAACTTTGTAACAGCAAAACCCATGGGCGTGCGTGATGGTATCGATTTACAACATACTGGCGAAGTGCGCAGAGTCGATGCGGTCGGTATACAAAAGCGGTTAGATGATGGCGAATTGGTGATGCTATCTCCACTGGGCTATTCGCCTACCGGTGAGGCGTTCAACTTAAGCTTGGAAGACGTTGCGGTGAGCGCAGCGATTGCATTAGATGCAGATAAACTGATATTTTTGATGGATTCTGAAGGCGTGCATAATTTACGCGGCGAACTACTGCGTGAAATGACCGCAGAGAAAGCCAAAAATTTCCTCAAAAACATACAAAGCCGCGAACAAGAAAACGAGCAGGCGATTAATATTTCTGAAGATATTAATTACTACTTACCCGCGGCAGTGCGGGCTTGTGAGCATGGCGTGGCAAGAACGCATTTAATTAGCCGCCATATAGATGGTGCTATTATTCAAGAGCTATTTACGCTGGATGGTATTGGCACGATGGTGACAGAATTAAGCCTAGAAAGTATGCGCCAAGCCAATATAGACGATGTAGGCGGCATTTTAAAACTAATAGAGCCATTAGAAGCTGAAGGCTTTTTAGTCAGGCGTGGTCGCGAACATATTGAAATGGAAATCAATCATTTTTACGTGATGGAGCACGGCAATCGCATTATTGGTTGCGCTGCACTTTATCCATTTGCCGCAGAACGCACCGCTGAATTTGCCTGTTTGGCAATTGATCCGGCCTACAGAGGCGGCGGCCGTGGTGATAGATTATTTTACTACTGTGCCGCTGAAGCCAAAGCATTTGGCTTCAAAAGTTTGTTTTGCCTAACCACGCGTACAGAACATTGGTTTTTGGAGCGCGGCTTTACAGAGCAGAGCGTGGAAAGTCTACCTATGGAAAAACAAAAGCTTTACAATTTTCAACGTAAATCTAAGGTTTTTAGCAAAACACTTTAGGCTAATTTTAGATACAATTGCATAAAGTAAAATTAACCGGCATTTACCATAGCCAAGTATTTAATACAGCCCAGTATTTAACATATCCAAGAGAACTAGATGATTAATAAAACGACTGCTACCCAAAAAGCGCAAACACTTGCTGAAGCACTGCCGTATATCAAGCGCTTTTTTGATAAAACGATAGTGATTAAATACGGCGGAAACGCCATGACTGACGATCATCTTAAGCAATGTTTTGCGCAAGATGTGGTATTACTCAAGCTCGTTGGGATGAACCCAGTGGTGGTGCATGGTGGCGGTCCGCAAATCAATGAAATGCTAGATAAACTCGGCAAAAAAGGTGAGTTTATCCAAGGCATGCGTGTAACTGATGCAGAAACCATGGACGTGGTTGAAATGGTGCTTGGCGGCCAAGTTAATAAAGAAATCGTGAATCTAATTAATCGACATGGCGGCAAGGCCGTTGGATTAACTGGCCAAGATGGCAATTTCATTCATGCTACAAAACTGCTCATAGAAGATTCGACTGACCGAACAAAATTGATTGATATCGGGCAAGTTGGGCAAATTACGGCCATTGACCCTAGCATTATCAATTTTCTTGATAGCGGAGATTTCATTCCAGTCGTTGCGCCTATTGGCGTAGGTGACCAAGGCGAAACTTATAACATTAACGCCGACCTTGTGGCGGGTAAGTTAGCTGAAATCTTGGGCGCTGAAAAGCTAATTTTGTTGACCAATACGCCAGGCGTTTTAGATAAAGACGGCCAATTGCTCACTGGCTTAACACCCAAACAAATTGATGATTTAGTGGCGGATGGCACCCTCTCTGGCGGCATGCTGCCTAAAATCAGCTCTGCTCTGGATGCTGCTCGCAGCGGTGTTAAATCTGTGCACATTATTGATGGCCGTGTTGAGCATGCATTATTGCTGGAAGTATTAACGGACGAAGGTGTGGGCACGTTAATTAAGGCTAAGTAGCTTGTTGAATTTAGACTTGGACTTGGAACTGGACTTGAGCTTTAATTCTGGCAATGAAACTAAAGTCTGGATCTTTGATTTAGACGACACTTTACACAATGCGTCCGCGCATATTTTCCCGGTGATGAATCGAGCCATGACGCAATACATCATGTCTACGCTGGATTTAGATGAAGCAGCCGCACACAAAATACGCCAACATTATTGGCGTATTTATGGCGCAACACTTAAAGGTTTGATGCGTCACCACGGTACCGATCCTTACCATTTCTTACTGGAAACTCATAGACTAATGGATTTACCCGAAATGGTAATTCAGGTAAAGCGCTTGCGCCATATGTTACAAAGGCTTTCTGGACGTAAGTTAGTATTCACTAATGCACCACGCAGCTACGCATTGCGTGTGCTCGAGATTATGGGAATCGCTGATTGTTTTGAATTAGTATTCAGTGTGGAATCCACCAAATTTCATGCCAAACCTTCAGTACGCGGCTTTCAAATGTTGCTCAAAACCATCAAGGTAAAGGCTAGTAATTGTGTGATGCTAGAAGATAATCTACCCGCGCTGATGACCGCAAAACGGCTAGGCATGAAGACCATTTGGATTACAAAACAGCTACATAAACCCAATTTTGTGGATTATCGTCTGAGCAATGTGTTAGCACTTACTCACATTAAGCTATAATCAAACCATCACTTGTAAGGAAAATAACAATGGCAGGCGAACGCAAACAACAAATTTTAGAAACGCTAGCAAAAATGCTGGAAGCGCCTAAACGCGAAAAAATAACCACAGCTTCACTAGCTGCAAAGTTAGACGTCAGCGAAGCAGCGTTGTATCGCCATTTTGCAAGTAAGGCGCAAATGTTTGAAGGATTGATCGTATTTATTGAAGAAACCATTTTTGGCTTAATCAACAAAATAAGCACAGAAGAAACCGAAGGCTTAAGACAAGTTCAGCGCATTATCACCATGCTGCTGGTGTTTGCCGAAAAAAACCCAGGTATGACGCGGGTACTGATAGGCGATGCATTGGTGAATGAAGATGAAAAACTACAGCTTCGTATCAACCAGCTATATGACCGCATTGAAGTGACACTTAAACAAAGCCTGCGTATTGCAGAAACACAAACTGGCAACAAAAGCGATACCGAAGCACAAGCCAATTTAATGGTGTGTTATGTACTTGGACGCTGGCATCAATTTGCTAAAAGTAGCTTCAAACGAAAACCAACAGAGTTTGTCCAACAGCAAATTACCGCACTTATTAATACTTAGTTTAAGGCCGGCGCTAATCAACGTAAGCTTTTGGATTTTATTGTCCAATCGTACTGGAGAAATATTTTGCAAGGCACAATGTTTGGTTTTACAGAAGCACAGATTACTGAGTTTGGCATGACTTACGGTGTAGGTGGCTTAATGCTGCTGATGGTATTCATCGTCGGCCATTTAGCATGGGAATCTAAGGCCGGCAAGTTTGGCACATTCGCTTTATTTCTAGGCCTTACTTTTGGTATGGTGGGCTACGCAGCGAAATATATTATTAAATTGAAACTTGGTATTTAGTATGAATACCAAGTTTCGCGATTGTTTATAATTAAAAATTGCTAAAAGTTAACAACACTAGTGCCACTAAATTCTACGCCGTGCTGCAATCACGTCCGGCAGCTGCTGAATCAACGCTAGCAGCCGGTTTAGTTGCTCCAAATTTAAAATCTCGATTGAAAACTGCATCAGCGCCAGATTATTTCTACTCAAAGTATTTGCCTTGGTGGCATTGACCTTTTCCCTGACGAATATATCACTAATATCGCGCAGCAAGCCTTGGCGGTCGTGCGCTTCCACTTCAATATCAACATCGGCGTTTACATTTAGATGGCTACCCCACTGTGCGCCTAGCACTCTGTCGTGCCGACTTTCCGGCAAGCGCATGATAAAACTACAAGCCCTGCGATGAATAGTTACGCCGTGGTCACGCGTGAGATAGCCAACAATCGCATCTGACGGCATAGGTTTACAGCATTTGGCGGTGCTAGTTTGCAAATTGCCTATGCCTTCAATCACGATACCTTCGCCCACAATACCCACTGCAGAATGTGCAGTGCTACTGCGTCTTGTCGAAGCTGGCCTAGCCACTTCTTTCGGCTTAGGTGTTTCATTTTCTTGAATGGCGAGCGCTATTTGATACTCGCTCACATCGCCACGGCCAATAGCGGCTAGAAAATCTTCAAGCTTTTGATATTGCAACTTCTGTGCGATTTTCTCTTGATTAATGGCGCCGACGCCAGCTCTATGCAATTCACGGTCCAGCTTCGCCCTGCCCTGCGCAACATTTTCTTCAAAATGCTGATATTTGAACCAGTGCCTGACCTTGGCACGCGCACTTGGCGTTTGCAGAAAACCTAGGGTGACATTTAACCAGTCGCGGCTAGGCGAACCAATTTTAGTAGTGAGAATTTCTACACGCTCACCGTTTTGCAACTTGGTATTTAGTGACACAATACTGCCATTCACCTTGGCGCCGCGTGTGCGATGCCCTAAATCGGTATGCAGACTATAAGCAAAGTCGATAGGCGTAGCGCCTTTTGGCAAATCAATGACTTTGCCTTGCGGCGTCAGCACGTAAACTTTATCGTGAAACAGCTCGCTTTTAAATTGCTCTAATAAGTCACCGCTGTCGGCAACTTCGTCTTTCCAAGCCAGAATCTGTCGCAACCAAGCTATTTTCTCATCGAACTTGGCGTCGGATTTACCGCCTTCTTTATAGCGCCAGTGCGCGGCCACACCTAACTCAGAATACTGGTGCATCTCTAAGGTGCGAATCTGCACTTCTAGCGCCAAACCGCGCGGCCCACTTACAGCGGTGTGCAAAGAACGATAATTATTACTCTTAGGGCGCGCAATATAATCGTCGAATTCACCGGGAATAGGCTGCCATAAATTGTGGATAAGACCGAGCGCAGCATAGCAATCTTTGACATCATCGACTAAAATTCGCACCGCACGCACGTCGTAAAGCTCGCTAAAATCCAATTGCTTACTTTTCATCTTCTTGATGATGCTATAAATGTGCTTAGGCCGACCAGTCACCTCGCCCTTAATGCCCGCTTCGCTAAGCTCTAATTTAAGCTGGCTCACCACATCAACAATATATTGCTCACGATCAACCCGGCGTTCGTCCAGCATTTTGGCAACCTCTTTGTAGCGTTGCGGCTCTAAATAACGTAGCGAAAGATCTTCCAGCTCCCATTTAATCTGCCATACACCGAGGCGATTCGCCAACGGCGCAAAAATCGTCAGACTTTCCTGTGCAATGCGTTGCTGTTGGCTAGTGCTGGCACCAGACAATCGGCGCAATGTTTGCGTGCGCTCGGCCAGTTTGATTAATACCACGCGAATATCTTCCACCATCGCCAACAACATTTTGCGTAGGCTTTCTATTTGTAGCGCATGGTCACCATTTTTACGGTCAGCTTCGTGCAGGCCTTCAGTCTCGCTGAATGCTTGAATTTGCTCCATACGTGAAATGCCATCAACCAAACCGGTAACATTTGTGCCAAATCGCGTTTCTAGTGTTGCTCGCCAGTCGTCTAAATATTCAGGTACCGCATGCAAAATAGTTGCCGCTATGGTTTCTGCATCCATATTCATGTCGATTAAAATAGTCGCAGCGCCCAATGCGTGCTGCAATAATGGCGAACCAGTCAGCTCAACATGAGCAGCATAAAGCGGGCTAGCTAGGTCACAGGCATGGCGAATCAACTCGACTTCAGTCGGCGAAAAACGCTGCGCTGAAGAGGCTAACCAAGAGGAAATTTCGTTCTCACTAGCGACAGGTAAAGATGGGGGTTGGTTATTGGTAGTAATCATGGATTATTATCGCATCAAAGTGCCTAGCTCGACTGGCATTCGCTAGTAGCGATTATTACTGTGTTTTAAATAAGCGGTTTACTGCGTCTAACCTTGCCCCAAAAACTGCTGTTTTGATTTTCTCTGGTTCTGAAAATTCTCTAGCCACTGCACCAGCATCAATACTGGTTGCCGCTTCCAGCACTTTAACCATCAAATCGGCTGCTGGTGTTGCGCAATTTTCTAAGCCAGTTCTACCACGAGAATCTGCCTCGCAGGCTTTAAGAAAATCTTTAAACCTTGCCGGCTGCCTTATGGCATCTAACTCGATTAAAAAACTCAGCAAGGTGCTTGGTTTCATTTGCAATGATTGATATAACTTGCCGTGAAACTTGGCCACAATTTGCGCCAACTCTTTGCAGTCGTTAGGCACTTTAATACGTTTACAAACTTCACGCACTAAATTAAAACTGCGCTCTTCATGTCCAATATGTTGGGGTAGAATTTCGGCTGGTGTAGTGCCTTTACCTAGGTCGTGCATCAGTGCGGAAAAACGTATTGCTAACGAAAAGTTTTGGCTAGCGGCGTAGTCAACCACCAGCATAGTATGCAGACCAGTATCGACTTCCGGATGATGGTTGGCTGGTTGAGGTACGCCCCATAAGCGATTAAGTTCGGGTAATATTCTTTGCAAGGCGCCACATTCACGCAATACATCAAACATGCGACTTGGTTTTTCTTCCATTAAGCCTTTTGCCAGCTCTTGCCATACACGTTCAGAAACTAAAGCATCCACTTCCCCTGCTTCAACCATTTGGCGCATCAAGATCATGGTGGCAGGCGCAACATTAAAGTCGGTAAAGCGCGCTGCAAAGCGCGCCGCACGTAGAATTCTGACTGGATCTTCAGCAAAAGCATCGCTAACGTGGCGTAGAATTTTGGCTTGAATATCGGCTAAGCCATTGAATGGGTCAATTAATTTACCCGCATCATCTTTGGCAATTGCATTAATGGTTAAATCTCGACGAGCCAAATCTTCTTCTAGCGTCACTTCTGATGAAGCATGAACGACAAAGCCTTTGTAGCCTTTAGCCGTTTTACGCTCAGTTCGTGCCAGCGCGTATTCATCATGTGTTTTAGGATGTAAAAATACTGGAAAATCTTTACCTACAGGCTTGAAACCAGCCGCTAACATCGCTTCCGGCGTACTTCCAACCACGACAAAATCTTTATCTTTTACGGCAAAACCGAGCAATTCATCGCGTACTGCACCACCCACCACATAAGTCTGCATAAATTTATGGCTTAGATAGCGTTGTATTTAATGAAGAACTATCTTGCGGCATTTTGGCGAAATCGATCATAAGCACCACGTGGAGTTTCGTCGATCAGATATTCAGGAATCACCGCTTCTAATGCAGTAGGCGTCAAATTAAAAATCGGTGGGAATGGCTTCTCGCTCACACTATCGACTTCCATGGATTTAACATTGTCACGCGACATTAACTTAACAGGCAACAACTCCATCATAAATGCCTGCGCATAGGAAAGCTTGTCGCATAAACCAATAATCGGTCGTTGAAGATTCAGCGTGTTCATCACTTGCTTTACTAGTTGCCTAAAAGTATAAACTTTTGGGCCAGCGAGTTCATAAGTTTGGCCGTAAGTATCAGTATTTTCTAAGCTATTTACAAAACAGGTGGCGACATCCTCCACCCAGATAGGCTGAAATTTAGCATTAGGCTTGGCCAGCAACACTGCTGGCAAAAGTTTAATAAGTGAAGCAAATAAATTGATGAAAGCATCGCCACGACCAAAAATAATAGATGGTTTAAAAATGGTGATATTCAGCTTATCTTGCAATGTCCATAAGGCCGCCTCACCCATGCCTTTGGATTGCAGATAACGGCTAGGTGCATTTTTATCGGCTTTTAAGCTACTCATGTGTAACAGACGAGTTATACCTAAATCTGCACATATTTTTGCTAGCTGGGCTGGAAATTGATGGTGCATGGCATTAAAACTGATACGTCGGCTTTGGTGCAAAATACCGATCAAATTAATCACCGCATCGGCACCTCTAAGTGTAGCGTTTAAGGCTTGATAATCGAGCACATTACATTCCACCAATTGCACATTAGGTAGTAATAACAAGTGCTTAGCTACATCGCGTCGGCGAGTCAGTACTTTTACTGAATATCCAGCCGCATCTAATTTTGCAACAATTGCGCTGCCGACAAAACCAGAACCACCTAATACGACAATTTCTTTTAATTTCATTATTGTTAATCTTATTGTTGTTAATCTTATTTTAAACCGGTCTTTAAATAATTTCTCTGTCAGCCATTACTCATTATCTACCACCATTATTTCAGGCGTGACGCTAGCTGGAATAATGCCCAGACGAGATTTTAGTGATTGAATTTTAGTCCCCAGACGTGGCGCATAAAAGCTGGCATTAGCCATTACTTTTTGTACATAATTTCTGGTTTCACTAAATGGAATAGTTTCAATATAAATCGATGCTTCTAAAGGCTCACTTGCCATCCAGCGTTTAGCGCGACTAGGTCCAGCATTATAAGCGGCTGTTGCCATAACCGCTTGGCCACCCATCAAATCTAAGGTGTAGCGCATATAATGTGCGCCTATATCAATATTCGTGCTCAGTTCATGAATATTGTCATTACTGTAATTATCCATGCCCATTTTTTTTGCCACCCATTTTGCAGTAGCTGGCATTATTTGCATGAGGCCGGCTGCGCCTACGCCAGATTTTGCATAATGCATAAAACGGCTTTCTTGCCGCGTTAAGCCATAGACCCAAGCTTCATCAATATTTTCATTACTAGCCGAGCTATGCATCAAATCGCGATAAGGGGTAGGATAACGCAGGCTAAAGTCATGAATCTGCTTAGTATTGTCTGCGGTAATAATGGCAATGTCATACCATTTTTGTCGCGTGGCATATTCTGCTGCCGCCAGTAACTGCTTATCATCAAAGTGCAGTGTAGCCCACACCCACTCAGCTTTGGCTTCCCAGCGTAAATCTAGACGCTGTAACTCGAAGGCACGCTTAATGGCTGGCAAATTCGCGATGGCATTAACTTCATTGTCGCTAACGCGGTAATGTTCATCCGGGCTACCCATCATGCTTTCTAGTTCATCCGCCGCCAACCAACCATAATAGTGGCGCTCGGTTGAAAGTTTACTAAAAATGGCATTGGCCTCGGCCTGCTGGCTACCACCTTGCGATGCCTGCTCTTTTAACGCGCGTGCTTTCCAATAACGCCATGCCCCTTCTTCGGATTGTTTTGCTGGCATTGCAGCAATAGCAATCAGCACCGTAGGCCAATCTTTAGCACGCAACGCGGCTCTTACTTTCCAAGCCAATTGTTCTTTGTCTAAGCTTATGTTCTTTGCCAAAGCATAATATTCAAGCGCCTTTACATCATGAGCGCGCGCTGCATGATAGGCAATTCTGCTCCAAGCAAAAGCCCGACTGTCTGGCTCAAATGCGTCTTGAATGTTCTTATAAGTGCTAATTGCATCTTCTAATTTAGTGCGGGCAAGACGGTCAATCGCATAGAGATTAAGCTCTATACCGAGTCTAGTTTTAAATGAGATTACTTTTTTATCAAGGATGAGTTGGGGTGTTGCCGTCACGCGATCAAGCAATTTAATGTTCTCTGCATCTATTGTTGGTATTCGTGGCGCAATAGCTTTAGCGACATTCAACTTACCATCTTGCAATGCCAGTCTAAATCGCGCCCAAATATCATCTACAGTCAGCTGACCTTTTTTTTGCATCAGGTCAAATAATTGATTACAGTTGCTGGGTAAATCGTTAGTTGTTAACCATAAACTTTTTGTTTGGCCACTAACATCAACATCAGCCAATTGTGCATGACCAAGCAATGCGTAGCATTGTACGATTAAGTCATCACGCTGAAAATTAGCTGATTCTTCGTAAAAAGCATCCCAATTCTGTTGTTTGGCGAGTTTTTTTAGCCATTCGCCACGTACGCGGTCGGCAAATGGTAAATCAGCATATTGTGCTAGAAAATTCTGCACTTCTTCATCACGTGCCTGCTCTAAATTGAGTAGCATCAGCCAATAATCAGCATAGGGCGCTAAAATATATTGTTGGGTTTTTAGCTGGCTCACGTCATTGCTTAAAGCGTTGATATTTTTAGCCGTATAGGATTCGCGTGCGTGCTGAAACAAAGTCTCGTCAGACAATGCAAATGTCGGAGTAGACACGGTGATGGCAAAAAATAATAATAGGCGAATCATTAACACGGCACGCCCTCTCAATTGGGTTACAAGCTTTTAAATCATTAACTCTAAATAGCTAAGCTTTTAAAAAAACCTAAGCGACTAAGTTATGTAAGCTTAGAAAATAGGTTTCGTGATTAGTTGCGATGATTCTGATGAAAATGCCGCAGGCGCATCTTTTTTATGCTCAAATGTGGCATATTCCCATGCAGTTTCATCTTTCAGCAAAGCACGTAGTAATTGGTTATTGAGTGCATGACCTGATTTATAAGCATAAAAAGCGCCTAAAATGGGATGGCCCAACATGTACAAATCACCTATAGCATCTAACACTTTGTGTTTTACAAACTCATCTTCATAACGCAGGCCATCGGTATTCAACACTCGATATTCGTCTAAAACGATCGCATTATCTAAGCTTCCGCCACGGGCCAAGCCGTTAGATCTTAAATACTCAACTTCGTGCATAAAGCCAAATGTACGCGCACGGCTAATTTCCTTGATATAAGAATCATCTGCAAAATCAATTTTTACATTGCTTCCAGAATACTCAAATACTGGGTGATTAAAATGAATAGTGAAGTCAATTTTGAAGCCATGATAAGGCTCAAAACGGACCCACTTATCGCCTTCGATCACTTCTACCATTTTTTTTACGCGTATAAACTTTTTAGGCGCGGCTTGTTCAACTATGCCGGCTTCTTGTAACAAAAACACAAAGGGACCAGAACTACCGTCCATAATTGGAATTTCAGCAGCATTTACATCAATATATACGTTATCTACACCTAAGCCTGCAAGCGCAGACATAATGTGTTCAACAGTAGCAACACGCGCACCATTAGCTTCCAAGGCAGAACACATTTTTGTGTCATGCACTGCACTAGGGGTGGCTAAGATTTCATTGGGCTGAGGCAGATCAACCCGTTTGAAAACAATACCAGTATCGGCTGCAGCAGGGCGCAGGGTAAGAGTAACCTTTTCGCCGTTGTGCAAGCCAACGCCAGTGGCGCTAATTGCTTTTTTTAATGTACGCTGCTTTAACATCAATCGTTCTAAATCCCTATATCAACACTTCATAATCATCTATATTTAAACGCATTGCCAATGTACTTTTTTCTTATTAATTAAGAAAATAATAGCATATTCCACCTAGTTCCAGTGAAACCATCAGCTTGCCTAGTGGCACTAGCAAATTAATATAGATGGTATTAAAGCGCCATGCTAGTCAGCCTGTTTACGCAAGAATGCAGGAATATCATACTCTTCAACACCTGCAACCTTCATCGCTTCGACTTGTGCACGACGGCTATTATTAGCACCAAATACTGCAGGAGCCTCATCATCCATGTCATGGCTGTTACTACCCATGTAGACAGGCTGATTAGTAGTGCCATCGCGGACCATTTGTTGCGGCATTACACGTAGTTCAGGTTTTTGTTGGCGACGTTGCGCGCCAGTTAAACCGGTTGCAACCATGGTCACACGTAAGCCATCACCCATAGATTCATCAAACACATTACCCACAATCACGGTCGCATCATCTGCTGTGAAAGCTTTAATAGTGTTCATCACATCATAGTACTCTTTCATTTTGAATGAGCTAGAAGTGGTAATGTTAACTAAAACACCACGTGCATTAGCTAAGTTCACATCTTCCAATAACGGACTTGCTACGGCTTGTTCAGCTGCGATACGAGCACGGTCTGGCCCTGTTGCAAGTGCTGAACCCATCATAGCCATACCCATCTCACTCATCACTGTGCGTACATCGGCAAAGTCAACGTTCACTGTACCGGCACAATTAATGATTTCTGCAATGCCAGAAACCGCATTGTGTAATACATCATTTGCCGCTCTAAAAGCTTCTAGAAATGGCACATCTTCGCCTAATACTTCCATTAATTTTTCGTTAGGAATCACAATTAATGAATCTACATACTTAGACAGTTCTTCTAAACCATCTGCGGCCACTTTAGTACGTTTGCCTTCAAACGAGAATGGTTTGGTCACTACTGCAACGGTTAAAATACCCATTTCTTTTGCAATTTTAGCAATGACTGGTGCTGCGCCTGTACCTGTACCGCCACCCATACCTGCGGTAATAAACAACATATCAGCGCCTTCAATCAGCTCGGCAATCGCATCTCGATCTTCTAATGCAGCATCGCGACCGACTTCTGGTTTAGCACCTGCGCCTAGACCGCGAGTCATAGACTCACCTATTTGCAATACGGTTTGAGCTTGACTCTTTCTTAAAGCTTGCATATCGGTATTGGCACAAATAAATTCTACACCACCAACATTTTTTTCTATCATGTGCGCTACAGCATTGCCACCGCAACCACCCACACCAATGACCTTAATGACTGCTTCTTGAGAACTTTTTTCCATAATTTCAAACATTTTGTATCTCCTCTTTTTTATTAACTAATGTACTTCTGCCTGAACTGCCTATTACCTGCCTTACACTTACCAAGCTAATTTTTATTAAAAATTACCTTGAAACCAACTTTTCATTTTTTCCAGCATGCGTGCAAACGAATTAACTTCTAATTGCCCGTTTAAATGCCTCTCTAATTGCTGCTTGCCCATCAACACTAAGCCCACTCCAGTGGCGTATCTTGGATTGCTGACCACTTCTGACAAGCCGCCGACGTATCTCGGTAGACCCATACGTACTGGCATATGAAAGATCTCTTCGCCTAATTCCACCATGCCACGCATCATGGCTGAGCCGCCAGTAATCACGACACCAGAGGCAATCATTTCTTCCATACCGCTGCGACGTAATTCATTCAAAACCATTTCGTATAACTCAACTACGCGTGGTTCTAGCACTTCGGCTAAGGTTTGTACTGATAGTTGGCGCGGCTCGCGGCCATCTACGCCAGGCACTTCAACCACTTCACGTGGGTCGGCTAATTGGCGTAATGCGCAGCCATGTTTAACTTTTATATCCTCAGCAGATTGTGTAGGCGTGCGGAAAGCCACCGCCACATCGTTAGTCATTTGGTCGCCGGCAATAGGTACTACCGCTGTATGGCGAATTGCACCTTGTTTGAATACTGCGATATCAGTGGTGCCACCACCAATATCTACCAGGCAAACACCCAACTCTTTTTCATCTTCAGTTAAAACTGCAAGGCTAGAAGCTAGCGGTTGTAAAATTAAATCACTCACTTCAATTCCACAGCGCTTGATGCATTTAACGATATTTTGTGCAGCAGCCACTGCGCCCGTCACAATATGCACTTTTACCTCAAGCTTCATGCCGCTCATGCCGAGTGGCTCACGCACATCTTCTTGGCCGTCAATAATAAATTCCTGCGTCAGAATATGAAGTATTTGTTGATCTGCCGGCAATGCAATCGCACGAGCAGTTTCAATCACCCTATCTACATCCATCTGTGTCACTTCGGCATCTTTAATCTTAACCATGCCATGAGAGTTCAAGCTTTTTATATGGCTTCCAGCAATGCCGGTATAGACATTATTGATTTTGCAATCGGCCATTAGCTCAGCTTCTTCTAATGCGCGCTGTATTGATTGCATGGTCGATTCAATATTAATGACCACACCCTTTTTTAAGCCGCGTGACACATGCTGACCAAGCCCAATCACTTTTATCGTACCTTCTGGCTGCAATTCAGCAACAATAGCCACAATTTTTGATGTGCCTATATCTAGGCCTACGATTAAATTCTTATCTTCTTTCACTCTACTCATGGCTTACTCCCTCCGTGATTAATGCACGGTTTGTCTCTGTTTATTAATAGTGCTAGATTTAAGATCAGCCGCTTTAACATCACCAGCTTTAACATCACTAGCTTTCATATAATTTGGTTTTGCATTGGTCAATTTAACTTCATGCTTACTGTTCATTTCTGTCGGTTTACGCATTGCAAATCCATTTGGATAGCGTAAATCTACGTAGGCAATCTTTTTATTCAGTCCGGCTATGGTCGTGTTGTATACGTTAGCAAATTTATCTAATCTTGCTTGCATCTCAACCCGCCCTAACTCAATGACCATGCCATCTTTTGTGGTTATTTGCCATGCACGTCTTGGCGTGAGCGTTAAATTAGCCACCTCTAAATTAGCTACTTTTAATGATTTACTAAATTCTCCATATTGCGCGGCAATTTCCATTGCGCCATCACCTGGACCATAAAATACCGGTAAATCACTGCCAGATGCGGCATGAAACAAATCACCATGCGTATCAACCAAGGCAACAGTGCCCCACCTCGCTAATTCTTGATGCTCTTCTATCATCACTTCTAAGCTATCTGGCCAACGGCGGCGTAAACTAACCTTACGGGCCCAAGGCAACTTCTCAAATGCATCACGGGCCTTAATTAAATCTAAGGTAAAAAAGTTACCTTTGAGGTGCTTATCTACAATCAACTTGACCTGCTCACGGCTTACATGGCTTAACTGTCCGTCTACCTTCACTTCACGTAATGGAAATATTGGCAGATGCACCACAGCATATAAGACCGCATATAACATCACCACCACACTCAAGGCAAACAAGAGGTTGGCTATCCAGTTAAGTAATGTAGGTTTATCCCACATCAGCCAACTCCAAAATGCGCACAACTAATTCCTCAAAACCAATGCCAGCCGCCTTCGCTGCCATCGGCACTAAACTATGATCGGTCATCCCTGGACTGGTATTCACTTCTAAAAAGTAATGATTGCCGGCGCTGTCCATTAAAAAATCTACCCGTCCCCAACCTTTGCAACCAATCGCTCTAAATGCCAACAATGCTTCTTGTTGAATCTGCGCCTCTTTTTCTGCACTTAATCCGCATGGGCACAGATACTCAGTATCGTTGCGTAAATATTTCGCCTCAAAATCATAAAATTCATTTTTAGGCACAATACGAATAATAGGCAGGGCCATAAAATCACCATTTGCTTGGCCATTGCCGATAATGCCCACGGTATATTCACCACCATCCACAAATTTTTCAGCGATCACTAACGGGTCAGCTTCAGCGGCAATCTTATAAGCAGCTTCTAATCCGCCAGATTCTTTAACTTTGCTAATCCCTATGCTGGAGCCTTCATTGGCTGGCTTTACAAACAAAGGCAAACCTAATTTTGCTTCAATTGCCGCAAAGTCACTGTTAGCGGTGACTAATTCAAAGTCTGGCGTTACCACATTGGTTGCGCGCCACAATAACTTAGTACGCCATTTATCCATTCCTATAGCAGAGGCCATCACGCCGCTACCGGTATATGGAATATGTAGCATTTCCAGTGCGCCTTGTATGCAGCCGTCTTCGCCAAAACGACCGTGTAAATTAATGAATACTCGGTCAAAGCTTTCTAGGTCATGTAATGGTTTTTCACGCGGATCAAAACCATGTGCATCTATCCCTTGCGCTTGCAGGGCAGACAAAACTGCCACGCCACTTTTGAGCGACACTTCCCGCTCGCCAGAATTTCCACCAAGCAATACGGCAACTTTCCCAAACCTTTTATTCATGTCAATTTTCTTAGGCATATTTTCATCTAAACTTATCACGGTTAATATTCCCCGATCACTTTCACTTCTTGCTGCAAGGAAACGCCATGTTCCTGCAATACCGTGTCGTACATATGTTTAATCAGCAACTCTATGTCTAGGGCATTTGCGCCACCCACATTCACAATAAAGTTAGCGTGTTTTTCAGAAACTTGCGCACCGCCAATGATGTACCCTTTTAGTCCACTAGCTTCAATCAACCTTGCAGCATAATCTCCCAGCGGATTTCTAAATGTAGAACCAGCACTAGGTAAGTTAAGCGGCTGTGAAGCTAAACGCTGCGCTAATAAATCCTTAATATTTTGTGCTGACTCATCCGCATCGCCAGGCTCAAACGCTAACCAAGCGGCAACAAACCATTCATCATTTACCGGCATTGCAATATGGCGATAACTTGCAACGTATTCAGCGGCATTACGTGTATGTAATTCGCCAAGTCGATTGACAGTCATTACGCGACGTACCATTTGCCAAGTTTCACAGCCATAGCAACCTGCGTTCATCGCCAGTGCACCACCTAGCGTGCCTGGAATACCAGCAAAAAACTCACCGCCTTGCTTCGCTTGTTTTGCACTAAATTTTGCCAACTTTCCACAAGTTACACCGGCTTCCACATAAACAAGATCACCATCCATTTTCAGCGCGGTCAATACGTTATGCATCAGAATGACTGTCCCACGCAAACCACCATCACGCACCAATAGGTTGGATCCTAAGCCAATAAAATAAACCGGCTGTAACGCGTTTAAACTTTTTAAGAACAAGCACAAATCATCCAAATCGGCTGGAATGTATAGTTGATCAGCGATACCGCCTACACGCCAACTGGTATAGCGCGCCAACGGCTCATTTAAGAGCAACTTACCGGCAAATGTATGTGTCGCTTTATTCGTCACTGGTTCAGCTCACCAATCGTTACGGCGTGATTTGAAAGCGCTTTTGTTTTTTCTGCCACGTGTCCAATAGAGCCAGCACCCATTACAATGACCACATCATTGGTGCGCGCCATATTCATAATCGCTTCTGGTAATGCATCTGTCGTTTCTACAAAGAGTGGTTCTACCTTGCCTGCCACACGAATCGAGCGTATGAGTGAGCGCGTATCTGCCGCAATAATCGGCGCTTCGCCCGCTGAATAAACTTCAGTCAGCAAAACTGCATCGGCGCTAGATAACACACGGACAAAATCTTCAAAACAATCACGCGTACGGGTATAACGATGTGGCTGAAACGCCATCACCAAGCGTCGATTAGGAAAGGCTGCCCGTGCGGCAGCGATAACAGCCTGCATTTCTACTGGATGATGTCCATAATCATCAATCAAGGTGAATGTGCCTTCAGCGCGACCACTTATAACGCTTGTATTAATTTCGCCATAACGCTCAAAACGACGGCCTACACCCTTGAATTCTTTTAAGGCTTTTACAATGGCTGCGTCTGGCACATTAAGCTCACTGGCAATAGCAATGGCCGCCAGCGCATTCAATACATAATGGTTGCCTGGCAGATTTAATGTCACATCAAACTCATGCTTAACGCCATTGATTATTTGCACGGTGAAATGCATCTTTCCATCATCAGCACGCACATTAATCGCTCTGACTTTAGCCTCTTCACTAAAGCCATAAGTCATCACAGGCTTAGTCACACGCGGCAAAATTTCGCGAATATTGGCGTCGTCTAAGCACACCACCGCCATACCCCAAAACGGCAATTGCTGTAAAAATTCCACGAAGGCGCTTTTGAGCTTGTCAAAGCTATGCTCATAGGTATCCATATGATCTTGGTCAATATTTGTGACCACCGCCATTACCGGCGTCAAATGCAAGAATGACGCATCTGATTCATCTGCCTCTGCAACAATATACTCACCAGTACCTAGCTTGGCGTTTGCATTTGCCGCCTCTAATTTTCCGCCAATCACAAACGTTGGATCCATACCAGCTTCGGCCAAGATACTAGCGATTAAACTAGTAGTGGTCGTTTTACCATGTGTACCTGCTACAGCAATACCTTGCCTAAAGCGCATTAATTCAGCCAACATTAAAGCTCGTGGCACGACAGGAATTTTTTTAGCTCTAGCAGCTTTCACTTCTGGGTTTTCTTCATTGACTGCACTTGATACGACTACCACATCGGCTTTACCCAAGTTTTCAGCGGCATGACCTTGGTAGACGGTTGCGCCAAAATCAATTAAGCGCTGAGTAGTCGCATTAACTGCTAAATCAGAGCCAGTGACTGTGAAGTCTAAGTTAATCAACACTTCTGCAATACCACTCATGCCAGAGCCACCAATGCCAATGAAATGAATATTCTTTACCTTATGTTTCATGCGGCTAACTCCTTACAGATATTGGCAACATCGGCAGTGGCTTGTGGCTTGCCCAATGCGCGGGCTTTAATGGCCATAGTTAAACATTGTTCTCGAGTTAATCCTTGTAGTAAGGCGGCTATTTTTGCTACGGTAAATGCACCTTGTGGCATTAATATCGCCGCACCAGCGTCAGATAAATAATGCGCATTGCTAGTTTGGTGATCGTCTACCGCGTATGGAAAAGGCACTAATACACTAGCAATACCCGCGGCTGAAACTTCTGCAACGGTCAGTGCGCCTGAACGGCAAATCACAATATCAGCCCAGTTGTAAATTTCCGCCATATCATTAATGAATGCTTTTGCCTCTGCCTCAACATGATGCTCTTGGTAATTAGCTTGCAATTTAGTGATGTGTTTTTCACCGGCTTGATGCACCACTAGCGGACGACTGTCTATCGCCATTTCAGCTAGGGCTTTTGGCAACACTTCGTTCAAGGCTTGCGCACCTAAGCTGCCACCAACTACTAATAACCTTAATGGTCCTGTACGTGTGGCCAACCGAATTTCTGGTGGCAATATTTGGGTAATGTCTTCACGCACAGGATTACCAAGCAAAATTGCCTTATCACCAAAAGCTGCGGGGAAGGCGGCCAAAACCTTAGTGGCAAAATGCGCTAAGGTTTTATTGGTTAAACCAGCAACCGAGTTTTGCTCATGAATCAGCAATGGTTTACGCAGTAAACTAGCCATCAAGCCGCCAGGAAACGCAGCAAAACCACCCATACCTAAAACAAGATTAGGCTTAAATTTCGTAATTGCTTGATAAGATTGTATTAGTGCAATGCTTAATTTAACCGGCAACAATAACCAACCCAACAATCCTTTACCACGGACACCGCGCATGGTAATCATGGCTTTCTGATAGCCTTTATCGGCAATCAATCTATTTTCCATGCCACCTTCGGTGCATAACCAAACAATTTCCCAGCCTTCGGCTTTTAAATAATCAGCCACTGCCATTGCCGGATATACGTGTCCGCCTGTACCGCCGGCCATAATCATTAGCGTTTTTCTCATGATGGCAAACCTTTTTGCAAACGGCGATTTTCAAAATCGATTCTGAGCACGATAGCCATGGCAATACAATTGGCTAAAATTCCGCTACCACCAAAAGATAATAAAGGCAAAGTAAGCCCTTTAGTGGGCAACAAACCCATATTTACGCCCATATTGATAATGCCTTGGACGCCCATCCAAACGCCTAAACCTTGTGCCAGCAAGGCAGCAAAATAGCGCTCATTCTCAATCGCTTCTTTGGCAATGCTGAACGAACGAATCACGATCCAAGCAAACAATCCAACCACCGCTAGCACGCCAACAAACCCTAATTCTTCGGCAATTACTGCGAGTAAAAAGTCGGTATGCGCTTCTGGTAGATATAATAATTTTTCTACACTGGCACCCAGACCCACACCGAACCACTCGCCTCGGCCAAATGCGATAAGCGCATGTGAAAGCTGATAACCTTTTCCATACGGATCAGCCCATGGATCCATAAAACCAATCACGCGCTCTAGTCTGTAAGGTGAACTCCAGATCAAGAACACAAATCCAACCACTAGCAGCACTAGCAAACCAGCAAAAATTCGACCATTAATGCCGCCTAGCCATAATATTGAAATAGAGATTGCCGCAATCACCGCAAAAGCACCAAAATCTGGCTCGCGTAATAACAGACCACCCACCATCAGCATGACCACTAGCATCGGCAAGAAGCCCTTTCTAAAACTATCCATCACGGCAGCCTTACGCACGGTGTAATCGGCTACGTACATGGCGGCAAATAGCTTCATAAACTCAGACGGCTGTGGATTAATTACAAACATTCTTAACCAGCGACGGCTACCGCCCGCTTTAAGGCCAATACCAGGAATTAGCACTAATACCAATAGCGTTAGCCCCACTAGGAATAAGAACGGTGCCATTTTTTGCCACCAAGCAATCGGCACATTGAACGCGACAAATGAGGCAACTAGCGCTACCAGCATAAATATAGCTTGGTGTACTAAGTAATAACCGCTGTTATGGCCCACGCCCTTATCCGCTTCAGCAATGGCAATTGAGGCTGAATAGACCATCACCAAACCGATACCTAATAAGCATAATACGGTCCACAATAATCCTTGATCGTAGCTAGGCGAATTTATGCGATCGCGGTTTAACATTTTGGTGATCATGCGGCCTCCTGCAAACGAGCCACGGCACTCACAAAGACTTCTGCGCGATGTACATAATTTTTGAACATATCAAAACTAGCACAGGCTGGTGAAAGCAAAACAGCATCACCAGCTTGGGCTAGTTTTTTTGCAATGTTCACGGCTTCAGGTAAATCAAGTGCGTGATATAAAGGGACATGAGTATTTAACATTGCCGCTTCAATCAGCGCTGCATCACGGCCTATCAATACTACTGCGCGGGTATTTTCTGTCACCGCTGTTGCTAATGGAGAGAAGTCCTGCCCTTTTCCTTCGCCACCTGCAATCAATACTATTTTTTGTGGAAAACCATCTTTATATAAACCGGCAATAGCTGCACAAGTAGCACCGACGTTAGTGCCTTTTGAATCATCGTAATAATCGACATCACTAATATTAGCGACCCATTCCACACGATGCGGCAACCCTTTAAAGTTATAAAGCGTTTGAATAATAGGCGCGTAATCCACGCCAATTGCGCGGCATAAAGCTACCGCGGCTAGTGCATTAGCCGCGTTATGCAAACCGACAATCTTAAGGTCTGATATATTAATAAGCTCTTTCTCGCCTACGCACAGCCAAGTATCGCCATCGACTTGCTGTAAACCATAAGCACCGTCTTCAGTAACATCAGACAAACCAAAAGTTATTTGCGTCAACTTCGGACGTGCCATCATCATGCTCCAGGCATCGTCACGGTTAAGCACTTGAATCGCGGCATTGTAAAAAATACGCGCTTTAGCAATGGCATAATCCTGAAAGCTTGCATATCTATCCATATGATCTTCAGAAAGATTCAGCATGGTGGCGGCATCAATTTGTAAAGTGCTGGTTGTTTCTAGCTGAAAACTAGATAGCTCCAAAACGTAAACATCTGGTGCCTCCATGCTTAATGTATCTAGTACAGGCAAACCAATATTGCCGGCGACTATGGTTTTTAAGCCTGCTGCTTTACACATTTCACCGACTAATGTTGTGACGGTAGTTTTACCATTGGCGCCAGTAATCGCAATGACTTTGGCACTGGCTGGGCGATATTGTGCAAACAGCTCAACATCACCAACAACAGTAATGCCGCGTTTAATCGCCGCTTGAATTTCAGGCTCACTCAATGGCACGCCCGGGCTTGCCACAATTAATTCTGAATCGCTAAATACATCTGCGGTAAAAGCCCCAAGATGAATTTCAACTTGCGGTAACTCGGCCTTAAGAACATCTAAGCCAGGCGCGTTTACGCGGGTATCGGCTACAGACAAATGTGCGCCTTGCGTGTTTAACCAACGCAAGGTTGAGACCCCAGTTTCACCAAGGCCTAGCACTAATACTTTTTTGTCTTTTAACACGATTTTCATTTTTATTTAATGGCCTGATTACCTTAATTTCAAACTTGCCAAACCAATCAGCACCAACATCATGCTGATAATCCAAAAACGCACCACTACTTGTGTTTCTTTCCAACCCTTTTCTTCGTAATGATGATGTAGTGGTGCCATTAGAAATATCCGCTTACCTACACCTGTTTTTCGTTTGGTATATTTAAAATAGCTCACTTGCACGGCTACTGAAAAAGTCTCAACTACAAACACGCCACCCATAATGAATAAGATAATTTCTTGGCGTACAATTACTGCCACAACACCTAACGCTGCGCCTAATGACAACGCACCAACATCGCCCATAAAAACTTCTGCTGGATAGGCGTTAAACCACAAAAATCCCAAACCTGCACCTGCCATTGCAGCGCAAAAAACCATTAACTCACCAGCACCTGCAACGTAAGGCACGCCTAAATATCTAGAGAAGTACAAATGTCCGGCCACATAAGCAAAAATACCTAGCGCACTTGCCACCATCACCGTTGGCAAAATGGCTAATCCATCTAGCCCATCGGTTAAGTTCACGGCATTACTGCTACCTACCACGACCAAATAGGTTAACAACATGAATCCAACAGCACTTAACGGCAGCACTAGATGTTTAAAAAATGGCACTATTAAAGTAGTTTCTACCGGGCTGGTATGTGTTTTAAATAAGAAAATGGCAACGGCAATGCCGATTAAACTTTGCCAGAAAAACTTGGCTTTGGCTGACAAGCCCTTCGGATTTTTATGCACCACTTTACGGTAATCATCTACCCAGCCAACTGCGCCGAAACCTAATGTTGTGGCTAACACCACCCATACAAAGCGATTACTTAAATCGGCCCATAGCAGCGTAGAAATGGCAATGGCAATCAAAATAAGCGCACCGCCCATCGTCGGCGTACCGGTTTTAATAAGATGCGTTTGTGGTCCATCATCACGCACCGCTTGGCCGACTTTGTATTCAGTCAGTTTGCGTATCATGCTTGGGCCGGCAATAAATGATATTGCTAGTGCCGTAAGGGTAGCTAGCACTGCACGTAAAGTGATGTAATTAAACACGTGAAATCCATGAATATCATGTGCCAACCATTGCGCTAATGTTAATAACATTTAGTGAACCTCTCTATTTTTTTGATCGCTATTTTTAGCAGTTGCAGGCTCTAAAACTATCTTATTTACAACGCGTTCCATAGCCATAAATCGGGACCCTTTTACCAGCACATTCACACCTGTGCGCATATTTGCAATTAAGTCTGCTACTAAGACTTGTGGATCTAGATAGTGCTTTGCACCGCCACCAAATGCCGCACTCATTGATTGACTTAAATTACCTAAAGTGAATAGTGCATCAACACCGGCAGCCTTGGCATACGAACCAATTTCTGCATGTAAGTCAGCGGCGTTATCACCCAACTCACCCATATCGCCCAGCACCAACAGCTTTTTACCGGCTTTAGCCATCAACACATCAATAGCGACTTTCATCGACATCGGGTTCGCGTTGTACGTATCATCAATGACTAATGCGCCATTAATACCAACCAGCGCTTGCAAACGACCTTTCACGCCAGCATAGCTTTCTAAGCCAGCAGCAATAATATTTAGTGGCACACCTAGACTCAAAGCCGCGGTTGTGGCGGCCAGTGCATTAAGTACATTGTGTTTACCTGGGGCTGGCAGTTGCACATTAACTACACCTTGCGGCGTTTTAATTTCAAGTGCACTAGCGCTGGCTTCCAGCCGATAAGTCGCTGCAACATCCGCTTTATTTTCCAAACCAAAAGTCATTTTTTGATGATTGCCAGACAGCGTCGTCCAGAGTGGCGCAAAAGCATCGTCAGCGTTAATAATTGCAATGCCACCTTCAGATAAACCTTCAAATATCTCCGCTTTAGCTTTAGCAATGGCTTCAACAGAACCCAGTTCACCAATATGTGCGCTACCGGCATTATTAATAAGCGCTACGGTTGGTCTGCCAATGTGGGATAAATAACTAATTTCACCGGTATGGTTCATGCCCATTTCAACCACTGCGCAGCGATGCTGCTGATTCAGCTTAAGCAAAGTCAGCGGCAATCCAATATGGTTATTTAAATTTCCCGCAGTCGCTAATACTTCATCAGGCTGATGGCTACCTGCTTTTAAGATAGAAGCAAGCATTTCTTTGACGGTGGTTTTACCATTACTGCCGGTAATGGCTACCACTGGAATAGCGAACTGATTGCGCCAATATGCGGCAAGCCGTCCTAAGGCCAAACAAGTGTCGCTCACCATAAGCGCCGGCTCTGCACATGACATATGATGAGACACCAACACCGCTGCCGCACCTTGCTTGATTGCTAGCTCAGCATAATCATGTCCATCAAAATGATCGCCTTTTAACGCAACAAATAACTGGCCTTTAGTGATGTTGCGGCTATCTGTGCCAACGCTGCTAAACATTGCATCTGGACCCATTAACGTCGCTTGCATCACTTTTGCCGCTTCTGAAAGTAGCATCATAAAGACACCTTCATATCAGATTTACTTACATCTAATAAATTCAGCGCAGCCTGTGCAATCAAGGCATCATCAAACAGATGTTTAACGCCTAATATTTCCTGATAATTCTCATGACCTTTTCCAGCCACTAGAACAATATCACCCTTATTCGCTAACTTAATCGCTAGTTCAATAGCACTTGCACGGTCTTCTTCAACTAAGTAAGCTTCAGCATTATCCGCAATAATCGCTTGTATAATAGCCGTCGCATTCTCGCTACGCGGATTGTCTGAAGTCACGATGACGGTGTCAGCTAACTGGCGAGCAATAGCGCCCATTAATGGTCGTTTGCCAGCATCACGGTCACCGCCACAACCAAAAACGCATAATAATTTCGCGCCGGTTTGTAACTGTTCGCGCAAGGTGTTCAGCACTTTTTCCAAGGCATCTGGGGTGTGTGCGTAATCAACGACAACCAAAGGAGATCTACCACCACCAAATTGCTGCATGCGGCCTGCAACTGGCTTAATTTGGCTAATAGCAGCAACAGCATCAGTTAAAGAAACCTGTAACGCAAGCAACGTCGCCAATACGGCAAGTAGGTTATAAGCATTAAAACGGCCTAATACTGGCGCTGCCAACAAAGCATCGCCAGCAGGCGTTGAAACTTGCATAGACAATCCGGCATCATGTAATTGCAACTGACTACCGCGCACATCGCCATATTGCAAACCGTAGCTGAATATTGGCTTACCCTGCTTGATTAGTGTGCTTGCGATTTTTTGACCAAAAGCATCATCCACATTCAATACCGCAACTTTCAAACCGACTAAATCAAATAACTTTTGTTTAGCTTGGGCATAAGCGGTCATCGTTTGGTGATAATCCAAATGATCACGACTCAAATTTGTCAGCACCGCAATATCAAATTCCACACCATTTATGCGACCTTGATCTAGGCCATGCGAAGACACTTCCATCACCACGGCATCAGCCTGTTGCGCCACAAAATCAGCCAACATGCCTTGTAGCAATATCGCATCTGGCGTGGTGTTACTGGCCGTAGCTAGCGCACTTGCTTGGGTATCGACAAAACCATTGCCTATCGTGCCCAATACCGCCGTTTTTTGCCCTAAAATTGTCAAGCATTGTGCAATCCATTGGCTGACAGAAGTTTTACCATTAGTGCCCGTTACGCCTATCATGGTCAATTTTGCTGATGGATGATGATGATATTCAGCCGCAATTTCACCTGCTTTTTGCTTTAAGTTATCTACTGCTAAATTACTCACAGACCAATCTGCAGGCCAAGAAAATCCAGCTTTATCCCAAACAACAGCACTAGCACCTTGTTTAATTGCTTGAGCAATATAATCACGACCATCACTCACTGCGCCGGGATAAGCCAAAAATAATGCACCAGCTTGCACATGGCGGCTATCGGCTGTCATTGAACTAAAGCGCTGATTAAAGCTGGAAAGCACAGTCGATGTTGATGGCAAGGTCATATAATTTCCTTCACATCATCAACACTGTCTGGCAAATTATCAGTAGGAATCACGACATTATTATTTGGTGCATCTTGCGGTATCGCTAACATTCGTAGTGCATCAGCCATTACCGCACTAAATACCGGCGCCGCGACTACGCCGCCATAATACTGATCACCCGCCGTATTTGGCTCATCAATCATAATCGCCATAATCAAGCGTGGATTTGAAGCTGGTGCCATCCCAACAAATGAACCTACATATTTGTCTTTTTCGTAGCCGTGCGCACCCAACTTATGCGTAGTACCAGTTTTACCCGCCACGCGATAACCCAAAATTTGCGCTTTCAGGGCGGTGCCGCCTGGCAACACCACCATTTCTAACATTGCTTTTATTTCGTTAGCTGTTTTTGCACTAAAAACTTGGGTGCCGACTGGCGTGTCCTGCAACTTTAATAACGAAACTGGTTTTAATTCGCCATCGTTGGCAAATGCTGTGTAGGCCCTAGCCAACTGCAATAACGTTACGCTAATACCATTACCAAATGACATGGTTGCCTGCTCAATTGGCCGCCACGTTTTGTAATTACGCACTTGGCCGGCCGCTTCACCTGGGAAACCAATATGGGTTTTAGTGCCAAAACCCAATTGATTAAAGGTATCCCACATATATTTTTTATCTAAAGTCAGCGCTATTTTTGAAGCGCCTACATTCGATGACTTTTGTATCACTTCGGCTACAGTCAAAATACCATGTGCATGAGAATCGTGAATGGTTGCTGGGCCTATCTTCAGCGTGCCTGGTGCTGTTTGAATTTTAGTATCTGGCTGATATTGGCCAGATTCCAAGCCGGCGGCAATCGTTACTGGTTTCATGGTGGAACCCGGCTCAAACATATCAACAATGGCACGATTGCGTGTTTTACCTTTAATGTTTATTGGATTGTTTGGGTTGTAAGTGGGAACATTGACCATCGCCAGCACTTCCCCAGTTTTGGCATCTAGCACTATGGCTGCACCAGCCGCAGCCTTATGCAACTCAACCGCTTTCGCCAATTCGCGATAAGCTAAATACTGAATTCTGCGGTCTATAGACAACACCACATCATGACCGTCTTGCGGCACTTTTACAGCTTGTAAGTCTTCAATAATATGCCCAGATCTATCCTTTATCACACGGCGACTGCCTTCTTTACCTGACAAGGCGCTATTCATGGCCAGCTCAAAACCTTCTTGGCCTGTATCATCCAATCCAGTAAAGCCAACCAAGTGTGCAGTCACATCGCCGGCTGGGTAATAGCGCTTATATTCGCGCTGCAAATAAACACCAGGCACACCTACTTTCATGACTTGCGCCGCAAGCTCAGGTGAAATTCTGCGTTTTAAGTAGACAAATCCACGCTCGCTATTCACCAACTTTTTACTTACTATCTCTGGCTCGATTTGCAGAATTTCTGCAATCTGCTTGGTTTGAGTGTCATCAATTTTCACATCTGGCGGACTGGCCCATACCGACTCAACCGGTGAACTAATGGCTAACAACTCACCATGTCTATCGATGATTTTTCCACGTTGAGCCGATAAAACTAAAGTACGGCTATAGCGCGCGTCGCCTTTTTCTTGCAAGAATTTTTTATGATAACTTTGCAAATACAAGCCGCGGCCAAGTAAAGCTGCGAAGCCCAGCAATACTGCGGCCAGCAGAACGCGCCGCCGCCAAGTGGGCAATTTAACCACAACAGGCATATTCATCGCCATTATGGCGCAACCTCTTGCTGCGCTTGCACAGGTACGTTAAATTGCATTGCAGCCGGCGCCTTAGGCGCAACTTCAGCAAGCGCGACTAATTGCACACGCTTAGCATCAGGCACTTGCATCTGCAATTGCTCTGTAGCAATCGCCTCCACACGCGAATGCATTGCCCAAGTACTTTGCTCTAGTTGCAATTGGCCATATTCTTGATCATATTGCTTTGTTGCTTGATTAATCTGCTCAAGTTCAATATAACGATTACGCGCTTTATGCTGCGAATTCACTAAACCTAGCGCTGAAAAAATAAGCGCAAAATACAAAATCACATTTAGCCGCGTCATATGACGTTGGTTCTTTCGGCTACACGCAGCACTGCGCTGCGTGAACGTGGATTACGCTTAACTTCTTTAGCCGTTGGTTTAATCGTTTTACCTACACCGGTTAATTTCGGCTGCGGCAACTCTGATGCACGCACTGGGAAATTTGCTGGCAAATCGTCGCGGTTTGCTTGGTCGCGCACAAACTGCTTCACAATCCGGTCTTCTAGCGAATGAAAACTAATCACCGCTAGGCGACCTTGTGGCGCCAACAAAGCCAAACACTGCGGCATAGCTAGCGTAAGCTCCTCAAGCTCCTGATTGACGTGAATCCGTAAAGCTTGAAATGTGCGCGTTGCGGGATTCTGGCCGGGCTCAAACCGCGTGACTGCGCCTGCCACGATCTTGGTAAGTTGCCCTGTAGTGGTGATGGCGCGCCCGTCATTGCGCTCCGTAATAATCGCCCTTGCAATCTGCTTAGCAAACCGTTCTTCACCATAATTTTTTATAACCTCCGCTAAAACTTGCTCTGTTGTACTGGCAAGAAAATCTGCCGCTGTTTTTCCGCTGCTTTGATCCATACGCATATCCAGCGGCGCATCATACCTAAAACTAAATCCACGGCTTGCTTGGTCAATCTGCGGCGATGAAATGCCCAAATCCAACAAAATGCCATCCACTTTAGCAATTCCCATATCCGCCAATTCGGCTTGCATGCCGGCAAAGTGACTGTGCACCATGCTAAATCTAGCATCAGCAATCGCCTTGCTGGATTCAATGGCACTCAAATCTCGATCAAATGCGATCAAACGACCATTGAGGCCCAATTGTTCTAAGATTTTTTTCGAATGTCCGCCACGACCGAATGTGCCATCGACATAAATACCGTCCGGTTTAATTGCCAGAGCTTGTACTGCCTCATCCAATAAAACGGTGATGTGTGAATTTGTAGATGACGAATCATCGACAGAGGAATCGTTTAGTAAATTGGTATTTGATTTTGAGATTAAGTCTGACACGTCTGGCGTTGGCTTTTCTGACATTAATGCATCACTTAATGACGCTGATTTTGGAGATACTTTTTTTGCAGACAATAATGCTTTGGTGGGCGCATCGTTCACGCCCTTAATCACAGCGAGAAACCCTCTAATTCACTCGGCATAACGAAGTTCTCATCTTGCATCACTTGCGCCAACTGCGCACGCCAAGCGTCTTTGTTCCATAACTCAAAATGACTACCTTGACCGACCAGCATCACCTCTTTATCCAAAGAGGCAAACTCACGCAACACCGGTGAAATAAGCATCCGACCTGCGCCATCTAAAGCAATATCTTCAGCAAAACCAACCAATAGACGTTGCAAGGCACTAGATTTCTTATCAAATGAAGACAAAGCCATCATTTTGGCCTGAATCGGCTCCCAAGCAGGCTGTGGGTATAACAACAGGCAACGATGCGGATGCGCAGTCAACACCAAGTTACCGGCGCACTCAAGCTGCAGAGACTCCCTGTGCCTAGTTGGCACAGCTAATCTGCTTTTTGCATCTAAACTTAATGAGGTTGCGCCGCGAAACATATTGTCGTAACTTTCCTTAACCCTAAATAAATTTTAAAACTAAAATACCGAGATAAATTACCCACAAAAACCCACTTCTTCCCACTAAGTTCCACTATAAATAAAAAAAAGTTGTAATGCAAGCATTTTTTGCCAATTTATCTATATATCTCAATGACTTAGCGTATTTTACGCCTAAAAATAAAGTCTATATAAATTAAGCACATACGAAATTATGTGAATGTAAGTTATTAGAATAGTGGTGAAAGCAATTGAATTTAATATGTAGCGATAAAGCGGTGTGTATTTGCAGAAAATAAGGTGAGGTTGATCTGTCGCCTAAGGGAAATACAATGGATTTTTATGTAAGGACTGGCTAAGACCTTAATAAAATAAGGGAATTTAATTTTCAGCTCTAATGCTTCATAAAAATTTGTTGAATATCGTGATTAATTAAGCCACTAAGACCACAAGCGGATCTTTGTAGCGGGAGATACCAGCTGATGCTGGTTATTTTTGCGCGAAAGTGGCAAGTAAGCCAGCTCATGGCTTGTCCGTGTAATATATGCGGTAAACCGCATATATTACACGCCAAAGAGTGAGAGTGAAGCTGGCCGATAAGCCGGGTTCTGTAGGCCTTATCACTAAGGCTGACAGTCATTCATCTAGGCGCACAATTACTTGTACGCTCAAGCAACCTACCCGCTGGCAGCGCGAACCACGCCTTATTAACCGAAGTTAAAGCGCCAGCCTATTTGGTCTTGCTGCGAATGGAGGTTACCGCGTTTCACCGTAACTTAATACGCTCGTCTCTGTGGCCCTATTCCGCGCCTTATACTTGGTTGCCCAAGCTTTCAACGTACGGCCGTTAGCCGTCATCCCGTTCTATGCAGCCCGGACTTTCCTCCCCTCACTTACGTGAGCGGCGACTGTCTAGCCAGCTTCTAGCGTATTTTAACACGCTAAACAAATAGCAAAATATTCATTTACGACATTCCATGATTGACGTGGAATGACGGGGTTTCAGAGATTTTGACTTTAAATCCCCTGCTACCGCGCCTAAGATTTGAATTATTTTGGGAGGCTTTCGGCAAGCGACTGTTTGAGCTTAGCGAGTTTCCGCTTGCCGTCCGAAAATAAAGCGAATCTGAGGAAACAAGCGGTAGGGGGTAGCCTTTTCTTTGGTTACTTTCTTTTGGCTAAGCAAAAGAAAGTAACTCGCCAGTCGCGCGAAAGCGAAGCCTTTATTCACACTATTTCTATATTGTTGCTGACTTAGACAAGCTTCCAATTCAAAGCCTGCCCAGCCCTTAACGGCACTAAAACATCCCCATCAAACGGCAAACTTGCCGGCACAATCCAACTTTCTTTCAGCAGCGTAATCTGATCAACATTCCTCGGCAAACCATAAAAATCTGCCCCATAAAAACTGGAAAATCCTTCCAACTTATCCAAGGCATTTGCAGCATCAAACGCTTCCGCGTACAACTCAATCGCCGTGTGTGCGGTATACATGCCAGCACAACCACAAGCGTTTTCCTTAGCTGATTTGGCATGCGGCGCACTATCCGTACCTAAGAAAAACTTCGCGCTGCCTGATGTTGCCGCCTTTACTAAAGCCACGCGATGTTCTTCGCGCTTTAAAATCGGCAAGCAATAATGATGCGGCTGAATACCGCCTTTAAACATATCATTACGGTTCATCAATAAGTGATGTGCAGTAATGGTTGCCGCCACATTACTCGGCGCTACTGTTACAAAATCTGCAGCATCTTTAGTGGTGATATGTTCAAAGACTATTTTTAATGCTGGAAATTTTTTCAGCAAAGGAATCATATGACGTTCAATGAATACGCGTTCGCGGTCAAAAACATCTACCTCCGCATCCGTCACTTCTGCATGGACTAACAAAGGTAGACCTAGCTTTTCCATTTCAGCTAAAGCTTTTCCACAATGATCTAAACTGGTGACACCAGAATCTGAATTCGTCGTTGCGCCTGCCGGATAAAGCTTAACGCCATGAACAATACCACTAGCTTTAGCCTGCGCTATATCTTCTGCTGAAGTATTATCAGTGAGATATAAAGTCATGAGCGGCTCAAACTGCAAGCCTTGTGGCAGCGCGGCTAAAATACGCTGACGATATGCTAGCGCTAATTCCGCGTTGGTAACTGGCGGGCGTAAATTTGGCATCACAATCGCACGAGCAAATTGCCTGGCCGTATCTGGCAACACGGCTTTTAAAGCAGCGCCATCACGTAAATGTAAATGCCAGTCATCTGGGCGGGTAATAGTCAGTGTTTTGATTGGTGTATTCGTCATTTTTTAGCGCTTATTCCGGTGCTTAAAGATTAATTTTTCAAAGTTTCATTGTTTGAAACTACAGCTTTTAGACTTAGTGCAAATTCGTAAAGCACATTTTTCTTTTCATTGGTAATGTCAGTTGCCAGTTTAACCGCTTGTTTTAGCGGTAAATCCGCCAATAATAATTTCAAAACACGCACCGTTTCTTCGGAGATTTCTTCGGCATCCTTGACTGCCGCGGCTTCAACCAACAAGACAAATTCACCGCGTTGCTGGTTGGTATCAGCCTTAATCCAAGCTTCGGCATCTTGCAACGCACAACTATATATAGTCTCAAACGTCTTGGTGATTTCGCGAGCAATGGTAATGCGCCGCTCTGCGCCCAACACATTCGCCATATCGATGATGCTTTCTATAATGCGATGCGGCGCTTCATAAAATACCAGTGTAACAGTCTGCGTTTTCAAAACTTCCAAAGTTTTGCGTCGGGCGGCGCCACTGGCTGGCAAAAAGCCGTGAAACATAAAGCCATTTTGAGCAATACCACTAACAGAAAGGGCTGCAATCACAGCGCTGGCGCCAGGGATTGGCACGACTTTTACGCCAGCCTTGCGTACAAAATCCACCGCTACCGCACCCGGATCACTAATACCAGGCGTACCGGCATCGGTCACCAATGCGATATTTTCACCCGCGTGCAATTGTAATAACAGCTTTTCAGCCGACTGATGTTCGTTATGCTCATGTACCGCGATTAATTTTTTGCTAATACCAAAGTGTGATAACAAACCTGACGTATGACGTGTATCTTCCGCGGCAATAGCATCCACAGATTTTAGTGTTTCTAAGGCGCGTAAGGTAATGTCGCTTAAATTACCGATAGGTGTTGCCACCACATATAATGTACCGTAGTTATTATTGCTGTGCTGATTCAAACTTAATTTACTCAGATTTAATTTATTCATAATGAAAGTTTAACGCCAAGCTTGCCTATCGCCTATGAAAATCAATCAAAATAACGCAGGATTAGCTGCAGAAAAGTTAGCTGCAACTTATTTAACGAATCACGGCCTTAAAATAGTAGCGCAAAATTATCATTGTCGTTTTGGCGAAATCGATTTAATCATGACAGACGAAAAGTCCTTAGTATTTATTGAGGTTAGGCTGAGAACTAACCCTAAATTTGGTAGCGCTGCGGCCAGCATCACGGCACAAAAACAACAAAAAATAATCTTAACTGCACAACATTATTTACAAGAAAATTCTAAACAGCACGGCGACTGTGCATGCCGCTTTGATGCCATATTAATGGATAAGGCAGATACTGAACACATTGAATGGCTGCGTAATGCATTTGACGCATAATTGGCGTATCATTCGCAAAAATAGAGACACTGCATTTCAATTGTACTTATCATTTAGGAGTCACCCATGAATCTCATTACCAAACTAATTTTATCGGCTGGTTTAATCGCTCAAATGACCGCTTGCGTGCCTGTAGTCATTGGCGGTGCAGCAGCCGGTGGTGCTATGGCCGCTGACAGACGTACTTCTGGCATTTATGTAGAAGATGAAAATATTGAGCTGAAAGCCGTTAAAAAAATGGAAACTAACTTGGGTGAAAATGCCCATGTCAATATTACTAGCTACAACCGCAACGTTTTACTGACCGGCGAAGTACCGGAAGCCGCGGCCAAAGTTAAAGCTGAAAGCTTAATCAAAGAGATAACCAATACACGCTCTATTACCAATGAAATTGCCGTAGGTCCTAAATCATCAGTCGGCTCCCGTGCTAATGATGCTTATCTAACGTCTAAAGTTAAAACAAAATTTGTTACTGAAAACAAATTTGCAGCAAATTTAGTCAAAGTTATTACAGAAAATAGCGTGGTATATTTAATGGGAATTGTCACCCAGGCTGAAGCTGATGCTGCCGTTGAGATTGCACGAACAACAGATGGCGTAACAAAAGTCGTTAAAGTATTTGAGTTCATGCCATAAGCTAATTGACGCAAATATTTAAATGGACGATGTAGCTTAATTCAACGGTAAAAAACGGTAACTATTCAGATGACACTAGAAAAAACAGTAGGAAAAATGACTACTCAAACACAGGGCGAAATTATCATAGAAGGTAATACTCGCGAAGGTAAAGCTTTTCGCCCGAGTGATTGGGTTGACCGGATGTGTAGCACTTATGCCACATTTGGTGAAGATCGCAAACTCAAATACTCTCCTTACTTAAAGCCTAAAGTAGTCAATGGCGTGCGCTGTCTAGCGGTGGATTTAAAACTAAAGACAGTCAACCCGGAAGGCTATGCACAATTAATGCATTTTGCTGAAGAAAATAATCTGAATATACTGGATATCACCGGTACTAGTATTGCTGTGCCTCATTAGACTTGAAGCTAAGCACTTAACCTTAGTTTGTAATAATATTGCTGAGGACCGACTAGGGTTAACGTGCTTTTAAGTCTGTATTAGAATTGATAAGTTCTTCTATATATTGCTTTGTAATTCGGCCACGCTTAATTTTAAACAACTCGCCTTTTGGGTTATAGATAAAAGTCGTTGGCATCACATCTGCCACACCGATTTGCCTAGCTACCGCATCATCACCAAGCACAATTGGGTACGAAATCAACATATCATCGACATAAGTTTCGACTGCTTTGACGCTGGCATAATCAAACACTACACCTAAAACCATCAGATCTTTTTTGCTACGTTTATCATACAAATTTACAAGATCAGGCACTTCTTCCAAACATGGCGGACACCAAGTTGCCCAATAATTAACTAACACCCATTTTCCTTTGTAATTAGATAATTGATGTTTAATACCGGAGCTATCGGTTAAAGAAAACTGCGCGACGACTGGCGGATTGGCGAAAGTAAATGGGCTTGCAATCAACAGTAAAAAACTTATAAAAATAAATCTCATCGCATAAATCCCATAGTTACATAACGATATAATTACTTTTTTTAATACAAATTTGAAAAATGATTAATGTTCAATTAATAACATACTAACTAGCAGAGAATTAATCACGCACAATGTAATGAAATTTGATAGTACTAAGGTAAACAATATCATACAATAACAAAAGCTAAATTTGACAGGGCTAAAAGCTATAAACTCCCAAGTGATTGGAACCGACTTAGTGAAGCGACCTTGTAATAAAATAAGTCTCAAGCAGAATATTGCTTTTTCACTTAATTAATAGCACAGAGCATAATCTACTGGTATTATTAGTAGTTGAAAGAAATGCAGCAAAACAAACTGCCAGACTAATTGCGCCGATAAGTATTCATTAAACCGGATCGGCAATTAGCACTTACACAAAATAGTGAATCTAAGCATTTAATGCTGACTAAGTTAATAGTGCGATTAAATCACTTTAACAAAGGCATTGCAGCCTGTTTAGCCAAGTAGATTGTTATCTGTTTATCTTCACTAAAACAGATTTTTTCGATACGATACGTATTTATTTAAAGTATTATTTTATTAGAGGTTTTTCATGAGCGAACACATCACACACCTTAGCGATGCAGGGTTTGAACAGGACGTTTTACAGTCACAACTACCTGTTTTGGTAGATTACTGGGCTGAATGGTGCGGTCCATGCAAAATGATTGCGCCTATCTTAGATGAAATTTCTAAAGAATATGCTGGCCGCTTGAAAGTGGCTAAACTGAATATTGATGACAATCAATTGACACCTCCAAAATATGGCATTCGTGGCATTCCTACACTAATGTTGTTTAAAAATGGTAATGTTGAAGCTACTAAAGTAGGTGCTTTATCAAAATCACAATTAACAGCCTTTATTGACAGTAACATCTAAACGCATTACGCTGTATTTATAATTGTAAATGCTGGATTAATTCAAAATTATCGAGCATTTACAGTAATAAAATTAAACAGCAGCAATAAAATTTCACCTCAGTACTTTCATAATCGTCCCACACTTAATCTTGCTTTAGTGAGCCTCCATGCACTTATCCGACCTTAAACACCTACCCGTCACCGAGTTAGTTGAAATGGCAATTACCGATGAAATCGAAAATGCTAGCCGCATGCGCAAGCAAGATTTGATTTTTGCCATATTGAAACATAAAGCCAAAAAGGGTGAGAGTATTTTTGGTGACGGTACGCTTGAGGTGTTACAAGACGGATTCGGCTTTTTACGCTCGCCAGATACATCGTATTTGGCTGGGCCAGATGATATTTACGTATCTCCATCGCAAATTCGCCGCTTCAATCTGCACACTGGCGATACGATACAAGGTGAAATTCGCATCCCTAAAGATGGTGAGCGTTATTTCGCTTTAGTTAAAGTAGATGTAGTCAATGGCGAAGCACCAGAAAACACTAAACACAAAATATTGTTTGAGAATTTAACACCGTTATTTCCGACTATTCCGCTTACATTAGAACGCGACATCAAAGGCGTAGAAAATATCACTAGCCGTGTGATTGATATGATCGCGCCTATTGGTCGTGGACAACGTGGATTACTGGTTGCCAGCCCAAAAAGCGGTAAAACAGTCATGATGCAAAATATTGCGCACGCGATTACAGCTAATCATCCTGATGTGATTTTAATTGTATTACTGATTGATGAGCGCCCTGAAGAAGTGACTGAAATGACGCGTTCTGTGAAGGGTGAAGTGGTTGCTTCTACCTTTGATGAACCAGCAACGCGCCACGTACAAGTAGCTGAAATGGTGCTGGAAAAAGCAAAACGCTTGGTTGAGCATAAAAAAGATGTGGTGATTTTGCTGGATTCTATTACCAGATTAGCCCGCGCCTACAACACTGTAATCCCATCATCAGGCAAAGTATTAACCGGTGGTGTTGATGCTAATGCATTGCAACGTCCAAAAAGATTCTTTGGTGCGGCACGTAATATTGAAGAAGGCGGCTCACTTACTATTATTGCGACCGCACTAGTCGACACCGGCTCTCGCATGGATGATGTGATCTATGAAGAGTTTAAAGGTACAGGCAATATGGAAATCCATCTTGATCGTAAAATGGCTGAAAAACGCCAATACCCAGCGATTAATGTGAACAAATCTGGCACACGTCGTGAAGAGTTATTGATCGAAAAAGATGTGTTACAGAAAATCTGGGTGCTACGTAAATTGCTTTATCCTATGGATGATATCGAGGCGATGGAGTTCTTATTGGACAAAATCAAAGCCACTAAAAACAATGCTGACTTTTTTGACAGCATGCGCAGAGGCTAGATCTAAATCCATTGACCACGGCATAAGTGATTCACCTTGCATAGCAGGGCGAATGACAATATAATGCTGGGTTATTACAAAAGGTCACTTATTTTAAGTGTGACTATTAACTAGTGCCGTATCTTTCGGCAAAATATTGAGGCTAAAATTATGAAAGACGGAATTCATCCAGAATATCGCGACGTTATTTTTCAAGACGTTGGTGCAGACTTTACATTTATGACACGCTCTACTATTGCAGCACGTGACACTATCAAATGGACTGACGGTAAAGAATATCCATTGGTTAAAATCGAAGTTTCTTCAAAATCACACCCGTTTTACACGGGTAAACAAATGATTTTAGATACGGCTGGTCGTGTAGATAAATTCCGTAAAAAATACGGTATGTAATAGATATTTGCAATCTACATTGCAAACACCAAGGCAGCTTAGGCTGCCTTTTTTATTTTCAAGGTAATCGTAAAGTACGCCATATTCCCGAAGCTTAGGTAATTCTAAGCAACTGTGTTTACGCTTGCCATGTAATCTACCAGCCTTAGAAAGAGCTACTTCCCAATTATTATAATCAGATATTAATTACACCAAGATTTTGGGTCGACCTTTCCTTCAGCCATAAAGGCAGGTTTACAAAAAAGATATCCTTGAAAAAGATTTATGCCAAAGCCAGCTAAAATGTCTCTTTCAGCTGCCGTTTCTACACCTTCAGCAAGGACCCTTATATTTAGTTCTTCACACATACGTGTCACGGCTTTGACAATCACTTGGCGCGACTTACTGGTATCAATATCCCGAATCAGATCCATATCGATCTTGATAATGTCAGGTTGAAAATTAGCCAATAGGTTTAATCCAGCGTAACCAGCACCGAAATCATCAAGAGCAGTTTTAAATCCTAATTTCTTGTACTCAGTCACAATATTTATCAGATGTTTTGCATCCTTAATTATCTCTTGCTCAGTAAATTCAAAAATAATGTTGTTTGCTGGAAAGTTGTATGTTTTTGCAGCGGCTAAGGTCGTGCTTATACATAGCTCAGGCCTATATACTGCATTAGGCATAAAGTTAATTGATAACATTCCTTTAAGCTTCAATTCAGCAGCTGTTTTAACTGCCTTGACTCGGCATGCTTGATCAAAACGGTATGAATTATCGTTATTAACTTTACTTAGAATAGTCTGGGCACCTTCTCCATTTGGCCCTCTAATTAAAGCCTCATGGGCGAATATAGTCTTAGTATTAATGTCAACTATGGGCTGAAAAGCATATTCAAAATCGAAATCTAATTCAATACTGTTTTTACAACCTACGCACGGGAGTGATAAAGTTTTAGGTATGTTACGGCTGCTAGGAGCTTTAATAAGACTCATTGAAAGACCTTTATGACTACACTATAAAAATTCACTTACATCTATATCCATGAATATATTTCCATTCCGATAGGAGTAGCTTCATGAATGCTTATTGAAAACATTCAAATGAAATAAACTTCTGCTTAAGGGAGCTAGCACCAATCTAACAAATTAAAATTCTTCCCAATCTCTAGAACCTAACTTGATGGCTCCTTCTACTTGCTTTATCTCTGCAGACTTAGTTGATAGCAACCGTACATATGGATTTGTAGTTTTACTGGAGGCACCACTATTAGTAGCCCTGTTTTCGCGTCGATTTAGATAAGCATCACCTTCTAACTGAAACACACTCACCGCATTCATCAATTCATCAGCATGATTCATCATAGAATAGACTCAGTCGCAACACGGCAAGCCCGTAGCTATTTAGCAGTTTGAATTATCCTCAATTAAATAAGGTGGGATTACTTTAAGCATCATTGACGAAAATTAATCATCGCTAGCATTTTAGGATTAATTTTTCCCGCTTAGCTTTAGCAACTTAAATTTAGTAGCTTGAGTTGAAGAAGCACAGACATCAGAATAAAATCGACGTGAAACTTTTTATGCCTTTCTATTAAGCGCTATTAACTTGGCACATGATTAACAATCTGCCTTGAAAATATTAGCATCCACATAAGATTAAGACATAAACTGTTCATTTAGGAGAAAAAGTATGGCGATTTCTATGTATCAGGCCTCGGTGTGTTAAGTCTAGAAATTTCAGCTAAATGCCACAATCGGTTAAAATCAGCCTTTAGAAAAATAAATAAAAAAGTCTCTACAGAATATGCGCTTTCAACTTGATCATGACTGGCAAGGTAATATGTCAACGCCACGCGCGCGCGTCGGTGACAGTGCTAAAACTCGTCTTTTACTTGCCTTATGTGTCATTTGGATTTTATTGGGGTTAATCGTCCATGCGCCTTGGAAGCCGCTGGAATCAACTGGCATTAGTATCGTCAAGTCTATGTTAGACGGCGGTAGTTTAATTGCACCACTGGCGAATGGGGAAACCACTTTAGAGGCACCTCCCTTATACTATTTGACAGCTGCCGCCAGCGCCAAAATTTTTGCGCCTGTGCTAAATATGCATGACGGCGCTAGACTCAGCAATGCCATTTGGCTATCACTCCTATTATTGATGGTAGGCATGACCGGCAGAGAGCTATGGGGTCGCGGCATTGGGCGCCATTCAACGTTCATTATGATAGGCACAATAGGCTTAGTGCTGAGTGCCCACAGCTTAATTAATGACGTTGCCAGCCTTGCCTGTAGCGCTTCCGGCTTTTACGCTTTGGCCCTTTGCAAACGCAGGCCTTGGCGAGCAAGCGGCCTTTTAGGCATTGCAATGGCCTTTGGCTTTTTATCTGACGGCCTAATGCCGCTAGCTATATTATTAAGCACAGCACTAATCTTGTTCATATTCTTTAGCGCTTGGCGTACACAAAGCTTTATTACCGTTGTTGGCTTTGCCATGTTAATCGCGCTACCACTCATTTCTACATGGTTGTTGATGATGTATTATCAGTCACCGGCATTACTAGAAAGCTGGTGGAGAACCTCAATAACTAGTTACCATCAGCAGAATTATTTTTATTTTTTACGTACCTTAATTTGGTATGCATGGCCAGCGCTACCGCTTGCATTGCTAGGTTTATGGCGCTATCGCAGCCAATTACTCATTAAGCCAAAATTCCAACTGATGATTAGTTTTTTTGCTTGTGGCGTATTTTTCTTAGGCCTAGGCGCTAGCGCTAAAGATATTAACGCGCTGCCATTACTGCTGCCTTTAGTTGCACTTGCAGCTGGTAGCGTTGAGCATCTTAAGCGTGGCTTAGCCGCTGCTTTAAATTGGTTTGGCGTCATGTTATTCGGCTTAATTGGCAGCTTAATCTGGCTAGGTTGGTTTGCCATGATGACCGGTTATCCAGCTAGAATTAAAACTAGAATGCAGTTCTTATCTGGGACCAATGACATTCACTTTAGTTGGCTTGCGCTAATTATTGCACTGACGATTACTGCCATTTGGCTTTCAGTATGTATACGCGCAAAGCAGACCAATAAATCTACAGTGACCAATTGGGCTGTGGGCATGACATTCGGTTGGGGGTTACTGATGACGCTGTGGTTGCCGCTGCTAGATTCAGCGAAAAGCTATCAACCCGTTTTTGCCAACCTAAATAAAGCATTACCTAAAAATTACAACTGCATCAGTAGTTTGAACGTTGCCCAACCACAACGCTTGCTACTCAACTATTACACCAATATCAAATTACAACCATTTGAAACCTCTCAAAAACTCAGTTGTGATTTGTATTTGCTACAGGATGTCAAAGGTGTTGGTGAGATGCATCCAGGGCAAGAATGGCAATTACTTTGGAAAGGTCGACGGACGGCTGATAGAAAAGAAAGCTTTAGATTATTTAAGCGCATCAAGCAATAAACTGCTGGCTGAACTATTGCTGTCAGCAACATTTATTAATTTACACGATAGCTAGGCAGTGGCAACTATCTCTTCACTTTTTGTGATTGCTAGTAATGTGCTGTTTAATCGCATCACGCACAATCGGCTCTAAGCCTTCTCCATTTTTTTCAATCACATAGGCAAGAATTTGGTCGCGCATACTACTGGCCCAAAAACGCTCTAAATGTTGTGCAATATCTTTTTTAGCCTGCACTTGATCTGGAAAAGATTTAAAAAAATCACCAATTTGATTGGCCATGCTGACTAAATTTTCAATTTTCATGCTTAAGCAACTCTTCTAATGTTCATTATTTTTTAAGATCTAAAATTTAGGGTTGAACCCTAAGTTTGTACTAACTGTATTAATTATACGGGGCTATATTTTCCGGATGAGAATACACCACATAACTATTCTCGCGGGCAAAGCCTACCAAGGTTAAATGGCATTGCTCTGCTACTCTAATTGCTAAACCGGTAGGTGCTGAAATTGCCACCAACATATTAATACCCGCGCTTGCAGTTTTTTGTACCATTTCGTAGCTAGCGCGACTGGTGGTGATGACAAAACCCTCCTGCGCTAAATTAGCCTCTAATTTCGAAATTTTTGTCATAGCGCCTATCAGCTTATCTAAAGCATTATGGCGACCGACATCCTCGCGAATTAACTCAACATCACCACGACTGTTGACCCAAGCACTAGCATGAGTTGCCCCTGTAATAGCCTGCAATTTTTGCTGCTGGCGAATATTAGCAAAAGCTAGATTAATCACCGAGCCAGCGATTTTATGTGTTTTTTGGCTCAGTTTAGTCACTGGGATACGCAAAGCCTGCTCTAAACTTTCACTACCACACAAGCCGCAGCCAGTACGACCTGTCATACTGCGGCGCTTTTCTTTTAGGCGCTGAAAACAATGACTAGCAACATCTAAATGCAACTCCATGCCTTGCGCTTGCTGCACGATTTCCATACTGTATAAATCACTAGGCGAGTCTAATATACCTTCGCTTAGAGAAAAGCCTAAAGCAAAATCTTCAAGGTCTTGCGGTGTGGCCAACATCACCGCATGCGATACACCGTTGTAAACCAAGGCAATCGGCACCTCTTCTGCAACCACATCACTTTTAGCTTCTGCAAACCCAGCCTGATACTTAATCACCGCATACTCAGCAGTGGCGGCATAGTTAAAATTCATATAGTTAAATAACGGAAAAATACATAATAACTATAAAAATTTAGACTTCTGAAGATTCAGGGTTTTTACCAACAAAGCTAATCTGCTCTTCACTGAATGCTTGGTAATTACGTTGCCATTCTGAAAGTTGTGACACTCGACTCACTTGCACAGCGGTAACTTTAAACTCAGGACAATTGGTCGCCCAGTCTGAATTATCGGTAGTAATTACGTTTGCACCAGATTCTGGGTGATGGAAAGTGGTGTAAATAACACCAGGCTGAACGCGTTCGCTGATTTTGGCGTGTAATACCGTTTCGCCGGCGCGACTGGCAATACCGACCCAATCGCCTTCTTTGATACCGCGTTCTTCTGCATCATGCGGGTGAATCTCAACCAAATCTTCTTTATGCCATTCTACGTTTTTAGTGCGACGCGTTTGTGCGCCTACGTTGTATTGCGACAGAATACGGCCAGTGGTTAAAATCAATGGATATTTAGGCGTTACTTTTTCTGTCGTCGGTACATATTCGGTGACAAAGAATTTACCTTTACCACGCACAAACTCATCAATATGCATGGTCGGCGTGCCTAATGGCTGCTCGTCATTACACGGCCATTGTATGCTACCTAGCTCGTCTAATTTCTTGAAGCTTACGCCTTTAAAAGTCGGCGTTAGGCTAGCCACTTCATCCATAATATCTGAGGCATGTTGGTAATGCATAGGATAACCAAGAGCATTGGCCAAGGCCGCCGTTACTTCCCAATCTTCCATGCCATTTTTAGGCGTCATCACACGGCGCACTGGAGAAATACGACGCTCTGCATTGGTAAACGTACCACTTTTTTCTAAGAATGACGCGCCTGGGAAAAACACATGAGCAAACATGGCCGTCTCGTTTAAGAACAGGTCCTGCACAATCACGCACTCCATAGACTCCAACGCATGCGTCACATGTTGCGTATTTGGGTCTGATTGCACAATATCTTCGCCCACACAATACAGCGCTTTAAAGCTGCCATCAATCGCGTTATCCAGCATATTTGGAATACGCAAACCTGGATCATTGCTAAGCGGTCTGCCCCACGCCGCTTCAAACAATTCACGGGTCGCTTCGTCTGAAACGTGGCGATAACCTGGATATTCATGCGGCATAGAACCCATATCACAAGAACCTTGCACGTTATTTTGACCGCGCAATGGGTTAACGCCGACGCCTTCACGGCCAATATTACCGGTGGCCATCGCAAGGTTAGCAATACCCATCACCATAGTAGAACCTTGGCTATGCTCGGTCACGCCTAAACCATAATAAATTGCGGCATTACCGCCAGTGGCAAATAATCTTGCGGCAGCACGAAGCTCTTCCGCTGGTACGCCCATCGCCAAACCTAATACTTCTGGTGAGTTTTGTTTAAGCGCAACAAAATCACGCCAAGCAACAAACGAATCCCACTCGCAACGCTCTTTAACAAAGGCTTCATTGACTAATCCTTCAGTCACAATCACGTGGCCTAAGGCTGAGATCAACGCCACATTAGTTCCTGGCCTTAATTTAAGATGATAATCGGCTTTTACGTGTGGAGATGAAACCAAATCAATCGCACGCGGATCGGCAATAATGAGTTTTGCGCCTTCGCGCAAACGACGTTTCATTTGTGATGCAAATACTGGATGGCCGTCGGTTGGATTTGCGCCAATCACAAAAATTACATCTGACTTCATCACAGAATCAAATGTTTGCGTACCAGCAGATTCACCGATGGTTTGTTTCAGACCGTAACCTGTTGGTGAATGGCAAACACGGGCGCAAGTATCTACGTTGTTTACGCCAAATACCGCGCGGACTAATTTCTGCACCACGTAGACTTCTTCATTAGTACAACGAGACGACGTAATTCCACCTACGGCATCTTTGCCGTATTTAGTTTGAATGCGCTGAATTTCGCTGGCAGCATAATTAATCGCCTCATCCCAGCCGACTTGTTGCCATTCATCATGAATACTTTTACGTATCATCGGTGTCGTAATACGGTCTTTATGGGTTGCATAACCCCAGGCAAATCGACCTTTAACGCAGGAGTGACCATGGTTTGCGCCGCCGTTCTTATTCGGCACCATGCGAATCACTTCTTCGCCTTTCATTTCTGCATTAAACGAGCAACCCACGCCGCAATAAGCACAAGTAGTTGT
The DNA here is from genome assembly GCA_947379975.1 of Methylophilaceae bacterium. Lineage (GTDB taxonomy): Bacteria > Pseudomonadota > Gammaproteobacteria > Burkholderiales > Methylophilaceae > Methylotenera. The sequence goes on along the minus strand of CANCPF010000006.1, from coordinate 17,147 downwards.
AACGCTATGCTCTGGAACGCCGTGTTCTATGACCGTCTTTTCAATCAATGTCGCAGTAGGACAAGCCTGCACACAAGCGCCACAAGACACACATTCTGAATCTAAAAAGTTAGTAATACCGGCAGATACTTTTGACTCAAAGCCACGGCCCGAAATGGTCAGCGCAAACGTCCCTTGCGTTTCTTCGCAAGCACGCACACAGCGTGAGCAAACAATACATTTACTAGGATCAAAACTAAAATAAGGATTTGATTCATCTTTCTCAGCTTTGAGATGATTTTCGCCTTCATAACCATAGCGCACTTCGCGCAAACCAACCGCGCCTGCCATGTCTTGCAGCTCACAATCGCCATTAGTCGCGCAGGTCAAGCAATCTAACGGATGATCTGAAATATACAATTCCATGGTGCCACGACGAATATCAGCCAGTTTTGGCGTTTGCGTACGGACAATTAAACCTTCAGCAACAGGCGTAGTACAAGAGGCAGGAAAACCGCGGCGACCTTCAATTTCAACCACACACAGCCTGCAAGAACCAAACGGTTCCAAACTATCGGTAGCGCACAGCTTTGGTACATTGATACCAGCCAAAATAGAAGCGCGCATGATAGACGTACCTTCTGGCACAGTAATTTCTCTATCATCAATAGTCAGCGTAATCTGTACGTCTGATTGGATTGCCGGCGTGCCGTAATCTTTCTGATCATCATAACTAGTGCGACTATGCTCATGATCATGCTGCGGCGTATTGCTGTACTTAATATCGTCCATCTTGAATCTCCTGCTTACGGCCTAACTTAAATTAAGACCGTAGCTTTTTGCGTTCTGTAAATTTAAATATTTATTTAAGACTTTGAAATGCCAAAGTCTTCAGGAAAATGATTCATCGCACTCAATACTGGGTAAGGCGTCATGCCGCCCAATGCGCATAAGGAACCATTCAGCATAGTGTCGCTTAAATCCCGTACCAGTTTGATATTTTTAACAGTATCTTTACCCGCTATTATTTTATCAATCACCTCAACGCCACGTGTAGAACCGATGCGGCATGGCGTACATTTTCCACAAGACTCAATCGCACAGAATTCAAAAGCATAGCGTGCCATTTTGGCCATATCGACCGTATCATCAAAAGCGACAATTCCACCATGACCCAATACCGCCCAAATCTTAGTAAACTCTTCGTAATCTAATGGCGTGTCAAATTGGCTTTCTGGCAAAAATGCGCCTAAAGGTCCGCCGACTTGCACCGCACGGATTGGTTTGCCTGTCGCAGAACCGCCGCCATACTCATAAAGTAACTCACGTAAAGTAATACCGAACGCCAGCTCTACTAGGCCACCATGTTTAAGATTACCCGCCAATTGAATCGGCAAAGTACCGCGTGAGCGGCCCATACCGTAATCAGCATAATACTGCGCACCTTTATCTAAAATAATCGGCACTGTGGCGAGTGAAATCACATTATTGACCACGGTCGGTTTACCAAACAAACCTTCTATTGCTGGCAATGGCGGTTTAAAACGCACCACACCACGCTTGCCTTCCAAGCTTTCTAGCAAGGAAGTTTCTTCACCACACACATAAGCACCGGCTGCTCGACGCACTTCTAAATGAAAGGCTTTGCCGCTAGCTAAAACATTGTTGCCTAAATAACCGGCTTCTGTTGCTGAAGCAATAGCCGCATTTAGTGCCACTAACGCATGCGGATATTCTGAACGTAAATAAATATAACCTTGCGTAGCGCCAACGGCAATACCCGCAATTGTCATGCCTTCAATCAGCACAAATGGATCATTCTCCATAATCATGCGGTCTGAAAATGTACCCGAGTCGCCTTCGTCGGCATTACAAACAATATATTTTTGTGTAGCTTCACAACCTAATACTGTTTTCCACTTAATACCAGTCGGGAATGCTGCACCACCACGGCCACGCAAACCAGAATCTGTGACGGTTTTTACAATATCGGCAGCGGATAATTGCAGTGCATTTCTCAGGCCTTTATAACCATCATGCGCAAGGTAATCTGTTAATGAAATAGGGTCTGTAATACCGACGCGGGCAAACGTTAAACGTTGCTGTTTTTTCAGCCAAGCGATTTCATCAGTTAAACCTAGACTTAATGAATGAGGCTTTACGTTTGCATCATTAGCATTTAAGAAATCCGCATCAAATAATGAGGCGACATCTTTTACTTTAACCGGGCCATAAGCTACGCGACCTTTTTCAGTTGCGACTTCCACCATGGTTTCCAGCCAATAAAGACCACGCGAACCATTACGAATAATTTGAATGTCTAAGCCACGTTTTTTTGCTTCTAAGGCAATGGCCGCCGCGACCTTTTCAGCACCCATCGACAGCGCGCTTGAATCACGAGGAATATATACTTTAATGGTCATGATTACACCTTCGCCTCTGCAATTAAACTATCTAAATCTGCGGCAGACACGCGGCCATAAACTTCATCATCTAACATTACTGCAGGTGAAAGCGCACAATTACCTAGGCAATACACAGGCAATAAAGTGATCGCATCATCGGCTGTTGTTTGGTGATAATCAACATTTAAACATTTTTTAGCATGCGCCTCTAAAGCTTCAGAACCCATAGACTGGCAAGATTCAGCACGGCAGATTTGCAATATATGGCTACCTGGCTTGTGCGTGCGGAAATGGTGGTAAAAAGACACCACACCATGTACCTCAGCGACTGAAAGACTTAAAGCTTTTGCAATATGAGTGTAGGAAGATTCTGGCACATAACCAATGTTATCTTGAATAGCATGCAACAATGGCAACAACGCCCCAGGCATGTTTTGATGCTTAACGATCAATGCATCTATTTGTGTTTGTAAAGCTTGCAAACTAATTCCTCCAAAACTACTAACATTATATTGCTATACATATTAGTATATTACACTGCTTAAACGGGTTAGCAAATACGACAAATCATGATTAATAAAGTGCCATCGAACAAACTTAAACTACCAGCCAAAGCCAATCCAACACTAATAGACCAGTTTGGTCGTGCCGTTGATTACATTCGCCTGTCAATTACAGACCGCTGCGACTTTCGCTGTGTCTATTGTATGGCTGAAGAAATGACATTTTTGCCACGTAACGAGGTATTGAGCCTAGAAGAGTGTGCGCGCTTAGTGAAAGTTTTCGTCTCATTGGGTGTAAGTAAAGTACGCATTACTGGCGGCGAACCTTTGGTGCGTAAAAATGCTTTATGGCTATTTGAAACTATAGGCAAACTGGATGAGCTCAAAGAGTTAGTGCTTACTACCAACGGTAGCCAATTAGAGAAACAAGCCCAAGATTTAAAAAATGCTGGCGTAAAACGTATCAACATTAGTGTCGACAGCCTAAATGCCACTCGATTTAAAAAAATTACCCGCACTGGCGAATTAGATAAAGTACTGCGCGGCATACAGGCCGCAAAGCTTGCGGGCTTTGAAAGCATCAAATTAAACACAGTCATCATGCGTGGTGTGAACGATGACGAAATACTTTCGTTAGTGGATTTTGCCATTGCACAAGCGATTGACATCTCATTCATAGAAGAAATGCCCTTGGGCGAGGTCGACCACACTAGAGCATCGACCTTTTATAGCAATGCTGACGCCCTGAAAACACTACAGAGTAAGTACCCGCTTATCGCCAGCACTGAAACGACAGGTGGCCCAGCGCGCTACTGGCGCGTGGCCAATCAAGAAGGAAAGACCAACACTAAAATTGGCTTTATTTCACCACACAGCCATAACTTTTGCGAAAGCTGTAACCGAGTGCGTATTACCTGTAAAGGCGAACTATATTTATGCTTGGGACAAGAAGATAAAGTCGATTTGATGCCCTTATTAAGAAACCATCCCGAGAATGACCAGCCACTGATTGATGCTATTTTAGCTAGCATGGCGATTAAACCTAAAGGCCACGATTTTGATTTAAAACGTGCCCAACCTGCCGTGATTCGATTCATGTCGCATACCGGCGGTTAGCGTTTTTCATTCTATTAATGATAAAAATTTCAAGTATCATTCTTGCTGGTGGTCGAGCAACTCGTATGGGTGGTGCAGATAAAGGTTTAGTTCAGCTGCAAAATAAACCGCTTATTCAGCATGTCATTCAGCGCCTAAGACCACAAGTCGATGAAATTATCATCAATGCCAACCGCGAAATTAGCCAATATCAAGCTTTGGATTATCCCGTAATAGAAGATGAAATCAGCGGTTTTTTAGGGCCTTTAGCTGGGATTTTCCTTGGATTAAAGTACGCCAAGCATGAATTCGTACTCTCAGTGCCTTGCGACTCGCCGTTATTACCGTTAGATTTAACCGCACGTTTAATGGCTGGTTTAATTGAAAATGAAGCGAATATTGCCGTAGCAAGCAGCAATGGCGACACACACCCAGTTTTCTGTTTATGTAAAAAAAATCTGCTAAAGAGTTTAGAGCTTTACTTAAATAATGGTGGGCGTAAAGTAAGTGTCTGGCAAAAAGAGCAAAATTATATCGAAGTCGACTTTAGTGATTGTGTTGATGAAAGTGGCAATGATGCCTTTATCAACCTTAATACGTCTGAAGATATCAACGTATTAGAACTCGATTTAAAACCAGCAGTCAAATAATTCATATGATTAAACATTTAAAATCCCTACCTGTATTAGGCATTTGCGCAGCTGGTAGCAATGCAGGCAAAACCACCTTGGTGACGCAATTAATCCCTGAACTCCGATTACGCAATATCAGAGTTTCCGTCATCAAGCATGCCCATCACAAGTTTGATATTGACCATCCAGGTAAAGATAGTTTTAAAATTCGTCAGGCGGGCGCGGTACAAACATTAATCGCCTCGAGTAAGCGCTGGGCTTTAATGACTGAGCTAGCCGATGCCGATGATGAAGCCAATTTAGATGCATTGATTCAACAAATTAACCCTGATTATGCAGACTTAATATTGGTCGAGGGTTTTAAATCTGAGCCTATACGTAAAATTGAAGTTTATAGACCTAGCTTAAATATTGAATTATTAGCACTTTTAGACCCCGACATTATTGCAGTAGCTAGCGATGCACCACTACCAGACAATATAAGCGTCACAACGCCAGTATTAGACTTAAACAACATCAGTCAAATTGCCGATTTTATTATGCAAGAAATGAACAAGTCATGAGCCAACAAACAGCACAAACAATACCAGCTTTAGCGCCTGCCGACATGGACGACTATGATCCAAATTCTATGTCGGTCAACAAAGCGCGGCAATTTATTAAACAATATTTAAGTCCAGTACAGCAAACTGAAATGTTAGCGCTACGCGACAGTCTTGGCCGAGTACTAGCAGCGAATATATTATCGCCAGCCAACGTGCCGAATTACGACAATTCAGCGATGGATGGTTACGCCTACAATGCGTGCGACATTCGTATGGATGGATCAACAAAGTTAAAGGTCATTACAACCATTTTTGCAGGAAAGTCATCGAACATTGCACTAAAAAGCGGTGAGTGCGCGCGCATCATGACAGGCGGCATGATGCCTGATGGTGCAGACAGCGTCATTTTGCAAGAGCGCGTCACTGTTGCAGATGGCTGCATCACTTTCACTGAAACGCCAAAACACGGCATGAATGTACGCTATGCTGGAGAAGATTTACAGCAAGGCCAAACGGTTTTAGCCGCCGGACATTGCATGCGAGCAGCCGACTTAGGCTTAATTGCTTCGCTTGGCATCGCTGAAGTTGGCGTCTACCGTAAACTTAAAGTGGCGTTTTTTTCCACTGGTGATGAGCTGGCCGGCGTGGGTGATGTACTTAAAATCGGCCAAGTCTACGACAGTAATCGTTATACGCTTTTTGGTATGTTAAGCCGCATGGGCGTTGAAATTATTGACTTCGGCGCAATCGCAGATGACCCAATTTTACTTGAAAAGACCTTGCTCGCTGCAGCCAGTCAAGCAGATGTTGTGATCTCTAGTGGCGGTGTTTCAGTAGGTGAAGCGGATTATATGAAGCTGCTATTAGCCAAACACGGCCAAGTAGTATTTTGGAAAATAGCCATGAAGCCTGGCCGCCCATTGGCCTATGGAAAGATACAAGGCAATGATGCTAATGCAGCACATTACTTTGGCTTGCCGGGTAATCCGGTGGCTGTAATGGTCACGTTTTATCAATTTGTACGCGAGGCGATGCTGATATTAATGGGTCAAGCCAATGCAGCGCCATTACCAAGTTTCAAGGTTGAATGTACTGAAAAAATCAAAAAAATGACTGGGCGCACTGAATTCCAACGCGGTATATTATTTGCCGATAGTGATGGGATTTGGAAGGTTAAGCCTACCGGCTCACAAGGATCGGCAATCTTAAGCTCAATGTCACTGGCTAATTGCTTTATTGTTTTAGATGAAAATGTGGGTGATCTTGAGCCCGGCAGTTTGGTAAATGTGCAAGTTTTAGATGGCATTATTTAAAGCTAGCATTGACGCTTTGCTTGATTAATTTTTCTTAAATACATTGCCTAAACGCCAGCCTAACTTTGGTTAAATCCAGCCAATTGCAATTGGTCGACCAATATCAGGTAAGCTTGTTGTATAATTTTTAGTTGTTGTTAATGCTACAACTAAATTTTTCTAATCAATCTAGGCTTTTTTTGTCTTTGAACCTCGCTGTTAACAACGCCACAACCAGTCATTACAAATTGGGTGAAAATAAACTTATATGGGCCATTATTGGCTCAATGTTATTGCATGGCTTGTTGGCAGTAGTTATTCCAAATATCCACCTAGATCCGATTAAAAAACCAGACATTCTAGAAATTGAGTTTTTGAAAAAACCTGAAGCTCAAGCGGAAGCTTTGCCAGAACCGATTCAAGCTAAGCCTAAGACGATTGAACCAAAGCTGCAGACTAAACCTGAGCCTAAACCGCTAAAAACACCAACGGTAGTCAAAAATGAAGCTACGCCATATCAACCACCACCGACTAATGTAGCACCACAAACTGAAGTGATTGCTGTCACAGCTAAGCCAGAAACGCCTTCACCTATACCGCCAGTGCCAGTTGCTAGCCCTGCCCCGCCACCGCCAGCAGCGCCTAACCAAGCCGAGTTAGACGACGCCAGAGGCCGTTATGGCAACACACTGTGGGGCGCTATAGGAAAACATAAACAATATCCAAAACTTGCACAGATGCGCGGTTGGCAGGGTGAGGTTATTGTTGAGTTGCAGTTAGATGGTAACGGCAAACTTAAATCGAAAAAAATCATACAGTCCAGCGGCCACGATGTGCTGGATAGGCAAGCTTTAGATATGGTCGAAAAAGCTGCGCCCTTTCCTTTGCCACCTGAAACCCTACGTGGCAACAGTTTTAGCATTAAGGTGCCTATTCCATTTAAGCTTGAAGAGCAGTAATGTGTAAGCTGGATCAGGTAGCCATTCACTAACGCCTTATGATCAAGAAAAATAAATCTCTCAAAGACTTACTACTCATTCATGAGTTAGCCTTTATATTGCTGATTATTCTGGCCGCGGCGGCTGGTGCAATCGGCATACACATGTGGGAAAAATCTAGTCAAGAATCCAATCGCATCAACTCCTTAGTTACCGAAGTACAACAAACGCGCGGTGACTTATATCGGCAAATGAAAGAATTATTTGACGCCTACTTTCTGGATGACTTGGGCGCGCATGCTGAATATAATAACTTTACGATTTCGGTAGAAAAACACTTTGTACAACTAAAAAAAATCACTGTTGGTCAGGCAGAAATGACGGCAATTAACGACCTGCATGCCAGCTATAAAGAGTTTGTAGCTGAGACTTCCACCTTATTTGACCAAAATAAAGGCATCAGCAATGATGCAACCAAAAACGCCATCAAGCGCTCATTAAATTCAGGCTTGGAAACCGGTCTATTTAAGCGTTATGAAGATATTCTTGCGCATACCGAAAGCTTGTTAAACCAAAAGCAAGCTGAGTTAGATAAGCAGCTCATAGACACCAAACGCACATCAACTATCCTAATGGTAATCCCGCTAATTTTAGCGGTGCTGTTACTCATGTTCTCTCGGGTATTTCTCAAGCGCGCTATCGTAAAACCGATTGATGGCGTATTAAAAGCAACCTCAGAAATTAGTGCCGGCAACCTGACTCACAGAGCGCCAGAAGAAGGCGTTGCCGAACTTGCCGCCGTCTCAAAAGCCGTTAATGACATGGCGGATAAATTAGGCCTTAGCCAAGAAGCATTAGTGCGCACCGAAAAGCAGGCTGCTCAAGGCTTATTAGTGCCTATGCTGGCACATAATATTCGCAACCCTTTAGCGAGCATTCGCGCTATCGCACAAGTGATGGACGACCCTGAACATGATACTGAGACACGGGAAAATTTACGCGGCATCATCAACTCAGTTGATAGACTGGAGCGCTGGACAGGCGCATTACTTGCTTACCTGTTGCCATTAAAACCACAACCAAGCAGCAGCTCTTTTAAAGAAATTATTGAAGGTGCATTGGCGCCTTTGCAGCAAAAAGTAAAAGAAAAATCTATCGCCATCACACTACCGTCATGGCGTAAAAATAACACCATATGGACCGATCAGCATTTACTAGAACAAGTCATCTACAATTTACTACTTAACGCCATTGATGCTTCTAACAAGGCTGGTAGCCTAGAGATTACGCTCAACTTGGTTCAACATGTATATGTAGTGCAACTATTAGATCGTGGTTGCGGCATGCCATTTACTCCAGATCCAAGTGCCATGAGCGCACCCACCACAAAAAGGTTTGGCACTGGTCTAGGCATTCCGTTTGCGTTTAAAGTGTGCGATGCATTGGGTGGCACACTTAAATTTGAAGCAAGAGCTGAAGGTGGGACGGTAATTACCATTTCCATACCCAAAGCATTGAACTCAGCCGACCCCGAAGTGATGGAAGAAATATAAACAAAATTAATAGCAAATAAATATTGTCACATTATTGTTATATTCTATTGCCTTAATCTGGCTTTTTATCAACAATAGAGCAAGGCTTAATTACTTTAGAGCCAAGCTTAAATATAAAAAATGTGAATACAAAAATGACAGACACTCTCATGATGCATCAAGCCGTTGCGGATTTCCAGTTAGCCGCAACCAGTGGTAAAACTTTCCAATTGTCCGATTACCTTGGTAAAAATCTAGTAATTTACTTTTACCCAAAAGATTCAACGCCAGGTTGCACCACGCAAGGCATACAATTCAGAGATACTTATGCTGATTTTCAAGCAAATAATACCGAAATTTTTGGTGTTTCACGCGACAGCTTAAAATCACACGAAAATTTCAAAGCTAAATTCACTTTTCCCTTTGAATTATTGGCGGATACTGAGGAATTAGCCTGTGCATTGTTTGGCGTGATGAAAATGAAAAACATGTACGGCAAACAAGTACGAGGGATAGAACGCAGTACGTTTATTATTGATAAAAATGGCAGTTTAATCAAAGAGTGGCGCAGTGTTAAAGTAGAAGGCCACGCAACAGAAGTATTAACTTTTATTAAAACGCTCTAAATAGCAACATAAGATTTACATTACAGTTTTCGCTCTAGTCTAATCATGGGTTTCATTTCCACAATCTCATAGAAAGTTATTTTATGGTCAAAAAACAAATCGAAGCCGCAAAACTATTCGTACTTGATACCAATGTATTGATGCATGACCCTTCTAGTCTATTTCGCTTTGAAGAGCATGATATTTACTTACCTATGGTGACGCTGGAAGAACTGGATAACAACAAAAAAGGGTTAACAGAAGTTGCACGCAATGCACGCCAAGCCAGCCGTAATTTAGAAGAAATTGTAGGGACGGCTTTAGTAGACCTTGAGCTTGGGTGCCCGCTGTCTATTCATGGCAACAAACATGTAACAGGCCGCCTGTTTTTACAAACTAACCAAGTAAATGTTGAATTGCCTGGCTTAGCCGGTAGCAAGGCCGACAACCAGATTCTTGGTGTGGTGATGGCTTTACAACACAGTCACCCAAGTAGACAAGTTATTTTAGTCAGTAAAGATATTAACATTCGAATTAAGGCGCGCGCATTAGGCATGCCTGCCGAGGACTACTTTAACGATAAAGTACTAGAAGATACCGAACTGCTGTACAGCGGCATGAAAGAGTTACCTGCCGACTTTTGGGAAAAACACAGCAAAGAAATGGAATCATGGCAGGAGTCTGGCCGGATGTTTTACCGCCTAACTGGGCCTTTGTGTAAAACATTTTTAATCAATGAATTTGTTTTTTATGAAAATGAAAAACCTTTTCATGCAATGGTCCGTAGCGTAGAAGGTAACACCGCCGTATTAGAAGTGGTTAAGGATCATCTCTTACCTAAAAACAATGTTTGGGGCATTACGGCACGTAATCGCGAGCAAAATTTTGCACTTAACTTACTGTTGGATCCTGAAGTCGATTTCGTTAGCCTGTTAGGTCAAGCCGGTACAGGTAAAACTCTACTTACACTTGCTGCGGCACTCACTCAAGTGCTTGATACAAAAATTTACTCTGAAATTATCATGACCCGCGTAACGGTTTCTGTAGGTGAAGATATTGGCTTTTTACCGGGTACCGAAGAAGAAAAAATGGGCCCGTGGATGGGTGCGTTAGATGACAATTTAGACGTGTTGAATAAAAGCGATGAAGATGCTGGTGAATGGGGTCGGGCTGCCACACAAGATTTAATCCGTAGCCGTATTAAGGTCAAATCACTTAATTTTATGCGTGGACGTACATTTTTAAATAAATTTCTAATTATCGACGAAGCGCAAAATCTAACACCTAAACAAATGAAAACACTCATCACCCGTGCTGGCCCTGGCACTAAAGTGGTGTGTTTAGGCAATATTGCACAAATCGATACGCCTTATTTAACCGAAGGAAGTTCTGGCCTGACTTATGTGGTCGACCGCTTCAAAGGTTGGGGACATAATGGCCATGTCACTCTACTTCGCGGTGAGCGTTCTCGCTTAGCCGACTTTGCTGCTGAAGTTTTGTAATCAGGATGCGTAAAGGATTTTATACCCTACTTGTTGCACAGTTTTTATCAGCGCTGGCTGATAATGCCTTGTTATTTGCAGCGATTGCTTTGCTGCAACAAATGCATGCACCAGATTGGCATAAACCGTTACTACTGCAATTTTTTGTCATCTCTTATATCGTACTAGCCCCTTTTGTTGGCTCATTTGCCGATGCATTACCAAAAGGGCGAGTGATGTTTATCGCAAATGGTATTAAATTCATTGGTAGCTTAGCCATGATATTAGGTATGCCTCCACTCTACGCTTATGGCATTGTTGGTATAGGCGCTGCAGCTTATTCGCCAGCAAAGTACGGCATATTAACTGAATTACTACCGCCAGATAAACTAGTTAGCGCCAATGGCTGGGTAGAAGGTTCAACCGTGATAGCCATTATACTAGGTGCTATTGTTGGCGGTAAAATGGCCGGCATAGACCCAGAGACCGCCATCATCGCCATTACTGCTTTATATTTAGTCGCGGCTGGCTTTAACCTATTTATTCCTAAATTGCCCATTGACCACACTATCCCAAAGAAAGACTTAGTGTCTTTATGCAGAGATTTCTACCGTTCCTTTATTGTACTTTGGCGCGATGCGCAAGGCCAAGTATCATTATCAGTCACCACTTTATTCTGGGGTGCAGGAGCCACTTTAAGATTAGTAGTGATCGCTTGGGCGGGCATCGCCCTCAACCTTAATCTCGACCACGCAACCCAGATGACGGCTGCTGTTGCATTGGGCGTTGCAATAGGCTCGATTATTGCGGCACGCTACATTAGCCTTGAAAACTCAGCAAAAGTCCTGCCAGCTGGTGTTTTAATGGGCGTACTCGTAATTAGTATGGTGTTAGTCAATCAGTGGCTCATTGCAGCCATTTTATTATTCTTAATAGGCGTTCTCAGCGGATTCTTTGTTGTGCCACTAAATGCACTATTACAACATAGAGGTCATTTACTTATAGGTGCGGGTCACTCGATTGCCGTACAAAACTTCAATGAAAATCTTGGCATTCTAATATTAAGCGGCGCTTATACTTGGATGGTTAAAGCAAGCGTTGATATCGATCATATCGTCATCATTTTTGGCTTATTCGTGGTTATATCGATGAGCTTAATTAATCGACTTTATCGCAGACAAATATAGTAGCGGGAAATTTTTATAGATTTAAAATAACTAAAGCCTCGTAATTCGAGGCTTTAGTTATTTTAATGAGAATTTCTTCACTGACTAGTGAAGCTTAACATGCGACTCTGTGCGTCGTGTAATGATGCGCGCAAGAGTTTGTAAGGCCGTACTCCAAAATCCGTGCAGTGCCATTAAATGCATTTTATATAATGACTTATACATTAATCTAGCAAACATTCCCTCAATAAAAAGACTGCCGCCCGTAATAGAACCCATCAGACTCCCCACTGTAGAGTAACGGCCTAAATTCACCAGCGATCCATAATCTCGATAAGTATATTCTGGCAAAGCTTTTTTGCCAGCAACGCGACACTTAACCGTTTTAATCATCATAGAAGCCTGCTGATGAGCTGCCTGCGCACGAGGTGGAACATTTGCCTCAGCCACGCCAGCAGTAGCATCTGCCCGCGGGCAAGCGGCACAATCACCAAAGGCAAATATACTGTCATCGCGCGTGGTTTGTAAGTTGCGATGCACCACTAATTGATTAATGCGATTAGTTTCTAAACCATCTATATCACGCAGAAATTCGGGCGCCTTGATACCAGCGGCCCAAACAACTAGTGCTGATGGAATAAATAAACCGCTATGGGTAAATATGCCTTTGTCCGTCACCTCGGTAACACGTTCAGCGGTATAAAGATTAACCTTAAGCTTACGCAACTCTAAGTCTACAGAATGAGAAAGTTGGGCAGGCAATGCCGGTAGTACCCGATCGCTCGCTTCTATTAAGGAAATTCTAATATCGTGGTCTGGATCAATTTTGTCTAGACCATAAGCGGTAAGTTCACGCGTGGTATTGTGCAACTCAGCAGATAGCTCTACGCCAGTTGCGCCAGCACCCACAATGACCACTTCTAACTGACCAGCCTGTAAGGGCTCAATTTGTGTTTGAGCGCGTAATAAGGCGTTATGTAAACGCCTATGAAAGCGTTCTGCCTGCTCTTGTGTATCTAAAGCAATTGAAAACTCACTAGCACCTTTAACGCCAAAATCATTGGTAGTACTGCCGACAGCAATAATCAAAGTATCATATTGCAAGGTGCGCCTAGGAATCACCTCAATGCCATCCTCATCGTGATGTGGCGAGATAGAGACTTCGCGTTTAGCCCGATTAAGGCTATCCATGCTACCCAAGCGAAATTTAAAATGATGCCAATGAGCTTGTGCAATATAGTCCAGCTCATGTTTCTCAGGATCCATACTGCCAGCGGCGATTTCATGCAATAGTGGTTTCCAAACGTGAGTTTTAGATTTATCAATCAGCGTAATCAGCGCTTTACCTTTGCGGCCTAGACTATCACCGAGCTTCGTTGCTAGCTCTAATCCGCCGGCACCACCACCAACAATAACAACATGATGCAAGGGATGATTAACTGTGTTGTTCATGCGAACCTTAACGTAAAATATTGCGTGCAATAATATTTATAAAAGAAAAACGGCTACTATAATTATACAGTAGCCGTTTAAGATGTCAGTGTTTCAAGCCAGTTTTGCCAACAGCAAGTGTTGCCAGATTGTTGCTAATAACTTAGCACTTAACCAAAGGCTAATTCAACCAAGGTGTTTCACCGCCTCCAACATACTGCGTACGCAACCAAGCCATAATCTTCAGAATAGTATCGGTATCTAAACCGTCACCAGTATGACCGGCAAGCTGTGAGTGCCATGTAAGCATGCTACCGCGCGCAGTTGCACCTTTACCATTAGTACCACCAGCAATCGTCTCAAACATACCTTTATCCGTATTATGTTTTGGATATTCCCATTGCGCATCAATAATACTAGGGCCCATTAAACCATTAGCATTACCACCATGACAGCCACTACAACCTTGAAAGTTAAATTGTTTATGGCCAGCTTTTGCCGCCTCAGCATCTTTAGCATAAATTTTAGTATAAGGATTTTTGCAAGTAGCCAAGAATTCTTTAGCTTCCGCTGTATCTGTAGGAAGCGCTTTAATTAGTAGCGGGCTATTATCTTTGGTTGATACTAGATTACAGGAACCTGAAGAAGCTGCGTTTGAAGTGGCAGAACCTGCTTCTTTTTTACCACAGGCACTTAATGTTAGTAACATCAGCATAAGTACCAGACTAAATTTAGCTTTACTCATCTTAAATCTCCCAATTCTTAAAATATGAGCTTTTAGATTAAGCTCTATTATTAATATGTTTATATTTCTAAATAATGGTCAAAGACTATTACTTTTTATGTGCTAACCCGTAACTTGGGCGCATAAAAAAAGCTACTGTGATTATACAGTAGCTTTTTTATGTATTGCAGCTTGTATCAGCTATTGGCTGATAGGGCTTTAGTTTAGTTCATCCAATCTTTAGTGCCATCGCCTTTATATTCAGAGCGAATATAAGCAATAAGTTTCAAAATGTCATCTGTAGGTAAACCATCACCAATGTGTCCATCTAATGATTGATGCCAAATGTACATATTACCGCCAGAAACCCCTGGTGTACCACCAGCAATAGTTTCGAACATACCCTTGTCAGTTGAATTTTTAGCATAAACCCATCTAGTATCGTAAGCACCTTGGCCGCCATTTTTCTTCAATGACGGAGCCATAATGCCTTCTAATTTACCACCGTGGCAGCCTGAACAACCGTTATACCCAAATAATTTCTTACCGCCGGCTTTAATTAGCGATGGATCTGCAGCATAAGCTTTTGTGTATGGGTTAATACATGTTTCTAAAAAAGACTTTGCTTCAGGTGTATCAGTTTCTGATGCTTTTACCGGTAATGGTGAATTATCTTTTGTTGAAACTAAATTACACGCTGCGCTTGCCTGAGTGGATAAAGTTAAACCTACAAACCCAAGCACTGTAATTAATAATGCTGCTTTAACTGCTTTAGTACCTAACATGTTATCTCCTAGTTTATTCACTTTTAGCTACTATCAATCATGCTGTTGCAAAATTGAACGTGTTCTAAATTAACGTACTCATTATTTAATCGGTTGACTCAATATCACTAACAATACTTTTGATCTTGCTTTTACTTATTTCTATAAAAAACGACCATTGCAATTATACAATAGCCGTTTAATTTATTACACAGACTTAATTGAGCATACGCTATATTTTAGTTAAATATACAACAAATACACTCAGTTTAGACAAGGTCTATCTGTCCTGCGGTCAAAAAGATTAACTATCTTAGTAATTACCTACAACTCTTTTGGTAGTTGAGCTAGCTGAATCGTTTAGTTGCTTATGGCACTTCACATTATCAGCGTTACGTTCACAGACATTTAAGACAAAATAACTAATTAAAAAATCCATGAGCAAGAAAATTATTTACATACTAAACAAGACACTATATTTAATAACAATTAATACGAACTATAAGCACATCAACACATATTACTAAAAGTGAATTAGGCTGGGGGAGAAACTAATACCCCAGCATAATTAAATAAACTTAAGGTTTGACAGCCTTAGTTTCTGCACGGGCATCTCTGTCGCGTGCAATGTCTTTACGATAAGTTTTCATTAAATCATCACCGTCAACAATCGCAACATGAGGAATACCAAAGTCATCTAAAATTTTATTGATTTTATCTTGGTTTCTATCTAATGCACCTTGGATCATTTCCATGCGTTTTTTATCGCCTTTACGCACGCCAATCGCAATATTCCAATACTCTTTACCCTTTACATTAGTATTTTCATATTCAGGAATGTTCACTGTTACTAATGGTACTTTAGATTGCTTAGCAAAATAACCGCCAATTGGACCCCATACGATAGCGACATCGATATCACCATTAACCAAATCATCCACTAAATAGCTTGGCGGAAGGTTAAGGTCACGTTGCATACGGTAAGGTCTAGCATTGCCCATCAAATTATGGTCATTTAATGGAATGGTTGCTGGGCTTTGTCCAACAACGCCAATACGCGCTTTTGCTAAATCTGGGCTATCCCAATCGGTAATGTTATATCCGCTATCTTTTTTGTAAATAAACAAATTACCTGTGCGGTAATATGGTTTTGTTGCTCTAATCGCATCATTATCTGGCGTAGTACTCATCATCACATCGCAACGCATGGCATTTAAAGTATTTCTTAAAAATCCTTGGCGGCTGTAAGCGTAGGTAAATGTTAGTTTTTTACCTAAATCTTGCGCTAATACTGCTGCAATTTTATCTTCAAAGCCTTCCTGTTTAGAATTTGAATAAGGCATAAGATCAGGATCAGCACAAACCTTGAATTCTGTTTCATCTACAACACGTCTAACTTCTCCAATACGACCTTCATCTGCGTTAAGCGTTGGAATGTCTGGGTCCGCAGCGTAACTTACATTAGCTACAACAGCTAACACTGCAATCAATCCTAGCTTGGTCTTTAAATGTTTTAACATTATTTGTTCCTTATCGTCAAATGTGCGGTTTATTTTATTCCGCTTGTTTTTTATAGAGTACTTATTCAGCCGGAAAGTTCTTACCCTTTTTCAATGTATAACAATCAGGGTTAAAAACGACTGACTATTGTAACTAGTTTGTTACATTGTATGGAGTTTTTATGTGTCACAGTAGCGGCAATTATCTGTATTTGGATGAAATTATCTGTAAAAAAAAAGCACCCCGACAAGTCGGGGTGCTTCTATTTTTAAACTAACTTAAGTAGTTAGCTAATAACTTATGTTTTTCAACAATAAATTATAGGCTGAATACTGTTAATGCACCGCCGCCAGGAGCCGCGTTGTATTTAGTTAATTCTTTGTAACCACCAGCTGCACCAAGTGCATCTGTGTCGTTAGTCATACCAAGGTTCATCGCAACGCCAGCCCAACCACCAATACCTGATAGTGTACCAACGAATTGTTTACCAGCATGGCCGTATGTGAATGCATTACCAATCACGCCAGAACCCACTTGGAATTTCCAAAGTTCTTT
>CANCPF010000005.1 GCA_947379975.1 Methylophilaceae bacterium | reverse complement strand
GCGGCGATTAAAAATAAAAGTCCTAGACTCATAAAAATAATGCGCTGCGAAATGCATAGTGGGCAAGGCTCTAAATGATACTGCGTTTGAATGACTAAAGCCGCTGCAACCAAAGAAAAACAAGCAAAAAAGGCTAACAAATAGCCGCTTCTACCAGTCAGCAATTGTTTAATTGTAGTTTTAATCTTAGTTTGGAACATAGCGATTTACACTTATAATTGAATTCAAGAAAACATTGTAATAGATAACGCATGATGACTGAACCAACTTTATTCGCCAATAAGAAAATTTTAACTGTAAGCGAGTTAAATCGTTTAGCCAATCAAGTATTGACCCAAAGCTTTCCGCTATTTTGGGTATCAGGCGAGGTTTCTAACTTAACTCGCGCAGCAAGCGGACATTGGTATTTTTCACTTAAAGACAGTGGCGCACAAGTGCGTTGCGTGATGTTTAAAGGTCGCAACAGTTATTTGGATTGGGCACCAAAAGAAGGTGATAAGGTTGAAGCGCGCTGCACGGTCACACTTTACGAAGCCCGTGGCGACTTTCAACTCACCATTGAATTTTTACAGCGTGCCGGACTAGGCATATTATTTGAGGCGTTCGAAAAACTTAAAACAAAGCTACAGCTTGAAGGCTTGTTTGATGCCGCCTATAAAAAACGCTTGCCGGCACACCCCAAAAAAATAGGCATAGTTACCTCGCCAGATGCCGCCGCGCTTAAAGATGTAGTCTCCACGCTCAAGCGCCGTATGCCTAGCATTCCAATTGTGATTTACCCGACGCCTGTTCAAGGCAAAGGCGTGGCAAACTTAATTGCCAATGCAATCAATAACGCCAATGAACGTGCCGAATGCGATGTGCTGATTATTTGCCGTGGTGGTGGAAGCATAGAAGATTTATGGCAGTTTAATGAAGAAATCGTCGCCCGTGCCATTGCGGAATGTTCAATACCGACCATTAGCGGCGTCGGTCATGAAACTGATTTCACCATTTGTGACTTTGTCGCCGATATGCGTGCCGCCACACCAACAGCGGCGGCAGAACTAGCTACACCATCACGCCTAGATATGCTGAATGCACTTAACCAGCTAAAACAGCAACTCACCAGAAATACGCAATATTTGCTTAACCAACGTAGTCAGGCGCTAGATTACTTAGCACGCAGGCTGATTTCGCCTCTACAACAAATTGAGCTGCAAAGAACGCAATTGGTACAAATTGGTTATCGTTTAAACGCCAGCGCTAATCAGCAATTACAAAGAAAGCAGCATGACTTATTGCGCTTAAGTCAGAACTTACAACACCTGAACCCGCAAGCAGTACTGACTCGCGGTTATGCCTTTGTGCAAAATAAGCTAGGCACAATTATTAGCGCTAGTGAACAATTACACAGTGGTGATGAGGTTGTCTTAACATTTGGCATGGGTTCAGCTGAAGCTAAAATCAGCAAAATAAAACCTTAATTTACGCGGGAAGGTAATCATTTCGAGATTGGAATGACATCAGTCACTTAGTACGTAATTCAGCATAATACCTAGGCTAATCCGCACCACTGCTTCATGCGTGGTTAAGTTACAATCCATCACTCAATTAAGCGATTACACACCCAAAAATCACAGAATAAAAAATTCTTTAGCTTTAAAAAATTAAACCAAAAGATATCTTGTCAAAAATCTATTGGTTAAGTATCTAAGTTGATTGATAATAGCGACTTATCAAATTTAGCTGTGATTTTAATGTCATCTCCTACTGGCAGTAAAACTAAACTCTCCGCCCTTACTCTAGCCGCCCTTGGTGTGGTTTTTGGTGACATTGGCACAAGTCCTTTATACACCATCAAAGAAGTGTTTTCAGCCGGCACGCACCCAGTGCCACTGACTGAAGCGAATATGTTTGGCATATTGTCGCTGATTGTTTGGGCACTCATCATGGTGGTTTCGGTTAAATACGTGGCATTTATTATGCGCGCAGATAACCGTGGTGAAGGCGGCATTATGGCTTTGCTCGCATTGGCCAGCCACAACGCGGCAGACAACGTCAAAAAACAACACACCATTATGCTGTTAGGTATTTTAGGCGCCTGTATGTTTTATGCAGATGGCATGATTACGCCAGCCATTTCGGTTCTTTCGGCGGTTGAAGGTTTGGAATTAGCCGCACCGATGCTACACCCACTGATCATTCCAGTCACATTAATTGTACTAATCATTTTATTTTGGGCACAAAGCAAAGGCACCGCATTAGTCGGTGCTTTTTTTGGGCCTATCATGCTGTTATGGTTTGGTACTTTAGGCGTACTCGGTGTGCAAAGCATCTTACAAAATCCTACTATTTTGCATGCGCTTAACCCGATATATGCCGTTCATTTCTTTACAGTTAGTCCTTGGATAGCGTTTGTTGCACTGGGCGCAGTAGTTCTTGCGGTCACTGGCGCTGAAGCGTTATATGCAGACATGGGCCACTTCGGACGTTTTCCGATTCGCTTAGCTTGGTTTGGTTTTGTATTGCCCGCCTTGATACTTAATTACTTCGGTCAAGGCGCGCTGATTTTAAAGAATCCTGAAGCGGTTAAGAACCCTTTTTACTTACTCGCGCCAGAATGGATGCTATTCCCGCTGATTATTTTAGCTACACTTGCCGCTGTTATTGCCTCGCAAGCGGTCATTACCGGCGCATTTTCAGTCTCACGCCAAGCCTTACAACTGGGATTCTTGCCACGTATGCATGTAGAACATACGTCTGAAAGCCAAGAAGGCCAAATTTACATGCCACGGGTTAACTGGGGTTTAATGCTGGGCGTAATGGTCTTAGTGTTGTCATTCAAATCCTCAGGAAATTTGGCCGCGGCTTACGGTATTGCAGTCACGGGTGACATGGTGATTACCACGCTATTAGCTGGCATCGTATTCCACAATATTTGGGGTTGGAGCAAATTACGCACAGGCTCCTTAGTCGCTATGTTTTTAGTAGTAGACGTGTCATTCTTCAGCGCAAACGTTTTGAAAATACCTGATGGTGGCTGGGTACCGTTGGTAATAGGTATTGTGATTTTCACTTTAATGCTCACTTGGAAAACTGGTCGCACGCTACTTTATCAACACCTTAAAAATGATGCGATGGCGCTCGATCCATTTATAGAAGCCATCGGTGCGCATCCGCCTACTCGTGTTTATGGCACAGCGTTATTTATGACGCCAAACTTAGAGGGTGTTCCGCATGCGATGTTGCACAACCTAAAACACAATAAAGTATTGCACGAAAAAGTAGTGATACTGACAGTTAAGTTTTTGGACTACCCACACACCTCGATTGAAGAGCGTGTCGAAGTGGTGGCAATGCCGCATGAGTTTTACAAAGTTACGGTGAATTACGGCTTTAAAGATGAGCCGGATTTACCGCGTGATTTATTACTCTGCGCGCCTAAGGGATTGGTATTAGACGCGATGGATACTTCATTTTTCGTCGGCAAAGAGATTCTTATCTCCAACGAGAAAAAGGAAATGGCTTTCTGGCGCAAAAAGATATTTATCGGCTTATTCAGAAGCGCTGAAACCATTACTAACCAATTTAAATTACCACCAAATCGCGTAGTTGAGCTTGGTTCACAAGTGTCGTTTTAAAGCTCAACGTTGTATGCGGTTTAGGTTAAAATACCGCTTTTACTAAACTTACCTAGAGAATTGTATGGATCCACGTCAAAACATCATTGAAGCCGCTTTTGAAGACCGCGCTAACATCAACCCAGCGAATGCCAGCGCAGAAGTTAAACAGGCTGTCGCCAGCGTCATTGCTGACCTTGATGCAGGCAATTTACGTGTTGCCTCTCGCATTGGCGATAGCCAAGATTGGGAAACACATCAATGGTTAAAAAAAGCGGTACTGCTTTCATTCCGCCTAGATGACAATGTGTTGTTAGACGGTGCTTGCACACAGTATTTTGATAAAGTGCCAGCAAAATTTGCTGATTACACAGCAGAAGACTTTAAAGCCGGCGGTGTGCGCGTAGTGCCTGGCGCTATGGTTCGTCGCGGTTCATTCATCGGCAAAAATGCGGTGCTGTTACCTTCTTTCGTTAACATTGGTGCTTATGTAGGCGAAGGCACGATGGTTGATGCTTGGGCAACGGTTGGTTCATGCGCGCAAATTGGTAAGAACGTGCATCTATCTGGTGGCGTTGGTATTGGCGGTGTGTTAGAACCTGTGCAGGCTGGCCCAACAATTATTGGTGACAATTGCTTTATAGGTGCGCGCTCTGAAGTTGTTGAAGGCGTTATTGTTGAAGATAACTGCGTGATTTCTATGGGCGTTTACATTGGTCAATCGACTAAAATTTACGACCGCGAGACAGGCACTGTCACTTATGGTCGCGTGCCAGCTGGTTCAGTAGTCGTTGCCGGCAACCTACCTTCTAAAGACGGTACTTATAGTCTTTATTGCGCGGTAATCGTTAAAAAAGTAGATGAAAAAACTCGTGGTAAAGTTGGCATTAACGAATTATTACGTGGCATTTAAGTGTTAATTAGCACGAGCTTGAAATTAGCTTAGCGTCAAAAAACTAGCTAATAGAATTTCTAATAGAATTTAAAGTATTAGCTAATTAAAAGCACTGCCCTGACACCCGCCCTGTGCGGGTGTTTGTTTTTACTGCGCACATTCTTGAGCAATGAAGTCTCAAACTTAAAAGCGTTAAGCCATTGTTTGGCAAATACTTAATTGAAAGTTATCAGTCGCTTATTGCGCATAATTTCGGCGCTTTACTGTAATACTGTTAAAATACCGCTTTATTAAAAAAGATGATCTAAACCGATCATCGCTAAAACCACATTCATGCAGCTATTCGGCATTCCAAACTGTAGTACCGTTAAAAAAGCACGTGATTGGCTAAGCAATAATGCTGTGGTTTATACCTTTCATGACTTTAAGAAAAACGGTGTCAGCCATGATTTACTTGAAGACTGGCTAGGCCAAATGCCTTGGGAAAAACTGGTTAATCGCGCCGGCATGACTTGGCGCAATTTAACCGATGTAGAGAAATCCGAGGTAATTGATGTTAACTCTGCGCTTAATTTAATGTTAGAAAAATCCTCAGTGATCAAGCGGCCAGTGTTGGTGAAAGATGGCAAAATCGTATGCTTGGGATTTACTGAAGCAAGATATCAAGAACTACTGAAAGAAATAGTATAAAGAACTAATATAAAAATACTGCAAAATAAACATGAAAAACAACTCAAATACTCCTAGCAAAACTTTAAGTCTGGCGATTGATTTACTCACGCGCCGCTCTAACACGCCGGAAGATGCTGGCTGCCAAGAATTGATGATCTCGCGTTTAGAACCGCTAGGGTTCAAAATTGAGCGTATGCGTTTTGGTAATGTGGATAATCTTTACGCTAGGCGTGGTACCACTGGCCCACTATTAGTTTTTGCTGGCCATACCGATGTAGTGCCGACCGGCCCGCTAGAAAAATGGCACACGCCTCCATTTGAGCCTACCATTAAAGACGGCATGCTTTACGCACGCGGCGCGGCAGATATGAAAACCTCGCTGGCAGCGTTCATCACCAGTATTGAAGAATTTGTCGCCGAAAACCCAAATCACAGCGGTTCAATTGGCTTATTGATTACTTCTGATGAAGAAGGTGTAGCCGTTGATGGCACCATTAAAGTGGTGGAAGCATTAAAAGCCCGTGGCGAATTGATTGATTATTGCATCGTCGGCGAACCGACCAGCAATAAAGTAGTGGGTGATATGATTAAAAATGGTCGCCGTGGTTCACTTTCTGGCAAGTTAATCGTTAAAGGCGTGCAAGGCCATATTGCCTACCCGCATTTAGTTAAAAATCCTATCCATATGGTTGCCCCTGCTATTAAAGACATGGTCGACACCGTTTGGGACACAGGCAATGAATATTTTCCACCAACCTCATGGCAGATTAGCAATATGAATGGTGGCACCGGTGCAACCAATGTGGTGCCGGGCGAAGTGGAAATTTTATTCAACTTTAGATTTTGCACTGCCAGCACTGAGGCCAATTTAAAAGAGCGCACTTATGCCATTTTAGATAAACACGCGCTGGAATATGATTTAGAGTGGGAATATTCACCGCCCTACATCACACCGCGTGGCAACTTGGTAGAAGCGATTACCGAAGCGATTCAGCAAGCTTATGGCGTTACGCCTGAATTATCAACCACTGGCGGCACGTCTGATGGCCGATTTATTGCTGATATATGCAAACAAGTAATTGAATTTGGCCCACTGAATGCAACAATTCATAAATTAAATGAATGCGTGGGCGTGGCGGATATTGAGCCACTTAAAGAAACTTACAAATTGACCATGCAAAAACTGCTGGGCTAAGTGCAAGATTTAATAAGAATCATAGAAAAAATTACAGAAAAAATTTACAGAAAATCTTTATAGAAAAATCAAGCAATGACAACTAACAATCCAAATAATGAGACTGTAATCTCCGAGCTATTCACCATCCGCGACTGGATACGTTACGCCGTTAGCCGGTTTGAAGCTTCTGATATATTTTACGGCCACGGCACAGATAACGCCTATGATGAAGCTGTTTGGCTAATTATGAGCGCGCTACATTTGCCTATGGATACGCTTAATAATTTTTTGGATGCCAGAATAACCACCCCTGAACGTAGCAAACTCGCTGGTTTTATTGAGCAGCGTATTACAAAGCACACGCCTACCGCTTATTTAGTTAATGAAGCTTGGCTGCATGGCCTTAAATTTTACGTGGACGAGCGCGTGCTTATTCCACGTTCATTTATTGCTGAGTTGCTCAATAACGACTTGAGTAATGGCGACTTAAATACCGACAGCTTAAGCGCATGGATTGAATTCCCTGAAATGATAGAAAGTGCAGCAGACCTTTGCACAGGCAGTGGTTGTTTAGGCATTTTGCTTGCCAACGCCTTCCCAAACGCCGCAATCGATGTGATTGATATTTCACAAGATGCGATAGATGTAGCGAATATTAATATTGCCAACTACGGCTTGGAAGAACAAATTACCGCCATTAAGTCTGATATGTTTAGTGCGCTTAATGGTAAGACTTATGATGTCATTATCAGCAATCCACCTTATGTGGATGCGCCTTCAATGGCAGCGTTACCTGCAGAATACCAAAATGAGCCGCAACTAGCTTTAGGTAGCGGCGTTGCTGGTTTAGACCACACGCACACTATCTTGCGCGAAGCGGCCAAGCATTTAAACGAAGATGGCATACTGATTGTTGAAATCGGCCATAATCGCGAAGCCCTAGAGGCGGCTTATCCAAACATTGCTTTTACTTGGTTAGAAGTTTCATCCGGTAATGAGTTTGTATTTTTACTGACTAAATCACAGTTAGAATAAATTCGATATAGCCATTACAGTGTTATAAATGGCAGTTTTATTATTTAAAGTTATACCAAATCAATAGTTACCTTAGGCAATCATATTTTGAACATCACCCCAACATCCAGCCAAACCATTAGCTGGCAAGAAGCTGGCAAAACAAAAACCAGCATATGGCATTCTGAAAACGATGCTCCTGTACCTAAAAAAGTACAAATTACTGACGACACCATCAAAGCTGATGATGCCTACAAACTTTGTTGCGAAGGTACTGCTCTACTTTGGCGCGGTGATTTTCAAAATGCAAAACTACTCATGCAAGCACTTTCACGCAGAATAGATCGCCCGCGTAAAAAACCAAAGAAAACTGGCGAAACCATGTTGCAATCATTTCATTTGCATCGCCAAGGCCAATCGCAAAAAGCCCGTATTTTAGGCATGTTAGTCATTGAATTAAACGTGGGCTACAACATCAGCTTACGCCGCGCACCAGATGTTAAAGCCGCTTGCGAACATGCTTACGGAAAAAGTACGCAAGGTATTGTGGTTTCATTACGTGAGATTTTGGGCTTGGTTGGCGCTTATGAGTGGAGCAAAAATGGCGTAGATATTCCAGTCATGAACAATAAAATTTATCCTAGCTACGGTGTGTTTTCGCCGATTCGCGGTGAATATTTAGACTTGGTTGACGTTGCACCGATGCCTGTGCCTTGTAATGTAGCATTTGATATTGGTACCGGCACAGGTGTATTAGCGGCAATTTTAGCTAATCGTGGCGTGACAAAAATTATCGCTACCGATAACTCACACCGCGCGCTAGATTGCGCACTCAAAAATATGAATCTGCTAGGCTTAAAAAATAATGTGACCTTGCTCGAGGCCAATCTATATCCAAAAGCAGAATATGGCAAAGCAGATTTAGTGGTATGTAATCCTCCTTGGCTACCTGCACACCCAAGCTCAGCCTTAGAATCTGCTATTTACGATGAAAAAAGCCAAATGCTTAAAGGCTTTTTAAATGGCTTAAGTGCTCACTTAAACGACACTGGTGAAGGCTGGTTAGTGCTTTCAGACTTTGCGGAACACTTAGGCTTAAGAACGCGTGAAGAATTGTTAGGCTGGATTGCAGCGGCAGGATTAAAAGTGTTAGATAGAACCGACACCAAAGCAAGGCACGGTAAAACGCTAGATGCGGCTGATCCGCTACATGCTGCACGTAAAGCTGAAGTGACTTCTTTATGGCGTTTGGCTAAGCAATAAACTTATCCATTTCAATATAAACAAAAAGGGTGTGCAAATAATTTGCACACCCCTTTTGTTAACTACAACTTGTTAATTATATTTAACAAACTAATTACCTAACCGCGACCTCTATTTCCATCGCTTTTCTTTTTCACATCTGTCGCTGGTAAATCGCTAGTTTGTCTAACGCGGCGGTTTTCATTTTTGCGTGGCGCTGGTTTTTTAGCCGCCGGGTTTCTAGCGGCGTCAGACTTAGTGCGATATGGTTTAGCTGAACCATCGGCAGCATCACGCGGCGGACGGTCTAAAGCACTTACGCGTTGCCTACGCACTTTGGGCATAAATACCGTCGTTGCTTTTAACTTTTCGCGTTGTGTAAGCTGTCTAAGCGGTGCGCTTGGCACTGGCAATTCAGCCCATTCAAGCAGACCAACCACTTCTTTTTGCTCTAGCTTTAACATGGTGCCACGTTTAACGCGCGGTGGTAAATTTACTGGGCCAAAACGCACGCGCATCAAGCGGCTTACTGGTAATTGAAACGCTTCAAATAGGCGACGCACTTCGCGATTACGGCCTTCACGCAGAATAACTTGGTACCAATGATTTGCACCCTCGCCACCCTGCGCTTTAATGCTATCAAAATTAGCTGGGCCATCATCAAGCTCAATACCTTCAGTCAACTGTGTCATTTGACCGTCAGTCAGTTCGCCAAAAATACGCACCGCATATTCACGCTCAACTTCATAACGTGGATGCATAAAACGGTTAGCTAAGTCACCAGAAGTGGTAAAAATCAGCAAGCCGCTGGTGTTCATATCCAAACGACCAATGGCTATCCATTTGGCATTTTTAACTTTAGGCAATTTATCAAAAACGCTAGCGCGCCCTTCTGGGTCGTCTTGACTAACAATTTCACCTTCTGGTTTATGATAAATCAACACTTGCGGAAGTTCTGCGACAAATGGCAGTTTAAGAATGCGGCTATCTAAACGCACCACGTCAAATTGCGTAACAGCTTGACCCGTAGTCGCTGGCGCACCGTTGACGGTAACCCGACCACTGGCGATTAGGGCTTCCATATCGCGACGTGAGCCCAAACCAGCCAACGCTAATAGCTTATGTAGCCTTTGCGTAGGTTCTGCAACGGCATTTTCATCAACGGCTAATTTAGTGAAACTGGTTTTTGCGCGGCGCGGCGTTGCTTGCGGGTCGCGTTGGGTTTTAAAGGGACGTGCCATAATGATAAACTATTGATTGTAATAGCGCATTTTACCGCAGTTAATGATAATCACCGCACATTAAATGGTTTTACTAAAGAATCGAGTTTGCTGTCTATTTTTTGCTTTCATGCCTCGTGCTTAAGTCAGTATGCACTTATAAGTCCAGTTGAGTATCCTGTGAAATAAACACCTCCATCGCCGGCAAATCAGCCAACGAGCGTAAATTAAGATCATCTAAAAAGTGTTTGGTCGTCGCGTATAGCGAAGGTCGCCCCGGCACTTCACGCTGGCCGACAATATCTACCCAATCGCGCTCTAGCAGTTGACGCATCACGTTGGGGTTAACGGCAACACCGCGAATTTCTTCAATGTCGCCTCTTGTCACTGGTTGGCGATAGGCGATAATCGCTAATGTTTCCATCACTGCACGCGAATATTTAGACTGCTTTTCAGGATTCAATCGCGCTAAAAATGTCGCATATTCAGGCCGCGCTTGAAAACGATAACCACTGGCAACTTGCACCAATTCCATCGTCCGTGCCTCCCAATCTTGCTTGAGTTCATCTAACAACATGCGCAAAGTGCTGCGTTCCATACGACCTGAAAAAAGTTTGAGCATATCGTCCAAACTTAGTGGTTGGGTGCTGGTAAGCAAGGCCACTTCAAGCACTTGTTTGGTTTGCAACGTGTTTTCTGGCTGTGTCATTTAAAATAAACCGTTAAAATAAGCTGTTAGAAATATGCCATTGAAACAACATTATCATGACTACACATTCAATTGCACATAAATAGGTGAAAAAGCGGCTTGCTGAGTAATCCTTAATAAACCTTCTCGCGCTAGTTCTAATATTGCTAAAAAACATACCACTAACTTAGCAATGCCGTCTTGCACCACATCGAATAGTTCTGAAAACTCAAGCAGATTATCGGTTTTTAGGCGGCGTAAAATTATACTCATATGCTCACGTACAGATAGTTCGGCTTTTCCCACTTGGTGATGCTGAAAGTGGCTGGCACGCTTAAGCACATTGCGCCAAGCTTCGGCTAAATCATCTAAGCTAAATTCCGGCGGCTTCACTTCACTCATTTTTTCATAATAAGCGCTAGCAACACTGATATCTTCGCCAACTTTGGGCATTTCATCTATTTTTTGTGCGGCTAATTTAATGGCCTCATACTCCATTAAGCGTCTGACTAGCTCGGCTCTAGGATCCTCTTCAGATTCAACATCAGCAGGTTTAGGCAATAAAAATCGTGACTTAATTTCGATTAGCATGGCAGACATCAGTAAATAATCGCCAGCCAATTCCAGTTTGATGTCCTGCATCTTTTCGACATAAGCCATATATTGCCGCGTTAAATCGGCCATAGGAATATCGAGAATATTGAGATTATGTTTGCGAATTAAATACAGCAATAAATCTAACGGGCCTTCAAAAGTATCTAAATAAACCTCTAGTGCATCCGGTGGAATGTAGAGGTCATGCGGCAATTGAGTAAAAACCTCACCGTGAATACGCGCATCTAAAGTAAGCTGCGTTAGCATACGAGTTAATGCCCGATCGATTTCGAAAAAACATTAATAATGACTACACCAGCAATAATAAATCCCATTCCTAACATGGCCGGAATATCCAAGGTTTGCCTATATACCAGCCAGCCTAGCATGGATATCAACACTATTCCTAGGCCGGACCAAATGGCATACATAATACCCACCGGAAAAACGCGCATACTGATGGTCATAAAATAAAAGGCTACCCCATAACCTAGCGCGGCAACCAATGACGGCAGCAAGTGAGTAAATTCATCAGAAGCTTTTAATGCCGTAGTGGCAATCACTTCTGCCACAATTGCGATGGCAATCGCTAACCAGTGGTTCATGCTAGCAACATTCTTTAGCAGGCATTAAGAGTAATTTAAACCCATTACTTCACGCACATCGCGCATAGTTTCTCTAGCCAATTTACGAGCTTTCTCACAACCTTCTGCAACGATATTTTTCACTAAGGTTGGGTCTTCCGCATATTGTGCGGCGCGTTCTTGAATCGGTTTTAGCTCAGCTAACACACCTTCAATTACTGGGCCTTTACACTCTATACAGCCAATACCTGCAGTTTTACAACCTGCTTGCGCCCAGTCTTGCGTGGCTTGGTTTGAATAGATCTGGTGTAATTGCCAAACCGGACATTTTGCCGGATCACCAGGATCAGTGCGGCGTACGCGCGCTGGGTCAGTTGGCATGGTTTTGATTTTTTTAGCGACTGAATCTACATCTTCACGCATTGAAATCGTGTTGTTATAAGATTTAGACATTTTCTGGCCATCTAAACCTGGCATTTTTGAAGCTGGCGTAAGCTTGTAATCTGGCTCGACCAAAATCATTTTGCCGCCGCCTTCTAAATAGCCAAGCAAGCGTTCTTTGTCGCCCATGCTCATGCCTTGCTGCTCTTCTATCATCGCGCGTGCTGAATCTAAGGCTTCAGCATCGCCGCTTTGTTGATAAGCGTTACGCATTTCTTGATATAAGGCACTGCGTTTACTGCCTAATTTTTTAATTGCGGCTTCAGCTTTTTCTTCAAAGCCTTTTTCTTTGCCGTAAATATGATTAAAACGTCTGGCGATTTCACGGGTAAATTCAATATGCGGAATTTGATCTTCGCCAACGGGTACTTGCGTGGCTTTATAAATCAAAATGTCAGCACTTTGTAGTAATGGGTAACCCAAAAATCCGTACGTTGATAGATCTTTACTGGCAAGTTTTTCTTGCTGATCTTTATAAGTCGGCACCCGCTCTAACCAGCTAAGCGGTGTAATCATGCTTAATAAAGTATGTAATTCAGCATGTTCTGGCACACGAGATTGAATAAAAATCGTTGAGTTTGCCGGATCTACACCGGCAGCTAGCCAATCAATGACCATCTCCCACACGCTTTCTTCTATGATTTCCGGTGTATCGTAATGCGTGGTTAGTGCGTGCCAATCGGCCACAAAGAACAAGCATTCATGCTCGTGCTGTAGCTTAATCCAGTTTTTTAATACGCCGTTGTAATGCCCTAAATGCAAATTACCGGTAGGACGCATGCCTGATAAAACACGTTCGATTGCCATGTGATAAAACCTTAAATGTAATACTTGAGTTAAATAGTGTTGTTATTATACAAACAAGCTTAGCCGAATAAGCTATATATTAGCGCATAAACCACATTGATTAGCGGGTTTAAAATTTGGCTGAGTACGCCAGAAAACATCAGTGCGATTAAAATAATGAATCCGTAGCGCTCTAGCTGTGCAAATTTCATCGCGTATTGCATGGGTAATAAACTCACAGCAATGCGTCCGCCATCTAATGGTGGTAATGGTAGTAAATTTAACACCATCAACACAATGTTAATGCTGATGCCGGCTTTGGCCATCATCGCCAACGGATAAGCGATAGATTCTGGCGCGCTCATTGAAAACTTAAACACGAATACCCAAATGATAGCCATCACAAAATTGGAGGCCGGACCAGCAGCAGCGACCCATAACATATCGCGTTTAGGATTGCGTAAGCGGCTAAAATCCACCGGCACAGGCTTGGCCCAACCAAACAAAATTCCGCCTAGTGCTAAAGTTAAGGCTGGCAAAATAATCGTACCAAAAAGATCAATATGTCTAATTGGGTTTAGACTGATACGACCAGCTTTATAGGCAGTCATATCACCAAAATACTTGGCCGCATAACCATGCGCAGCCTCATGCACAGTAATGGCAAAAAGCACAGGCAGTGCATAAATGGCTATTTTTTGTATGAGCGATAATTCCATTAGGGACTCTTTAAATTAATTAAATATTTGTTTATTTACTTGGTTTATAAATGTTATTTGCTAAAGGCCAAAAGGTGCTAAATCACCTAAGCCTTCACGTATTAGTGTTGGTGCATCACCGGTCAAATCAATCACAGAGGTAGCGCCTGCAACACAATCGCCAGCATCAATTACCAAATCTACTTGATGTTCTAGCTGATCGCGTATCTGCCAAGCTTCACTTAATGCATAGTCTTCATTGGGTATTGTCAGCGTCATGCTCAACAACGGTGCATCAATGGCCTCTAATATCGCTTGAACAATAATATGTTTCGGCACACGCAAGCCTACAGTGCTCCGCTTGGGGTGTTGTAACTTACGCGGCACTTCACGCGTGGCATTTAAAATAAAAGTATAAGCACCCGGTGTATTGGCTTTAAGTAAACGAAACTGGCTATTGCTGACAATCGCATAATTACCCAACTCACTTAAGTTTCGACAAATTAAGGTGAATAAATGCTTATCATCAACGCCGCGAATTTGGCGAATTCTGGTCTGGGCATCGCCATTACCCAACATGCAGCCCAGCGCATAGCCAGAATCTGTAGGATAAGCAATCACACCGCCTTTACGCAAAATATCTGCGGTTTGCGCGATGAGTCGCGCCTGCGGGTTGTCTGGATTAACATTAAAAAATTGCGACATACGGGTAGCTTAATTTTCTCTTAATGAGTTTTTAGTCTGAAACTGTTTCTAAAAGTGGCTTTTCAGGAATCTGGTTTTGAGAAAATGGACTTTTAGCAAACTCCGCCTCTGGCCAATCTTGCCAAACCGGCACACAATTACTCGGCAAGGCAGGCAGGCGGCCCATTTCCATAAAGCTGATGCCTTTGCCGTGATAGTCTGAGCCTTGCGAAGATTTGAGGCCAAATAACTGTGCATATTTTGCAAACTCTAGATATTGATCTGCGGTATGGCTACCAGTAACCACCTCGATGGCATCTCCACCAACAGCACGAAACTCCTCTAACAGTAATAACATATTAGTACGGCCTAAATCATAACGCCCTGGGTGCGCAATTACCGCCACACCACCACTACCAACAATCCAACTAACGGCCTCTTCTAAACTTGCCCATTGATGCTCAAAAAAGCCAGGCTTACCCTTGACCAAGTAGTTTTTAAAAACTGCTTTATTATCTTTGGCTACGCCTGTATTAACCAAAAACCGTGCAAAATGCGTACGGCTGATAATGCCCTCTTGCGCATATTCATAAGCGCCTTCTAAGCTGCCCGTAATGCCGACTTTATCTAAACCTGCGGCCATACCAATAGCACGAACATGTCTACCAGCACGAATGGCCGCCAAGCCTTCTTTTAACGGTGGATACTCTGGATTTATCCTTAACCCGACAATATGAATTGTGCGTTTTTTCCAGCTGACGGATATTTCTACACCTTTGATTAATTGCATGCCTAAGCGTACAGTTTCAATCTCGGCAATCGCTAAACCGCTAGTATCATCATGGTCAGTTAAGGCCAATAGTTTAATATTGTGATTAAACGCATGCTCGACCAGCGCTGAGGGCGCTAATAGTCCATCAGAAATATTAGAATGTGCATGCAAATCGATGCTTAAAGACATAGATGTGAGATATACCCTAGAAAAATGACATGCCAATTAGAAATTAATTGAGCAGTCCGCTTGCAATTACGCCTTGCGACGCAACATCAATCATAGCAAAATAGCGCCTTAGGCTAAAGCACTGTTGTTGATTATGTGAATTAAAATATATTGTTAATTAAAATAGTCTTAATTAAAAACACTAAAACTGCCCAAGCCTAGCGCTATTCTATATGATGCCTCTAGCAGCTAGCTTTTTTACATCCAATATCATTTGAGACCTAATATGAAGTTTTTGTTTGATCTGTTTCCAGTCATTTTGTTCTTTGCCGCATTTAAATTTTTCGGCATCTACACCGCAACCGCAGTCGCCATCATTGCCACAGTTGGCCAAATTGCATACAGCAAAATCCGCCACGGCAAAGTCGAAAAAATGTTGATGGTTAGCGGCGTAATTATTACCGTATTTGGTGGCGCAACCTTATTACTAAAAGACCCAACATTTATTCAATGGAAACCAACGGTTTTATATTGGCTATTTTCAGCCAGCTTAATTGGCGCGCAATTAATATTCAAAAAAAATCTCATCCGCAATATGATGCAAGCACAAATAAGTTTGCCTGAAAATATTTGGACAACACTCAACTTAGCTTGGGCGCTGCTATTTTTAGCTTTAGGCTTTTTAAATTTGTATGTTGCATTTAATTACTCGCAAGATGCTTGGGTAAACTTCAAACTATTTGGCATTACCGGCATCATGTTCATATTCATTGTGTTACAAACACTCATACTCAGTAAATATCTAACACCTGATGATGTTAAAAGTAAAAACGAAGATGGTAATAAAGACCTAAAGGACGGTTCAAACTAATGTGGTATGCCATTATTGCGGAAGATACTGCCAATAGTTTAGAAAAAAGATTAGCGGCTAGACCTGAACATTTAAACAGATTACAAATATTGCAAAATGCAGGCCGTTTATTGTTGGCGGGGCCTTTTCCAGCCACCGATAGCTTAGACCCAGGACCTGCAGGTTATAGTGGCAGCCTGATTGTGGCAGAATTTACAACACTAGAAGAAGCGACTGTTTGGGCTAATAATGACCCATTTGTCATCGCTGGTGTATATCAGCACGTTGTAGTGAAGCCTTTTAGAAAAAGCCTACCAGCTTAAGCCTCATTATTTAAAACGACAATTCCAGTAACTTTAATTTCAACAACCCTAATACCAGTGACCTTAATGACAGAATCTTTAATTCAAGAAATGACCAAACGCCTGCAAGCTCTAGCGCCAACCGCGCTTAAAATAATAGATGAAAGTGCCATGCATGCTGGACACCAAGGTAATGGTGGTGGCGGGCATTTTAAGCTTCACATGACTAGCTCGCATTTTTTTGAAAAATCACAGATAATACGCCATCGTCTTATTTATCAAGCACTTAATGATCTTATTCCTAAACAGATCCATGCGCTAAGTATTCATGCGCTCGCACCTGATGAAGCATAAAAACGCTACAAACTAACCAGAAAATAAAACCCAACTACTATAACCTTGAGGATTTTTGCATGAAATTTAGCCAAACATTAATCGCTGTAGCCATTTTATCTTTAACTTCTACCGCTTTTGCGGCTGATAATGTTGCTACAGTAAACGGCAAACCGATTAAACAATCAGTGTTTGATTACATTGCCAAAGACGCTACAGCACGCGGTCAAAAAGTTGATGCACCGGTAAAAGATGCTATTGTAAATAAATTAGTCGATTCTGAATTAGTCTATCAAGAAGCGCAGAAGTTAGGCTTAGATAAACAACCAGACTACATTGCACGCGAAGAACTTTCTCGCCGTGAACTATTGACTGGCGCATTTTTACAAGACTTCGTAAAGAAAAATCCAGTTTCAGAGGCTGATAGCAAAGCTGCTTATGAACAATACAAAAAAGCTTATGGCGATAAAGAATATAGCGCGCAACACATTTTAGTTAAAACCGAAGCTGAAGCTAAAGATGTCATTGCGCAACTAAGCAAAGGCGGCAACTTTGCTAAAATTGCCAAAGAAAAATCAATGGATCCTGGCTCTAAAGATAAAGGCGGTGATTTGGGCTGGTTCTCACCAGCGACAATGGTGAAATCATTCAGCGAAGCGGTTGCTGGACTACAAAAAGGTGCTGTAACCGCCACACCAGTACAAACGCAATTCGGCTGGCATGTCATTAAACTAATGGACACCCGCCCATCACAGCCACTTGCTTACGACAAAGTGAAAGATGGCTTACAAAAAAACCTGCAACAACATAACCTAGAAAAAATGATGGCAGACTTACGCAGTAAAGCCAAAATTGACATTGTAAAATAATCAATTAATAGCTTTAGGCGTTGATTAAAAGGCCCAATTTTGGGCCTTTTCCTATTGAACTACGCTATTGTAGCTGTGGTATGCGAAGTAAAATAATCAGTTGATTAGCATTTCAACCGACCTTATTAAGTCATGTCCCATCTAATTATAAATGTCACCTATTGATATTTACTTGCAGTCTAGATGTCTTCTTAGCCGATGCTTGATTTAGATCTCTTAGGGCAGCCTCGGCCAATAGCGGACGGTTAACCTAGTATTTCAGCATTGAGCGCAAGTTTGCCGATTATGCATAACCGGCAATAAACTGCTCAATCTCATCATTTAGTTCAACGCGCGCTGTTAAACCATTCACCCAGCGTTTTGGTATAGCACTTACACCCAACGCTGCACCAAGTATTGCGCCTAACACGGCTCCTCGATGGCAGTTATCGCCACCAACATTGGTGTTAGCAATCAGTGCACTTTCAAAATCATCCTGGTAGCGAGCGGCTAGATAGAGTACGGAAGGAAACGATTGGTCGATATAGCAAGCAGGACTAAGTAGGCCACCAATAACATCAAGATCTGAGCTTTTGTTGCGGCGAACATTCTGAATAACTTGAGCTGCTGGGAAACCAAGTTTGCTGGCAGCTGCGCAGGCAAGCTGCTCTGTATCTGGATTAACATCATTAAAAATATGAAACAGCAACTCACTAAGCTCTAGTGCGTGGCGTTCAAGCAAGGATGAAAGATGCGTAAGACGTTGTTGCGTTAAAGCAGCTGCATTTGTAGTCGCTAAGTAACCATCACTTAAGGTGGAAATAATGACTATCGGTAAGCTAACCAAACCACCGATTGAGGCAGTGTCATGTCCTTCTGGGCCTGCGCAGTTTTCGAGGACGATGCCTTTTGCATAGTTTGAAAAAAAGTCACGATGATAAGATTCTGCATAAGTATCGTTGTGCCGGTCAGGTTCTGTCATAAAACGAATATATTCACGCAAGAAATCTGCTGGGTCGTAATGGCCGTTATTAGTAAGGGAGCGCAACAATATGCGAGAACACAATAAATTAAGGGTGTTATCCCCTGCTTGCATGCCTTGATGGTAATGGCGATTAGGTTGACCCCAATGATGTTTCTTTCCCTTCAGAATCACCTCACCTACAATATCTCCATCTTGCGAACCACGTCCCGCTTTGCCAGTATTCGCTAACGCCATAATAGAGTTTGGATGATGCGCTTTAGGTGCCTGGTAATCGCGTATCTGACCGAAATCTTGCCATAATGCCGCGATGTTGTAATACCAATGCACAGGCATCGCCAATGCGTCACCAACAAACATTCCCCAAAGGGCGCCTCGCATGCGGTCAACT
This sequence comes from Methylophilaceae bacterium, assembly GCA_947379975.1. GTDB lineage: Bacteria > Pseudomonadota > Gammaproteobacteria > Burkholderiales > Methylophilaceae > Methylotenera. The sequence continues at coordinate 75,065 of CANCPF010000005.1, read as the reverse complement.
TTATTGAGTTGATTGGTACTCATGATGTCATCCTATTAATTTAATATTTTTAAACCAAATCAATAGTTCTGGCCACTATTTATCGTTGAAGTTCAAACATCAGAAAAATCGAAAAGAACAATTGTATGGCTCTTAAGGTCGAAAGTGACTAAATTAAGTGTCTGCTTTATGAAAAAATATCGTTCGTGATGTCTCGGCAAAGTATATTTCTTCAATGATTTTACTTAGCCGGCATTCATGAAGATTAATAGCGCTAAATTTAAGAGTCGGCTCATAATGAATTATAAGAGCAAGACATTTTGTCTGTTCAACTAGTTGAAAACCTTGGAGAATTATTATGTGGACTACACCAGCAGCTACTGAAATGCGTTTTGGCTTTGAAGTAACAATGTACGTAATGAACAAGTAATCTGTCTTAACGAATAAACAACCTATTCAGAAACGATTAGGTTTTTTTATATCTAAAATTTGCTATCTAACCCATCTAACTTTTTTCTGAGTAATTGATATGACTAACAATCGAAAATCAGAAACTAGCAATAAAGACAGTCCTACCAACTCATCAAATCAACAAATTGGTTCTAAATCTAGTTTTTACCCTAATTCAGCTTACCGTTCTTCCTTGAAAAAAACTCAGGTAACAAAAAAAATCCCTGCTGGAATCGTTGCTAAGTATATTGCTGCGTTGAATGCTTGTGACACTTTCGGTTCAGATGAAAACCACAAGCACTTAGAGGAAGTTACAAAAGAATATAAAGATTTTTTAGCTTCAAATAAATAGCGCTGATTATTTTTAATTCAACTGGGGGGGGCGACTGCCCGCTTAGAGTCGAAAGTGAAGATTATGAACGTATTCTAACAGGAGATTTATTTTTATTAACTCTAAAGATGAGATTCCATACACAAATAACAACCTATATCTGATTAGCAGCCATTTACGTCATATAAATATCTACACAACCTAAGCTAAATGAAAAGCCACTATAATTAACATAAAATTAGCTTAATTCTGCACTTCATGCCGCACATAAGCATCAGTTTATGCCATAATCAAGAATCATTATCATTTACGAACAAGCAACTGATACGCCCATGCAACTTCTATCGCAACTAAAAATCGGACAACAAGCGGTCATCTCGGCGATAGAAGCAGATGAAATACTATTTCATCGTTTATCTGCATTAGGTTTTCGCGTTGGGAAACCGTTGAGCATAATTCGCCAAGCTAATTTCAATGGGCCACTTCAAGTACGTTTAGGCACCACAGATGTCATATTACGTAGTGCCGAAGCCGCACGTATTCGCATTAACACTCATGCAAATTAATCACCCATGAAACGCATCGCATTATTAGGCATGCCCAATACGGGAAAATCCACTTTATTTAACCGAATTAGCGGCGCCTCTGCAAGGGTTGGTAACTGGCCTGGCATTACGGTTGATTTAATGAGTGCAAAAATTTTAATCGGTGGGCACATAGCAGAGCTGATTGATTTACCAGGCATTTACGATCTGCATGGTTTTTCTGAAGACGAGCAGGTCGTCAGGCATTTCTTAGCCAGTAACGCGGTAGATTTAGTGATAATTTTGCTAAACAGCTCACAAATCGACCGTCAGCTTTCTCTTGTTTTACAAATTAAAAAACTACAATTGCCTTCTGTACTTGCGTTAAATATGGCGGATGAAGCCAAGCAAACAGGCATTACAATAGATACAGTAAGCCTTGCTAAAGACTTAAAAATGCCCGTACTGCAAATCAGCGCTAAATATGGGGATGGCTTACCAAAAGCTTTGCAAGCGGCCACAGCAATTATTAACCAAAATCAGCCGGCTTCTGACCCGCAGCTAATCAGCAAATTATTGCAAGAAGATAATAAAATTGAGCAGGAAATGGATGCATTGATTCAACATCACGTGCAGATTCCAACCACATTTACTGATAATACCACCGATAAGCTAGACAAAATACTGCTACATAAATGGCTGGGCTTGCCGCTATTTTTTGCGGCAATGTTTATGTTGTTCCAATTTATCTTTAGTGTAGGAAAACCTTTACAAGACGGCCTAGCTTGGGTGTTACTACTCTTACGCACCAGTATTTTAGAGCCTATTTTCGCATCAAGCCCAGCTTGGTTAAGCGGCTTAATGCTTGATGGTGTTTACAACGGCGTATCAACTGTGGCTGCGTTTGTACCTATTATCGTATTATTCTTTTTAGTGATGGCAATGGTAGAAGATAGCGGCTATTTGTCCCGTGCGGCTTTTTTAATGGATGCGTTAATGGCTAGAATGGGCCTAGACGGCCGCGGATTTGTCATGATGTTGATGGGCTTTGGTTGCAACGTGCCGGCCTTAATGGGCACGCGCATTATGCGCTCACGCCCTATGCGCCTACTCACCATGCTGGTCATTCCATTATCACTTTGCTCAGCTCGACTTCAAGTGTTCATCTTTATGATTACTGCGCTATTTACCGCTAAACAAGCACCGTTTATCTTATTTTCACTGTATGTGATGAGCTTTCTAACCATGTTTCTCACCGCCTTACTTTTCCAAGGCCAATACAAAAATTCAGAGCCGTTTATTTTAGAGTTACCACCCTATCGCTTTCCCACCTTACGCCAAATCGTACTGCGTGGCTGGCAAGAAGTGAAGCATTTTTTAACGCGTGCCAGCAAATTCATCGTCATCGGCGTAGTGCTGGTTTGGGCGCTGACCAACTTCCCCAGCAATGTTCCACCAGCAAGTATTGGCACTTTTGCCGGTCAAATTGGCGTATTATTTGCGCCTATTTTAGATCCCTTAGGCATCAATAGTCAGCTTGCTATTGCTTTAATCTTTGGTTTTGTCGCCAAAGAAATCGTCGTTGGTGCACTGGCAGTGATTTACGGCTTGCAAGGAGATGCGCTAATGACACAAATGGCCACACAGATAGACTGGGTGCAAGCCATGAGTTTTATGTTGTTTACGCTGATTTATACGCCTTGCTTATCGACTATTGCCACGCTTAAAAATGAATCAAAAAGTAGCGCGTTTATGTGGCTTTCGATTGCTTGGTCATTAGCTTTAGCTTGGGTGGTAAGTTTTGTGTTTTACCAGGGTGCGCGCTGGCTGGGCTGGTAGAAATTCAACTTAGCTTCTAAACATAAAATACACAGCACCCATTATGCATAAGCCTGCCCACAAAAAATCCAACTTGAGTGGTTGATGCATATACAACACCGCAAATGGTACAAATACCGATAAAGTAATTACTTCTTGTAAAATTTTCAGTTGACCCAGCGACATCACAGTAAAACCCAAGCGATTAGCTGGCACCTGAAAAACATACTCCATTAAAGCAATGCCCCAACTAATTAATGCAGCAATTAACCACGGTTTTTGACTTAAGTTTTTTAGATGTGCATACCAAGCAAACGACATAAAAACGTTTGAAATGGTGAGTAACAGTATGGTTTTTAAAATGGTTGGCATTTAGCCTTATGTATATAAAATCAGACCAAAACTAGGCATCAATAACAAAGACAATACGATGCGTTTTTAGTAGCCTAGCTTCTTGATATTAAGGTCGTTTGATATTACAGTCGCTTGATATTAAGGTCGCTTGATATTAAATAGCTGATTCGCCAGTTTCGCCAGTACGAATACGGATGACCTGCTCCACTGCACTGACAAAAATCTTACCGTCACCAATTTTACCTGTGTGGGCAGCTTTGATAATTGCGTCCACTGCCGCGTCTACCATATCGTCAGATACGACTAACTCTAGTTTGATTTTTGGTAAAAAATCGACTACGTATTCTGCCCCACGATAAAGCTCAGTATGGCCTTTTTGACGGCCAAAACCTTTCACTTCGGTAACAGTTAGCCCATTGGCGCCTATACTGGATAGCGACTCGCGCACTTCATCTAACTTGAATGGTTTTATGATTGCTTCAATTTTTTTCATGTTCGCCGAACTCCGTGGATGTTTTATTATAATATATTGAAAATATTTAGTTTAAGTGTATCGCAAAATCTAGCTTCACTGTAATTGGATGTCGCCGGTCTTTACCAAATCCCTTATGCGTAATGCGCACACCTACCGGTGACTGACGGCGCTTATACTCATTGCGATCTATCAAACTGATGACACGATTGACTACTGTCTCGGTATAGCCCAAAGCGACAATATCTTTGCTACTCAGATCATCTTCAACATAGGCTTCAATAATAGCATCCAGCACTTCATATGGGGGCAGACTATCTTGATCTAACTGATTAGCACGTAACTCAGCGGATGGTGGACGAGTAATAATACGCTGTGGAATTGCAGCTGAAAGTGTATTGCGATAATTAGATAACTGATATACCAAGGTCTTTGGCACATCTTTAAGTAAGGCAAAACCGCCTGCCATATCGCCATATAGCGTGCAATAACCAACCGCCATCTCACTTTTATTGCCGGTGGTAACGACAATACTGCCGAACTTATTCGACAACGCCATCAGCAACATGCCACGAATACGCGCTTGCAGATTTTCTTCAGTGGCATCCATCGCAAGGTCTCCAAACAGTGGTGCAAGTGTCTTCAAATAGTTTTCAAACAAATCGCCTATCGCAATTTCGCTATATTTTACACCTAACAGATTAGCCATTTCACGCGCATCATTAACGCTAATGTCGGCAGTAAATTCTGAAGGCATCATGACTGCATGCACCTTCTCTGACCCTAAGGCATCCACCGCAATGGCCATAGTCAAGGCCGAATCTATACCACCGGACAAACCAAGCACTACGCCTGGGAAGCCATTTTTTTGTACGTAATCCGCTAGTCCAATTTTCAGCGCATTGTATACCGAGGCTTCTATTGTTAAATGTGGTGTGATTAAACCTGTGATTGGCTGCGCATGATTGAATTCAGCCACGACTAAGGCTGGCTCAAATGCCGGCAATTGATGCGTTACCAACCCTTCTGCATTAAGCACAAATGAGGCGCCATCAAATACCAGTTCATCTTGGCCACCCAGCATATTGGTATAAATAATCGGCAACTGGGTTTCAAATACGCGTTTGCGTAAGACTTCTAAACGGGTTGATTGCTTTTCCATGTGAAAAGGCGAGGCATTCAGCGTAACCAGCAACTCTGCACCAGCCAGCTTAGCCATAAGCGCTGGCTCCGACTCCCATACGTCAGCACAAATAAGTACGCCAACTTTCACACCTTGATGTTCAAACACTAAAGCTTCTTCACCTGCCGTGAAATAACGCTTTTCGTCAAATACGCTGTAATTTGGAAGTACATGTTTATGATATGTGGCGAAAATTTTACCGTCCTGCAACACAGAAGCCGCATTAAAACAAGCCTCGCCCACTTGCTGTGGATGCCCAACAATCACAGTGATACCAGTTAAGGCCGCACTTAATTGTTTAAGGGCTAAATCGCAGCCTTGCAGAAAATCAGTGCGTAATAGTAAATCTTCTGCTGGATAGCCACATAATGAAAGCTCAGGCGTGACTAATAAAGTGGCACCTAACTGCTTGGCCTGTTTTGCACTAGCAATGATTTTTTTGACATTACCTGCAACATCACCGACCACACAGTTTATTTGCGCGATGGCGACTTTCATTCAAATGCTCGCATGATTAAAGCAACATAATTTAGCGAATTAATATGATCCACCTGCATCTTTGATGAGTTTAACAATTTCTGTACGCTGACCTTTTAGCGCATAGACTAATGCAGTTAAGCCATATTGATCTTTTTCTTTCACTTTTGCGTGATTGTCTAACAGCAATTTGACCATATCTGTTTTACCGTTATCAACCGCAATATGTAATAAAGGCGTGCCTTCAGCATCTAAACTATTCACATCAGCGCCAGCTTCTATGAGCGCTTTAGCCGTTTCATATTTTGATTTTTTAACAGCCCAAGTAAGCGCAGTCCATTTTGATAGATCTTTTTGATTAATTGACGCACCATGTTGCGCCAGCAACTCAACTGCCGGCAAATGCCCTTCACGTGAGGCTATCATTAAGGCGGTTGTGCCGAACCTATCTTGGGCGAGGATATCGACGTGATTGTCCAACAAAACAGCAATAGTCGCGACATCACCACTTTTAGCGGCGTGCATCAAGACCGTTCTACCATCATCACTTTTAGTATTAGCGTCTACATCATGTTTGACCAAAACATCAACCACCTGCGAATAGCCAGAAACCGCAGCAATACCAAACGCACTCCAACCGGCAGCATCACGTACTTTCGCATCGGCGCCTTTTTCCAACAAAAGCTGGACGCTAGCCACGTTATTCTTTTTGGCAGCAAACATCAATGCCGTCCAACCGCCGTTATCTTTGGCATTGATGTCTGCGCCACCGCCGATTAAAGCCGCAATGACGGCTACATTATCTTTACGAGCGGCATACATTAACGCGTTCAGACCATCCTCATCTTTAACATTAACATTAGCGCCACTCGCCAATATAGCTTTCACAGTGGCGGCATCACCTTTTGCGGCGGCAGTCAGTAAATAAGAAACGTCTTCTGCGGCCAATGCTGAAGACAACGGCATAATGGCCAACATTAAAACCAGCGTAAAGCGTGTGATTAAAGTTTTCATGTTATTAATTAAATTGTATTCCTAACAATTACTGCTTACTATTAATAGCCGCTAACACCGCTTCACCAAGACCTGCTGGTGAGCTTGCAACCACTGCACCAGCCAATTCTAAGGCGCGAATTTTGTCAGACGCCTTGCCGCTACCGCCTGAAATAATGGCACCAGCATGCCCCATACGCTTACCAGCTGGCGCTGTTTGGCCGGCAATATAAGCCGCCACTGGTTTGCTGATATGACTTTTGATATATTCGGCGGCAGCCTCTTCATCAGAACCGCCAATTTCACCCACCATAATAATAGCTTCAGTTTCATCGTCCGCTTCAAACATTTGCAAACACTCGATAAAATTCAAGCCTTTAATCGGGTCGCCGCCTATGCCTACGCAAGTACTTTGGCCTAGTTTTAAAGCGGTAGTTTGATGCACCGCCTCATAAGTAAGTGTGCCAGAGCGTGACACAATGCCGACTTTACCGCGCAAATGAATGCTGCCCGGCATAATGCCAATTTTGCATTCATCCGGCGTAATTACGCCAGGACAGTTTGGCCCAACCAAACGCGCACCGTTCGCTTTTAAAGCCGCTTTTACATTCAGCATATCCAACACTGGAATGCCTTCAGTAATACAAATAATCAAATCTATACCGGCATCACAGGCTTCTAAAATAGAATCCGCAGCAAATGCAGGCGGTACGTAAATTACACTGGCATTAGCGCAGGTTAAACGCACTGCATCACGCATAGTATTAAATACCGGCAAACCTAAATGTACCAAACCACCCTTGCCTGGCGTTACCCCACCGACCATTTTTGTGCCATAGGCAAGCGCTTGTTCAGAGTGGAATGTGCCTTGTTTGCCAGTAAATCCTTGGCATAACACTTTGGTGTTTTTATTCACTAATATACTCATACTGCTACTGCCTTCACCGCTTGCACAGCAGCATCTGTTAAGCCATCCGCTGAAATAATATTCAGCCCACTAGTTTGCAACATGGTTTTACCTAGTTCCACATTCGTCCCTTCTAAACGCACGATCACTGGAATTTGCATACCGACATCTTTTACTGCGGTAATAATGCCTTCTGCAATAATGTCGCAGCGCATGATGCCACCAAAAATGTTCACTAAAATAGCTTTAACATTGGTGTCAGCTAAAATGATTTTAAACGCTTTAGTCACGGTTTCAGCCGTTGCTCCGCCGCCTACATCTAAAAAGTTAGCCGGTGCGCCGCCATGTAATTTAATTAAATCCATGGTTGCCATTGCAAGCCCTGCACCATTCACCATACAACCAATATTACCGTTAAGTGCAATGTAATTTAAGCCTGCGTGATGGGCAATGGCTTCTTTACTATCCTCTTGTGACCAGTCACGTTGTTCTGCCAACGCTTTTTGGCGATATAGCGCGTTATCATCCACACTCATTTTGCAGTCTAAGGCAAATAACTTGCCATCGGTGGTCACCACTAATGGGTTAATTTCCAGCAAAGCCAAGTCATTTTCTTTAAATAAGCGATACAGACCTTTGAGTATCTTAGTAAACGCTGCCACTTGCTCGCCAACCAAATCTAATTTAAATGCTAAATTTCGTGCTTGATAATCTACCAAACCATTTAATGGGCTACACACTTCTTGTAAGATTTTTTCAGGGCTAGTTTGGGCAATTTCTTCAATATCCATGCCGCCTGCGCTAGATGCCACAACTACAACGCGTTCCAGCGTTCTATCCACTAACATGGATAAATACAGCTCACGTGCAATTGGCAATGTTTCTTCAATCAACACTTGGTTCACTGGTTGTCCGTCAGGCGCATTTTGGTAAGTTACCAAGGTTTTGCCTAACAACTCACTCGCTACATTTTGCGCTTCTTCAGTAGACTTAACGACTTTCACACCACCAGATTTACCGCGACCACCGGCATGCACTTGCGCTTTGACTACCCAAGCATTGCTATCGATTTCAGAGGTGACCGCAGGCGTCTGTTTAGCCACAGAGATGACTTGTCCACGCGGGACCGGAATACCGTATTTTTGTAGCAAGGTTTTGGCTTGATATTCATGCAAATTCATAAGAACAAGACTCTAATTAATGATTACCCATATTTTCGCGCAATTCAGTCAAATGCGCTAGCACTGGCTTACTTTTTGCCCTACTTTTCTTATGGTTTTTGTGCTGTGTTTAGGCTTTAATTAATTAGTGTATAGTTTATGTGGTGCAAAACAGGCTAAGTGTATAATCCTATTTTTTATCGAAATTAAAAGTCATGCGTCTAGTTGTTCAAGGTTCGGCCATTAGCTATTCACATTTAGCGCACATACACCAATTATGTAACACCAGCGTGCAATTTGTACAAACTGCCCAACACGCTTATTACTTGGCGAATCAAACATCCTTACCAGCAGAAATTCAACGTTTTTGCGCTAAACAGCATATTGATTGCGCTTACGTAGAAGATTCACAAACCATCAAAAAGTTTGGCTTATGCGTCATGGACATGGACTCGACACTAATCAGCATTGAGTGCATAGATGAAATTGCCGACATGGTTGGTCTTAAACCACAAGTAGCGGCCATTACCGAACGAGCAATGCAGGGTGAACTAGACTTTGCACAAAGTTTGCGCGAGCGCGTAGCCTTGCTTAAAGGCTTAAATGAATCAGACCTAATGCGTGTTTTAAATGAACGTCTGGCATTGAACGCAGGAGCCGTTGAGTGGATAGCAGCATGTAAGAAAAACAACATCACAACATTGCTGGTTTCTGGCGGATTTACCTTTTTTGCTGATCGCGTAAAAGCGATGCTGGGATTAGATTATGCCGTATCCAACAGTTTAGAAATTATTGACGGAAAGCTAACAGGCAATATTCTAGGTGCCATTGTCGATGCCCAAACCAAAGCTAATGAATTAATCAAATTACGTGATAATTTAGGTCTAACGGTTGCACAAACAATTGCTATTGGTGATGGTGCGAATGATTTGAAAATGATGTCAGCCGCCGGCATTGGCATTGCCTATCACGCAAAACCAATCGTGCAAGCACAGGCTACTTACGCGCTTAATCACGTGGGATTAGACGGTGTAATTGGTTTACTAACTACGTAATTGCCGCCAATTGGACTAATTCCGCCTCAGTGAAACCTGCAGCACGCCGTGCTTCTAAATTAAAAGGCCCGCGTAACTTGGGTGCTACATACTCGTTGCACAACTTTACAAAAGTACTCAATGCTTCTAAGCCTTTTTGCTCGCACAGGTAATTAAACCAATAATTACCAATCGACACATGGCCGATTTCGTCACGTAACGTAATATCTAAAATCTCCGCCGCTCGCATATCCCCCGCTTGAGCGAGTTTTGCGCGCAAAGCTGGCAAGGCATCTAAACCACGCGCTTCCATTGTACGCGGTACTAAAGCCATGCGTGCTAACACATCACCTTTGGTTTTATCTACCATTTCCCATAAGCTATTATGGGCATCAAAATCACCATAATTAAAACCTAAATATTGCAAATGGCTATTCAGCAAGCTGAAATGATGCGCCTCTTCAGCGGCAACTTTCAGCCAATCAGCATAATATTGCCTAGGCATATCGTTAAAGCGCCATATCGCATCCAAGGCCAAATTGATGGCGTTAAATTCTATATGCGCCAGTGCATGCACCAAGGCGGCTCGACCTTCAACGGTATTCATGGCGCGACGTTTAACCAACAAAGGGGCAATTAAGGTCGGCTTTTCTGGAATGCCGGGAAGCAGAGCCACTGTGTTAATTATCGGCTTAGCATCTAAGCTAATTTCACCATTTAGCCAAGCCAGTGCTAACGCAGAAATCGCCTTAGCCTTAATCACTGGACTAGTTTCTGCCAATAAATCTAGGCTTAATTGGCGGAGTTCTAAAGTTAAGCTGGGTGAAATCATTATGGAATGTAACTGCTATTGGGCTTAGTGTAATGTCGTCAATTATTGCAAGGAAATAAAATCTAATTCGCCCGCTTTCATATCTGGCACCATCAGTGTTTTTTCATCTTTCGTCAGCGCTATATCCGCGGCAGATTGGTAGCCTGATTTAATTTCTTTCACTTCACCCGCAAGATTTACGCTGAATACTCGGCCATTTTTCCAGTCGCTCACATACATACTACCGTTGGCATGATGCACTAAACCATCGCCACCGCCAAAGCCTTCAGCCACATCGTTTAGCACTTTAGTTTTCATGTTGTAGCTGTATAAAATACCTGAAGCAAAATCCACTTCCATCAGCACGTCGCCAGAATCGTCCATCAGCAAGCCGTTAGGCGCTAATATGCGTGCATCTTGTTGGCTATTAATGACTAATGTAACTTTACCTTGCGGGTTTATTTTATAGATTGCTCCGCCCACGCCTTTAAGATCGCCGCTATCGCTGACATATAAATTCCCAGCGATATCTGGCTCCAAGTCGTTCAAAAATAGAGGCATTTCAGGAAAGGCTGTAGCAGCAGCGAACACTTGTACTTGAGCTTGTTTAGCTCCAGTCAAATCAACTTTCAACACGCGTTTATTGTCTGCCACATATAAAGATTGGCCAATAATTGCCAGCCCTTTGGGGTCATCTAAACCTTTCACCAAGATACGGGCCTGACCATTTTCAATCACAGTAATTTGGCCGTCGCCATCTTGGCCAAAGCCGTTAATTTCAGACACGTAAATTTTGCCATCTTTTGCCTGCACCACTGACTCCGGCATTTTTAAGCCGCTAATTTTGTGCATCGCAAGCTGATTAGGCTTGACTTGTTTAACGCAGGCTACGCTGATTAAAGCTAACATAAAGACACTGACTAGAAGTTTTTTTTGCATAATATGCTTTCAAATTTTGTGGGTTAAATTTTAGGAGATTAAATTTTAAGAAATTAAATTGTTGCGAGTTTAAATTGCCGAGCGAATAACACTTGTAAAGAGTAATTGCACTAAGTTGAATACCGTCATAACAAATAGACAAGGGTCTGGTTCTAAATATTACTTTCCGAACTATTTACGACTAGATTTAACCCTCTATTACAATCTATTTCAATACAAATTAACACGAGCCTCACCCTGTGCTCCTATCATAGCGCAGGGTAACTTGGTTTCAAGTTTGGCTTCAACAGCGGCCTGATTTAACGGCAACTTCGTCATTAACTGCTGCATGGCCGCTACATAAGCTTTAGTGATATGTGATTTAGTCCCGATATCAACACTAATAAAACCTTGTTGTTGCGCCTCGCCGACATAAGTACCATACAAATGGCCGTTCCCTGAATAAACTGTGGCTACGAGCTTGCTGTGATAAACCTGCAACTGCGGATTATAAAATAGATATGGTTTAATTTTAATAATCGTATCGGCCATTTCGTTAGCTTTACATAATCCCACGTCACCAAACTTCTCTTTAAGAGCAGCTAATGCTACAGGCTGGACTAATGGTCCCTGCTCAAACCAATAATCATAGTAAGGATGTAATAAATGTACGCTGTAGTTGTAATCATTGGGGCTGATATACAGCAAGGTCTTTGCTTGCGGCTCTGCTGCTTGGCTATTGGTGGAGATAGCGAGCATGGCAATTAATAAGCTGGTAATAATTCTAATCGTAAATTTCATAACAATCTCCTGACTTAGGATTAACTCATTTATATATTGGGGCGTTATGTCTAGAAACCAGTCCGTTTAGCCATAAACCATCTAATTCAGACAGTTTTACAGCGCAAATAGTCTCTAAATTCTCCCAGTAGCGACCTGATTCTACATAAAATCCATAAGCCTGCTCACGCTTCATCGCTAGTTCAATAGGTGTTAAATCAAACATTTGACTAACAAGGTCAGTATGCTGATGATAATCTTGCTGATTAAACTGCTCAAGCGCTGCAATAGAAACTCGCGGAAACACCATTCTAGATTGATCAGCCGTTGATAGGTTTAAACACAGGCATTGCTGTTGTGCTGCCAAATAAAATAATCTAGTTGATTTAGCTTCCAACGATTGCAAAGTAATGTCGTTTCTTAGTGGATCTGAAGCGCCTGTTCCATAAAAATGCGTCGCTGCGCCACTTGTGGGATACACCATATCACAGCCAACAAATGCCAATATGTCAGGTTTTAAAGCACCTAAGGCCCAGTAAGCGGAAGTAAACGCCATGGTGCCGCCCGCATATACAAAACCACCATAGGAATTTTGGATTGGTACATACTCATCGGCGGCAATAATATTTTGCTTAGCAGAAACAGCTTGCGGCCTATTGGCTAAAGGAAAGTCTTCAGGATGAATTAAATAATCCCAATCACCTCGTACTTTCCATGCGTTATTAATAGCCACTATGTTGCGAAAAGTACTTTTATGCCAGCTATTCGCTGTTATTGCATCTGGAGCACTACCTATAATTAAAACAATATTTGGCATCTAAAATTTTTCTGGCAGGTTTGCCTGTAGCCCGATGACTAAGTCAGGGTATCCGCCCAAATATTTTGCGCCCAGGCAACCGCATAAGCGCCCTCTTTTTCGCTTGGACTGGCAGAAACTCCGCCACCCTCAGCTGGCACCATGATCTTTTTTACTGCATCATAGCGATAGACATTGGCTACGTGCATGGCTGATTTATCCGTGACATAGCTATAACATGTATTGGCGAATACTGGCTCCGGATCAGGCGCTTGGCCTGCCATTAACTGCACTATCGCATTTGCGCAGATTTTTGCTTGGTTAGAAGCCATGTGTGCAGATTTAGGCAATGCAGCAGAAACCGCGTCCCCAATCACATGTACGTTCGCCGCTAATTTAGATTCATATGTTAAAAAATCAACTTCGCACCAACGCTTATCAATATTATTAAGTCCAATAAGCTGGCCGTTAATCGTGGTTATTTGCGCCGGCTTACCCGCACGTTGCGGAGGAATAATATTAAGCACATCTGCGCGAACAGTATCGAATTCCGTTTTAACGGTTTTAGTCGAAAGGTCGATATCCACCAAAGTATTATTTGGTCGATAATCAATCATACCGGCATACATTTCATTAAAAACTTTAGTGAATAAGCCCTTTTTAGAGATTATTTCTGTATTGGCATCCAGCACGATGACTTTAGACTTTGGCTTATTATTTTTGAGATAAAAAGCTACTTGTGCAGCGCGCTCATAAGGCCCTGGTGGACAACGGTATGGCGCTTTAGGCACGTTCATTACAAACACACCGCCATCAGTCATTGCAGCTAATTGCTGATGCAAATTAACTGTTTGCCAACCAGCTTTCCAAGCGTGAGGTACTTGCTGTTTTGCTTCGGCGCTAGCCAACATCGGCAAATCATCGTAAATAAAATCAACCCCTGGTGCGATAATTAATCTGTCGTAGCTCAAACTGCCACGCAACATAGTAACTTTCTTAGCCGTCACATCAATAGCAGTAACTTCATCTTGCACCCATTTAATGCCATGGTTATCTTTCAACATGTCATAGCCAAAGGTTAAATCGTTAATTGTTTTACTGCCGCCAAGGACTAAGTTACTTAGTGGACACGAAACAAATTGCTTATTTTTTTCTACCACAACCACTTCAATACCGCCCAAACTCCACATGCGTAAATATTTAGCAGCAGCGGCTCCAGCATAACCACCACCAATAATTACCACCCGACCAATAGGCGGCTTGCTAGCCCTGGCAAAAGCACTAAAGCTGCTATTGACTAAGCTTAAACCAAGACCAAAACTAGCTAACTTCACAAAATTACGGCGATTTATGTGCATGATTGATTTTGGCTTAATTAATAGTGATGATTAATTTGTAGCGCTTGCTGATAAATTCTGTGGCATTAAGACTGCCTGCGGATGAATGACTTGTTTAGTGAAGTAGTCAGCTAAATTATTTATTTCCTGCAAACTTAGGCCTTTTGCATGGTGATGCATTACCGTTGCGGCACGCTCACCAGATTTAAATGCGATCATTTTTGCAAGAAAATCTGCTTTATCAATACCTGCAAGTTTTGCCGTATCGCTGACATTATTACCTTTAGTGCCATGACACGCAGCGCATGAAGCAGCTAAGCTTCTGGTGTGTAACAATATAGCTGAAGTACTTATTGAATTAGTGCTTTTTGAATCAACAGCTGTTGAATCAGTACTGGAGGCATCAGCATTTACAGTTATTGGACTAAAAAGCCCAATAACCGTAAACATGAAAAACGTAAGATGGCAAAGAGTTTTCAAAGTTGGCACTCTAAAAAATTGATCTTAGTTTAAACAAACTTGAATTTATTACATCGACAATGACTTATATTATTACAAGCACTTCTCGTCTTGACAGCCATCATTTTTAACACCTAAAGACGTTAGTAAATCGACCATTTTAATATTGCCAGTATCACGTACTACACGAATGATATCAACATCCGCACGCATTTTGATATTCACATCAGCACCATGTTCAGCCAGATATTTAACGATTTTATCAAAACCATCATAAGCCGCTAAATGGAAGGCCGTCATTTTTGTCATTGGGTGCTGATAGTTTAAATTGGCACCTTTTTCAGCTAAATATTTAACTGCTTCAAATTGGCCCTTAGTAGCAGCCATTTGCACTGGAGACCAAGCAAAATAAGTGGCATTTACATCCACTCCGCTTTCGATATATTTTTTAATTAGTTTCATATCGCCTTTACCAACCGCATCAGTAAATTCAACAGATTGATCATCGGTAAGCTGTGTCGCCGCCATTGTATTGATAGAAAAACCTAAAACTACTACTGCCAACAACATTTTAAAAAATTTAATGCTCATTATTTTCTACCCCATTTATTAAGTTTAATTTGTACTTATTAAAAAACTGATTACCTAATAGACACTTATCTAACAATTTATTGATTCAAAAAACACTAACCAATAAAACGTCTTGCATTGCTGAACATACGCATCCAAGGGCTATTCTCAGCGTCTCCACACGCCTGCCATGTGTTTTGCACATTACGAATTACCCGTTCCGGATGTGGCATCATAATACTAAAACGCCCATCTGTGCTGGTTAATCCAGTTACGCCTTGCGGCGAACCGTTTGGATTAAACGGATAGCTAGTCGTTGGTAATGATGCGTTATCGATGAAGCGCATCGTTACTAAGTTTTTAGCTATTAATTCATTGACTGTAGTTTGCTCAGAAGGTTCTTTAGAAGCACCTAAAGAAAACTCCGCAAAACCTTCACCATGCGCAACTGCAATTGGCATTTTGCTGCCAGCCATGCCATTAAAGAACAATGAAGGCGACTCTAAAACTTCTACCATCGCCAATCTAGCTTCAAATTGCTCTGATTTATTACGCACAAAATGTGGCCAATGCGCCGCGCCCGGAATAAGCTCGCGCAGATTGCTCATCATTTGGCAGCCGTTACAAATACCTAAAGCAAAGCTATCACCACGCTCAAAGAATGCTGAAAACTCATCGCGTGCACGTGCATTAAATAAAATCGATTTAGCCCAACCTTCACCCGCACCTAAAACATCGCCGTAAGAAAAACCACCACAAGCGACTACGCCAGCAAAGTCTTTTAGCGATACGCGTCCGGCAATAATGTCGCTCATGTGTACATCGAAAGTAGCAAAACCTGCACGATCAAACGAAGCCGCCATTTCCACATGGCCGTTCACACCTTGCTCGCGTAAGATCGCCATTTTGGGACGTGCGCCCGCATTAATATAAGGCGCAGCGATATTTTCACTAATATCAAAACTAGGCTCAGAAAATAAGCCGCGATTACTGTCATCTAAAATACGGTCATATTCTTGTTGTGCGCATATCGGATTGTCACGCAGCTTTTGCATTTGGTAAGTGGTTTCTGACCACATACGATGCAAATTAATGCGTGTATCGCTAAATACTACACTGCCATTTTGTTTGATTTCAATCTGATTGCCGGCTACAACATCGGCTACCACGTGTGCTAAGCCGTTGAATTGCGTTGCAATTGCCACTGCATGTTGCGCTTCAACTTGAATCACAGCGCCCAACTCTTCGTTGTATAACACGCTGGCAATGTCTGCCTGCTGACTTAAAGCAGAAACATCTACCTGCAAGCCGCAATGACCGGCAAAGCTCATTTCCAGCAATGTCGTGAATAAACCACCGTCAGATCTATCGTGATACGCCAATAGTTTGCCAGATTTATTCAATTGCTGAATCGTGTTAAAGAAGTGCTTCAATTGCTGCGCATCATCAACATCTGGCGCAACATCACCCACCGCACCGTAAACCTGCGCTAGGCTAGAACCACCCATGCGATTTTTACCAGCACCAAGATCGATCAAAATCAATTTACTCGGCACATTCATTTGCAGTTGTGGTGTTAGTGTTTTACGCGCATCCGATGTTTCCGCAAAAGCCGTCACCACTAATGAAATTGGCGAAGTTACCGCTTTATTAACGCCATCATCATTCCACACGGTTTTCATGCTCATGGAATCTTTGCCCACTGGAATACTAACTCCTAGCTGTGGACAAAGCTCCATGCCGACGGCTTTTACGGTATCGAACAAATCTGCATCTTCGCCAGCATGTCCGGCTGGCGCCATCCAGTTAGCGGACAATTTCAAATCACTTAAATCATCAATCAAACACGCGGCGATATTAGTAATAGATTCAGCTATAGCCATGCGGCCTGAAGCTGGCGCGTTCACTAGCGCAAGCGGCGCTTTTTCACCAATGGCAAAGGCTTCGCCTTTATAAGTTTCGTAGCCAGCAAGCGTTACCGCAACGTCAGCCACTGGAATTTGCCAAGGGCCAACCATTTGCTCGCGTGCAACTAAGCCAGTCACTGAGCGATCACCAATGGTGATTAAAAATGTTTTATCCGCTACACCCGGCAATCTTAATACGCGGGCGGCAGCCTCTTTTAAATCAATTTTACTTGTGTCAAAGGCACTCAATTGTCGCGTTGCACTTTTTACATCACGCGTCATTTTTGGCGGCTTGCCAAGCAATACGGATAAATCCATGTCTACTGGCTTGTTATCAAAATGGCTATCAGCTACCGTTAAATGACGCTCTTCTGTCGCAATGCCGACTACGGCAAATGGACAACGCTCGCGCTCACAAATCGCTTTAAAACGTGGCAAATCTTCCTGCGCAATCGCCATTACATAACGCTCTTGCGCCTCATTGCTCCAAAGCTCACGCGGCGACATGCCGGGTTCTTCATTGTGTACATCACGCAACTGAAAAGTCGCACCAACGGCGGCATCATTAACAAGTTCAGGGAAAGCGTTAGAAATACCGCCCGCGCCTACATCATGAATACTTAAAATGGGGTTGTTATCGCCAAGCTGCCAGCAACGGTCTATCACTTCCTGCGCACGTCTTTCTAATTCAGGATTACCGCGTTGCACAGAATCGAAATCCAAATTCTCGATATTGCTACCAGTATCCATACTAGAAGCAGCGCTACCGCCAAGACCAATCAGCATGGCTGGGCCGCCCAATTGCACTAAAGCAGCGCCTGCTGGAATCGGATTCTTTTTAGAATGTTTAGCCGAGATATTGCCCACGCCACCGGCCAACATAATTGGCTTATGATAACCGCGCACTTCGCCGGCTGTTTCAAGTTCAAAAGTACGGAAATAACCAGCAATATTCGGCCGACCAAATTCATTGTTATAAGCCGCGCCGCCTAATGGTCCATCAATCATTATTTGCAGCGGTGATGCAGTGCGTGCCGGCTTGCCGTAAGATTGCTCCCAAGGTTGCTCAAAGCCCGGCACATGCAAGTTAGACACTGAAAAACCAGTTAAACCCGCTTTAGGTTTAGAGCCGCTGCCGGTTGCACCTTCATCACGAATCTCGCCGCCAGCGCCCGTTGCCGCGCCGGCAAATGGGGAAATTGCCGTTGGATGATTATGCGTTTCCACTTTCATCAAATAATGCATTTCTTCTTCGATAAAGCCATAAGCGCCATCTGCTTGCGGATAAAAACGCTTGGTTTTTTCGCCCACCGCGCCACTAGCCACAATAGAAGAGTTATCTGAATAAGCTACTACAGTTTTGCCCGGATGCAATTTATGTGTATTACGAATCATGCCAAATAATGATTGTGCTTGCGCTACGCCATCAATCACCCAATCAGCATTAAAAATCTTATGGCGACAATGCTCAGAATTGGCCTGTGCAAACATCATCAACTCAACATCAGAAGGATTACGGCCAATTTTGGTAAAATTCTCAACTAAATAATCAACTTCATCGGGCGACAACGCTAAACCTAATTCAGCATTGGCTTGATTAAGCGCAGCCTGACCGCCAGCCAAAACATCAACCGTACTCAATGGCACTGGCTCTGCCTTGTGGTAAAGCGCTGCGGCATCCTCTAAACTGGCAAAAACAGCCTCTGTCATGCGATCATGAATCGCTGCCTTAACCGCTAACTTTTCAGCATCAGTCAAAGGTGACTTATCTTTTTTACTCGCATAATAAGCAATGCCGCGCTCAATACGTTGCACGCTAGGCAAGCCACAATGCTTAGCAATATCGGTCGCACGAGAAGCCCAAGGCGAAATAGTACCGGGGCGAGGAATCACTAAGAACAACTCTCCAACCGGCGCTTCATCTGCCGCATTGCCTGTCATTTTGGGGCCGTAAGTCAGGATTTTTTGTAAGGTTTCTTGCTGGCTAGCGCTTAAATCGGCATCGCTCCAAGCAAAATGCCAAAAATCACCCTGCAGATGGCTAATTTGCGGCGCTGAAGTTTTTAAAGTCGCAAGAATTTTTTCTAGGCGAAAAGGAGAAAGCGCTGAGCTACCGCGAAGACTGATCATGAGTAAGTTCTGAGCAATTAAATCGACATTTTACCCGAATCTAAGTGAAATATCCCTTAAATTAACTAGTTTTGTGCGCGTTATAAATACGAGAGGAATTTTTGGAAAATCATAATTTTAAAGCGGGAGATAAGGCAAAAACATCCAAACTAACATGAAATATTACTAAAGCTAGTCAATTTATAAAAAAACGTCCTGCTAAACGCCATTGATTCAAGCTGCAGATTTTTTGGATTTTCATTAGACGAAGAAGAACGATTAACTGGTGACGGAGAGACTCGAAGTTATGCTAAAATCCTATATATAGCGGAATCTAAAGACTTATATATTTATTTTTATACGTATTTTTATACGTATTTTATTTCTCTGCATTTTAAAAACCCCATACAACCTAACCTTTACGGGGGGGGTAGGTTCAGATATTTATATGTATATTTACTGTATCCACCTACCCACAAAAACCCGTAAATCACTCCCCTTGCAATAAATCACATTCAAAAATTAAAAAATGAATGACAGCTATTTACAATTTAACGTTACTGAAAACATCCTACAAATACAGCTCCCAATGGAAGTGACAATCTTGCGCCCGTACACTCAAACTGAGTTCCAAACGGACCAAGCGTTTGATTTATTGTGCCACCACTAACATGATATACAAGATACCAAGGGTCACCATAGCCTGCCATAGAATTCAAAGGCATCAAAGCAACTAAGACAGCTAAAATTCTGAAAGAAAAATTCATTCAATACTCCAATTCATGTAAAATTTATTAAAATTCTTCGCCATTAGTACGTTACATCGCTTTCAGCAATTCATGTTTCTTCATATTGTATTCATCTTGATTTATAAGACCACCTTTCAACATCACATTTAATTCTTCCATTTTCTTGATGGTGCTTGAAGAGTTGACATTTACATCAGCTTGAGGATTTGCATTTTCAACATTAGTAGTACAGGTGAAATAAAGACTCGACTCTGGAACTTGACCAATAGCCATAGGTCTGTCGATAGCATATTTTTTAGAATAAATCTTTCCAATGCCCATGCAATAACTCATAGCTTTGGATTCAGCCTCTTTTTTAGCCTCCTCTAAACTAGAAAATACAGAAGCCATATGCCTAGCAACCACTACATATTCATGAGGCGTACCTGTAGGCATAACTGGTATAGAGCTAGTACATCCCACCAGAGCTATTATAGATAAGAAGCCGAACTTACGCATATTCCAATCCCTTTGTTAATTAGTTTTCTTTTTTAATTTAATTGTCAGCCTGTTGTGACTGTTACTTTAATACACATTGCGTTTCAAAAATAGAATAAAGTGTAGTTTAATTATTAATATTAGGATTTGTATGCAAAATGTATATTTAAATTTTCTTGCAATTACCCTGCTATTCACTATTGCAATGCCAGTCTCTGCAGCCGCAACTGAGATGAAGCTGCAATGTAATGTCACTTCAAAAATTACTTTTAGTTCTGGTAGGATTGAAGAAGAAAAAGGCACGGCAATGATAGAAATTACGGACAATGGTGCAAATAAAATTATAATAATTTCATCAGCACTGGCTTCTGTAAATAATATATCTATATCTGCCTCAACAAAAGTTCGCTCTGGGAGCATTACTGTAGACTATAGTGATGAAAACAAATGGGATATTGAACGATTAAATGAAGGGGATTTGGAAAGTATTACTAGCTCAACCACCCACATCATAATCGACAGAAACTCTGGAAGCCTAATTGTAACTAAAGATACAAGCTTCACTAAAGGTGCAAATATTCAAACTGCAACATCGGGAAATTGCGAAAAAATCAACACCTCAGTTAAAAAGTTTTAGAAAAACGCATCCAACACATGGTATATCTGTTTAATTTAGCATAAATACCTCTATAACGCACGTAAAGTTACCTTAAAGACGTTTAAATAAATTACTGCTGTGTTGCTATGTATTTAATATTTAAATGCGTTATAAGGCTCTATGTATAAAATAAATTTAATATTAAGGCATATCTATTTTTGTATATGGTTTGAAGCTTACTCCTAAAGCATGCATCCAAGCATTTTCAAGGGAAACTTTAGCTTGTGCGACAAACTCCTGCTGAACATATATAGCATCATGCATTGGGAGTGAGAGTATTCCTTGGTCTAGCAACGAGAGCATAGCTTCTAAAAGAATATCCCCTTCAAGCGCTTGCATCTGAACACCCCTGCCTCGGTAAAACCAAGTATAAAGCTTAGGATATTTATCTTTAATTGCATTCTCAATCCTTTTCCTTTCAGCTTCAGTCATTTTGAATGTAGATTTATACCAATGAACCTCATCCTCTTTTACAACAAGTGAAATGCGTCTATCACTAGCACCAACCATTTTCATCACAAGAAATTTAACTTTATCTCTAGATGTACCAGACTCTTCAGCAATTTCGTCATAAAAGTTCTCAGGGAGCTGCTCTCCTTCAAGTGCCATAAGCATTCTAGGGTGGTTTGCTGACAAGTCTACTTCAGCAATTGGCTTACCATTAAACAAGGTATTAATTCTAATTCTAGCCCTGCGGTCTGGAAGACTTTGTAACCTTACATATAACCTACCACCTTGCATGGCGTCATTATGGCTATAGATACGTTTGACTGGCCCTTTAAGTGCAAAGCTAGCATCTTTCAATGCATCATTTATTCTTATTAAGGCTGCTTGGTCTGTTGCATAAGTGGTTTCAAGCTCAATTAAAGCATTCCAATCAATTTCTTGAATGACTTTAACCTTACTTGAAGAACGTCTCTGCTTAATGTGCTTATATCTAGGTTCAATTGTTTGTAATTCTTTATCTTGCTTAAATATAACTAGTGGTTCTAGTGGTTTATATTCTTCACATATTAAATATATAAGAGGTACTATTTTTAGCTCTAATTCAGGTGTTGGTTGGTAATTATCTACTTTTTTATTATATTTATTACCTTTAATTCTCTTAATATACTTACCTTCAAGTGCACCGATTACTTCTTTAACAGCCCTTCTGGTCAAGTGGAATTTGTGATAATAGCTACCAACGTTATAAGCCTTATTATCTCCAGGTAATGACAGACCCTCTCTTGTGAAAACACATCCCACCAAATTACACATAATGAGTCTAAAGGTGTTATCCACCCTTGCCTGAGAATCTTTACGTCCTTGTTTTAACTTTGGCTCTAGCTCCGCTCTAATTTCAGCAATTGCATCCTTAGCGAAACCCACAGTAGCAAGAGTTATTCCCCTTGGTAATGTTGACTTCTCTTTGTAAGGAATTGCTAGCAGAGCTTCTAATTGCTCTAAGGGTATGCCTGATGCAATGCTAGCTTCTTGAATTAAGGTCAATTATCAACTTCCTAATAAATATAACTACACCTAATAAAAACTTAACTAAATTAACGTCAAATAAAATATCAATTTACCCCTAAGTAGCAGATAGACTTGTTATTTAAATTTATCAATTAAAATCAATTAGTTATATGTTTTTACCGGTGTCTTAGTGGTGGGTTATGTGTACCATCTAGAAGATATTTATTTATTCAATTCCCTTAACTCTTGTTGCCACTTCCGCCCATTAATACGAGAGTGAATCCAAAGTTGCACGTCGCTCTCTAGCCAACCAATTGCCCTCGCACCCAATAAAATACTTTGTGGGAAATCGCCAGTTGCCATCATGTTGTATATAGTGCTACGAGATAAGCCTGACGCCGATTTAGCGCCATCTAGTCTAAGAATCTTGCTCATTGTGAAGGGTACCTCTTTGAACACCGTTTTTTTCGTGGGTTTGGCAAGCGCCCTAACCACTGACAGAGAGTTATTTAATCTTATAAACATTATTTACTAAAGATTATTTGGCTCTAAGGTTGAAGCTTTTTCTTTTGTGGTGAGTAAAAGAAACTGTCCTTCCAGCATTAGATATTGTGTTTATATAAAATTAAAATCAATATGTTGTGCTTGTTTATATTTTAAATTTAATGGTTAAATTGAGGTTCGTCAAGAAATTTCTGCATATTCATCCAGCAGGTAAATTAACCACAGGAATTTTTAAGCTATTTTGAATGGTAGGATATTAGCGCCATATCTTGCAATGTCTAACTGGTCACTCCACCATTGAGCCAAACTCTTGCGCTCGTCATCATATGTGGCTTGGTTATATATTGCACTAATGGCATTTTTATCTTTATGCTGTAAAAACGAGTCTATGGCTTCTTTTCGAAATAATCCACTTTCATTAGCCTGTGTACTAAAAAAATGCCGACAACCATGCGGCACGATATGATAATCAGTAAATACTGCATCATAGGCATTGCTAATAGCTTTGTCAGAAATAGGCTTGCTATTTAACCTGCCGGTAAATAAATACTCACTGTGCCCAGTAAATACTTTCAGCTCTTTTAACCTCACTACAGCTTGCCTAGATAACATGATATTGTGAGGCTTAGTCATATGTTTTCTTGTTTTAGAACGCTCTAAAGGCAAAGTCCATATTGCTTTGTCTAAATCAAACTCCGACCATTTAGCACACCTCAGCTCACTTGGACGTTGTGCAAAACTTAATTGCAAATATACGCATGAAGCCACTTCAAAACTGCCAGCGTATTCAACAAGGTTGCGTAATAGCTTTCCAGCATCTGCCATAGATTCTAAGTGAGGGAAATTACCCCCAACGTGCTTTATCAGTCGCTCATCTTTTAGTGGTATTGGGTTTTCTGTGATGAGCTTGTCACTTAAAGCAAAGTCAAACACACTCTTAATCCAACCCCTTGTTTTTTCCATGAACTCCAATGCACCACGCTTTTGCATAATGAGTAAACATTTACGCACATGTTGGTTATCAATTTCACTAATGGGATATTTACCTATAACACCATAGACATTAGCGTTAAATGTTTGCTTGATTTTCAGGTGGGTAGATGGTGCCAGCGTTCGCTGTTTAATGACTAGCCATTCTTCAGCTATCTTTTGGAAGGTATTATCTGCATCTTTAGACTTTTGCTGCTTGACTAGTTTAGCTTCAAATATTGGGTCTTTATGGCTTACTTTCACTAGCTTGCGCTTTTCTCTTGATTGCTCACGAGCTTCACTAAGTGACAACGCAGGATACGTACCTAATTGAATAAGTTTAGATTTACCGTGTAACGTGGTGCGTAACTGAAAATATTTACTTCCATTGGGGTGAATAAGCAAAAATAAGCCATTGCCATCACGAAGCGTGTATTGTTTTTCCGTAGGCTTTGCAGCCTTGATAGTTAGGTCATCTAGTAAATCAGCATTTAATTTAGCCATAACAATCCGTATAAAAACGTATAAAAATAAAACTACATAGTTCTTTATACGTTTTTTATACGCTTTGTAAATGGATTTTATTACACGACAATGAATGAAATTGGACGCTAAAACTAGCTATATCGTTGTATTTATTGGGAATTTATACATTATTGGACAGTAAAGAACGATTAACTGGTGCCGACGGAGAGACTCGAACTCTCACGACCTAAGTCACAACCACCTCAAGGTTGCGTGTCTACCAATTCCACCACGACGGCATTTATTTCAGCTATCGTTCTTACTGTTTGAAGTAGTTGTATTACTTAGCTGGCTGGCTAGGAATATCTTCTGAACCTGCAGGCGCTTTGGGCACAACGGCATCGGTAGGCGTTGCTTTTGCACCAGTCACAACATTGGCTGCATTGGCTTTAACAACACTGCCACTGACTCTGTGGCTAGACATATAAGCTAGCGTTAAGCTGGTAGTAAAAAATATCATGACGAAGACTGCGGTTGCTTTGCTCATAAAGTTTGCTGAACCAGATACGCCAAACAGGCTACCAGAGGCTCCGCTACCAAAAGATGCACCCATATCAGCGCCTTTACCGTGTTGCAATAACACGAGACCAATAACGCCTAACGCAGCTAACACGTGAATTACTAAGACTAATTTTTCCATTTTTACCTTAAGACCGCATTTGTCGGCAACTTGATTTCACAGCTAATTGAACAAAGAAAATATAATTCCTTATTTTCAACAGCTTGTTTTCAAGTTGCTGCGCGGCATATCCCTTCAAATTCTTGCGCGTTTAACGAACACTTACCGATAAGACCACCGTCTATATCTTGCATAACCAGTAATTGTACCGCATTTTGCGGATTTACGCTTCCTCCGTAGAGGATTTTCAAGCTAGCTGCAGCGGCTTTATCAAAGCTAGCGATTCTGTTGCGAATAAATTCATGCATGCTTTGCGCTTGCTCTGCACTTGCCGCCAAGCCGCTTCCTATCGCCCAGATTGGCTCATAAGAGATTACCGCATTGGTAAATACTGCGGCGCCATATAGGTTAATAATCGTATCTAACTGTTTGGCTACGACCATTTGCATCACGCCAGCCTCGCGTTCAATCAACGTTTCACCCACGCACAAAATAGGGATTAAGCCATGTGCCTGCGCTTGCATAAACTTAATGGCGATATTTTCATCGGATTCACAATAAGCGGTTGCGCGTTCCGAGTGACCGATAACGACATACGTTGCACCGAAGTCCCTCAACATTGCCGCACTGACTTCGCCAGTAAACGCACCGACCGGATCTTTGCTGATGTTTTGTGCGCCCCAAGCAATGTTGGTATTTTGTAGGATGGATTGTGCTTGCGCTAAATATGGATAAGGCACGCAAACGACAACTTTGACATTATTGATTGGCGAAAGCTTCTCAATATAAGCCGCTAAAAGTTGTTTATTACTCGCTAAGTTGCCGTGCATCTTCCAGTTGGCAACAATCAATTTTTGACGCATGTGAACCTTACCTTTATATTTACAGTCGCAATTTTACCCTTTTGTGGGCTCATTCAGTCAACTTAACTAGTTTAAAGCGCCGCGCATGTCTAAATTATCTAGGCTAGCAAATGCATGCAAAAACTGCGAGCTTAGCCTAAATCAATCGATGACATTAAGCTGATTAATAATATTACGCGCCGCTACCGCCAACTCAGAGGCAGTCAATCCAACCGGACCCACACCTTGCGCCACCAAATAATCTGCAGCAGCACCATGTACAAAAATACCTAATTTAGCTGCGTCCAATCCAGTCAAACCTTGCGCCATTAAGCTACCGATGATGCCACTCAGCACATCACCCGTTCCACCAGAGGCTAAACTTGGATTGCCGCTGGTATTAATAAAGTAAGACCCATCATAATGAGCACATACACTAGAAGCGCCTTTGAGTACGCAGCTTACATGCAGTGATTTAGCGAGCTTGAGTGCATATTCAGTACGGTTTTTTTGAACGGTATCAACGCTAACGCCTAATAATCTAGATGCTTCACCTGGATGCGGCGTAATGACAGTGTTAACTTTGCGATGTTGAGTGATCGTCGCCAAATGTGTATGTGCCGCGATTAAACTGAGCGCATCTGCGTCAATGAGCATAGGGATATTTTGTGCTAGCCAAAACTCAAGCAGCTCTACGGCAAGCTCAGATTGACCTAAGCCTGGGCCTATCACAACACAATTTAGCTGCGCTAATTGCGTGAGCGCCTCTGGTGAGCGAAACATAATTTCCGGCTGTGAAATATCAACACTTGGCGCTTGCTTAGCTAGCAATGCCAGATAAACACGTCCAGTACCAGTAAGTAAAGCCGCTCTAGCTGCCAAAAGCGCCGCACCAACCATACCGGCATCGCCGCCAATAATAGCCACGCTGCCAAATGATCCTTTGTGCGCATCATTTTTACGTGCTGCTAGCGCCGGCTGAAACATACTCTTAACAAGTAAGTTTGGATGATTTTGCTTAGAGTTAATGATAGCTCAACCTTAAATTAAATTAAATTAAATTGAATTGAATTTAACGCACGATATATCGTATATTTAATTGCACTTTCTGAGACCCATTATAACTATTAGTTTGCAATTGATAGGCGACTTGAATATGGCTGCCGAAAAAATCTGCATGATTGAAATAGATCGCATCAATGATTGCTGGCACGCCTTTAGTATCTTTGTTGGACATGGATTTTAAGCTAAGTTTTAAATGTTTTTCAGCCAACACACGCTGATTCACCACTTCAAATTCATCGTAAAACAAAGGCGGCGCAAAACCTTGCCCCCACACTTGGGTTTCTAAGGTTTGTGCGATAGAAAATGTCATATCGCCACTACTTAAGCTGCCATCCACCTCAAGTATTGATTCTAAGTCGGCTTCGGTAATCAAGCTTTTAACCACAAGCTCAAAGCCTAAATTGAATCTTTCAAAATCTTCCTGCTTAATCGTTAGCCCAGCAGCCATGGCATGTCCGCCAAACTTAGCGATCAAATCTGGTTGATGTTTACTGAGTAAATCCAGCGCATCGCGAAGATGTAAACCAGCAATAGATCGTCCAGAGCCTTTTAGTAAGCCAGCACCAGCATGGGCAAATGCGATCACTGGTCTATGGTAACGCTCTTTTATGCGCGAGGCTAAGATACCAATCACGCCTTGATGCCAATCAGTTTGATACATACTGATAGAAAATTGATTAGCGACATCAAGATCATCCAACGAGATATTAGCGCTATCTTGCATGTCCGCCTCAATATTGCGACGCTGTGCATTTAACTCATGTAATTGTTGCGCGATTTTTGTGGCCTCAAGTTCAGTTTCAGCCAATAAACATTGTATGCCTAGCCGCATGTCATCTAGCCTGCCGGCTGCATTTAAACGTGGCCCTACATAAAAACCCAAATCTTGCGCATTGGTTGCTGATGCTTGGCGAACACTTACCCGCAATAAAGCCAAAATACCTTGCGAACAAGCGCCAGCTCTAATTCTACGTAAACCCTGCTCGACTAAAATACGATTATTGTCATCTAGCTTAACTAAATCCGCTACCGTACCTAACGCAACTAAATCCAGTAACTCAGTCAAATTGGGCTCAGCTTTATTCACATAAGCGCCACGTTCACGAAGCTCTGCGCGCAAGGCTAACAAACCGTAAAACATGACACCGACACCGGCTAGATTTTTACTGGCAAATGTACAGCCATGCTGATTGGGATTAATAATACAAGCCGCTTGTGGAGTTTCTTGGCCTGGCAAATGATGATCTGTCACCAACACTTGTATGCCAAGTGCATTAGCGGCCGCCACGCCATCAACACTAGCAATGCCATTATCTACCGTAATAATCACATCAGGATTTTGCGTGGCTGCCAGCGCAACAATTTCTGGGGTTAAGCCATAGCCATATTCAAAACGATTGGGTACTAAAAAATCGACAATTGCACCGAAGGCACGCAAACCTTTAACTGCTACAGCAGTGGCCGTGGCGCCGTCTGCATCGTAATCACCAATGACTAATAATTTTTTATTAGCCGCGATTGCATCGGCCAATAACTTGGCCATTGCAGTGTTGTTTGTGAGCGTATTTGGTGGCAATAAATGACTTAGATTCGCGCTAAGCTGGCTTGCCTCAGTCACGCCACGTGTCGCCAACAATCTAGCCATCAGTGGTGCTACGCCAGTCGCAATTAAATGCTGTTCGGCTTGCGGCTGCGTACTGCGTTGTACAATTCTTGTCATTTAAAGATAATCCATGACCGATTTATTACTGCGCCAAAATTTGTAAATGTCTATAGGCTTAATTACGACCATTAAGCTTTTTTCATAAAAGCCTAAATGTAAGATTAATTGTTTAATCTTTTTTGTTTTCAGTGCGGCAAGCAAATCGTCTAACCAAGCTAAGGTATTTTCATTCGGTAATTGTAATCGTGCATGCTGTAGTGGCTGATTAAATTTAGCTGGCTGATTGGATTTAGCCGGCTGATTTAAAAATTCAGCCAAACGCTGCGGTAGCGCTTTGCAGGGCACATCTGCCGATTTTGCTAATGCTTGGTAAAAAATACTATCAGCCAACATTAAATCAATATCATTCTGCAAGGGCGGAATTTGTGGCATTGTACCGCCACCAGAAAGCCAAATGCTATTAACCGCAAGCTCGCCTACAGACTCTCGCGCTTCATTGGCAGAATGTTCGAACAATAACATTTGCACCTCGTTAAGTACCGCCAACCACTTTGAAGAATCTAGCCCTTGCGGCATAAACTGGTGAATATTTTTACCGGCGGCTACGCTAGGTAAGCTGGTTTTAATTTGCGGCGCTTGCTCGGTACGCAAATACCATGCGCCTGAATGTCCGATTAAAAAGCTTAAACCATCTTGATTGAAATGCTGGTTCAAGCTGGCAACCATACTTTCCGCATGCGTAGCATCCACTAGCAATGGGACAGATTCATCTAGACTGAAACAATCGCGTTGCAAAACCAAGTGTACAGGGTCAGCGCGTAACCAAAAAGTGTCCGCTACATCCAATCCATCTAGTGCGGCACACATTGCTGCAATGGGGTAATCCGGCATAGATTGCAGAGCGTATTGCTGACAAATTAATGCTTCTAAAGGTGATTCTAAATGCCTTACTTGGCCTTTGGACAATAGCTGCGCTAAAGCACTTTGGCTAGGTAAGCTGGATAATTCTGAGGTTAAAACACAATCTACCGTTAGTTTCACGCAATATTCTTAATTTAAAATTCTACAGAGTTAATTTTACTAGCAAGCTTAAGCGTGCGGTGATTTAAAGAAAATAAAAAAACCTAGCCGCTTTTTAAGCCTGCTAGGTTTTTCAATAATCTAAATGATTAACCGCTAATTAAATATCATTAATTAGATATCATTAATTTTAGTAGTAACGGCCATCACGGTGGTCATCATCACGACCTTCTCGACCTTCAAGACGGCGATTATCCGGACCGCGATTTTCACTGCGATATTCACCACGATATCCGCCACGCTCATCACGGCGATCAAAACGGTTAACGCCATTACTCCAGCCCCCGTTATTAAAACGAATCGGCTCAATATAGGTGATTTGTGAAACTATACGGCTATTCGGTGCAACGGCTACATTTACATCTATGTATTGGCCAGGTTGATTATTCATGATCGTGTTGTAGGTTCTGCCGTTATATTCATAAGTCACTAAATAGCCCGCATTTACTGTTTGCCAGTTATCCACTTGGTAACAATTTTGTACTGGCACCGAACGCGTACCGCCACCATTTTGATTATTAGCAAGGCTATTGCCGGCAATAGCGCCTACGCCAGCACCTACTGCAGCGGCCGCAACACGACCATTACCGCGGCCGATAGTATTGCCCAGCAAACCACCAGCAATACCACCAATTAAAGCACCCGCTACTGAATTACCGCCGTTACTATAGCTTTGTTGCTGATATTCTGTGCGACATTCTTGACGTGGCATATTCACACGTTCAGTTTGTGGCGTTGATGAAAGCACGCGTGCTGAATCGTTATATTGATCACTAGCCATCGCTGGCAGAGTAAATACAGCAGACAATAAAGCCGGGGCTAGCATTTTTACCATAGTCATTTTCAAATCTCCTGTTTTGTAGAATTCATCTTCTGCTACGATTATTTATTTTGCAGATAGACACTTAACGCGGCACTTTTGAATTTGGATTACTGAACAATTGTTAAAGATTTGTAACTAATGATTTTCATTAATCAGGTTTATTAAAATATGTTCAACAAATGGCCAAAACAGTTGCCGCATGCAATCGCATGATGCGATTACATGGGCAGAGATTAACGGACTTTGCTTACACCAAGCTTACGCAAACTTAGAATCAGCTCAATTGCTCACGCAATTTGAAAATGGCATCAGGCTCGCCACGCACCATAAAGTAAGCACCTTCTTCGTCTGAGCGTTCTTCTAGCACTTGAAAACTGGCGTAGATTTTACCGCGCAATTGCTGGGCGGACCAAGGTAGAAAAATCTCAGACTCAATTAAATCTTGCTGAAAAAATGCCACAATTTTTTGATGCAACTTAGCCACATCTGCTGGTCGACGGGCGCTCATTACCACGCAATCTGGGTAGCGTATATGCAAATTGGCTTCGCATTCGGCTTGCGCCGCTTCATCGCCTACATGGTCTATTTTATTAAAAACACGGATGCGCGGCACTTCATCTGCACCAATTTCGTCTAGCACTTCATTGGTCACTTCAAGCTGGCGCTCAAAACCGGGATCACTGGCATCGATTACATGTAGTAATAGCGAAGCATCAAGCGCTTCATCCAGCGTAGACTTAAATGAGGCAACCAAACCATGCGGCAGATTTTTGATAAAACCAACCGTATCACTCACCAATACGCGCGGTACGCTTTCTGGGTAAAGTGAGCGCACCGTAGTATCAAGCGTGGCGAAGAGTTTATTCGCGACCAACACATCGCTACCGGTAAGCGCACGCATCAAAGTAGATTTACCGGCGTTGGTATAACCTACCAGCGCCACGCTAGCGATACCTTGGCGATCTTGACGGCGCGCACGTTGCGTTTTACGCTCAACATCCATGGCAACAATTTCTTGTTGCAGCTCGGCAATACGATCACGAATTTTGCGGCGATCTAACTCGGTTTGCGATTCACCCGCGCCTCGGCCACCTTCGCCGCTACGTTGCCGCCCTTGCGAACCGGCAAGCTTCGCTGCCTCACGCATACGTGGTGCCATATAGCCTAAACGGGCAATTTCTACTTGGGCGCGTGCTGCGCGTGAGCGAGCATTGCGATGGAAAATTTCAAGAATAACCATAGTGCGATCCATCACCATACAACCAACTTCAAGCTCAAGGTTGCGCGCTTGCGATGGCGATATTTCGTGATCGACTAATAATGTTTCTATGTACCAGCCTTCTGGGTTATTCGGACTAATGGTAATGTCTTCAAGCGCACTATGTTCGTATTCGTTCTTCACAAAGCTACTTATTTCTTGGCGTTTACCTGCGCCAAGATAAGCCGTCACGTCAAAACCAGCGCGTTTCTGCACAAACGTTCTGACCACCTCAAACCCTAGTGTTTTTGCAAGCTCGCGCAACTCGTTCAGAGAGGCTTCAAACTCGAGATCGGTAACATTAGGTAGTTGCACGGCAGCCACAGCGGCATATCTGGGTTGCTCTTTGACTTCTTTTTGCATGAGGCGATTTAGCTATTAAATTGGTGAAGTCAGATAGTACCTGAAAAGTGCTACGAGACCGCATTGCAAATATGCTTTAGGTGTTAGCGGCTAACTTAACAGCTTCGATTAAACAAGACTTTCAGTCAGCAAAGTTTTCAAAGCTCATCGGAAAAACTCTAAAACTTTGCACAAGGCCATTTTCAGCCGGCGATTTACCTAAGCGCTCTAAATCATCGACAGACAAAGGTTGAATATTGGCTACATCTCTGCGGCGGCTAAAGACGCCATTACGCCACTGATAAACTTCGTCCAGTTTTTGTTGATAGGTGTAAGCGTGATGATTATCATTGTAATAATCAACAAATTTATTGCGTCCTAAATAGATAGCATTAGAGCCTTCATAGCCAGTTTTCTGTGCGGAAACAGGATCTGTATTTACTATATAAGCCCAGTCGCCAGGAACAAAATTTAGCGGAGCAACTTTATGTTGGATTTTTAAAATCTTTCCGCGCTGGGTGAGTTTTGTTGAATCAAAATCTTGCTCAAAGGACCACATTTCTCCTGGCTCAATGTTTACTAAGGGCTCATGATCTAAAAGAAGCTGCTCCTCAACTAGCTTTTGCAATAATTTATTATGCTTAACGCGCCGATAATAATCTAAAACACCTTGCACCATGACTAGTTTAGCTGCCGTGTAACAGCCTATGGCATATTCACTCTGATTTTTAAAAGCATCTGCCAAAGCTAAATGTAACTTCACTTGAGACAGCGGCGTTCCTTTATGCCAATATTTCTCATTCCATTCAGCCACCCCGCCATCCGGCCATGTCCAGTTTAATTGCTCAGCCCATGCCACTATATTTTGCCTAACATTCACTTGTTCTTTTAATGCGTTTACATTGCAGCTTTTTCCGCTAAATTCGGTTAAGCGTCCGTGCTGAAGAAGTGCTAGCAATATTTCCTTTTTAGAAACAGTCAGCAGCTTTTGTAATTCACCATGCTCATCGGGAATACGCACGATGCCGTCACGAATTCCATATTCAGGGCGGTACTTTAATTGCATGGTATCTAGATCCGCGTTGGGGGTATTTAGGGTAAATGTCAGACTGCCATTAGATGCATCCACTTTTGTGACGACTAAACTAGGGGCGATTCCTTGCGACAGCAGATAGGCAGTCACGTCCAGCTTTATTCGGCCTAGACTGCCAGGGTCGCATAAAAAACCAACCCCTTCTTTGGCATCATTTGGTTTATCTTGAACAGCAACATTAGAATAGCTGAGATTGCCATTATTGCCAGAGAACGCATTCAAAGATAATCCAAGCAAGAGCACTGGAATGAAAATCCAACTGGCGATTTTAAAAACGATAGACATGCTAAATACTAATTCACAGTGACGCTAACTGGGAATACGTGCTAACACTAGAACTTGCAATGGAACCGCAGACGAAGCAAATTAGCCAATGGCATTAAACGTCACCTTCCACTACCAAATCAGGAATATGCCCAAAAGCAATCCGCATAGGCGCATCTTTTAATGCCTCGTGCGCGCCGCCAAAATAAATAGTGTTTTTACCAAATTTTAGATTCAGCGTATCTATGGCTTTATTGAGTTTCTTCTCATTTTCCAGCGGTTCAATTTGAAACAGATCACGCGCCACCTCATCGACCGTCACCAATCCGGAAAATGAAATACCAACGGCAAAGGGCTCACATTTCGTGTTGGGGTAATGCTGCCAAAAAGTCTCTAGTGCCTCAATAAGCCGCAGCGTATTGTCGGTTGGCGAAATAGCACTTTCCATACTCCAGCTGGGCAACTCTCTAAATTTGACTTTAATACTGATTTTTGACGCGAGTAACTCGTAGCTGCGCATGCGCATGCAAGACTTTTGCAATAAGCGATGTAGCACCGCTTTAGCGCCGATAGGGTTACGCTGTTCTGGCGGCATCACGTGAGAATGCCCCAAGCTACTACGCGCATTTTTCACATAATGCGGCTCTAGCCCACGCAATTTATCGTACATGCGCTCGCCTTCTACGCTACCCCAAGCAGTTTGAAGTTGATTTTTATTCGCCTCATATAATTGTTCTACTGTAGTGATTTTATACCGATTTAAGCGCGCCTCCATTTGCTTGCCAATGCCGTTTAAATCGCGCAGGCGCAATGCAAACAATCGCTGCGGCAAGTCTTTTGATTCTATCATTACGCAACCATCAGGCTTATGCATATTGGATGCGGTTTTAGCCAAAAATGTATTGGGGGCGATACCGATAGAACATTTAATCAATGGATATTGCTGGGCCATTTTATGCTTAATTTTAGCGGCAAGTTTGAGTGCATTTTCTGGCATCTGTTGACTGCCAGTAAGCTTACAGACCATTTCATCAATCGACAGCACTTGTTCTACATGCGTGCAGCTTTCAACAATGGCGATTAACTTGTGATGAAATTCGACATACAGTGGCGGACGCGCTTCTACAAAAATCATCTCAGGGCATAGTTTGCAGGCATCACGCACGCCTGTGCCAGTTTTAATGCCAAACGCTTTGGCCTCATAACTAGCGGCAATACAGCAGGTTGTTTCAGCCATAACCGCAAGCACGCCAATTGGCTTGCCACGCAATTCAGGCATAAGTTGCTGCTCTACCGAAGCAAAGTAGGAGTTAAAATCGACATATAGAGCGTTTAAGGCCATGGCTAAAAATAGTTAAACCTGATGTAATTTTTTGAGGAATGCGTTGACTAAGTATTGTAAAGTTTATTAGGCCAACTTTTCAGGCTAATTCAAAAAATCAATGAAGGATAAGTATCATGAGTCATGCACAAATCGCAATTTTCGCCGGAGGCTGCTTCTGGTGTACAGAACCAGTATTCACCCAACTAAAAGGTGTAAGTAAAGTCGAATCTGGCTATATTGGTGGCAACACTTTAAATCCAACTTACAAAACAATTTGTAATGGCGATACCGGTCATGCCGAAGCCATCAGAATCACATTCGATGCCGATATCGTTAGCTTTGAAACTTTACTCGAGATATTTTTCGTATCGCACGACCCAACTACGCCCAACCGCCAAGGCAATGATATTGGCACGCAATATCGTTCTGCGGTGTTTTGCCAGAATACTGAGCAACAGAAAATAGTGGCTGAAATGATTGCTAAGTTTAATGCTGCTTCAGTGTTTAACGCACCGATAGTGACGCAAATCAATGGTGCTGAATTATTTTATCCCGCTGAAGATTATCATCAATATTATTTTACGAAAAACCCAAACCAACCTTATTGCATGGCGGTGGCGGCACCAAAAGCGGCAAAGATACGGGCTAAGTATGCAGCTTTGATTCAATAGAAATACTGGGGTTTATTATATTGACACATCACTGATCGCCATTCCACATTAGCTGGGAATGGCGGACTTACTAAGTTTTACTACTCAGCCATTGCCTGCGCCAAAAAATCATAATCATCACTGATGCGATACTGATCATTAAGCCCATCGCCCACCAAAAGCCATTTTTCTCTGCCAACCAAGGCATTTCGTGAAAATTCATGCCGAAAATCCCGGCAATCAGCGTCGCTGGCATAAACAGCATGGCGACTACGGTTAAGGCGCGCACTTCTAAATTTACCCGATTACTTACGCTGGCCATGTAAATATCCATCATGCCGCTGAGTGAATCGCGAATTGATTCTAGCGATTCAATAAAATTAACCGTGTGATCATATACATCACGTAAATAAGGCATGGTTGTCGGCTTGAAAAAATCGTTTTCATTGCGCGTTAAATTATTAATCACTTCACGTAGCGGCCACACAGCTCGGCGCAACTCAATGCTCACATGTTTTAGCTGATGGATACTATGTAGTTCAATATTAGTCGGTTTGTGTAGCAAAATATCTTCCAGCGACTCACTATCGTCGCCGACATCTTCCAGCACTTTAAAATATCTATCGACGATGCTATCTAGCAAAGCGTAGGCTAGATAATCGACGCCAAGCTCACGGATATGCGCGCGACTCACGCGTAAACGGCCACGTACAGGTTCAAAAATTCCGGTCGAGCATTCTTGAAAAGTGAGCAAATAATTGCGGCCTAGCACAAAGCTAATCTGCTCAGAATCTACCGCCATATTGGTTTGGTCATACTTAAAGCTGCGCGCTTCTAAAAATAAATAATCATCATATTCATCTATTTTTGGTCGCTGCTGGGTGTTGAGAATGTCTTCTTGCACTAGCGGATGCAAATTAAATAAATCGCCGATTTGTTTAATCAGCGCAACATCATGCACGCCGTGAATATTCAGCCAGAATTTTTTATTCGCGCTTTCGCTAATATTTAGTATGGCTAGGTCATCAATACTAAGCGTATGCTCAATAAAGTCTGCGGCATCATACTCAAGCAGGCTGATAGTCGGTTTAGGTAATTGGCTTACATCGTTATCCGCCTTCCCTACATAAATAAGTGATCCAGGCGGCATGCCTATTTTTTTTGAATGATTTTTTTTGTGTTTACGCATACTCTCCATAATAGCTTATTCTGCACGTAGCGCCTCTATCGGATCTAACCTTGAAGCGCTCCTTGCTGGTAGCACGCCAGCTAGCAAACCAATAACTGCAGACATCACCAAAGCGCCAATCGCAAAACTCCACGGCGTATGTACCGGTAAGGTTGGTAATAAAAATCGCAGCAATTGCGCCAAGCCTGCACCTAACAACAAACCTAGCATGCCGCCCAGTGCTGCCAGCATGACAGATTCACTCAAAAATAAAGATAATATAGTACTGCGACGCGCACCCAGTGCTACTAGCAAGCCAATTTCATTGGTACGCTCGGTGACTGAGATCGTCATAATTGTAACAATGCCTACAGCACCAACCAGCAAAGAAATTCCGCCTAGCGCACCCACCGCCATGGTTAAAATATTCAGAATATTCGATAAGGTTTTGAGCATGTCTTCCTGCGTGATGACGGTAAAATCTTCATGGCCGTGACGTAATTTCAACTGGTTCTTAACAGCCGCGGCTACTGTGGCTGACGAAATGCCTTCAGCGTAACTGACATGAATTTCCATCAAGCCTTCGCGGTTGTAAAGTTCTAGCGCACGTGCCGCAGGGATAAAAGCCGTGTCATCTAAATCAATCCCCAAAAATTGACCTTTAGCTGCCAAGACGCCGATGACCCGAAAATGCAGACCTCCGATGCGCACCCGCGCGCCTAAAGGATTCATGCTGCCAAATAACTCATGGCGCAACTTGCTACCCAAGACCACCAACGCGCGTGAACTGCCTTCGCCTTCTTTGGGTAGGAAGCTGCCGATTTGTACGGTTGAACTGAATACATGTAAGAAATCTGCATCTACACCATAAATTGTAGAACGCCTTAAGCGACCATTACTTTCCACCTCAGAATTTCCCCACACCGTTGGCGAAGCGCCCGTTACATTAGGTAGTTGCTTAAGTGATTTAGCATCTTCCATGGTTAACAAACGCGCGGTAGTGGGAATGCCAGTAGGCGGTTGCCCGCCTGTTTTAACTTTACCCGGAGAAACACCAATCACATTGGTGCCAAATTGCGTGAATTCGGCCAACACAAATTGATGAACGCCTTCACCAATAGAGGTCAGTAAAATAACGGCAGCAATACCAACGGCAATACCAAGCAAGGTTAAAAAACTACGCATGCGATGCGAGGTAATGGCTTGCAGGGCAAATTTTGTAGAATCAGCGATTAGCATAATTAGCGCACAAGATAATTATCGCTTAGCCAAGGCTAGAATTGGATCTAACTGCGCGGCGTGACGTGCCGGCATTACGCCAAAAACTAAACCTGAAACCAGCGCAGTACCTAAGCCAGCCAGTACTGCCCACATTGGCGGATAGGCTGGAAACGTAGGGTATATATCACGTAATATTGCCGCCCCCAAATAACCCAAAGCGATGCCAACCACTGCGCCTGTGACTGATAACAATACCGCTTCAACCATAAACAATTGGCGTACAGACGCAGATGTCGCACCTAATGCTTTAAGCAGGCCAATTTCCGCGGTGCGTTGCGTAACGGAAACAAGCATGACATTCATCACCAAAATACCGGCAACCGCCAAACTTATGGCCGCGATACCGGCAACGCCAAGCGTCAGCACGTTTAAGATTTTATCGAAAGTTTTTAACACCGCATCTTGTGTAATCACTGTGACATCTTCTTCGCCTTCATGGCGCTGAGTAATCATTTTCAATACGCGCGCTTTAACCTCACCAATTTGCTCGCGACTGCGTGACTCCACTAAAATTCGGAACAAAGTATTGCTATTAAGCATGGCTTGCGCAGTGGCGACGGGCACAATCAGCAGTTCGTCACTAGTCATGCCCATGCCCTGCCCGCCTTCGCTTAGCACACCGATAACGCGTAATCGCCTATCACCAACGCGCACGGTTTTACCCAAAGGGTTTGTAGTGCCAAAAATCTCCCGCCGAATGGCCGCACCCAACACCACCTCAGCAGCGCCGTGACCTAAGTCTTCTTGGGTTAAAAAGCGTCCAAGCGCCAATTTTTGTTTACGCACGCGAATATAATCAGAGTTAGTACCCAGCAACATGGCTTCACGTAGCTTGCCTGAAGCATTAATTTCAGTGGTGGCAATTAGAATAGGCGCAATGCGTTCTACACCTGGCAGGCGCAACAAAGCGGTTGCATCATCCAGCGTTAAATCGCGCGGCGTACTGGTAATTAAATTGGCTGGATTAAAGCCACGAGTTTCCGAGCGACCTGGTAATACAATCACCAAATTACTGCCTATGGCAGAAAACTCACCCACCACATAACGGCGCGCGCCATCGCCCAGTGCCGTAAGCACTACCACGGCCGCCACGCCTATAGACATTGCTATAATCAACAGGCCTGTACGTAACGGCGTACCGGTGGCTGCATCTCTAGCGTAGCGAAATGTATCTATGATTTTCATGTCATTTTCAACGGAACCCTGCCCATTTGGGCTAGCCCGCTTGCTCTGGCATATGCGTAATGTCACTGACAATAACGCCATCTTCCATTTTTATTTGGCGCCTTGCTCGAGCACCCAGCGCATGGTCGTGGGTGACCACAATAAGCGTCATACCTTGCGCATTGAGTGCTTCTAACAGTCGCACTACCTCTTCTCCGGTGACGCGATCAAGATTACCAGTTGGCTCATCCGCCAACAAAACCGCCGGGCGTTGTACAGTAGCGCGGGCAATCGCGACACGTTGGCGCTGTCCGCCAGAAAGCTCGTTTGGTCGATGTTGCGCCCTGTCCACCAGCCCATATTCTTTAAGCGCCTGCGCAACACGTTTGGTGCGCTCAGCAGCAGGCATGCCAGCCAAAATAAGTGGTAACTCAATATTAGCTGCAGCCGTTAAACGCGGTACTAAATGAAAACTTTGGAAGATAAATCCTATGCGTTCGCTACGTACTTTGGCCTGCTCATCTGGCGCCAAAGTGGTGACATCACGACCTTCTAATTGATAAGTTCCAGCATCTGGGCGATCTAACAAGCCAAGCAGATTAAGCAAGGTCGACTTACCTGAACCAGACGGGCCCATCACAGCGATATACTCGCCAGGATTGATGTCCAAATTCACATTACGCAAAGCATACACTTGGCTATCGCCCAAATAAAAAGTGCGATCTATAGCCTTAAGTGCAATCAGGCTTTTGCTATCGGCCATGGTTAATTATTTCGCTTTATTAGTTTTTGCGTTAGGGCTTATTGCTGGCTGAGCTTTATCTTCTGGTTTAGCGTTACCTTCTGGTTTAGCGTTACCTTCTGGTTTAACTACAACACCCGCTTTTACGCCTTCACGCTCCAACGAAGCTACAATACGGTCACCTTTTTTGAGGCCACTGAGCACTTCAGTGAATTCCCAATTAGTAATTCCAACCTGAATAGCGCGCTCTTCTAGTTTTTTGCTATCCGCCTTATAAATCAGCACTTTATTACCTTCAAGTAAGGTTGAAGTGGGGATTCTCAAAACCTTATCATGACTATCCAGCACAATTTCCACGTCTGCGCTGTAGCCTACCAGTAAGCGCTTGTTGTCACTTGCACTATCACCGCCGCTGTCGATTGAAACTTCCACATCGACCGTTCTCGCCTGCTTTTCTACCGCCACTACATAAGGTGCGACCCTTTTCACGTGGCCAGCCAACGGTTTACCAGGAAGCGCATCCAAAGAAACACGCGCGAACTGACCAACATGAATTTTGGGCGCATCCACTTCATCCATAGGCGCCTTAATATAAAGGCAAGAATCATCAATAAGGTCTATGGCTGGCGGCGTTGCCACACCCGGCGGCGAAGGCGTAGTATATTCGCCAAGCTCACCAACAATGTCCGCCACAATGCCATCAAAGGGCGCAACTAACACCGTTCTATCCTGCTCTACTTTGGTAATTTTCACACGCGCTAACGCTTGTGTCACATCAGCACGTGCTCCATCACAAGCCGCGCGTCTAGATTGTGCTTCGTAACGCGATTTTTCTTCACCACCTTCGGAAATAAAACCGCGCGCTCGCAATTTAGCCATGCGCGCCGCATCACGTTCTGCGTTATCGGCAATGGCGCAAGCTTCAATAATGCGTTTTTGGCTGCTAGCCACCTGCGTTTGCGCGAGATTACTTTGCGCTTGCTGATCATCGTTCCATAAGCGCAATAAGACTTGGCCTTTTTTAACTTGATCACCCTTCTTTATGCCAAGAAATGCAATGCGACCACCGCTAATCGGCGAAAGTCGTGTGCGCTGGCAAGCCTCTACACTTCCAGCCCGCGTATTCGCCACACTGGCTTCAACCTTGCCTAAGCCAACCTCAACCAGAGCCACAACTACAGGCTGCGGGCGGTTAAACCACCAAAAAGTAGCACCAATTAAAGCAATGCTGGCAAGAATAATAAGAATGCGGCGCATAGGATTTAATTTATGTATTTAATTTTTGAGATTACCACTTTAAATGATCATGCAATTTGATATATGTCTATTTTGATGGTTTATTAACTGAAATCTATAAACAACATAATGTGCTCCTAGAAGCTCAGCAAGTTTCTTTGTTGCAATGGCTAGGCAGCGTGAGATTGCACCAATATTTATTTCTGCCAAGCATCCCTCAAAGTCACAGTTCTATTAAACACCGGCTTACCTACTAAACTATCTTTTCTATCCGCCACAAAATAGCCATGACGCTCAAACTGAAATCTATCTTCAGGATTTGCATCTTTCAAACTAGGTTCTAATTGTGCGGTAATTAAGGTCACAGAATTAGGATTAATATCATTTAAATAATCTCTATCACCCGCGCCCGGATGAGCTTCTTTAAACAATCTGTCATACAAACGCACTTCAGTTTCATAGGCATGTGCGACTGAAACCCAGTGAATATTGCCTTTTACTTTGATGCTATCTGAGCCTGGCGTGCCGGATTTTGTATCGGGCAAATATTCACAATGCACGGTTGTAACCTTGCCTGCGGCATCTTTTTCAAAGCCTGTGCATTTCACCACGTAGCCATAACGCAAGCGCACTAGGCCATCTGGCACTAATCTAAAGAAACCTTTGCTTGGCGTTTCCATAAAGTCTTCGCGTTCTATCCATAGTTCGCGGCTTAATGGCACTACTCGTTTGCCTAACTCGGGTTTAAGCGGATGATTAGGCGCAAAGCAGTCTTCGGTCTGTGATTTTCCGTCGGCATCCACTGCATAATTATCAATCACCAATTTAATGGGGTCTAACACGGCAATGCGGCGCTCGGCTGATTCATTCAGCACCTCACGCATACAATCTTCTAATATTGTGTATTCAATCCAAGAATCGGCTTTTGAAACACCGATACGGTCGGTGAATAATTTAAAGCCGTCTGCCACATAACCACGGCGACGTGCGCCGGCTAGCGTAGGTAATCGCGGGTCATCCCAGCCGCTTACATGTTTATCTTCAACCAAATCTATCAGTTTACGTTTTGACAGCACGACATAAGTGAGGTTTAAGCGGGCAAACTCATATTGTTTTGGAAGTGGATGCGCCAACATGCCAGCTTCGGCCAAGCGGCCTAACAACCAATCATAAAATGGGCGTTGATCTTCAAACTCTAGCGTACAAATTGAATGGGTAATTTGCTCCAGCGCATCTTCAATCGGGTGGGCGAATGTGTACATTGGGTAAATGCACCATTTATCACCAGTATTATGGTGATGCGCGCGCTTAATGCGGTAAATAGCCGGGTCGCGCAAATTGATATTAGGTGAAGCCATGTCGATTTTACTGCGTAGAATCAAGCTGCCATCAGCATGTTTGCCGTCGCGCATTTCACGGAATAAGTTTAAGTTTTCTGCCACGGTACGATCACGCCAAGGCGAATTTTTACCTGCTTCTGTTAGAGTGCCGCGCATAATGCGCATTTCTTCAGCGGTTTGGCTATCGACATAAGCATGACCATTTTCGATTAAGCTTTCAGCCGCACGGTACATTAAATCAAAATAGTTACTGGCAAAATACATGCTGTTTTGATTGTGTTCTGGGCCAACATTCTCCCAGCTAAATCCTAGCCATTTAACCGCATCACTGATGCTATCAACGTATTCTTGGCTTTCTTTTTCTGGATTAGTATCATCAAATCTAAAGTGGCAAACACCAGCATAATCACGCGCTAGGCCAAAGTTTAAAAAAATACTTTTGGCATGGCCAATATGCAGATAACCGTTCGGTTCTGGCGGAAAACGTGTGCGGATTTTAGCAGGGTCAGGCTGACCAGCGGCATGATGCGCGGCATCGCCTGGTGTGCCGGCCCATTTACGCGTGCTGTACGCACCTTGCTCAATATCTTTTTCAACAATCGCCCGGATAAAATTAGAACCGAGTGGAATAGGTGTTTTTTCTGCTGACATAATTTGTGAGGTTTTAACTTAATTAAGGTTAATAATAGTGCTCATTTTACACGTTTGAGGCCAAACACTTCTACACAACTGCGTTGATAGATGCTGATATCCTTTGATTTGATTGTCTACGATGAGATTTAGCTGCCTGTGCTAAAATTCTTACCCATATGAACGCACATACTTTTCCTATTTTAAGACTGCTCAGCGATGGTAAGTTCCATTCTGGCCAAACGATAGCACAGCAATTAAAAGTCAGTCGCGCCACGGTTTGGAACGCCATAAAACAAGCTGAAATATTAGGCATCAATATTTTTTCAGTGCGTGGGCGTGGCTATAAGCTAGCGCAAGCAGTGACATTATTAGACCAACAAGCTATTTTAAATGCAGTTGGCGAGCAGACTACTTTGCTAGAAGTGGAAGTTCATGACCATCTAGAATCGACCAATACTTATCTAATGAAAAAAATAAGTATTGCGCATGCGCAAGCTACTTGTGTTGCAGCCAACTTACAAACCAATGGCCGCGGCAGGCGTGGTCGCACTTGGCAAGCAGGCTTAGGCGCGAGTTTAACGTTCTCCTTATTATGGCGCTTTCAATGTGGCGCTTCGGCATTATCTGGCTTAAGTTTAGCAGTGGGTGTGGCGTTGGTGCGAGCGTTGCATAGCTTTGGCATTAGCCAAGCACAACTCAAATGGCCTAATGATGTGCTAATTGGCCGCGAAAAATTAGCCGGCATCTTAATTGAACTGCAAGGTGATATGGAAGGCCCCAGCGCCGCAGTTATTGGTATTGGTATTAACTTAAACTTGCCAGAAAGTATCAAACAGCAGATTGATCAACCCACCACAGATTTAGCCAGCGCTTCTCCACAAACAATTAACCCCAATGAATTGCTTGGCGTTTTACTTAAAAATTTAACCGAAGTGCTGAGCAACTTTGAGCGACATGGTTTTGCACAATTACGCGATGAATGGACCAAACATCACGCCTACCATCAGCAAGCTGTAAAAATGCTACATCCTGATGGGAGTGAATCCGTAGGTACCGTCGTAGACGTGGCGGAAGACGGCATATTATTAGTGAGAACAGCGCAAGGCGAGCAACGCTTTTTATCGGGGGAAATTAGTTTGCGCGGTGTTTAGACCACGCAAACTATTATTGAACTTAGTAATTTACAGTTAACCCAACATTGATAGAACGGCCCATGCCTGGCAGTGCACCTATCGCGCCCATTCCGCCATTCGCCTTCCAAGTAGCGTAGTCGACACCGCCAAGAGGCAATTGATAGTATTTATCAAACAGGTTATTGGCCGCCAAATCAAGTCGTGCATTTTTAAACTGATAGCTAGCGCGAAGATTTAGCAAGCCATAACCCGCTGTTTTTGGTTCTAAGCGGTTATTATCGACTAGGGTTTTATTACTCACCATCTCAACTTCAAGCGCATTAGTCCAAGCGCCTTTGTTTTGTTCTACGGCAAGGCGCATATTAAGTGGCATGATATGGTACAAATTTTCTCCATTACCAACGCGCTCGCCGCGAG
The DNA here is from genome assembly GCA_947379975.1 of Methylophilaceae bacterium. GTDB lineage: Bacteria > Pseudomonadota > Gammaproteobacteria > Burkholderiales > Methylophilaceae > Methylotenera. Next base: position 30,222 of record CANCPF010000005.1, on the reverse strand, counting down.
TCCAAGCTAAATTACTTTTAAAAGCCCCTTGTCCATAATCACTATTGTTCCAAAGTGTGGTATTAGCCGTTGCTTCTAAACCGTAAATTTGTGCATCCTGATTCACAAATTGGAGTAATGGACGTGAGCCCATCATCATGCCAGAAGTGCCAATTTTAGATGCGCCAATATAATCATGAATATAAGAGTAGTGTGGGGTTAATGTAACCTTCCAGTCTTGCTTGGCTGCGTCATGCCAATCAAAAGTGGCACTCAAGGTATTGGCCGTTTCTGGCTTCAGATTGATATCACCGACATAGCCATTAAGATCGCCAAACCATCCTATCATCGCCATCGCCATATCGCCACGACCCCAGGTATAACGTTCATACAGACTAGGTGAACGTGTTTTACGCGCGTAACCAAACGCTATGTTGTTGGTGTTGCTTGCTTCATATTTGGCAGTCGCAGTTAAATCAACATGATTATCACTTTGTGATTTATTGCGGGCATTAAATGCACTTGCCGCAGCAGTGTCAGCAGCATTCATCATCATACCCATCATGCCTACGCCTCCGTAAGACTGAACATTACCAGTATTCATCCAAACATAATCATTACGCACACCTAGCAAGGTACTCCACTTTGGATTCCATTTTGATTCAAGCTCAGCAAAAATGCCAAAGCGGTCGCGCTGGCCATTAATAATGTTGTTGAAGGTCTTTGGCCCCATCATTGCACTGCCAGCCACTGGTGGCCAATAATCGTTAAGTGTTTGGCGTTGATAATCGTTGCCCAAGCGTACTAAATGCGCTTGCGTTAACGGGATATCAAGTTTGATGTTGTAACCGTAATCCTTACCATCGGTTAGCATAGGCATGGCGCCCGGCTTTTCTGGAGAAAAGAAACCCATCTCATGTTTAATCTGCTGCCAGAAAATGTTTGCATCTAGCTTACCCCAATTAAAATCTTGCACATAATTAGCGGTAATCGCATCAGAACTATTGCCAACCATGTCCATACGTTGGTTAGGAAAACCCTGATACAGAATATCCTGATGCTTGATACGGAATGTAAGTTGCTGAGCATCACCTTTAAGAGCAAGTACTATATTTTGGTAGCGTCGGTCAAACTGCGTCGAGTTCACTCGATTGCCATTGCCATCTACGTATGATTGCGAACGATCAACGCCACCAGAGAATCCAATGCTTAAATTTTGGCTGGCTGCGCTGGCTTTAATGTCAGCACTAAGTCCGTTATTAACACTACGAAAGAATGTAGAGGCGCTGGCTTCAACCAATAAGTGCTCTGAGTCGGGCGCAAAATTTATTGCAGGCGATTTTACATTGATAGTACCGGCAATGCTGTCACCACCCATGCTTACTGGTGTAATTCCCGCCATAATATCAATACGTCCTACACTGCTAGGTGAAATGTAGGATAAAGCTGGGTTCATATGGTTGCCGCATGCGGAGGTAATGCTTGCACCATCCAAGATAAATTTAATACGGTCATCATTCAATCCACGGATAGCAGGCAAAGCTGATAGTCCGCCAGCCTGGTATAAACTAACGCTAGGATGCTTGGCAAGTAAATCTGCGGTGTCCGCAGTATTGAGCGAGGTCACACTATATTCAGTTAACCTTTCTGCACGCACTTCCACAGACGGTAATTCCAAATTTTCTGCCGAAAAACTAATTGGTGAAAAACCTAGCAAAGTCGGTGCTAAAATACTTGGCATTAAAATGCTAGCCAAAACTGAACATTTTTTAAGTTTGAAGTGTTGCATCGGACGTACCCTGTTGATTAATTTTCAGGGCGTATTGTAGTATCTAATATCAATCATGAAAATGTGACAAATTGTCGCACATAACACAATAGACGAATATGCTACTCACTATAGATGCCGGTAATACTAGAACAAAATGGGCTGTATTTAATCAAGCCGGTGAAATTGTTAATAATGGTGCTTGTGACAATAGCGCCTTATCTAACGCTGATTTTTCCGCCTTGATATTTGAACGGGTCGCCATTTCTAATGTTGCTGGCGAGCAACATGCGAATATACTCACTATGAAACTAGCGCCATACACTGCGACTAGCTACTGGATAAAATCCACGTCACAAGCAGCTGGCGTGATAAACCATTATGCTCCAGCAACCACTTTAGGCTCAGACCGATGGGCGGCGCTCATCGCAGCATGGCATTTCAAACAAGCGCCATGTGTGGTGGTAAATGCCGGCACCGCGGTGACAATTGATGCTTTAAGCGTGACCCTAGTCAACAATAAAAACCAAGCTAACTTTATTGGTGGTTTGATTTTACCAGGCTTGAATTTAATGCAACAAAGCTTGGGGCTTGCAACTGCACAACTGCCGAAATTAAATTTAGTGCAGGATTTAACAGAAAACCAAACTACTAATATTTTTGCAAAAAACACCACAGATGCCATACATTCCGGAGCACTACATGCGATTTTGGGAGCCATTACGCTGATGGCGCATGAATTAAAATTACAATGTAAACAGGAGCCGTTTATTGTGATTGGTGGCGGTAATGCGCCTGTTATTAATCAACTATTAACAAAAGAAAGTTCTACTTTGCAATTGACTCCGCAAACGATAATCGCAGAAAATTTAGTATTACAGGGCTTGTACTTACTCGATAAATTTATGCAAAGTGATACACAATGAGAAGGTTAATTTGGTTGTTATTAATCGTTAACCTAGCCTTGTTTGCTTATTTTAATATGGACTACGTTTTACCTAATACGCAAGTAGTTAAACTGCCTGAATTAAATCCTGAAAAGATCAGTCTATTAACACAACAGCAATTAGACTTATTGCCTAAAAAAGCAGGCGTCATGACTGAGCCTATAACAATGATAGCCAGCACTCCATCGTGTTATGAATGGGGTGTATTTTCACCTACTCGCATTGCTGCAGCACAAACAGGCGCTGCAAAACTTATGCTAAAACCAACAACAAAAGAACAAACTGACCAAGATGCCCAAATTCGTAAGCTGTTTTGGATCTACATACCGCCAGTCAAATCAGCACAAAATGCACAAGCAAAAGCAGCGCAATTACAAGCACTAGGCGTACAAGATTTATTTGTAATGCAAGAGCCTAAATGGCGCAATGCTATCTCATTTGGTGTATTTGAAGATGAAAAACTAGCCATTAAATTAATGGATGAACTTAAAGCCAAGGGTGTGAGTGATGTCGTTAAAACCTTGCGCGACCAAGGAAAAGGCCATTTCAATCTGCTATTTAAGCATTTGGAAGAGCCGCAAGTCGCTGAAATTAAAAAACTAAAATTAGACTTCCCTGAGGCAGATTTAAAACAAGTGACTTGCAACTAAGTCAGCTTAATAGACCAAACTGTTAAGGAAACAACTTACCTGGATTCAGAATATTACTCGGATCAAAAGTAAGTTTTACCGCACGCATTAAATTCATGGTCGTCTCATCAATCTCGCGTGAGATAAATGGTCGCTTTGCCATGCCTACGCCATGCTCGCCAGATAACGTGCCCTGCAGCGACAACACTAAACTAAACACTTCATCCAAACACGCATAAGCACGGGTCATTTCATCTGAATTTTCTGGGTTAACCAACAAATTCACATGAATATTACCATTGCCAGCATGGCCAAAATTCACGTTGGATATTTTGTATTGTGTAGCTAATTTTTCTAATCCAGTGAGTAATTCCGGCAAATGAGATACCGGCACAGCAATATCTTCATTGATTTTTTTAGGCGCAATATCTTTCAGTAACGGCGACAATGCTTTGCGCGCAGCCCATAAGGCTTTGGTATCAGTAGCTACTTTCGCTTCAATTAACCCATCTACTTGGCAGGCCAATAAAATTGCCTCAGTCGCCTCAATAATCTCTTGCTGTGCGCCATCGACTTCTATCATCAAATACGCTTTAGCATTTTCTGGCAATAGATTTTTATGGCGGCCTCGAATCAGACTAAGCGCCCCATTATCTAAAAACTCTAATGCGCTTGGTGTATATGGTTGCGCCATAATGGCCGCAATGGCTTTTGCGCAACTATAAGTATCCACAAATTCTGCGGTAATACCACCAGTATTTTTTGGTAGCGGTGTCAGTTTAAGTGTCGCTTCCACGATCACCGCGAGCGTGCCTTCTGAACCAACTAATAATCGCGTTAAATCGTAACCTACCACGCCTTTGCTAGTGTAACAGCCAGTTTTAATTATATCGCCATTGCCGGTAACTGCTTTTAAACCGAGCACATGATCGCGCGCCACACCATATTTCACTGCATGCGGTCCTGCGGCACAAGTCGCTAGATTGCCGCCTATGCTGCAATATGCTGCGCTAGAGGGATCTGGTGGCCAAAAGAAACCTACGCCTTTAATAGCATCTTGCAATTCTTGATTGAGCACACCGGGTTGCACAATCGCCATGCGATTATCAGGATCAACACTGATAATATTATTCATGCGTTCCAGCGAAAGCGCTACACCACCAGCCTCAGGCACACTACCACCAGCGGTGCCGGTCCCACGCCCACGTGGCACCACTGGCACTTTATGCAGATTGCACAGAATAATGACCGCTTGCACTTCTTCCGCATTAAGTGGAAAAGCCACCGCAATCGGCGCATGAAAAATACGCGAATTATCGTAAGCGTAAGCGTAGCAATCTACTGGGTCGGTAAACAGTCTATCGCTAGGCAAAATATGCGCTAACGCTAGAATAAAATCAGGGTTGATCGTTACTGGCTTAGTCATTAAATTACTACTATCTTTTTTTGATGTAAAGATCGGTAATCGTACCCTCTTTCATCTCCGCCGCGAAGCAAACCGTTTCAGATAAAGTCGGGTGTGCATGAATAGTTAAGCCTAAATCATGCGCATCAGCACCCATTTCAATGGCTAATACCGTTTCGGCCAACAATTCACCGGCATTTACGCCAACAATACCAGCGCCTATTAATCTGTGCGTAGTTTTGTCGAAGATTAATTTGGTTGAACCTTCAGTACGTGCAACTGAGATAGCGCGACCACTAGCCGCCCAAGGGAATGAAGCTTTTTCATATTCTATACCTTTGGCTTTAGCTTCAATTTCAGTGACGCCAGCCCAAGCGATTTCAGGATCTGTATAGGCTACGGATGGAATTGCTAATGCTTGAAACTCAACTTTATGACCGGCGATCACTTCTGCGGCTATTTTGCCTTCATGCGTGGCTTTATGCGCCAGCATTGGTTGACCGACGATGTCGCCAATGGCAAAAATATGTGGCACATTAGTGCGCATTTGTTTATCTACATTGATAAAGCCCCACTCGTTTACGGCTACGCCAGCATTTTCTGCGGCAATGTTTTTACCATTCGGGCGACGGCCGATAGAAACTAGCACACGGTCGTAAATTTGTGCTTCTTTAGGAGCCGCTTCACCCTCAAAGCTCACATGAATACCATCGGCTTTGGATTCCATTTTTGCCACTTTGGTAGACAACATAATACTTTCAAAGCGTTTTTCCATACGTTTTTGTAAGGGGCGCACTAAGTCGCGGTCGCAACCTTGAATCAGGCCATCAGTAAACTCGACCACGCTAACTCTAGACCCTAGCGCATCATAAACGGTACCCATTTCTAGGCCGATAATACCACCACCGATAACCAACATACGTTTTGGAATGTCTGCCAAGGCCAAAGCACCGGTAGAATCCATAATGCGTTCATCGTCTGGCGCACCGGGGAATTTGCTTGCTTGCGAACCTGCCGCGATAATAGCGTTATCGAATGAAACTGTGGTAATTTTGCCATCTGCAGATGTCACGGCGATTTGATTTGGACCAGTAAACTTGCCTAAACCTTGCACCACAGTCACACCGCGTTGTTTGGCCATTGCGGACAATCCGCCAGTGAGTTTAGCAACAACGTCATTAGCTTTCCAATTGCGTAATTGCTCTAAATCAATATTCGGCGCACTAAAACTCACACCATGATGTGCAGTTTCTTCCGCTTCGGTAATCACTTTTGCCGTGTGTAATAAAGCTTTAGACGGAATGCAGCCAACATTAAGACAAACACCGCCTAATGTTGAATAACGCTCAATTAACACCACTTTTTTGCCTAAGTCTGCGGCACGGAAAGCTGCGGTATAGCCACCCGGACCTGAACCTAAAACGACGACTTCAGCGTGCAAGTCTGATGCTGGAATGACTGATGAGCTACTAACAACTGGGCTAGCTGTTTGAGCCGGAGCCGTTTGAACTGCTGTAGCTTGAACTGTGGCTGTTTGAGCAACCGCCACTTGAGCAGGCGCACTAACTGTAGAAGCAATAGCCTCAACCAGTAACATTAAGCTACCTTTAGCCACTTTATCGCCTACGCTCACCTTCACTTCTTTTACTGTACCGGCAACTGATGAAGGAATATCCATAGAAGCTTTATCGGATTCAACGGTAATCAGTGAATCTTCAACGGCGATGACGTCACCGACTTTCACCAGCACTTCAATCACATCTACACTATCAAAGTTACCTATATCTGGGACTAAAACTTCTACGATATTGCTCATGCATACCCTTTTTTAAAACTTTAATTAAACTCAATTGCTCGCAGCTTTGTTATTTAAAGCATGTAACACACGGTCAGTGTTTAGGCTTAAAGCAATAATCTACGCACATCACTTAACATCATACGCATGTGGCTCGTGAACCTAGCGCCATCAGCCCCATCAACTACGCGATGATCATAAGAAAGTGACATTGGCAACATTAAACGCGGCTCAAAAGCTTTTGTTTTTGCTTCGTAAACAGGCTGCATACTAGCGCGTGAAACGCCTAAAATCGCCACTTCTGGACAGTTGATAATCGGCGTAAACATCGTACCGCCTATACCGCCTAAGCTAGAAATAGTAAAGCAACCGCCTTGCATTTCTTCTACTTTAAGCTTGCGTTCGCGGGCTTTGGTGGATAAATCCATCAAATCGCGGGCAATATCCAACACGTCTTTTTGCTGTACATCTTTCACTACCGGCACCACTAAACCATCTGGCGTGTCGCAAGCAAAGCCGATGTTGTAGTAATTTTTTAGAATCAAGCTATCGCCATCTGGAGAAAGTGAGGCATTAAAATTAGGATAAGCTTTAAGTGCATTCACTGAAGCTTTGATTAAAAATGCCAACATAGTGAGTTTTACGCCACGTTTTTCAGCATCAGCTTGCATAGACTTTCTAAAGTCTTCCAAGTCAGTAATATCAGCTTCGTCAAACTGCGTCACGTGCGGTGCAGTCACCCAATTACGGTGCAAGTTAGCGCCTGAAAGCTTTTTAATACGTGATAGCGGCTTTGTTTCAATATCGCCAAATTTGCTAAAATCAATCACCGGCATGGCTAAAGTAGCCAAACTACCTAAACCTGCACCCATATTTTCTGTACGTGGTTTAGCTAACTCACCTTTTACGTAGGCTTGCACATCTTGTTGCACAATGCGGTTTTTGGCCGCGCTACCTTTAACAAAAGCTAAATTTACGCCTAATTCACGGGCAAATTTACGCACTGATGGACTCGCATGTGATGGTTTACCTGCGTCAACCACTGCACTGGCACCGACTGGCGCAGGTTGGTGCGCTGGCGCGATGGTTTTTGGTGGCTCTGGCGCTGGGCGGCTAGGTTCAGGAATACTGGATTCTGGAATGGCAACCGCAATTACGGCTGGCTTTTCTGCCACCGCAACGGCTTGTGCTGCTGCAGGCTTAGCCGCAGCTTCACTGACATCCATGGTCAAAATCAAACCACCTTGAGCAGCTTTATCGCCCACCTTCATTTTCACTTCTTTTACCACGCCAGCAAACGGCGAAGGAATATCCATCGAAGCTTTATCTGATTCCACGGTCATCAGCGAATCTTCTTTAGCGATTTCATCGCCTGCTTTTACTAATATTTCAATCACATCCACACTATCAAAATTACCGATATCTGGGACAAATACGTCTTGAATTGCCATCTGTGCGTCCTTTTAAACGGTAGTTGGGTTAGGCTTATTAGCGTCTAACTTGTATTTAACAATCGCTTCAGTTACTTTACTTGCAGGCAATTTACCTTCATCAGCCAATGCTTTTAGTGAGGCAACCACCACGTAATATCTGTCCACTTCAAAGAAGCTACGTAGCGCTTCGCGGCTATCTGAACGGCCATAACCATCGGTGCCTAAAGCGACAAACTTACCTGGTACAAAACCAGCAATTTGCTCAGCAAATGCTTTCATGTAATCGGTAGAAGCAATTGTTGGACCTTGCGCGCCTTGCATCGCTTCAGCTACATAGCTTAAACGTTGTGGTTTTTCTGGGTTCAGCATATTCCAGCGTTCAGCATCTAAGCCATCTCTGCGCAATTCGTTGAAGCTGGTGACGCTCCAAACATCGGCCGCAACACCCCATTCTTTTTCTAACATTTCGGCCGCGGCAATCACTTCACGCAAGATTACGCCACTACCCATTAATTGTACTTTCTCGCCCTTAGCTTTTGATTTGCTAAAGTTATAAATACCTTTAAGGATGCCAGCCTCAGCGCCTTTTGGCATTTCTGGATGCGTGTAATTCTCGTTCATCAAGGTAATGTAGTAATACACATCTTCTTGATTTTGCACCATACGACGCAAGCCTTCTTGAATAATTACCGCTAATTCATAAGCAAAGGTTGGATCGTAAGAAATACAGTTAGGAATGGTCGCCGACATTAAATGGCTGTGGCCATCTTCGTGTTGCAAGCCTTCACCATTCAACGTAGTACGGCCAGCGGTCGCGCCTAGCAAGAAACCACGCGCACGTGAATCGCCGGCTGCCCAAGCCAAATCGCCAATACGTTGGAAACCAAACATAGAATAGAAAATGTAGAACGGGATCATCTGCACGCCCGTCACTGAATATGATGTTGCCGCTGCCATCCAGCTAGAGAATGAACCCGCTTCGTTAATGCCCTCTTCTAAGATCTGACCATCTTTAGACTCTTTGTAATACATGACTTGGTCAGAATCCATAGGCTCATACAACTGGCCTTGGCTGGCGTAAATACCCAACTGGCGGAACATGCCTTCCATACCAAAAGTACGCGCTTCATCTGGCACAATAGGTACCACAAACTTACCAATTTGTTTATCGCGCACTAAAGTAGAAAGAATACGCACAAATGCCATGGTGGTAGAGATTTCACGCTCGCCAGTTGAAACCAACATATTTTCAAACGCTGACAATGGTGGAATAGTGAGCTCGTTACCTTTACGTCTACGCGCAGGCACAGAACCACCCATCGCCGCGCGGCGTGTCGCCATGTATTGCATTTCTGGTGAATCTGCCGCTGGCTTGTAAAAGCTTAAGTTCTCTACTTGTTCATCGGTGATCGGCAAATCAAAGCGATCTCTAAAATGTTTAAGTGACGTTAAATCCATGCTTTTTTGCTGATGCGTGGTATTTTGCGCCTCACCGGCTTCGCCCATACCGTAACCTTTAACAGTTTTAGCTAAAATCACTGTTGGCTGACCTTTATGGTTCACCGCTGAATGATACGCCGCGTAAACTTTATGAGGATCATGACCACCACGGTTCAAGCGCCAAATATCGGCGTCACTCATGGCCGCGACCATTTCTTTTAGCTCAGGATATTTACCAAAGAAGTGTTCGCGTGTGTACGCGCCGCCTTTTTGCTTAAAGTTTTGGTATTCGCCATCTACGCATTCTTCCATGCGTTTTTTAAGCAAGCCATCTTTATCCATGGCCAACAATGGATCCCAATAAGAACCCCAAACGACTTTCAATACATTCCAGCCAGAACCACGGAAATCTGATTCCAACTCTTGAATAATTTTGCCGTTGCCGCGCACTGGGCCATCTAAACGCTGTAGATTACAGTTCACCACAAAAATTAGGTTATCTAATTTTTCACGGCTTGCTAATGAAATCGCGCCCAATGATTCTGGCTCGTCCATCTCGCCATCACCACAAAACACCCAAACTTTACGGTCACTGGTATCCGCAATACCACGATCATGGATATATTTTAAAAAGCGCGCTTGATAAATACCAGTGATCGGACCTAAACCCATAGAAACCGTTGGGAACTGCCAAAAGTCTGGCATTAACCACGGGTGTGGATAGCTAGATAAACCATTACCTGCAGTTTCTTGGCGGAAATTAGTAAGCTGATCTTCTGAAATACGGCCTTCTAAGAAAGCACGCGCATACACACCTGGCGATGAATGGCCTTGGAAGTAAACACAGTCGCCACCAAAGTTTTCATTGGCTGCACGAAAAAAATGGTTAAAAGCCGTGTCATATAAAGTAGCGGCAGATTGAAAGCTAGCGATATGTCCACCCACCCCTGGAGATTTCTCGTTCGCACGCAACACCGTCATAATGGCATTCCAGCGCACTAGCGCACGAATACGGCGTTCCATTTCTGGGTCGCCAGGCAATTTAGCCTGCAAGTGAGTAGGAATAGTATTTACATAAGCTGTCGTCGCATTGTATGGCAAGTTGCTACCTGACCGACGGGCTTTATCAATCATGGCCTCAAGTAGAAAATGAGCACGTTCTGTACCTTCATTTTCAATGACTGCAGTCAGCGCATCTAACCACTCTTGCGTTTCTTGCGGATCGGTTTCAATTAAACCCTTGTTTTGAGTCGTGTCTTGCGAATTCGTTGTCATGCGTGAGATTTCTCCGTGTTGTGGTTGCTACGCGTATAATTTGCATTAAAGCACTAATGCAAATGTACAAAACACTAAATATACAAAACGCGCTAGCAACTAAACTTGAACTAGGCTGTTCTATACAAGAACATAGCATCAAAAAATATTAAAACCACTGAATCTATTTCAATTAAGGCAGTAGTGTGGCTTTTTTAGGCTTTTTGGTCAAGTTAAACCAAGCAAAACCAGACCGTATTTACAAGTTCTGCTACAGTTGTAATACATATTATATAAGAGTTAAGGGAAATTAAATGTCATTAAAATTGTCACAATTTACAGCGATTGGTAGCGATAAATCACTATCTTCTGAAAATCACATCCTTTTTGTACTTACAGAAAAAGAAGAATTCGACATACCTTTTGCAGAATCACTGCGCACAAAACTTAAAAGAACGAATAGCGAATATAAAGACTTAGCGAAATCGCCGGTAAGCTTAGATCTGCCTAATGGCGGCATCGCTAGTTTCGTGGTCTTGGCAGAGAAATTAAACATGTTTCAGCGCCACGTACTACTACGCAAAGCTGCCAAATTATTATTAGATGAACAACCAGAAAGTTTAGCTATCTGCGTGCTTGGCGATGAAGCTAGCCGCGAAGCCCATGCCTGCGCCGCCTACTACGTGACAACTGTCAACGCAGCTGAATTACCAAGCCGTAAAAAAGAAAATAAATTCAAGCCGCTCAAAAACATTAATATTTACGGTTATGAAGCAAGCCACGACTATGCTTATGTGAATGCGCGAGTGGCAGGCAATACATTATGCCGCCAACTAACGATTACACCACCTAATGAATTAACTCCCAGCGTGTACCGCGAAAAAGTAGCCGCTTTAGCCAAGACACAAGGTTGGAAACATGAAGAATTTGATATGCCTGCACTTAAAAAAATGGGCGCAGGCGCATTCTACGCTGTCGGCCAAGGCAGTGATCCGCTAGATGCAGCCATCGTACACTTAACTTATACGCCCAAAGAAGCTAAAAAACATATCGCCTTAGTTGGTAAAGGCATTTGCTTTGATACTGGTGGGCATAACATTAAGCCAGCCAAATATATGCAAGGCATGCATGAAGACATGAATGGAAGTGCAGTGACTTTAGGAATTCTACTTGCGGCAACGCAACAACAATTGCCGATTAAAATCGATTGCTGGCTAGCCATTGCACAAAATCATATTGGGCCGTTAGCCTATAAACAGAACGATGTGGTGACTGCGCTAAACGGCATGACCATAGAAATCGTGCATACCGACGCAGAAGGCCGCATGGTGTTGGCAGATACATTAACACTGGCAAGCCGTGAGAAACCAGATGTAATTATAGATTTTGCTACCCTTACTGGTAGCATGATGGCAGCGCTAGGTGACCGCATGAGTGGTGTCATTAGCAATCGTCCTGAATTGGCTTGTAAAGCAGTCGGTGCTGGCGATGAAGCTGGTGAGCGTATTGTCGCCTTCCCTTACGATGACGACTATGAAAGTGCATTAGATAGCGACATCGCAGATATTAAACAATGTACTTTAGAAGGTGGTGCTGACCACATTCATGCCGCGCGATTTTTAGGCAGGTTTATTGAAAATGATGTCGCTTGGTTACATACCGACTTATCTTCAGCTAACTGCAAAGGCGGCTTAGGAGCAATACAGAGTGACACCAATGGCTTTGGTGTTGGCTTTGGCATACAAATGTTAAAGAAGTTAATCGAGATTTAATCAAGAGTTACATGAGTGGTGACAACCGAAGCATCTGAGGTTTTAGCCACTAAATTTTGTTGAAATGATAAAAGCCACCAACTTAATCCACTATAAAACAGCTAGTAAAAGTTAATTTTATTCAAAGAATAATCAGCTCAGCAGACTAATTTGGAGCGTCTCAAAGACAACCACAACAGAATTTAATTGTATTTATTAGATATTATGCGAAATAGTAGTAGAAAGTAGCACGGATACGCCTAATAAGCTTTACATGAGCAATCAAATTGCAGCATAATTTACTTCTAAAGACTGGTCACGCAGACTGTGACTAGTTTAGAGTTAACTTTAGACACCACCACCACAAAGGAAAATCTATGTCACAAGCAAAAAATGTATTAGGTAAAACCGATTTAGTTGAGTTGATTGCAACGCAATCTGGCGTGACGAAAACTGATGCTCACAACGCGCTTAACCTAGTATTAGAAGGTATCACTAAAGCTTTAGCAAATGGCGATGATGTCAACATCACTGGCTTCGGTAAATTCAAAGTGGCTCACCGCCCAGAGCGTCAAGGCCGCAACCCTTCAACTGGCGAACCACTAACCATTAAAGCTAGTAATCAAGTAAGCTTTTCTGTTGGTGCTGGCTTAAAACAATCAGTTAATAAATAATAACTGTTGAACATGGGATTGTGCATACCTGCGCAGTCCCTAGTTAAAATAGCAAGCTAAATTAAGAAAATAAAATTGATAAAAGAATAAATTTCTTAGTATCACTTATGCACCAAAACGCAGTTTAAAGATACTGCACTGAAATATTCATTACCAGCTAAGCGTTTAAAAACCTTCTGCTCTGCCTTCGCAAATTCATTACCATTTTCAAAAAAATCGTGTGCTAAGTAAACTTCCGCTTCGACCTTACCTTTAATGTAGTGGAATACAATTTTTACTGGCTCAGGCAAACCAACGAGAAGTGGCGCTAAATGATCCTGCAAGTTTTCACGCCCTAACATCATTTCAGCATGCGGTTCATGCTCTACATCGTCTTCAGAGTCGACATGCACCAGCACATCTGAAACCGTCGGATGGCTTTGCAGCACGCGCATTCTTGCGCGCTCAGCAATATTATGCCCTTCAGAAACACTGATACGGGAATCTACCAATATATGCGCATCCACTAAAGCGCGGTGCGCCATGCGTCGAGTACGCAATTCATGCAGATTAACAACGCCAGACGTATCGGTAACGGTTTGACGAATACTCTCGACTTCCTCTACTGAAAGCCCGGCATCAATCAACTCCTGAAAAGCATCCCAAGCAAACACAATCCCCATCCGCACTATCATGAAGCCCACGACAATAGCGGCCACAGAATCGGCATACACGAAGCCAGCTAAATTTGCTCCTATACCCACAGCAACAACCAAAGAAGAAGCCGCATCTGAACGCGCATGCCATGCGTTGGCAATTAGCATAGGTGAGCGTAAACGCTCACCTACATGCAACATATAGCGAAACAAACTTTCTTTAGCAACCAATGCGATTAAAGCCACCCACAAAGCTAATGGCGCCACTAAAGGCATCTGCTCTATATTTTGCAACTTAATTGCCGCGGCGCCCATAATTGCGCTACCGGTTGCAGCAAGCACTGCACCCAAAACAAAAGAGGCGGCAGTTTCTATGCGTCCATGACCATAAGGATGCCTTTCATCGGCAGGGTTTTTACTATGATAACTGGCTACCAGCACTAAAAAATCGCAGACAAGATCGGACAACGAATGCATACCATCTGCAATCAAGCTCTGAGAGTGCGCAAAAAAACCAGCGGCAATCTGTAGCAAGGTTAATAAAGTATTAACCGCTACGCTGACCCAAGTAGATTTATTCGCCATTGAACGGCGTCTTGGATCATCAAATGAAATATCAATCGGCTCTTCATTATTCATAAATTAAGTACTTTAAATAAGGTGTTTAAGATTACTTTTTAAATTATACAATGACTCATTGCGATTTAATTGTTGATTTATTTGATATTTTTTTTGGTGGCATCACAAACTCGGCGGGATGTTGCGCCAGCCTAGTGGCAAGATTACGTAGCAATAAACGCCATTGTTTAAAACGTACTTTACGTGATTTCATCGCTACATATAACGCTAAACTAAAACTCACGGCCAGATTCACAACGCCAATCAGCGCAAGCCCTAGCGCAACAAATACTATCGTTTGCCAGCTCAACATAAAGTCTAAACTAACTGCAGAAAAGCCGACAAAGGCCGATGAAAAAGCGATATGGCGAATATCAAATGGCAAGCCAAACAACACCCCTATCGCAGTCATACCGCCCAACAAACAACCAAAATAAAAGTTACCTGCAAGCGCTCCTAAATTATTCTCTACGTAACGTGCAACGCGATCCAACCTTGCTATGCCCAATATTTTTTGTAGGAAAGTGAGCGCGCGCAAACGCTGTGGAATTTTGTTGTAGACCGCTAAATTATCGTGATAACCAGCAATCAGACCAGAAACAAATAAACAAACGCCGGCGATAGCCGCATAGAATAAAGCCGCGCTATTAATCGGGTCGATGTCAGCCAATAGTTGATGGGCTTTTTCAACGCTGACAAAATGGACTCCAGTCAGATTAAATAGTCCCCAAGCAATCAACATTGCCGTGGGAATGGCAAATACCACATTACCAAAAATTGCGATTATTTGACTACGCATGGTATTAGCAATCATCGCGACCAAGTTATCCATCTCTTTAGTTTTGCTATCAGAAGCATCAATGCTGGCGGCAATCGCTGCAGCAGTCATGGCTGGCTGCTTAGTGGCAACTGTAAAATGTAAAATATGAATCAGAATAAAACCCAAACCATAATTTAAACTGAATAATAATGCTTCAGTTAGCGGCGCTAAATGATGTTTAGCCACGAATATTTTCAGCATAGCCATGATTGCTACAATTAGCCCTGCGCCCATCGCAGAACGCATCAAAGCAAAATATTCATGGCGATTATTTGTGATGTAATGTTCACCGGTACGGCTGGCATTTTCCGTCACCCGCAGCGCAATAATCTCCATATTTTCTTGCCAATGCTGGTGCAGATCATTTTTATGACACTCGCTGTACACCAACTCTTTAAACAGTTGTACGATTTTGCTATTAATATCTAAAGAATTAACGCCTGCCGCATCATCAACTTCATCAACCAATTTCGATCCACTGGGTAAACAATCAAGGATATCTAACAAGGCTTCTAAACGGCTAATTTGCTGAGAAATTCCCTGTAATAAAAACGTCAGCTGAATACTGGTGCCGACCTGCACACTATTACGGCGAATTTTAGCAATAATACTATTGCATTGATTAAGCATCACCAAGATATGTTTTATATCGCCTTGATTAGCTAGGCTGGCAATACCATCCACTGGCGACAAAAATTCGTTAAGCTCAGCCTGCTGAGTAATAAAAGGCGAGGTATGCTGTTCAAGCTCAGGATGATTACGTAGCAACTCCGGTTCTAAGCCCAAGGCCGCTATTCGATAGGACAACACCTGAGTGGCGGCCAACAAATTTTGCCGGCAAGGTTCAGTTAAACTTTGCGGAGCATTATCAAAACGCATCGCTACAATTAGTTGCACCCAAATATCATTCGGTACTGCTGAGATCCAGAGTGCGTCACTGGTTTTAGTGAAAAACAGTGCGAACAAATCGATGAGATAAGAAGTATCAACCGCTTCTGGCAAAATTTTATGGGAAATTCTGCGCCGCATTTCTGTAAAAAAGCCAGCAAACGCGGAATGGCGAGATACTAAAAATAATGAAATTGGCTTATGCTCGCTTAACAGCCTAAGCATTGCCTCGCGCAAAACTCTGGCTTTTTCCGTATCACTATTAAGCAAATAACAGAGCGCCTGAATCGCTTTAACCGCGCACTCAATATTATGCGGCTTTGGCGGCCTAATTTTAGCGATTAACGTTGCGACAAAGGTAATCGTCCGCTGCGGTTCACGTAGCGTACTTTTTGCATATTGCTCAAATACCTGTTCTAGCATCTTTGTACTTTTTGATGCACATTATTCATGATAGCGTTAACCTCATTGATTGAAAATATTATAACTATTTTCATGGTCATGCTTGAAAAGGGAATTCAAGTAATTAACCGACTATATCACTGTTTAAATTTGCGCCTTTTTCAAGGTCGTGATTGAGACTTACTGAGACGTGATGTGCTTGCAATATGCTTCACCTGCGTTATTGCAAGCAAAGCATATAGTAAAAAAATAACTTAGATTGCTTCTGGTGTTTCTGTTGATTCTACTGCTGGCACTTCTGCTAATGCCGCTACTGAACTAGGTGTTTTCAAATCATCGGTAATATGCGGACTTAATGTTTGCAACATTTGGCCGAATATTTTTGGATTGCCCGCCACAATATTACCGGTTTTAAGCCAAGCCTCATTACCTTCAAAATCGCCAACCATACCGCCCGCTTCTTGAACAATCAACCCGCCTGCGGCGATATCCCAAGTTGACAAGCCAATTTCCCAGAAGCCATCAAACCAACCAGCCGCTACATAAGCTAAATCTAAAGCGGCTGAACCTGGGCGGCGAATACCGGTGGTTTTTTTAATCATGTCTTTTAACATGGCTAAATAAGTATCTAAATGCGTAAAGTCACGAAACGGGAAGCCAGTTCCAACCATACATTCTTGCAGTTTAGTACGTTGCGTTACGCGAATACGCTTGTCGTTTAAAAAGGCACCGCGACCTTTAGTCGCAGTAAATAAATCGTTTCTGTTTGGGTCGTACACAACCGCATGCGTTAGAACGCCGCGCTCTTGTAATGCGATTGAAATACAATATTGTGGGAAGCCATGTAAGAAATTCGTTGTGCCGTCTAATGGATCAATAATCCAAATGAAGTCAGCCTCAATATTAGATTCGCCACTTTCTTCACCTAAAAATCCGTGATGCGGATACAGGTCTTTAAGCGTATCTATAATCGCTTGCTCTGCCGCCCTATCTACTTCGGTCACAAAGTCGTTATAGGTTTTAGTTTGAATCTTAAGTGAGCCAATGTCTTCAGAGGCGCGTGTAATAATACTGCCAGCACGGCGTGCAGCTTTCACTGCGTTTGATAGCATAGGATGCATGTTTTCTCGAATCTATATGATGTAGCCAGTTATTCAACGTGTGCCATATAAAATGGCTTAAAGATTACTTGCCTACACAAAGGTAAACATAATAAATCTAAAATTACAGCGGTGTTAAAGAGCGTTGTGTTAAAGAACTGATAAAATGCTATTTTAACGGTAATTGCCTAGAGTTCAAAATCTAGATTGCTTCAAAATCTAGATTTTTCAAAATATGACATCAACATCAGAACATTCAAAATTACAAATACTGCAAAATTTCCGTGTGATTCTTTGCCAAACTAGCCATCCAGGCAATATTGGTTCGGCGGCACGCGCCATGAAAACCATGGGGTTACAGCACTTATATTTAGTTAAACCTGATAGTTTTCCAGATGCGCACGCCACGGCATTATCCACTGGCGCGGCAGATTTACTGGAAAATGCAATTGTCACCAACACCTTAACTGAAGCGCTATCTGGCTGTGCTTTTGCGATTGGCATGAGCGCACGTAAGCGCAGCCTATCTCACGAGTTAGTCAATGTGCGGGCTGCTGCTAACACGGCGATTGAGATTGCTAACACGCAAACCGTCGCCTTAGTGTTTGGCACTGAAATGAGCGGCTTAACCAATGAGGAGCTCGATCATTGCCAGCTGTTAGCCATGATTCCAGCCAATGCCGAATATTCATCATTAAACCTAGCTGCGGCAGTACAAATCATGTGTTACGAACTTAGAATGGCAGCACTTGAAGATGCCACTTTCAGCCAAAATGCACATATAGAATTAGCCACTATTGATAGCGTTGAAGGTTTTTACAAGCATTTAGAAGAAACCTTATTACATATTGGCTACCTAAATCCGGTCGCTCCAAAAAAACTAATGGAGCGTATGCGACGCATTTACGCACGCATACGATTAGAAAAAGAAGAAGTGAACCTGTTACGTGGCATACTGACGCTAACGGTTACCCCAAAAAAACACGATAAATATTAGCAATAATAGAAATAATAGAAATAATAGCCCCGAGCAATTCTCTCGAGGCAAGCTTTGAAAGGCAATACTTATGTTTGATCACGTTAAAGAAGATATCGCCATTGTTTTCCAGCGCGACCCAGCGGCACGGACGCACTGGGAAATACTGACCACTTATCCTGGCGTGCATGCATTACTCATGCATCGCTTATCTCATTGGCTTTGGCACGCGCGCTTTTACTGGTTGGCGCGCTTTAATTCACATATTGGCCGCTGGCTTACCGGCATTGAAATTCACCCAGGCGCAACCATAGGTCGCCGCGTATTTATCGATCACGGCATGGGTGTGGTAATTGGTGAAACGGCTATTATTGGTGATGATTGTACGCTTTATCACGGCGTGACTTTAGGCGGTACTTCTTGGAATAAAGGCAAACGCCACCCAACACTAGAAAATGGCGTGGTAATTGGTGCCGGCGCTAAAGTACTAGGGCCGATTACTATTGGTGCCGGTGCAAAAATAGGCTCGAATGCGGTGGTAGTCAAAGATGTGCCAGCCAACGCCACGGCGGTGGGAATTCCTGCGCGTATTTTAGAAGAAGAAAAACCTACCAAGGATGACGCAAAAAATAATACGGCTAAAAGCGCGAGTTTTACCGCTTATGCAGTTAGCGATGATAACGATAAGTTTAATCCTGAGGCCATGTCAAAAGCGCTACAAACTTTGTTGGCGCATAGTGCCGCGCAAGATAAAAAATTAGCCGCGCTGACCAAGCAATTAAAAGCACTGGTGGCTGAAACTGGAAGCGATGCGGAAGTCGCCACCGCGTTTGATATCAAACAAGATTCTTCGCACTGAATTTACCCACCAAAAATTAATCTAAACTCGAATTACAAGGTTGTGAACTAAACCCGCTTAATAGTTGACTAAAGTTATCAAGTATTATAAAATTTGCATAACTTTTAAGGCTAGCCTAAACACATGAGACTCACAACCAAAGGTAGATTTGCTGTTACCGCAATGTTAGATCTTGCCATGCACGAAGCAACTGCAGTAAGCGATGCTCAGCATTTGGGCAGCGATGCGGCTATCATAAAGCCGGTAACGTTAGCTGGCATTAGTGAACGCCAAAGTATCTCGCTGTCTTATTTAGAACAGTTATTCAGCCGTTTGCGTCGCCAAGGCTTAGTCATTAGTGTTCGTGGTCCCGGCGGCGGTTATAAGCTAGCAAAAAGCTACGCAGATATTTCGGTGGCCGAAATTATTAATGCGGTTGACGAACAAATAGATGCAACCCAATGTGGTGGACACGAAAACTGCCGCGACGAAGGTCGCTGTATGACGCACGACTTATGGGCCACACTCAATAGTAAAATATTAGATTATCTTGCCGGCATTAGTTTAGGCGACATGGTGGCAACGCAAAAAAGTGGTCAAAAAATATCGATTACACCACGTGCTTGCAATACGAATGCCGCAAGTTCAAACGAAAAATACAATGCTGAATCACTAGATAAAGTAATTGCGTAAGCAGTTAAGACTATAGAACACAACGCACAATAATGTCACACATCTACTTTGATCATAATGCAACTACCGCGCTAGACAATAGCGTGCTAGAAGCGATGTTGCCATGGTTGCGTGCGCAAAGTGGCAACCCAACTAGCCGCCATATTTTTGGCCGATCAGCACGTGATGCGGTAGAAAATGCTAGAGCGCAGGTGGCAGAATCTTGCGGTGCCTATAGCTCGCAAGTGATTTTCACCTCATGCGGCACTGAAGCTAATAATTTCGCCATAAAAGGTATGGCTAGCCATAAACCTGCCAGTCAAATTTTGACCAGCGCCATTGAACATCCGTGTGTGACTCGCCCAGCAATGGCGATGCAACAATTAGGTTTTATTAGCCGCCAAATTGCAGTAGATGCTGACGGAAAAGTAGCCATAGAAAAATTAAAACAGCAACTCTCAGCACCCACAAGCTTGGTTTCTGTGATGCTAGCCAATAATGAAACTGGCGTAATACAAGACATTGCTAGCATAGCGGACATGGCACGTGCTGCAGGCGCTTTTATGCATAGCGATGCGGTGCAAGGTTTAGGTAAAATTCCGCTGAATTTTACAGATTTAAACGTACACGCGATGACGCTTTCTAGCCACAAGATTAATGGTCCACAAGGAGCAGCAGCACTTGTTTTAGACAAACGCATTGATATTGAGCCATTATTACATGGCGGTGGGCAAGAAAAAAACCTGCGTAGTGGCACAGAAAACGTAGCAGCGATTGTTGGGTTTGGGGCCGCGTGCGAGTTGGCAGCGGCTAGGCAAAAAAGTTATGCCAGCCATACCAAAATGTTGCGTGATCAGTTTGAAAGTGGTTTATTAAACATTAATAGCGCAGTCAATGTAACTATGTTTGGCAACAAAGTGGCGCGTTTGGCCAATACCAGTTTCTTCGCTATTGATAATATTGAAGGTGAAACCTTAGTCATGGCCTTAGACCGCAAATCTTATGCGGTTGCGAGCGGTTCGGCCTGCTCTAGCGACAGCACTGAGCCTAGCCATGTGTTGCTGGCGATGGAAATTGATCCAGACACAGCACGCGGTGCAGTGCGGGTAAGTTTTGGCCTAGACAATACTACCGAACAAGTTACAAGATTTCTGGTCACACTTAAAGATGAAGTTTTAAGATTAAAACAATTAACGGCTATTGCGGCATAAAAAGCCATAGCGTTTTAGATTACCGATTTATACATTGTAAGGATGAATGAAAGAATGTCAGCATCAATTGAAATGCCAGTATTAAAAGATATGTTTGATGAAAACGGTCTTGCCAGAGACGCGCACAGCGCAGACGTGCAACCTATTTATTTAGATTATTCAGCCACAACACCGGTAGATCCACGTGTTGCAGCAAAGATGATTCCATACATTTCTGAGCACTTTGGCAACCCAGCTTCACGTAGTCACCCATATGGTTGGACCGCAGAAAAAGCCGTTGAAAATGCACGCGAAGAAGTGGCAAAATTAGTGGGTGCAGACCCGCGTGAAATCGTCTGGACCTCAGGCGCAACTGAATCAAACAACTTGGCCATTAAAGGTGCGGCTAACTTTTATTCAGAAAAAGGTAAGCACATTATTACTATTACCACCGAACATAAAGCGGTGATTGACCCAGTGCGTGAACTTGAACGCCAAGGTTTTACTGCGACTTATTTAGATCCAGAGCCAAACGGTCTGATAGATTTAGAAAAATTTAAAGCAGCCATTCGCCCAGATACAGTGTTAGCTTCGGTAATGTTTGTGAATAATGAAATCGGCGTGATTCAAGACATTACTGCTATCGGAAATATTTGCCGTGAAAATGGCATTATTTTTCACGTAGATGCCGCACAAGCAACGGGTAAAGTTGAAATTGACTTGGAAAAATTACCGGTCGATTTAATGAGCTTTTGCGCACATAAAACCTACGGCCCAAAAGGCATAGGCGCTTTATATGTGCGTCGTAAACCACGCATCCGCATTGAAGCACAAATGCATGGTGGTGGTCACGAGCGCGGCATGCGTTCTGGCACATTGGCCACACATCAAATTGTTGGTATGGGTGAAGCATTTAAACTAGCGCGCGAAGAAATGGTCCTTGAAAATTCACGCATTCGCAAATTACGCGATAAACTTTTACATGGTCTAGAAACCATGGAAGAAGTGTATGTCAATGGCGATTTAGAACATCGTGTGCCACATAATTTAAACATCAGCTTTAATTATGTCGAAGGTGAATCTTTGATTATGGCCGTTAAAGGCATTGCAGTTTCTAGTGGCTCAGCGTGTACTTCTGCCAGCCTTGAACCTAGTTATGTGCTACGTGCTTTAGGCCGTTCAGATGAATTAGCCCACAGCTCAATTCGTTTCTCGATTGGTCGGTTTACCACTGAAGAAGATATTGATTACACGATTAATTTAATGAAAAGTAAAATTGATAAATTAAGAGAATTATCGCCACTTTGGGAGATGTTTAAAGATGGCATTGATCTTTCTAAGGTGCAATGGGCAGCACATTAGTTTTTTAATATTTTAGTAATAAATTGACACATAACAAACAGTTAAAATAGGCAGCAAAATCAAGGCGACCAGACGCAAGCAGTACGATTAGTACGGCAAGTAGCAGTCAACAATGAGTTTGCGATGTATTTTAAGTGTAAAGGAGACATAAAATGGCATATTCAGACAAAGTTTTAGATCATTATGAAAATCCACGTAACGTGGGCACTTTAGACAAGAATGACCCTAATGTAGGCACCGGCATGGTCGGTGCACCCGCTTGTGGCGATGTAATGAAGTTGATGATTAAAGTGAATGACGCGGGTATTATTGAGGATGCGAAATTCAAAACGTATGGCTGCGGCTCTGCGATTGCTTCTAGCTCATTAGTCACAGAATGGCTCAAAGGCAAAACCATTGATGAAGCATACGCAATTAAGAACTCTGCGATTGCTGAAGAATTAGCCTTACCGCCAGTAAAAATTCACTGTTCAGTATTAGCTGAAGATGCAATTAAAGCGGCTGTGGCAGATATTAAAGCGAAACAATTGGCCAAAGTATCTGCTTAAAAAGAATTCGCTTAATTTAAATTACTTAAAGAACTGAATAATGGCAATCACACTTACTCAAGCCGCTGCAAGCCGCGTTGAAACCTTTTTAGCCAACCGTGGCAAAGGAATAGGATTACGCCTGGGCGTTAAAACCACAGGCTGTTCTGGCATGGCTTATACACTGGAATTTGTAGATAGTTTAAACGACGAAGACACCTCATTTGAGAGCAATGGCGTAAAGATTATTGTTGACCCTAAGAGCCTTGTTTATATAGATGGTACAGAATTAGACTTTACCAAAGAAGGTTTAAACGAAGGTTTTAAATTCATTAATCCTAACGTAAAAGATGAGTGTGGTTGTGGCGAAAGCTTTACAGTTTGAGTTCAAACCTGAGTTCGAATCTGGCCTTAAGCTTGGGCTCAAATCACTTTGAGTTATTTGGTCTAAGCCCAAAATTCAATATTGAGCTGGCCACATTAGAAAGCAATTTTCGCAAGATCCAATCTGAATCGCATCCTGACCGTTTTGTGAGCGCATCGTCTGCTGAAAAACTACAGTCTATGCAGCTTGCAACGCATGCGAATGAAGCCTACCAAATTCTGAAAAATCCGGCTAATCGCGCAAAATATCTATTAGAGTTACAAGGTATAGAAGCCATTTCAGAAACCAATACTGCCATGCCTTTAGATTTTTTAATGCAGCAGATGGAGTGGCGTGAAAGCTTAGAAGACGCAAAAGCTGCTAAAGACATCAATGCCTTAGAAAATTTACTGCGCGAAATGCAGCAAGAAGCTAAACTATTACAATCCGAAATAGCTGTGCTTATAGATCAGAAGCAAGACTACACCAGCGCAACAGATGCGACACGCAAACTGATTTTTATCAACAAAGTAGTTGTCGACATTAACAAAGCCATTGAACAATTAGAAGCAAACCTTTAGATAGACCTTAATACACACCGATAAGAAACACCCCAAATTTAGACACTATTTTTAAAATCTATGGCACTTCTACAAATATCCGAACCCGGCATGGGCGCAGCGCCACACCAACACAAGTTGGCAATTGGCATTGATTTAGGCACCACAAATTCGTTGGTTGCGACTGTGCGCAGCGGGCTTAGCAACGTTATCAACGATGAGCACGGACATGCTTTATTGCCGTCAGTAGTGCATTATCTTGAAAATGGTCATGTTGAAGTAGGCTTCAACGCTCAAAAACAACAAAATATAGATCCGCATAATACGATTGTTTCTGCTAAAAGATTCATGGGGCGCGGCCTTAAAGATTTAGACGTTTCACACTTGCCTTATCGCTTCAGTGAAACAAGTGGCATGGTTCAGATTGAGACACGAGCTGGCATAAAAAGCCCAGTGGAAATTTCTTCAGAAATTCTAAAAGTACTAAAAACACGGGCAGAGCAGGCGCTTGGTGGAGAGTTAGTCGGCGCAGTAATTACCGTTCCGGCTTATTTTGATGATGCCCAGCGCCAAGCGACAAAAGATGCGGCAAGACTAGCTGGAATCAATGTATTGCGTTTGTTGAATGAGCCGACTGCCGCCGCGGTTGCCTATGGTCTAGATAACGCTAGCGAAGGTATTTATGTCATTTACGACTTAGGCGGCGGCACGTTTGATGTATCCATACTGAAACTAAGCAAAGGCGTGTTTGAAGTATTGGCCACCAATGGCGACTCAGCACTTGGCGGTGATGATTTTGACCACCGTATTTTTTGCTGGATATTAGAAAGCGCCAAACTTACGCCCCGTAATGCGCACGATACACGATTATTATTAAGCAAAGCGCGTGAAGCCAAGGAATGGCTCACAGAACATGCTGAAGCGAATGTCAGCTGCTTATTGAGTGACGGCGAATTTGTTAACTTGACTTTAACCACCCATGAATTTATTGCGTTTACGGCTAATTTAGTACAAAAAACGCTGAGCCCAACACGTAAAGCGATGCGCGATGCTGGGCTCAGCGTTGAAGAAATTAATGGTGTTGTGATGGTAGGCGGCGCCACTAGAATGCCGCTAGTACGCAAAACCGTTGCCGAATATTTCAAACAAACGCTGCTTACTAATTTAGATCCAGATAAAGTCGTCGCACTAGGCGCAGCCATTCAAGCCAATGTGTTAGCCGGTAACAAAAGCGATGAAGATTTATTATTACTCGATGTAATCCCGCTGTCTTTAGGTTTAGAAACTTACGGCGGTCTTACTGAAAGAGTCATCCACAGAAACAGTACATTGCCTGTTGCCCGTGCGCAGGAATTTACTACTTACAAAGACGGCCAAACCGCCATGAGTATTCATGTAGTGCAAGGCGAGCGTGAGTTAGTCAGCGATTGCCGCTCATTGGCGCGCTTCGAACTGCGCGGCATTCCGCCTATGGTGGCTGGTGCAGCGCGTATTCGTGTAACATTTACCGTAGATGCGGATGGTTTGCTGTCAGTTTCAGCACGTGAAACTTCAACCAATGTAGAAGCGCATATTGCCGTGAAACCTTCATACGGACTAAGTGAAGATGAAATTACCAATATGCTCAAAACCTCATTTAACAGTGCTGAGGCTGACAAAAAAGCCCGCATGTTAGCTGAGGCAAGAGTTGCCGCTGGTGCTATCCTAGAAGCGGTAACGATGGCCTTAGCCACGGATAGCGCCTTAATTAGCAGTGAAGAAATACAAGCCATTGAGGCAGAAATGCAACGATTAGCGTCAATCAAAGAAACGCAAGATGACGATGCCATTCATAAAGCCGTTGAAGCGTTAAACCATGCCACTGAAGCCTTTGCCGCCGCACGCATGAATGCGAGTGTAAGCCGTGCCTTAGCCGGCAAAAATTTAGAAGATATTAATCTATAAGAGATTAATCTATAAGTCATTAATCTGTAGGAAACAAAATGCCACAAATCATCATCTTGCCACACTTAGAATTATGCCCAGAAGGCGCAGCTCTTGAAGCCAAAACTGGCGAGTCAATCTGTGATGTGCTATTAAATAATCATATTGATATTGATCACGCCTGTGACCAAGCGTGCGCTTGCACCACTTGCCATGTGATTATTCGTGAAGGCTTTAAATCGTTAAATGCATCGGATGACCAGGAAGATGATTTACTGGATAAAGCTTGGGGCTTAGAGCCAAATTCACGCTTATCGTGTCAGGCATTAGTTGGCACTCAAGACTTAGTAGTGGAAATTCCAAAATACAGCATCAACATGGCAAAAGAAGGCCATCGCTAGATAGCAAATTCTAAATGTAGGAGCGGCGCCCCGCCGCGAAGAACCGCTACAATAAACACATGAATTAACAAATTAACCGTTGCTATGGCTACGAGGGCACCGCTCCTACCAAATCCAAACTAAAAAAATAAGGGCGCAATATTTTGCGCCCTTATTTTTTACAGAATCGTTACAGATTAAGTTATTTACCGCTTCACAAAAATACTAATTGGCTTCCGCTAATTCCAACTCAACAGTGTCTTCCTTAGCATGATGCAAGGGTATTTTTTTAAGCAATACGGCAATGACAAATATACCGATGGCTGTCAGTACAGCTGTTAAAAAGCCAGTCAATGGCACCATTAAAGCGGTATATATCATCAACCAAAAATGAAACTTGCTTTTCATTTCCAGCACTTCTTGAATCTCTTTCCACTTCACCATACCAGAAGCCACGTATAACAAAATGCCTCCGATACAGGCCATAGGCACTTGCTCTAAATAGGTTGCCAAATAAGCCGCTAATAATAGTTTAAAGCTAAATTTAGCCACGCCAGCCAGTGGCGAAACTGCGCCTAGTTTAATATTTACTGCAGTTCTGGCCAGCGCACCAGTATGCGGAAAACCATTCATTAATGGCGTGAAAATATTCACTAAGCCTTGTCCCCAAAGTTCTTTATTAGGGTTAAACGGTATGCCGGTATTATTCGCCATGCGATCTGCCATACGACTGCACAACAAACTTTCAATGGCCGCCACAAAGTAAATCGCAATGGCAAAATAGAATAAATCAAACAACACTGTTCCAGTGGTCATGTCTGGTAAAGCGGGCATCGTCACATGCCAAAAATCGGTTGGAATACTACCGTACTTATCTTTAATCAGCACTAAGCCTTTATCTTTCCAAAAGGTTGCGGCGGCTAGCCAGCCTAAGCCTAAACCGAATACTGGGGCAGGAATAAAGGTAGAAATTTTAATCAGCGTTTTACAAATCGCAAACGTGCTTAATGCCACAATTAAGGCATACACATTCATTTCACCCATATAAGCAATGGTTTTTTGGATTTGACCAATGAAGTCATAACCAATTTTCTGATGGAAACCAAACACCTCGCCCATTTGTGAAAAGGCAATCACCACGGCAATACCAATGGTAAAACCTACCACAATAGAATGCGGCACTAGCGTGACAATTTTGCCTTTTCTAGCTAAGCCAGTGAGCATTAACATGACACCAGCCAACATAGAAGCCAGCACTAAAAAACTATGATTATAAGTCGCCATCAAGCCAGCAATAATCGGGATATACGCCGCCGTTGGACCATAAACCTGATATTTACTACCGCCAAATAACGCACCTAGCAATCCTGCCACCGCACCGCCAACAATGCCTTGTTCAGGACGCAAGCCACTCGCCATCGCAAAACCCATTGCCAATGGAATGGCAACCATTGCAACCACTAAACCAGCGGTTAAATCTTTAATGATATTTTTAGTGACACTGCCTTTGGCCAAATCTTCATAACGGCCATCATTTGGGTTAAGAAAATATTTGAGTGTGGAAAGTAATGTACTGGTATCTTGTTTAGGATGCATGGAGGTGAATCTCACAATTAAAAGTAAAAAATAAGGGCTATCCAGAAAACGCGATTATACGCCCTAATATCCAGCAGTTAGCCTTACAGCATCAATGTATCTGGCAGAAAACTGACTTCACCTGTGGCTAAATTATAAACACCGCCGACCATGCCAATTTGCTTAGCTGCCAACATATCTTGAATAATATCGCTGCTATGAATAATTTCGTTGATTTGCACACGCACATTAAGCGCGCAGACTTTATCTAAAAACACTTCATTTGTTGAGCTACGATTCTCTACCGTGGTTTTTTCCATGCGCACTGCTGGGCGAATTAAATTGATAATTTCGCCAATATGGCCTTCTCTAAAATTATCGCAAGCCGCTTTTACCGCACCGCAATCACTATGGCCCAATACCACAATGAGTTTACTGCCTAAATATTTAGAGCTAAATTCAAGGCTGCCAATCACCTTATCTGAAGCAATATTGCCCGCCAAGCGCACACTAAAAACATCACCCAAGGCTTGGTCAAACAACATTTCTACCGGCGCGCGTGAATCGCTACAACTTAACACTGAAGTAAACGGATGCTGTCTATCTTTAGTCAGCATTACCAGATTAAGCAGATCCTTACTTACCGATAAATTATTGGTAAAACGGTGATTTCCCTCAATTAAAATATCCAGAGCCTCTTGTGGAGACATCTTTTCGCGATTAAGTAGTGGATGTTTATACATGACAAATACCTGCTAATAAAATATAAGCGAATTATACAGCAAGCTAGATTACTGGCTTTGTAAAGGCTAGGCCAAGTTGGCGATACTAAAGCTTACTTGTTTGCAATTTGTATAAAAAATTGGTTAGCACTACAGCATTAGTTCAAATTGATCCAGTTGTTGCCTGCAAATAACAAGCAATAAAAAAACCCACCGAAGCGGGTTTTAGTTTTACTAAGACTAAGAAGTGATTCTTAGAATTTGTAAGTTAGATCTAATTGAATTAAATCAAATTTATCTAAGTTTAGAGCTAGATCTTGTGCAGCACCACCAGTACCTAATGCACTATTTTTACGTGTTGCGTGGCCGTAAGCAAAGTTTGCATAGACATTATCTTTAATGTTGTATTGTGCTTTAAGAACTGTACCCTTCATGTTTACACGTGAATCCATGAAGTCTGAATCAACCGCGTTAGGATCAACTGAGTAAGCACCAACATCTTGGTACCAAAGGCGCGCAGACCAATCACCGGCGACCATTTTATTGCCTTCAAAAGCTTTAAGATCCTTAGCTGAACCTACAGCTAAACCAAGCATCCATGCTGTATCGTCGTTACCATATAACGAACAATAATTCGTACCAGCATTTGCACAACGTTTATCACCATCAGTATTATAAACATAGTCACCAAAAACACGGACACCGACGCTATTTGACATCATCATGTTAATTTCAGCTGGGATTTCAATTGTGGCAAGATCGTTTACACCAGCACCAGCACTTGTAAGTGTACCATTCAAAGTATTGTAAAGCTTAGGTGAGAAATTTGTTGTACTTGTGTTATGGCTGTAGGTTGTATACGTTAAAGCTGCTTTTGCAGATGCATTGTCAGTAATAGGGAACTTAGCACCACCTTGGAATGCAAATAATTCTGTTGTAATCGTGTCAGATACGACTGAACTAAAGTTTTTACGATCACCTTGGTATTGTGCTTGTGCTGCTGTGAAGAATAAGTCGGTATTACCTGCCTTAAATTTAAACATTTCCGCTAAACCTTCAAAATTCAAGTCAGCATCCCAAACCATAGGTGTTGTATACAATGGGTTATTCATACGACCAGCTTCTACAGTTAACCAGTCAGTAGCTTTATAACCTACCATTGCACGTTTAATGAATAAAGCTTCTTTATCATTAAGATTAGATGTTGCTGATTTACCAAAGGTAGCATTATCTGAACGACCATTAGCACCCATTGCAATCGCTAAATCAGTGTACCAATCACCTGTCTCTGTTTTAACACCAAGCGTCATTTTGTAACGAGCTCTTTGTCTTGTCTCATCAATAGCTACTGCTGATGTTGCGTTAGCACCAGTACCGCTGCGATCTTCATAACGTACACGAATATCACCATAGACTGTTGCTTTATCAATTGCATCTGATACTGAAAGTTTTGAAGCTTTTTTCAAAGCTTTAGCTTGACCAGCAGCTTCGTCTGTACGGCCTTTAGTTAATAAAGCGCCTTCTTCTTCTGTTAATACGCCTTTAGCTACTAGCGCGTTAACGATATCTGTTGTTGAATCAGCCATTGCATTAGC
>CANCPF010000004.1 GCA_947379975.1 Methylophilaceae bacterium | reverse complement strand
TTAATCAGGTTATTTAAGTTAGTCACGTAAGTTTGGTGATGTTTACCATAGTGAAAGTCAAATGTTTCTTCTGAAATGTGCGGCACTAATGCATTTTTTGCGTAAGGTAGTGCTGGTAAGGTGTGTTCCATTTTTGAATCCTTTGCATGATAAAAATTTGAATTACTATTTTGCCATAATATCAGGGTGTTTTAGTAAGGTATTATTTGAATAAATTGTCAGCATCCAATTTCAATCTGTAGATTTGAGCCTGCTGAGTGGAAATAGTGCTGTTTTCAGCCTATTTTTTCTTAGCCCTTGGATGTGCTTTATCATAGATAGAGGCTAAATGTTGAAAATCAAGGTGCGTATATACTTGGGTGCTACTAATGCTGGCATGACCTAGCATTTCTTGTACGGCACGTAAATCTTGGCTAGATTGCAACACATGCGTGGCAAAGCTATGGCGCAATAAATGTGGGCGCATATCCGAGTTAATGCCCTGCTTAATCGCCCATTGTTTAATGCGATATTGCACAGCGCGCGGCGTTATCCTGCGGCCTTGCTGGGTAACAAACACGGCCTCAGGATTGTTCTCTGAAATTTGAATCAGTGTGCGCCTTTGCATCCAAATTTGAATTGCGCTCATCGCGTGACTGCCCATAGGCACAATGCGGGTTTTATTCCCTTTGCCGGTTACAGTTACCGTACCTTCAGAAAAATCTAGTTGTGCAATATCTAGGTTCACCAGCTCGGCTAAACGTAAGCCTGAAGAATAAAATAATTCCACAATGGCATGGTCGCGTTGCTCTAGCAGTCCGTCACCTTGAATATCGACAAATTTAACGGCCTGATCGACGGATAGTGCTTGCGGCAAAGTTTTAGCAGTTTTGGGCGCGCGTAAACCCATCACCGGATTTTGGCTAAACCCTTTGTGCTGAATCAAATAATCGTAAAAGCCACGCCAAGCAGAAAGTGCTCTTGCGATAGTTTTGCCGCTCAGTCCGCGACTATGCAAGGTGGCAATATAACGCCTGATTTGCGTATTCTGTAGCTGATCTAGGGTGGTCACTTCGACAGTCGCTGTAGCACTAATAGTGGAATTAGCGGCGTTATCTGCGACTAAAGATTCTAGTAGCATAATATCTCTGCTGTAGCTTTGGCAGGTCAGTGCGCTCAAGCCACGCTCAAAAGTTAAATGCTGAAGATAATCGCTAAGATGATTCACCTAATTCACTATTTTTTAAGCTTAAAAAACGATATAAGAATATTTATATGTGGTGCGCCAATGCGGCACTAATCAACTCACCTATACGTTGAAGATACATTTTTCCATCGTCAGCCTTAAATCGCTGCTGATCTTGTGAACCCAGCATCAGTACGCCAAAAGGCTGGCTTTTATCGGCTGTTTTAAACAGTGGAATATAAGCAAACGATAGTAGCTCTGGCGCTGATAAAACATCATCAAATGCTGATTTTTTACCACAAAAAGGCTCTATTAAGCCGGCAACCCAGTCGTTAAAAGCCACATTTACTGGTGCAAAAATGGCGTTTTGCGCTACGACATCATTGTTAGGTTTGAACCAAACGCGTAATACCGCCTGCGTTACAGAAAAATCTTGCTGCATACTGGCAGCAACCATCTGCTGTAGATCACTAAGCCCCGAATTTTCTATTAATTGGAGGCTAAAGCGATGTACTTTATTGCTGCTAATATCATTCTTCTCACCAAACTCAATGAGTTTTGCCAGCATCAATTCAGTCGTGCGAATTTTATCGCGTTGCGCCAATTGCTGGCGCTCTACTAATGAAATCGCAGCGCCGCCATGTGGACTAGGCAGAAAAATTTCAGCTAGCAAACTAGCATGTTGCTCAAAAAAATTAGGCTGACTACGTAAAAAATCACTGACTTGATCTGCTGTGACGCCGCTATTTAGCGCTTGAATATCTTGTTGCATGCTTGTCCTTATTATTGGCTTTATTACTGAATACTGTTTTGTGCTAATGATGCGTAACGATTTAAATGTCATGGTTTGTCATTCACTGCTTGAGAATAAAAGTGCCAGTAAATACGTTTTCTGTAGGGCCAGCCATCATGACCGAACTGCCATTACCTAACCAGGCTATGTGAAGTTCGCCACCGCGAGCAGATACATGCACAGGTGACTGTAATCGGCCCAATTGAATGCCGGCCACTACAGCTGCACATGCGCCGGTGCCGCAGGCGAGCGTTTCGCCACTGCCACGTTCAAACACTCTTAATTTAATATGATGCGCATCAACAATTTGCATGAAACCAGCATTTACTCGCTCAGGAAAACGTGGATGTAGCTCAATTTGACTGCCAAGCGCCACCACCGGCGCCGCATCAACATCCTCTACAATTTGCACGGCATGCGGATTGCCCATGGAAACCACTGAAATAGTGATGTTTTGATTACCGACAGCAAGTAAATAGGCGTTTGAGTCGGTGTCGGCAATAAAAGGAATCTCGCTAGGCGCAAATTTAGGCGCGCCCATATTTACTGTTACAAAACCATTTTCTTCTAATTTTGGGGTGATGATGCCGCTGGCAGTTTCAACGCTAATCTCGTGTTTTTCGGTTAAACGTTGATCAACTACAAAACGAACAAAACAACGAGCACCATTGCCGCATTGTGCCACTTCGCTGCCATCGGCATTAAAAATACGGTATTTGAAATCAGCAATTGTAGAGGTTTCAACCAGTAAAAGCTGATCGAATCCCACCCCGAATTGGCGATGCGCAAGCGCTTGAATTTGTTGTGGTGTTAAATGGACGGACTGATTAATGGCGTCTATAACCATAAAATCATTGCCCGCACCATGCATTTTTGTAAAATTTATTTCCATAGTCTCATTATAAATTGCCAGAGAAAAATGTCGAGGTTAAATGACAGTGTTAAATAATTCGTTTAATGATCAATTCAGCGGCACTTATGTAAGAAAGGTGAACTAAACACCGAGCATTAGCTCTATCAAGAACTGCAATTTAAAGTTATCGAAACTTTGTTCGATAACACTTTAATACATATTTAAATGCTTATTTTTGAATAACTTAGGTAGAATTGTCAGTCCGACGTTGATTTGATGAACATGCTTCAGCCTTTAGTATGGAATTCGTTTCGATTTTATGATTATTATTTTCAAGGCGCACAATGAACGAATATCTTTTTACCTCAGAATCTGTTTCTGAAGGTCACCCAGACAAACTAGCTGACCAAGTATCCGACAGCATATTAGATGCTATCTTAGCCCAAGACCCAACTGCCCGCGTAGCGGCTGAAACGTTAGCCAACACTGGTCTAATTGTATTGGCTGGTGAAATCACCACTACTGCTAACGTCGACTATATTAAAGTTGCACGCGAAACCATCAAACGTATCGGCTACGACAACACTGAATATGGCATCGACTATAAAGGTTGTGCCGTATTAGTCGCTTATGACAAACAATCCCCTGATATTGCACAAGGCGTTGATAACGCTAATGACGACCCGCTAGACCAAGGCGCTGGCGACCAAGGCTTAATGTTTGGTTATGCGGTAGATGAAACGCCACAATTAATGCCATTGCCAATTTGGTTAAGCCACCGCTTAATGGAACGCCAAGCGCAATTACGTAAAGATGGCCGCTTACCTTGGTTACGTCCTGATGCAAAAGCGCAAGTGACGGTGCAATATGTAGATGGCAAGCCGTATAAAATTGATACCGTGGTGTTATCTACGCAACACGCACCAGAAATGACTTTAGAAGCCATCCGTGAAGCGGTAATTGAAGAAATCATTAAGCCTATGTTGCCAAAAGAATTGATTAAAGGTGAGATTAAATACTTGGTCAATCCAACCGGTCGTTTTGTTATTGGCGGTCCACAAGGCGATTGCGGCTTAACTGGCCGTAAAATTATTGTCGATACTTACGGCGGTGCTGCGCCACATGGCGGCGGCGCATTCTCTGGCAAAGATCCTTCAAAAGTAGATCGCAGTGCAGCTTACGCTGGCCGTTACGTGGCTAAAAACATTGTGGCTGCTGGCTTGGCTTCACGTTGCTTAGTGCAAATCAGCTACGCTATTGGTGTAGCACAACCAACCAGCATTATGGTTGAAACTTATGGCACAGGTAAGGTGTCAGACGAAGTGCTGAAACAATTGGTACTTGAACATTTTGATTTACGCCCTAAAGGCATCGTGAAAATGCTCAACTTATTGCGCCCTATTTATACAAAAACTGCTGCTTACGGCCACTTTGGCCGCGATGAGCCAGAGTTTACCTGGGAAGCTACCGACAAAGTTGCCGCACTAAAAGCATCAATATAACAATCATTTATTGCATGTTTATCCAAGCGCCAAAAGGTGCTTGGATAGCATAATCCTTTATTTAGCTTAGCTTTTTTATATTGGAAAGCTAAAATATTTCGAGTATAATTATGCGCTTCCGAGGAGCGTTGCGAGGGCTGTGTTTTAGCCTCCCAGGCTCGGAAAATGTTTTAACGACGCTCACCATTATTAACCGTGCCGGGCACGGGATACGGGTGAGAAAAGCGTTAGCATCTCAAGTTTTAGTACTAACCCCTCCCTCCGGTCGCACATTCAAGGAAATTGAAAATGAATATTGTGACTGCTGATGTTAAAACTACAGCCAAAGATTATGTCATTGCCGATATTGGCTTAGCCAGTTTTGGCCGTAAAGAAATTGCCATTGCCGAAACAGAAATGCCAGGTTTGATGGCTATTCGTGAAGA
The DNA here is from genome assembly GCA_947379975.1 of Methylophilaceae bacterium. Classification (GTDB taxonomy): domain Bacteria; phylum Pseudomonadota; class Gammaproteobacteria; order Burkholderiales; family Methylophilaceae; genus Methylotenera. Next base: position 92,937 of record CANCPF010000004.1, on the reverse strand, counting down.
GTTTGCCAAAGCGCAACCACTTAAAGGCGCCTACATTACTGGCAGCCTGCACATGACGATTCAAACCGCTGTGCTAATCGAAACTTTAAAAGATTTAGGTGCTGAGTTACGCTGGGCATCTTGCAATATTTACTCCACACAAGACCACGCTGCTGCGGCAATTGCTGCTGGCGGCACACCTGTATTTGCCATTAAAGGCGAAACATTGGCTGAATATTGGGATTATACCCACCGTATTTTTGAGTGGACAACCGGTGAAGATGGCGTACAAAAATTCACCAACATGATTTTAGATGATGGCGGCGATGCCACATTATTACTGCATCTTGGTACGCGCGCTGAAAAAGATTTATCAGTGATTGCTAACCCTACGTCAGAAGAAGAAATCTGTCTTTTTGATGCCATTAAAGCTCAGTTGAAACTAGACCCAACATGGTACTCAGTGCGTTTAGCCAAAATTATTGGCGTAACCGAAGAAACAACTACCGGCGTACATCGCTTGTACCAAATGCATAAAGAAGGCAAATTAGCTTTCCCAGCCATTAATGTTAATGATTCTGTTACCAAGTCAAAATTTGATAACTTATACGGCTGCCGTGAATCTTTAGTAGATGCCATTAAACGCGCGACCGATGTAATGATTGCCGGTAAAGTAGCGGTAGTTGCTGGTTATGGCGATGTAGGTAAAGGTTCTGCACAAGCGTTGCGTGCTTTATCTGCGCAAGTTTGGGTGACTGAAGTAGATCCAATTTGTGCGCTACAAGCGGCGATGGAAGGCTACCGCGTAGTGACGATGGATTATGCGTGTGAGCATGCAGATATTTTTGTCACTGCGACTGGTAATTACCATGTCATTTCACATGAGCACATGGCAAAAATGAAAGACCAAGCGATTGTTTGTAACATCGGCCATTTTGATAATGAGATTGATGTTGCCTCACTAGAAAAATACGAGTGGGACGAAATCAAGCCACAAGTGGATCATGTAATTTTCCCCGATGGTAAAAAAATCATCTTGTTAGCGAAAGGTCGTTTAGTGAATTTGGGTTGCGGTACTGGCCATCCTTCATACGTCATGAGTTCTAGTTTCGCCAATCAAACCATTGCACAAATTGAGTTATTTACCCATACTGAAAATTATCCAGTAGGCGTTTATACCTTACCTAAGCATTTAGATGAAAAAGTCGCCGTATTGCAATTAAGAAAATTAAATGCAAAATTAACGACCTTAACTGACGAGCAAGCCGCTTATATTGGCGTGCAAAAACAAGGTCCATATAAGCCTGATACTTATCGTTATTAATTAATGAGAAGTTTTGAAATTGCTGCTACATAGCTAAAGGAACGGCCACATGAAATTATTAATTGTTTGGATACTTAATGCACTAGCACTAGTAGCTGTTGCGTATTTTGTACCTAATATTCATGTGGCAAGTTTCCCAACAGCCTTAATTGCAGCTTTAGTGATTGGCTTGGTTAATATGTTAATCAAGCCAATTTTAGTATTATTAACCTTACCAATTACGCTATTAACCTTAGGCTTATTTATCTTTGTGATTAATGGCTTATTGTTTTATGGTGTAGGCAATTGGCTACAAGGTTTTGAGGTAAAGACATTGTTTGCAGGCATGATAGGCGCAGCAGTTTATAGCGTACTTTCGTGGTTGCTGGCGGCGATTATCATTGATAATAACGAAGAAAAATAAATGAAAACTACCAGAATGAGCTTTGAGTTTTTTCCACCTAAAACAGCAGATGGTATGGAAAAATTACGTGAAACTCGCTTACAACTAGCAAAATATAATCCAGAATTCTTTTCTGTGACCTTTGGTGCAGGCGGCTCTACGCGCGACAGAACGATGGATGCGGTATTAGAAATTCAAAAAGAAGGCTTCCAGTCCGCACCACATATTTCTTGCGTATCTTCTAGTAAAGAAGAAATTCGTGAGTTATTGCAAGCTTATAAAGCGCACGGCATTAAACGCTTAGTCGCATTACGTGGCGATGTACCATCCGGCGAAGTTAGCAGTGGTGATTTTCGTTATGCCGTCGAATTAGTGGAATTTATACGCACAGAAACTGGTGATCAATTTCATATTGAAGTGGCGGCCTATCCGGAGTTTCATCCTGAAGCACGCACGCCAAGCGCTGATTTATTGAACCTTAAACGTAAAGTGGACGCAGGCGCTAACTCAGCGATTACCCAGTATTTTTACAATGCGGATGCGTATTTTAGATTTATAGATCAATGTGAAGCGAGCGGTATTAATGTACCAATCGTGCCTGGCGTAATGCCTATTTACAATATTACCCAATTAGCCCGTTTTTCTAATGTTTGCGGAGCAGAAATTCCTAGGTGGCTACGCATGCGTCTTGAAGAATATGCAGACGACATCCCTTCACTTCGCGCCTTTGGTATAGATGTAGTCAGTGAGCTGTGTGAAACCTTAAAGGTTTGGGGTGTACCAAGCTTACATTTTTACACGCTGAACCGCTCAGGCATCATTAGCAATATTATTGATAATATTAGCGAATAATTGCCTCACTACGGCTCAGGTGTTGTAAGCGTTTGAAACGGACCGACTGATGTTAGCAACAAATATGACTAGCTAGGATTAATGTAGCGTCGGTTTTTGTTTATTCAGCAAGGCATCTTCAATAAATAAGTATTCTTTGGTTTTATCAGGGCCTGACTTGCTTGCGCCCCAAGTCGTCATAAGTACAATCCAGCGCATTTCTTCAATGCTAACTTCAGGTTGAGGTAAGTTCATGGCCAGATCCAACACCAACTCTCGTTGTGCGCTGTTAAGAATATTGGCTTGCACTAAAAATAGAATGAACGCGATACTTTCACCGCTGATTTTTTTAAGCTCATCCTGCATAAAAATACGCGTACTAACGTGATTCGGCTTTTCAAAGACAGTAGATTGTTTGGTCATTAGCTCTAGTTGATTAAACCAATTAAATGCGCCGTTAATATCTTCTTCATCAAATCCTGCAGCATATAACTCTTTGGACAAGGTGTTTTCATCAGGTCTAAAATGTGTATCAATGTAGTTTTCAAACATATAAACCAATACTTCAAACATAATATTTATCCTTAAATAAAAATTGTTCTACATTAAGTTTTACTGCTTAATATTGCTCACTTAACTGTGATGGTTTATGCAAAATCTAAAATTACAAAATCTTAATCTAACTAATTCTCGTTATAACGTTAACCGCTATTCCACTTACAACTACTTGATTATAGGTGCCAACTCATACTATTTTCTGATACTGTCCTCCGGCTAAGCTAGAAACTTTTCCTTCCAGTTCCAGCAACATCAGCATGGATGAAACTTCGCTTACCGTCAAGTGGCTTAAGCGAACTAAATTTTCTAGTGTGATGGGCTCAAAACCCATGATAATCAGCAGTGGACTAGTCAATACGCTAGCGTTATTAGCCATATTTTCTGCATCATTTGTCTCAAGCACATTAGCTAAATTCAAACGATTAAGACCCAAGTCTTCGACAATGTCTTGCAAACAATCTACCAGTTTTGCACCTTGTTTAATCAGTTGGTGACAACCTTTAGACATTGGTGAGTGTATTGAACCTGGCATTGCAAAAACTTCGCGCCCTTGTTCGGCGGCCATGCGTGCGGTAATTTGTGAACCGCTTTGTAAGTTAGCCTCAACCACTAAACAACCCATACTCAGCCCACTAATAATACGATTGCGTTTTGGAAAGTTTTGCGGTTTTGAGGGCATCCCTAAGGAAAATTCAGAAATGATGAGTCCACGCTCGGCAATTTGGTGGGCTAAATCACGGTGCTTGGCGGGATAGACAATATCCAAGCCAGTACCAACTACAGCTATGGTTGCGCCATTGGCTTTAAGTGCGCCTCGATGCGCCGCACCATCAATCCCCAATGCCAAGCCGCTAACGATACATAAGCCATAGCCACACAAATCATGGGCAAAAGCCTCAGCATTTTTTTCACCCTGTACAGAAGCATTACGACTACCCACAATGGCAATACTAGCTTGATTAAGCAAGGACAAATTACCTTTTGCATACAAAAAAGGTGGTGGATCGGTAATTTCTAGCAGCGCTTTTGGATAGTCAGCATCGGCCAAGGTGACAAGATGATTCTTCGGGTGAGAAAGCCACAGGCAAGCTTCGGCGATCACTTGCTCATCAGCGCCTAACGCAATAGCCGCCGCTATTTTGGCTGAAACGACTTCTTTTAATTTCTGACTAGTCGCCGCATAAATATTAGCTGGACTGCCGAAAATTTTCAATAAAAGACAAAAAGTCTGCGACCCCAAACCATGAATAGCACCTAAACTAATCCATAGTGCTTTTTCTAAAATATCATTGTTATAGCTAGGTGGCATAAAAATTTAACCAAAATGAATAGTGTTAATGAGATTAAGATCTTTTGGCCATTACCAAGTAGCCTTTTAGTATCAGTTCTTCAGCATTTTCATGCAAGCTTATGCAACAAAACATGAGCAGCGTTATAATATGGTGAAACATATTGTTCACTTCAATCAAAAAGGCATGAGGAAAGTGACGACTAAAGCACTAAAAACCTCGCAAACTGGTTTGAATTTATCATGTAATTCATCAAACAATCAAGCATTTACGAGAAATTAAGACTTTTGTAAGTAATCTTTTATGTTTGATAGAAAATTAAAGACCCTTAAGGAAATAACTGACTTTTATGGCTATTTTAGATATTCTTAATTACCCTGATCCACGTTTACATACGGTAGCAAAGCCGGTTAAAGACGTGGACGCGGATGTGCGTCGCCTGATTGAAGATATGGCGCAGACCATGTACGATGCGCCCGGCATTGGTTTGGCCGCCACGCAGGTTAATCAGCACATACAACTTATCATTATCGACACTAGTGAGTCCAAAGATCAGCTGCAGGTGTTTATCAACCCAAAAATTATTGCCAAAAATGGTGAACAACAATACGAAGAAGGCTGTTTATCTGTCCCTGGCATTTATGAAAATGTGACGCGAGCAGAAAGTATCAAAGTGGAGGCACTAGATGAACACGGCAAAAAATTCACTTTAACTGCCACCGGTTTATTAAGCGTATGTATTCAGCATGAAATAGACCACTTATTAGGTAAAGTGTTTGTAGAATACTTGTCGCCCCTAAAGCGTAATCGCATTAAAAACAAAATGCTGAAATACAGTCGTGAAATTGATCAAACTCGGTCACGCCACGTCAATATTTAGCAAGTCAAATAGCCGCTTTTCGTAATCGATTATTTGCATCTATTTTAAGGTTAAAAGTTGAAAATTATTTTTGCTGGTACGCCAGAATTCGCCGTTCCCGCCCTCGCTGCACTCATTGCTGCAGGCCATCAAATCGTGATGGTACTCACACAGCCGGATAGACCAGCTGGACGCGGCATGAAGCTTAAACCTAGCCCGGTTAAAGTACTAGCAGAGCAACATGGTTTGACCGTATTTCAACCAGAAACCTTAAAAGATTTAGATGTACAAGCACAAATTGCCGCCAGCAATGCAGATGTGATGATAGTAGCGGCTTACGGGCTGATTATTCCTACCGTGACATTAAATGCGCCGCGTTATGGTTGTTACAATATTCACGCATCATTATTACCCCGCTGGCGCGGCGCTGCACCAATTCATCGCGCATTATTGGCTGGTGATGCAGAAACTGGCGTGACGATTATGGAAGTCGTGCCTGCACTGGATGCAGGCGCAATGGTGAGTTGCGGCATTGTGCCAATTACCGAGCTTGATACCACACAAACACTTCATGATGCACTAAGTGCAATAGGCGCCAAGCTAATGGTAGCAGCGATGGCAACGCTAGCAGAAACCGGCGTGTTAGTGGCGACAGCACAAGATGAAACTTTAGTGACTTACGCACACAAATTAGAGAAAGCTGAAGCTGCCATTGATTGGCAAAAAAGTGCAGTCGAAATTGCACGGCAGGTTCGCGCATTTAACCCATTTCCGGTCGCACAAAGTAAGTTAAAAGGTGAAGTGTGCCGAATTTGGATGGCAAGCGCACAAACCGGCCAAGCAAACGCTGGCGAAATTACCAGTGTGCATGATGGCGTGTTAGTTGGCTGTGGGAATGGCCTCTTGCACATTACTGAATTACAAGCACCAGGCGGAAAACGGCTAAGCGCACAAGCCTTCGTGCAAGGTCATAACTTACAAATTGGCGATAAATTTAGTACAGACTGATTTAATACATACCAATTGCTATCTTTATAAGCCTTGAAATTAAGGCGTTGGCAGCCATATTATTTAATGTAGCGTGTTCACAACTCGAGGTACACAATGTTCGGTAACTGGTTAAAAACAAGCATTTTAATGGCGGCCATTGTCGCGCTATTTGGAGCGGTAGGAGCGGCCTTAGGCGGTTCTGGCGGTATGATGATGGCACTAATGTTAGCCGCTGGCATGAATGTTTATGCTTACTGGTTTTCAGACCAAGCCGTCCTTAAAATGTATGGCGCGAAAGAAATCACGCCGGATAATATGCAGTTTCGTAATTACTACAACATGGTTAAAGAGTTGGCTGAAAATGCGCAACTACCTATGCCAAAAGTCTATGTGATGGATGAGGCGCAGCCCAACGCCTTTGCCACCGGACGTAATCCAGAACACGCCGCAGTTGCTGCGACCACCGGCATTATGCAAGCTTTAACTGCGCGTGAACTACGTGGTGTAATGGCGCACGAGTTGGCACACGTAAAACACCGAGACACCCTGATTTCGACTATATCCGCCACAATGGCCGGTGCCATTTCATCCATAGGTACTTTTGGCATGCTGTTTGGCGGTGGCCATAATGGGAATGGTGAACGTAACCTGAGCCCAGTGTTGGCAATATTAATGATGATTCTAGCGCCATTAGCCGCATCGCTGATTCAAATGGCAATATCGCGTTCTCGTGAGTTTGAGGCGGATAGAATGGGTGCAGAAATTTGTAAAGACCCGAAAGCACTGGCAAGTGCATTGGAGAAAATCCACAATTACGCACATCAAATTGCTAATCCAATCGCAGAAGCGCACCCAGAAACTGGCCAGATGATGATTATCAATCCATTGTCTGGACGTTCGTTTGACAGCCTATTTAGTACCCATCCAAAAACTGAGGAGCGGGTAGCGCGTTTAATAGCAATGATTATTTAACATCAGCCTTACCGTATGTAAGTGGTCGCTATTGTTTGACTGACGAGCTTGATATTGAATAATCGACGTGCATTGGTGTCCATCGACGGTTAGAATAGGCTTTTAGCAGACATTCGAAAGTTTTCTTTGTATATATCTCAACAAATCGCCGCAAATGCTGTGAATCAAGTGTTATCTGGCCGCAATCTTACTTTGGCATTGCCGGCAGCGTTGGCTGCTTTTCCTAACGCTACACCACAGCAACGCGGTGCGGCACAAGATTTAAGTTATGGCACTTTGCGCTTTTATGGTGAAATTGATGCTTATTTATCGCAACTGTTAGAAAAACCGCTCACAGATGATCGTATTCATACTTTGTTATTGGTGGCGGTTTATCAATTACTGCATGACAAAGCTGATGCATTTACGGTAGTTAATCAAGCGGTATACGCCGTGAGTGAGCTTAAACGGCCTGTGCCTAAAAGCTGGGCTAAGGGTTTGGTGAATGCTATTTTGCGTAATTTCTTACGTCAAAAAGACCAGCTAGCTAAAACTTTACCTAGCAGCGAAGTCGCCACTTATTCCTATCCGCAATGGTGGATTAACAAACTCAAGATGCAATATCCTGACCATTGGCAAACTATGTTGCAAACCGGCAATGCACATCCACCAATGACTTTACGGGTAAATACGCAAAAAATTAGCATTACCGACTATATGCAATTATTGGCACGTCAAGATATTGAAGCCACACATATCGGCGGACAAGCCGTCACTTTAACCAGACCACAACCTGTAGAGAAAATCCCAGGCTTCACTGATGGTATCGTTTCTGTGCAAGACTATGGCGCACAATTAGCTGCCTATTTATTAGATTTAAAGCCTAATTTAAAAGTACTAGATGCATGCTGTGCGCCTGGCGGTAAAACCGGCCATGTTTTAGAGTTGGCGGACGTTGCACTAACATCACTTGATAGCGATGAAGCACGCCTACAAAGAGTACAAAGCAATTTGGATAGACTAGCACTGTCGGCTAATTTAGTGGTTGGCGATGCATCTTCAGCAAGTTGGTGGGATGGGCAAAGTTTTGATAGAATTCTAGCCGACGTCCCTTGCACTGCCTCTGGCATAGTGCGACGCCACGTCGATATTAAATGGTTACGACGCGAAGCTGACATTGCCTCTTTTGCGGCCCAACAAGCCAAAATTCTGCCAAGTTTATGGCAAATGTTGGCTAAGGGCGGTAAATTACTTTACGTGACATGTTCTGTTTTTAACGAAGAGAATCAAGCCCAAGTGGATAATTTTTTACTAAACAATACAGATGCTACGCAATTGCCTTTTGAGTTGCCCGCAAATCACCCGCAGGCCAGCATTACGCAACTCAAGGGCCAGTTAATTCCCTCAACCGCACATGACGGCTTTTATTATGCATTGCTGCAAAAAAATTAAACAATTTTTATTGCTGTGCCTACTAGCGACTGTCGCAACGACAGCGTTAGCTGGCAATAGCAGCATGAATATTAGAAGCGCCGAATTGGTCGCCCAAGAAGATGCTTATGCGCTTAATGCGGATGTTGATATTAAGTTTAGCAACGAGATTGAGCAAGCCATCATTAAGGGATTTGAGCTTAATTTTTTGGTTGAATTCCAGCTATTCTCGCCAAGAAAATACTGGTTTGATGATGAAATATCTACCGTGACGCATGAAATCACTTTAAGTTACCATGCACTTTCAAGGCAATATTTACTGGTGCAAGATGGCCAGCAAAAAACTTTTGTTACTTTAGATGAGGCAACCGACGAGTTGTCTGACATTAGTAATTTAAAGGTGCTAAAGAAGTCTGCGGTTGAAAAAGGGGGAAGTTATAAAGCAGTGTTGTTAATGCGCCTAGATTATAAGAAACTACCTAAAGCCTTACAGGTAGATAAGTTAGGCTCAGATGAGTGGAAAATAAGTTCACAACGTTTTGAATGGACGCCTAGTTTATTTAAATGAAGTACATCATATTTATCAGCGCTGGATTAGGCGTATTTTTACTCTACTTACTATCAAACGCTAGTGCTAACACTGCTGCTTCCGGCGAATACTACACATTATTAGTCACACTCAATATCGTTTTGGCGGTATTTTTAGTCGCATTAATCGGCTTACAACTATTTGGTTTGTATCGAAAAATTCGCGCCCACGTCATGGGAAGTCGCTTCACACTTCGACTATTAACTACCTTTGCCCTCATGGCTATTATTCCTGGCTTAATTGTCTATTTAGTTTCCGTGAATTTTTTAACGCGCTCTATCGAATCTTGGTTCAACGTAAAAGTTGAAGCAGCACTTGAGGGCGGGCTGAATTTAGGCCGCACAGCGCTAGACATTATGCTGGTTGATGTAAAAGAAAAAAGCGAGGGCATGGCCACTAGCTTAGCTTTCCAGCCTACCAACACACACTTTTCCATGTTGAATGATTTACGTGAAAAAAGTGGTATTCAGGATGCCACTTTATTAACTATACAAGGCAGGATTTTGGCTGTATCGAGTAGCGATTCATCCAGTTTTTTACCGGAGCTGCCTACGAAGTCGCAGTTAAGGCAAGCACGCACACATGTTTTAGCTAGCATTGAGCCAATCGGTAAAAAAGGCTTGTATTTAAGGGTGCTAGCGCCAGTCACTACACAAGACCTAGCAGGTGAAACGCGTATTTTGCAATTATTGCAGCCCGTACCCAAATCACTCGCAAGTACGGCTGAAGCTGTGCAAGACGTTTATCAGGATTATCAAAAACTTTCGTATAGTCGCACGTCTTTAAGAGAAGTATTTGCCCTTACTTTAACCTTAGTGATGATGCTGGCCATGCTAGGCGCCGTGGCGATTGCATTTGTATTGAGCCGTCGATTATCCGCGCCACTAACCGTGCTGGCAGAAGGTACCAAAGCCATTGCCAGTGGTGATTACAGCACTATGTTACCTGAGCATGGCAAAGATGAACTTGGCGTATTGGTCAAATCATTTAACAGTATGACCCGTCAATTAAACGATGCGACCAAAGCTGCGGAGAGCAGCCGCGCCAGAGTTGAAGCGGCACGTGGCTATTTAGAAACGATACTGGCGCATTTATCATCAGGCGTAATGGCTTTAAATAAGCGTGGTGAATTACGTACTTTTAATGAGGCAGCAGTTAACATTTTAGGCGTGCCGCTAGACGATTGTGTCGGTTTAACACCGGATGAGATTATTGCTAAGCAGGCGCGGTTAGATCAATTTTTTCTAGCCATTGCCTTACATATCCAGCCGGATGATTCAGATAAAGAAGGTGTAAAAGAGCTTGTAAAGAACGGTCAGAAAGATGAAATTCAAACGCAAGTTGAGTTAGCCACCGCTCAAGGTAAACAAATTTTAACCTTACGCGGCACACGTCTGCCTGATGGTGGTTATGTAGCGGTATTCGATGATGCCACCAATTTGATGCAAGCTCAGCGAGACGCAGCTTGGGGTGAAGTGGCTAGAAGGTTAGCACATGAAATTAAAAACCCGCTCACGCCTATTCAATTATCAGCAGAACGCATGGCGCACAAATTGGTGAGTAAATTAGAGCCGGCTGACGCAGAGATGCTTAAGCGCTCAACCGAGACTATTGTGAACCAAGTAGATGCCATGAAGCGAATGGTCAATGAATTTAGTGAATACGCAAGGTCGCCAGCACCACAATTGGCGCGCTTAGATTTAAACAGGCTAATTAGTGAAGTCGCATCACTGTACGATTTACTAGGCGACAAAACAGCGCATATACCGATTAATTTATCACTAGCGAAACAAGCTTGTAATATTCAGGGTGACAGCACTATGTTGCGGCAAGTGTTGCATAACCTATTGCAAAATGCGCAAGATGCTTTATCGGCAAAAGCTCAGCCTATGATTTTCGTGAAGACCGAAGTGGTAAATAATTTACTGGTTTTAACGGTAGAAGATAATGGCGCTGGGTTTCCAACAGAAATGTTAGCACGCGTTTTTGAGCCATATATGACCACTAAACCACACGGTACCGGACTTGGTTTAGCGATTGTCAAAAAAATAATCGAGGAACATAAAGGTACGATTAAAATTGAAAATATAGCGCACCTTTCAAATGCCGCCAGCACAGAAAACACAGTGATTGCCAGCACCGAAAAGACTGCTTTAGAAAATACTAGTACAGAAAATATACATGCAGAGAATGCAGGCGCTATCATCACCATAAGCATTCCGTTGCTAATAGATTGAACATTGTTTTTAATAGTGATTGCTAAAACTGATTGATTGAAATTTTAAAAGATAAACCATATGGCATCAAAACGAATATTAGTAGTTGACGACGAAATAGGCATACGTGAGCTATTGCGTGATATTTTGCAAGATGAAGGCTATCACGTCCAACTTGCAGAAAATGCAGCTGCCGCTCGCGCAATACGCCTGCAGGAGCGTCCTGATATTGTCTTGTTAGACATCTGGATGCCAGATTGCGATGGCATTAGCCTGCTTAAAGAATGGGGTAGTAGCGGCTTACTGACCATGCCAGTGATTATGATGTCTGGCCATGGCACGATTGATACTGCGGTTGAAGCGACGCGTATTGGTGCCTTTGATTTTTTAGAAAAGCCTATTGCATTACAAAAGTTATTAAAAACCGTCGGCACTGCCTTAAAACACAGCGAGCAGTTACCAAAATCCGAGATGAGTTTGGCTAGTTTAGGCAAAAGTCCAATCGTAGCCGCGCTTAAAGATCGTTTAGATAAAATTGCCGCGAGTGCAAGCGTTAGCCCAGGCCCAGTGTTACTGATCGGCCCAAAAGGTGGTGGCGCGGAATTATGTGGGCGATTTTTGCAAAATGCCAATACGCCATGGTTGCAGTTAGCTGAATTTAGCCAGCTGGCCAGCGCCCCATTGGAAGTTCTAGAACTCATTCGTGATGGTGTACTGTATATTGCCGAGGTTGCAGATCTCAATAAAATGGAGCAAAAAGGCTTATTATTATTGATTACAAAGTCAGACAAATACAATGTACGTGTCGTTTGCAGCACCAGCGAAAATTTACCAAAATTACAGGCTGAAGCCTTATTCGATCACAATTTACTGCAGATATTATCAGCCGTTTCGCTACGCGTGCCGGCACTAGATGAGCACAAAGAAGACATCCCAGACTTGGCAATTGCCATGGCAAGCCTGCAGTTTGAGCTGGCGAGTACAGAATACCGCGAATTTGATATTGCCGCGCTAAATAGCCTGCGTAACGCTGATTGGCCGGGAGATCTAGCGCAGTTAGATGCAGTGATTCGCAATTTGATACAAACTAGTTTAGGTAAAAAAATTACCTTAGATGACGTAAACCGTGTATTGCATCAATTTGATGATGCTCAGGCGAACACTAAACAAACTACGGCTGAACAAACCAAAGTCATTCAATCACCGATTAGAACTTTACCAATAACGGTGGCAGAGGAAAACTTCAAGCAACCACTTCGTGAGGCTAGAGATGATTTTGAGCGCTTGTATTTTGAGTATCACATGAAAGATGCTGGCAACAACATGAGCAAACTTGCAGAGATTGCCGGCTTAGAACGTACGCATTTGTATCGGAAACTCAAGCAGCTAGGCATTAAAATTAAAGGTTAAGCGATCTCTAAAATGACCGGCGTATGGTCAGAAGGTCGCTCTAACTTACGCGGTGTTTTATCAATAGTGGCGGCTATGCAAATCGATTTAAGCGCGTCACTCACTAGAATATGATCAATACGCATGCCGAAATTACGCCTAAAACCCATCATGCGATAATCCCACCAACTAAAGCTTTTCTCCGCTTGCTCAAATAATCTAAAGCTATCGTGCAAACCAAGATTCACTAGCGCTTGAAATGCGTCTCGCTCCGCAGGACTGACTAATATTTGGCCTAACCAAGCTTCGGGATCGTGGCAATCTCGATCTTCAGGCGCGATATTGTAATCACCCAAAAGCATTAATTTTGGATGCGCTACTAACTCTGTTCTAAGCCAATCAGTCAGAGCCTTCAACCAGCGCATTTTATACTGATATTTTTCAGAATCTACCGCTTGGCCGTTAGGGATATAAGCACAAACAACACGAATACCATTAATGGTAGCGGCAATCACACGTTGCTGATCATCTTCAAAATTAGGGATATTGTGTTGGACATCCGTTAAAGCATGGCGGCTAATAATGGCCACGCCGTTATACGTTTTCTGGCCAATGTGAATGGCCTCATAACCGGCTTCTTTTAGCGCTTCATACGGAAACTTCGCGTCTTCTTGCTTGGTTTCTTGCAGGCAAAGCACATCGATTGGGTTGTCACGCAACCAATCCAACACATGTGGCAGCCGAACATTTAAGGAATTGACGTTCCAAGTGGCTAACTTCATAAATCCATCTCAATAAAATGCATAATAGGCTCAATTTTAACACGCAGAAAAAGTGAGGCTTTAGTTGTATGCTAAAGTCTCGCTTTTTTGAGCATCCTTACATGATAAAAGCTGCAATATTTGATATGGATGGCCTGCTAATTGATTCTGAACGCATCATTATGCAAGCCTGTATAGTTGCTGCTAAACAAATCGGCATCACCTACACACAAGCAGAATATGTTGAACTCATCGGTCGAGCAGGACCAGATTCAACGCGCATCATGGTCGAGCAATTGGGTGGGCAGGCTAACTTTAACCAAGTCATGCAAGGCTTAGATATTTTATTAGCCGAACACAATCACACTTTTCCGCTAAAAAATGGTGCAAATAAATTGCTTAAGCATTACCAAAGTAACAACGTAATATGTAGCGTCGCTTCATCATCGCCCATTCATCACATTACACATCGTTTAAACCATGTTAGCATATTCGATTATTTTAGCCACATCACCAGCGGCCAAGAAGTCACTCGAGGAAAACCTGACCCAGATATTTATTTATTGGCAGTTAAAAAGTTAGGCTTAAAAGCTGAAGAATGCATCGCCTTTGAAGACAGCGAAAATGGCGCACTTGCGGCCATCGCGGCAGGCTTAAAGGTGGTAGTTGTGCCAGATTTAAAACAGCCGAGTGATTATGTAAGAGCGCACTGCCATCAAGTAATTACCAGCCTTGAAGATTGGCTAACTTAAAGGTTTAAGCCACCAAACCTGCTCAGTCGTAGGATATTGGCCTTTCAAACCATTCGGCATTATTTCACTCGCCAGCAAAGCTAACTCATAAGTACTTTCATAATGTTGTTCAACTTCATTCGCGCAAATAGAAAAAGGCGGCCCAGCATGCAAGTTCTGGTCGTACTCAAAACAAATCAGGCACTGCGGTGCTTTATTGGTGAGATTCATTAAATGCTTGGAATATTGTTTGCGCATTTCCTCAGGCAAAGCTACTAAAGCAGCACGGTCGTAAACAACATCAACATTGCCAAGCATAGCCGGCGTGACTTTAAAAATATCCCCTACAAACATATCAATATTAGTCGCGCTGTAATGGGTAATTTCCCCGATATTTTTAATTGTTGGCGTTAGCTTAAGGTTGCTAAATAAATCCTCAATTGCAAGCGCGCTTAACTCCGCACCAGCCACCTGGTAACCCTGAGATAGGAGCCAAGCAATATCCAAAGTTTTACCGCACAACGGTAAAAATACACGCGCGCCTTGTTTGATTTGGAGTGTGGGGAAGTGTTTCACCAACAAGGGATTGGCATCAGGCAAGTGAAAACCAATCTCATTTTTATCCCATTTTTGGTGCCAGAAATCGTGCTTCATATCTTCTCGTATTTACCTTGGTTTAAATCGCTTAGCAAATAAGCGCAGGCATATCTTTGCCGACGCGGTTAAACGCTTCCGCCATCAACCCGCCATGCCATTATGTCGCAACAACGCATCCATGCTCGGCTCTCTGCCTCTAAACGCCACAAATGATTCCATCGCTGGGCGGCTACCGCCTTTAGCCAACACCTCATTTTTAAACAGGCTACCTGCTTGCGCGGATAGCACGCCAAGTTCTTCAAATAAGCTGTAGGCATCGGCAGATAATACTTCTGCCCATTTATAACTGTAATAACCAGCGGCGTAGCCACCGGCAAAAATGTGGCTGAAGCTATTAGGAAAACGGTTCCATTTTGGTGGGCGCACTACGGCAACTTCATCACGAATTTGTTCAATTAAATCCAACGCAGTGAGTTCTCCATTTGGGTCAAACTCGCCGTGCAAGCGCATATCAAACAGTGAAAACTCAATTTGGCGTGTGGTTTGCATGCCCGCTTGAAAGTTTTTGGCAGCGACCATTTTTTCGAATAGTGTGCGTGGCAATTGCTCGCCCGTGTCTACGTGGGCAGTCATATGGCGTAGCACTTCCCACTCCCAGCAGAAGTTTTCCATAAATTGGCTAGGCAATTCAACGGCATCCCATTCCACGCCTTTGATGCCTGATACGCCATATTCATCCACTTGCGTTAGCATATGGTGCAGGCCGTGACCAAATTCGTGGAACATGGTGATAACTTCATCATGGGTGAATAATGCCGGTTTGCCACCGACTGGCGCAGAAAAGTTACAAGTCAAGAACGCGGCCGGCAACTCAACATGGCCCTCTTTTTTGCGGCGTGTAATCGCCTCATCCATCCATGCGCCACCGCGTTTATTATTGCGGGCATAAAGATCTAAATAGAAGTAGGCAATCGGTTTGCCGGCGCCATCATTAATTTGATAAAACGCGGCATCTTCATGCCAAAGTGGTGCTTCGGCTTTTTGTACTTGTACGCCAAAGATAGTTTCTGTGACTTTAAATAATCCAGCCAACACTTTGCTTTCAGGGAAGTATTGTTTGACTTCTTGGTCTGAAAAAGCGTATTTGTCTTCACGTAATTTTTCGCTGACAAATGCCACATCCCAAGATTGCATTTCATCAATCCCAAGTTTTTTGGCGTAGGCGGTGAGTTCTTGCATGTCGCGTTCTGCATATGGTTTGGCACGTTTTGCTAGCGTATCCAAAAAATCGGTGACTTGTTTTGGGCTATCCGCCATTTTGGTAGCAAGTGAAAGTTCGGCATAGTTGTTAAAACCTAGCGTTTGCGCCTCTTCTTTTTTTAATTTAAGAATATCTCTAATTAAACTCGTGTTATTCCATTCAGGCTTACTGAATTCTGACGCACGCGTCGCATAAGCGCGATAAAGCGTTTCACGCAATCCACGGTTTTCGCCATATTGCAACACCGGCGAATATGAAGGGAACTGTAAGCTAAATTTATAGCCTGCTTTGGAATCTAGCTTTGCCGCCTCTGCCGCAGCTTCAATCGCATCGGCGGGCAAACCGGCTAAATCGGCGACATCTTCCACGTAATGGGCAAAGTCATTGGTATTGTCCATGATATTTTCTTCAAACTTAGAACCCAGTTTTGAAAGCTCTTCACTCACGGCTTTAAAGCGCGCTTTTTGCGCTTCTGGTAATTCGGCACCGCCTAGTTTGAAATCACGTACTTCATGGTTAATAATGGTTTGTTGCGTAGCTGTCAGGCTGGCAAACGTAGCGCTAGCTTGAATAGCTTTGTACTTGGCATAAAGGCGTTCATCTTGCGACATATCGCTGCCATAATCTGTCAGTTTGGCTAAATTTTCGTTATATGCTTCACGCAATTCTGGGCTATTGACCACCGAGTTCATATGGCCAACTTGGCTCCAAGCGCGACTGATTTTCTCGCTATGGTCTTCTAGCTTAAGTGCAAAATTTTCCCATGTTGGCGCCTCTGCTGAAGTGGCCAAATTTTCAATTAAAGCCCGGCCTTCTGTTAAAAGAATCTCTATTGCAGGGCTTACATGTTCAGGTTTAACTTCATTAAATTTAGGTAGACCAGCAAGATATAACAACGGGTTAGGCAATTGGTTAGACACGGAGTATTCCTTAAATCGGGGTAATTAATGAAGCCTAGTTAATCAAACGCAGGCAAATCGGGTAGCGATAACTTTCGCCTCTACTAGTAGAGATGGCGGCAATAATGCATAAAACAATATTGACTAGCCAAATAATCGGCAACAATAAAAAACCAATTAAAATCCATACCAAGATACCGGCAATAAGCTGAGCGACTAACACGGTAATTTGAAAGTTAAGTGCCTCTTTAGCCTGCATAGCAATATATTCGCTATCCTCTTTTTTCAGAACCCAAACAATTAAGGCGGGAATTATTGAGAATAATGTACCCGCCAAATGGGTAATAGTGGCAATATTTTTCTCATCATTGCTGGGGTTGTAGGTAGTGCTAGCGCGTGTTTCTAAACCAGTATTATTCGACATAAAAATCCTTTACAGCAATCTCTTTTAAATCAGATTGAATTTAGCGACAAGTGGTTCAATTTTTTCAATATCAGTATGCGTTAATACTTTTCTTGCATTTGCGCTAAGTTCAATAATATGACTATGCAAAATCTGCTGTTTCACGCTCAATATGTGCGAGGGATGCATAGAAAGTTGGCGTAAACCCATGCCTATCAACAGTTTAGTCAGCTTCGCATCGCCGGCCATTTCGCCGCAGACTGAAACGGATTTTCCTAATTTATCGCCGGCTTTTATGGTCATTAAAATCAGCTTCAATACTGAAGGATGCAATGGATTATAAAGGTGTGCCACCGTATCATCAGTCCGATCTATGGCCAATGTATATTGAATTAAATCATTAGTACCGATAGATAAAAAGTCTAGCTCTTTGGCAAACGCTTCGGCATTAATGGCCGCTGCTGGAATTTCAATCATGCCGCCAAGCGCAATATTTTCATTAAAGGGAATATTCTGCTTACGCAAACTAGCTTTAGCGCGCTCTAAAAATAGTTTGGTTTGCCTTAACTCAGATAGCGTTGAAAGCATAGGCACTAAGATTTTAATGCTGCCAAAATGGGATGCCCGCAACAGCGCCCGCAATTGCGTATGAAAAATCAGCGGCTCAGATAAGCAATAACGAATTGCTCGCAGGCCGAGCGCAGGATTTGCGCAGGTCACAATCGTATCTGGATTCATTTGTTTATCTGCACCCAAATCCAAGGTACGGATAATAACCGTTGCACCTTTCATGGCCTCGGCGACTGATTTGTATGCGGCAAACTGCTCTTCTTCATCGGGCATTTCTCGCCGATTCATAAACAAGAACTCAGTACGATAAAGCCCAATACCAGTGGCGCCTGAAGCTTTCACTGCGACGATATCTTCAGGCACTTCAATATTAGCGAACAACTCAATATTGGTGCCATCTATCGTTACCGCTTTGGTAGATTTAATGCGTTGTAGCTTTTGTTGCTCCAACTCCCACTGTTCTTGGCGTAGTTTGTATTCCGCTAAAATCTCTTTAGATGGGCTAACAATCACGACGCCCAAACCACCATCGACAATGATTAATTCACCATCATTGATTAAATCACGTGCGCGTTGCAGGGCAACAATCGACGGAATATTGAGGCTGCGTGCAAGAATCGCAGTATGTGAGGTTACTCCGCCTACATCGGTAATAAAGGCAGCAAACTGATGTTGTTTAAACTGAATCGCATCTGCTGGCGAAATGTCATGCGCAACTAAAATGAGCTTACGTTCTTCATGTTGCGCGTTAGATTGCTGCTCGGTGGACAATTGACTTGGGTGGCCAAGCAAAACTTTAATGACGCGCTCTACCACTTGAATCACATCTTGTTTACGCTCACGCAGATACTCATCTTCTATCTGCTCAAACTGCTCAACAATGTCGTCCATTTGTAGCTTGATCGCCCATTCGGCATTACATTGTTCATTCCTGATGATATCTTTGGGGATTTCAGAAAGCGATTTATCTGCCAACATCATTAAATGGGTGCCGATAAAAGCGCTGATTTCTGCCGGTGCATTTTTACGTAAACTGCTGTTAATTTGCTCTAAATCATGCTTAACGGTGGCGATAGCGCTGCTAAAGCGCTTGACTTCATCTTCAAGCAAATGCTTAGGTAGTTGGTAATGCACCACTTCTAACAAGGCATTAGAAACCAGATGCGCATGGCCTATGGCAATGCCGCTGGAAACTCCTACGCCATGAATGCTAAAGCTGGTCATTTATACTTATATCCATCAGAAGTTGTGTCGAATAATATCGATAAGACATTATTCGCCCTCACCAAAATAGTCCGCTATCAACGCAGTTAAAGCCGCTATCGCAAGCGCCTCGTCTTCGCCATTCGCTTCTATAGTCACTATTGAGCCTTTACCGGCGGCGAGCATCATTACACCCATAATACTTTTTGCATTCACTCGACGACCATTGCGCTCTATCGAGATTTCACTAGAAAATCTACTAGCAGTTTGGGTGAATTTGGTTGAGGCACGGGCATGCAAACCTAATTTATTGATAATTTCCAATTGCTGACTAATCATATCGTTCACAACTTTCACGGTTGAAATGCACAACACCTTCACGTCCACCACTGACCGCTTTTTCAATGAGCGTCATCAGCGGTTCTTGTCGATAGGTGATGGTTCTAATCAGCATGGGTAAATTAACACCCGCTATGCCTTCCACCACGCCGGGGTTCAATAGCTTACCCACTATATTGCATGGCGTTGCGCCATACATATCAGATAGCACTAATACGCCATCACCACTATTAAGTGCGGCGACCAGTGCATTTGCCTTTTGCAGTAAAGCATTTGGATCGTCATGGATACTAACCGCAAGACTAGCCAACTGTTGCGGCTCTTTGCCCCAAACGTGTTTTGCGCAGTCCAGCATGCTTTCACCTAAGCTACCGTGCGCGATGATTAAAATGCCGATCATTATTTTCTCAACTTTAAGTTATTTTAATTCTGGCCGTGTTTAGGCTTAGATTGCAAAACCAGCCTCAAAATTACGATTTATTAATATAGATATTTACTAGTAGCTTTCACTATTAGCGTGTTATTCAACTGCCAATTGGCCTCTACTACAAACTTAATTCTCTGTGCCTAGTGATCACTTTTTGTTTCAGCGTAAAATATTCGCTTAATTGCTCAACAAAGTACACGGAACGATGTTGGCCACCGGTGCAGCCAATGGCTACCGTTAAATAGCTACGGTTATCTGCCACAAAACAGGGCAGCCATTTTTCCACATAATGACGAATATCTTTGAGCATTTCATGCACACTTTCTTGACCATTTAAAAAGGCTTGCACTTCGGCGTCACGCCCGGTGAGTTCACGTAAATTAGGGTCGTAATGCGGGTTGGGCAAGCAGCGCACATCAAACACAAAATCTGCATCTAGCGGGATACCATGTTTAAAACCAAACGATGTGAATAGCAAAGTCAGCCCAACTGGGTCGGCTGAAACCACTTCTTTTACCCAGCCTCTGAGCGTGTTTGCGCTAAGGTGACTAGTGTCAATCACGTGGCCAAGACTGCCTAAATTACCCAGCAATTCACGCTCATGCGAAATACTTTCAGCCAAGGTAGCGGTGTCTTTGCTTAAGGGGTGTTTGCGCCTAGTTTCGCTAAATCTTTTGACCAGAGTTTCAATGTTAGATTCTAAAAACAATACTTGTGTGCTGATATTTTGCGCTTTTAATTGTTCGATATACTGCGGTAGCGCTTCAATCGCAGCACTGCGGCTATCAATGCTAATGGCCACGCGGTCATGGTTCACTGCATTGATATTTTTAGATCGCTGATTTTCAGATTGTAGGTGCTCAGCAATGTTCGGCAGCATAGTTGCGGGCAGATTATCTATGCAATAGTAGCCACTATCTTCCAACGCGCGAAGGGCAATACTTTTACCCGAACCTGAAAGCCCGGTAACAATAATAAGTTGTTTCATAAATGCGCTTTAACGAGCTTTCATCTGGCTGGCTTTATCTATTTCTCTTCATCTCACGCTGCTGACGCTGAGTAAATTGTTTAGTCGCGTTGACCCCACGCAATAATAACATGTGGTTACGCACAGCCACTTCTAGCAGCACGGCAATATTACGACCTGCCGCAATTGGAATATAGACTTTAGAGAATTTTACGCCTAATACTTCTTCATGTATGGTTTTGATACTTAGCCTGTCTAATAAGTGTGGCGCTTGCTTATCCGCCATGGCTAGGTGAACGATGAGATCTAGCGGCTTAGTCGGTTTAACCGAATTATCACCAAATAGCGCACGAATATTTAAAATTCCCAAACCTCGGACTTCTAAAAAATCTTGCAATAAAGCCGGGCAGCGACCTTCGACACGTTCGGGTGAAATACGGAAAAAATCGACAATATCATCGGCAATTAAACGATGGCCGCGTGAGATTAGCTCCAGTGCAAGTTCGCTTTTACCAATGGCAGCATCGCCTTTAATCAGCACACCAAAACCTTGCACCTCCATAAATACACCATGCATGCTGATAGACTCGGCCATCGCCTGCACTAAAAAATGACCCAGTAAATCCATTAAAGCTGGGCTAGCCAGTGGCGATGTAAATAAAGGTGTGTTGTGTTTATCAGCCGCCGCACTAAGTGTTTCAGGTACAGCTTCGCCATTAGCGACGATGACTGCGGCTAAATCGGTAGAGAATAAATTAGTAATTGCACTATTGGCGTCAGCAGTTGGCAGACTGGCTAAATAATCCATTTCTGCACAGCCCAATACTTGCACACGATTTGGGTGTACGAAATTAAGATGGCCAATTAATGCCAAAGAAGGTTTTGTAACAGAATTACTAGTAAGGGCATTTAACCCGCCATTAAGTCCGGCAACCCATTTCAGTTTGAGCTTAAGGCGGGTTTGTTTGAATAGCTCAGCTACATTTATTTGAGCCATAATTGATTAAAAAATAGTGATTGAAACAACAATAAAATTAGCGTAATTCTAAATCTAATTTACTCAACAGCTTGATGCTTAACTGCGCCATTTGTTTTGTGGTGGTCAGCATTTTTTTCTTTGTGTTTTACCACTTGGCGATCTAGCTTGTCAGTCAGCATATCAATAGCGCTGTACATATTGTCATCTTCACAGGCTGCATGTAGATCATTACCTGGAACATGAAGTGTTGCTTCTACCTTTTGGGCAAGTTTTTCAACACTCAAGGTCACTTTGACATCGATCACATGATCAAAGTGATTGCTAATTCGGACTAATTTACTTGTAACATAATCGCGTAATGCAGGGGTTACTTCTAAATGATGGCCAGTTAATTGTAAATTCATGACTTGCTCCTTTTTATAGTATTCTCAAATTCTGAACTTCTTAAAGCCAGTCATCCTGGCCGTTTAGGTTGATTCAAAACTTTTCGAACAATTTCAGTTTACTACTTTAATTCGCGTCTGTGCTAATCAAAATAAGAAATTTTATGACATCATTTTGCAAGGCAATTTGATGCTATAGTGAAAAAATAACTTACAGCGATTTCCTAAGGCTAGCCGGTGCAATATTGAGCGATTCACGATATTTGGCAATGGTGCGACGCGCGACCACAATGCCTTGTTTGGATAACAGCTCAGTAATCTGATTATCAGAATAAGGTTTCTTGGGATTTTCCTGCTCCACTAACTGCTTGATTAAAGCCCTAATCGCGGTAGCAGAACAAGTGCCGCCGGTATCGGTGGCTACTGAACTACCAAAAAAGTATTTGAGCTCAAAAATCCCGCGTGGTGTCAGCATGTATTTATTAGTGGTAACACGCGATATAGTCGATTCGTGCAAATCGAGTTCATCGGCGATTTCGCGCAACACTAGTGGCCGCATGGCCACTTCTCCATACTCAAAAAAGTTTCTCTGGCGGTCAGTAATCGCTTGTGACACACGCAAAATGGTTGAGAAACGTTGTTGAATGTTTTTAATCATCCATTTAGCTTCTTGCATTTGGCTTTGTAAATATTGACTTGAACTATCACGATTACGCTTCAAAATACTGGCGTACAACTGATTGATTTTAAGTTTAGGAATGACAACGTCATTGAGGCTGGCAAGCCAAATACCTTTTACTTTTTTGACAATCACTTCATGCTGAATAAAATGCTCAGACCCTATGATGCTAAATGCACTACCTGGCCTTGGATTCAAACTAGTAATGATTTGCTGTACGTTTTTCAGGGTCATTTCATCGCAAGCTAATTCTTTACGTAACTTCACAAAGTCGCGAGCACCGAGCGCAGGCAAATGATGCTGAGCCATGCGTTTAGCCAACGTTAAATGTGGTGTCGTTTTTGGGAGCACCTCTAGTTGCAATAGCAAGCACTCACTTAAGCTTCTAGCCCCTACTCCTATAGGATCTAAATGCTGAATAAGGTGCAAGGCAGTTTGTATTTCTAGCAGGTCGATTTCGAGCTCTAGCGGCATTTCTTGTATAATGTCTTCTAGCGATTCGACTAAATAACCATCGTCGTTAATGCTATCAACCAATAGCAAAGCAAGCGACTGGTCACGCGCTGATAAAGGCATTAATTTTAGTTGCGAGAGTAAATGCTCGCGCAAGCTGATTTGCAATGTTTCCTGCTGCCTGAAGTCACTGTCATCATCCGATGGCGTACTATTTTCATCCCAACGACTGCCGTTAGAAAACTCATCGAATTCGTCATTAAATTCCACTTGAAATTCAGCTGCCTCATCTTTCTGGTTCGATTCTGTCGCCATTGATTCTGCAGAATTCGACTCATTTTGACTCACTTCACTTTTACTTACTTCAGTGTAATTTAATTCATTTGAGCTCTCATCTCCGTGACTCAGATCACTCTGATTCAAATCACCTTGCGAGGCTTCCGTGCTGTGCTCAGAAAATTCCGCATCATAAGCCTCTTCATTAGATGCATTGTGTTGCACACCTTCCTGATCGTAGTCTTGCGTAGATTCGGTATTATTGGCTTGAGAACCTTCACTACTGGTGTTTAATGTAATTTCATCTGCGCTGTTGTCTGTGGCATTACCATATTCATCTTCACTAGCATCACCTCTTTCTAGCAGAGGATTGGCTTGCATTAACATTTCAATTTCTTGATTTAGCTCTAATGTAGACAGTTGCAGCAACCTTATGGCTTGTTGCAATTGCGGCGTAAGTGATAAATTCTGCGAAAATTTAAGTTGAAAACCTTGCTTCATAGACGGAAATTTTTGCCTAAATAAACTTCTCTTACACTTTCATTTTCTACAATCTCACTCGGAATACCCGAAGCAAAAACATGACCTTGATTAACAATGTAAGCGCGATCACAAATACCCAGGGTTTCACGCACATTGTGGTCGGTAATCAACACGCCGATATTTCGTGCAGTTAAAAAGTGAATGATTTTTTGAATATCAATCACGGCGATTGGGTCAATGCCTGCAAACGGCTCATCTAACAAAATAAAGCTAGGATTAGTCGCTAAGCAACGAGCGATTTCAACGCGGCGACGCTCACCGCCAGACAAGCTAATGGCCGCATTATCGCGAATATGCGTGATATGCAATTCTTCTAGTAAGGACTCTAGCTTTTCTTCCATTTCGGCTTCAGGCAGATCTTGTAGTTGTAGCACTGCAAGGATATTTTCACTGACAGTCAGCTTACGAAATATAGACGGCTCTTGCGGCAAGTAAGACAAACCCATTCTGGCGCGCAGATGAATTGGCATACGGCTCAAATCTTTACCGTCGAGTAGAATCCGGCCAGCATCTAGCGGCACCAAACCTACCATCATGTAAAAACTAGTAGTTTTCCCAGCACCATTTGGACCTAATAAGCCTACAACTTCACCACTGCGGATGTTTAAAGAAATATCCTGTACAACCGTGCGGGCTTTGTACGATTTTCGTAAATTTTCTACAATAAGTTCGCTCATAATGCCTAATTCTTAATTGCTAATGATGATTTTGTAAACGTCATAATGAGCACTTTAACTCGCTACCGGTTTAGTGGTATTTGGTTTATTCGAATCTGGCTCAGGTGGTTTTTTGTTTTTTGGTTGAATAATAGCCCGCACTCGACCACTTGAATTGCTACCGTCGGTAGATTTAGTGCCACCGATCACTTCTGCATATTCTGCATTAGCGTCATACATAATATAATCACCATGCACAATGTCTTCACCACGTTTGACCCAGGCCTTGGTATAAAGCTGTACTTTATCCATACGGCCATCATATTCTATGCGCTGTGCGCTGCCTTCCATATATTCATTTTTAGCTTCACGCTTTTGCTTAAATGTCGTTGGATTACCCAGCGAAGTGCTATGCTGAAACCCCTCTTTATCCTCACGTACAATTAACTTGTCAGCACGAATGACTAGAGTGCCTTGCGTTAAAATCACATTGCCAGAGTAAGTACTAATTTGCTTGGCATCATCCACCTTGACCGAGTCTGCTTCCAAATCAATCGGCTTATCGCGATCCGCTGACTCTGCCAAGGCAGTATTAGTAAAACCAAATAATGCCGAACCAAGCAAGACCAAGCTCAGTAAAGTAAAACGTATTGTGGATGTAAATCTTGAGCATATCTCAAGCCTTGTTGTAGGGTAATTACTCATAGCGTCTCCGAATTCGCGCATGGCTGGTAGATTGTTGTGGCTTAGATTGCTGTAACTTAGATTGCTGTAACTTAGATTTTTTTTCACTACCTTGACCTTTATTCACAACTGCCTTAGTCGCTTCATTATATTTAGATTGAACGAGGCTAGATTTTATCGCACTCACCCTCACATTAGGTCGCTCATAATGCGCGCGCACTTTATGTAGTAAAGACACGGTATTTTTTTTCTTCTCATACAACATGCCAGTAGCGTGAATGATGGTTTTTGGCGCCTGCCGAATAACTACCGGCCTGTCCGTGCTCACTATTTCAGTATTAGGTAAAATACTGAGGTAGCTAGTCTCAACCGTCATTTCACCTTTGCCGGCAAATGCTTGGCGGGTTACTTTTACATTATCAAACAGCTCAACTTTGTCGCCATTACTAGACATATAACCGCGCAATCCCTCAACCTGAGTGTAAGGCTTATCGATGGCAAACTGCGTATAACGTGGTCGCAATAGTTCGGTCGTGTCATCATCAGGAAAATGTTTCATTTCAGTAGCGGCTAATTTGTAACGCAAAGCGCCGTTAATATCAGTCTGCGTCGTCACAAAGTTGCTCATCATATAATCAGGGTCATGGCGCCCGCTGCCGTCCAGCTTTGGCACTATCGGTTGCACGACCTTATTGATCCAAAAGGTCAGCAACGCCAGCATCGCCAACAAAACCAGTGGAAATAAAATCGCAGGCCGGTTAACAACCCTCATTTTGAGTGTCGCAATATAATATGATTACTTTGGACAAAACGCATGCCATCAAGTGATTTTATGATAACTTTAACTTGCTGCATGTTTAATTAGAAATACTAGCCTGCGTTAAAAACTGTGCCATTTGTCCAGCAAATGTGCCTTGTGCTTGCATAATCAACTCACAAACTTCACGCACAGCACCATGGCCACCGGCTTTATTGGTGACATAATGCGCGTGCTTCAGCACTAAGGCTGGAGAATCTGGCACTGCCAGCGCTAGTCCGCATTTAAGCATAGGTGGCAAGTCGACCACATCATCGCCCATAAAAGCACACTGACTGGCCTTTAATCCGCTTTTTGCCATCAAATCATTAAATGCTACTAATTTATCTGCAGCACCTTGGTAAAAATGAGCAACCCCAGTACTTTCAGCACGTTGTTTGACGATGTTTGATGTACGACCAGTGATAATCGCTAATTCAACGCCGGTGGCTTTCAATAATTTCATACCTAAACCATCATGTGCATGAAACGTCTTATATTCCAGCCCATCATCGCCTATGGTCAAGCCACCGTCAGTCATTACGCCATCAACATCCAACACTAGCAATTTAATATTTTTGAAGCGCTCTTTGAGCTCGATTGTTAACTGTGTACTCAATTCTAAGTTCGCCATATACGTTTAAACCACTTTTGCTAATAAAAGATCATGCATATTTAAGGCGCCGACTAAGATTCCAGCATCATTCGTGACTAACAAAGCGTTGATTTTATGCTGCTCCATGAGCTCAACTGCCTCAATCGCCAATTTGTCCTGATGAATGGTAAAAGCGTTGGCATGCATCACATCTGCGATACTAGCAGTAGCTACATTCACATTTTGCTCAAAGGCTCGACGCAAGTCGCCATCGGTAAAAATACCCATAGGTGCATTATTTGCATCAACAATAGCCGTTAAACCTAATCCCTTACGAGACATTTCCAGCAAACCTTGTTGTAGCGTTGCATCAGAAAGCACCTGTGGAATACGCTCACCAGTGCGCATCAAATCACTCACATTGATAAGTAAGCGGCGTCCAAGACTACCACCAGGGTGTGAACGAGCGAAGTCTTCTGCGGTAAATTCACGCTGATCTAACACACATAAAGCCAGCGCATCACCCAGCGCCAGGGCTACCGTAGTGCTTGACGTAGGTGCCAAACCTAATGGACAAGCTTCTTTTTCTACATGTGCGCTAAGATGAATGTCAGCGGCTTTCGCTAAGGTTGAAGTGTCATTGCCAGTAATCGCAATAATGCTTGCACCTAAGCGTTTTAGGGGAGTGACGATAGCTAAAATCTCATCACTTTCGCCAGAGTTAGAAAGTGCAATCACAATATCACCAGCGGCAATCATACCCAAGTCACCATGGCTCGCCTCAGCTGGATGCATAAAGAATGCTGGCGTGCCAGTACTGGCAAGTGTTGAGGCAATTTTGCCGCCTATGTGGCCGGATTTACCCATACCGCTTACGACAACGCGACCTTTGCATTGCAAAATCATCGCAACTGCATCAGTAAATTGACCATTCAGTCTAGAAGCTAGCGCCTTAATTTCATTGGCTTCAAGCAACAATATATCACGCGCCAACACTAATGTAGGCTGCTTGACTGATACTGGCTGGCTGGCGCTAACGGCTGAAGACATGGTGTGATGACATGATATTTTAGAAATTCACAAAAATTAAAAGTACTATTAGCTAAGTATAAAAGGGAATGTCTCACTTATAAAGACCTAATCGACTACTAATTAGCTAATTTTTAACAAAAATTCAAATCTAGGCACAATTTTTGCTGTTAATTTGCCGATTAATTTTGCCCAATAAGTTTATTTTTATCTTTCACACGGCTTTTTTAGTTGCAACTGCAACAGACATATCATGTGCCCGCGGTCTAATTTTTATATTTTTTGTCATATCGTCGATAGATGTGAAACAATAAGCAACAATAAAAATTTACATCTAATTTAGAAGAGCATGTTCGAAACACTACCTTTAATTCTAATTCTACTGATTAGCTCAGTGCTGGCAGTGGCACTTTTTCGCGCATTGCAGTTACCTGCCATGTTGGCATACTTTCTGGTTGGCTTGGCTTTAGGACCACATACCTTTGGCTTATTACCCGACACCAATGCAACGCGTGAATTTGCCGAATTCGGTATCGTATTTTTAATGTTTAGTATTGGACTCGAGTTTAGCTTGCCACAACTCTACGCCATGCGCAAAAAAGTGTTGGGCTTGGGTGGGGCGCAGGTACTTATTACACTTTCAGCGGCAATGGGCATTGCTAAACTTGCCGGCTTAGATTGGCCCGCGGCATTTGTTATTGGCTCTGCTCTAACTATGTCTTCTACGGCTATTGTGTCTAAAATTTTGGCTGAACGGGTTGATTTAAACTCACGTCATGGCCGCCTGAGCATAGGTGTATTACTATTTCAAGATATCGCCGTGGTGCCGATTTTGGTGCTAATTCCAGCGCTAGGTGTGGCCGATGCTAACTTAAGCAGCGTATTGGGTTTGGCCTTATTAAAGGCCGCCGCCATGTTGTTATTCCTGTTTACTATCGGCAAATGGATTATTAACCCGTGGTTCAATTTAGTCGCTGGCCAGCGCTCGCGTGAGCTATTTGTGATGAACGTACTAATGGTGACTTTACTATTAGCCTACGCAACCAAATTAGCAGGTTTGTCTTATGCGCTAGGCGCTTTTATCGCAGGCATGTTGATTTCTGAAACGAAATTTCGTTACCAAGTGGAATCCGACATTTCACCGTTTCGCGATATTTTGCTGGGCTTGTTTTTCATTAGCGTAGGCATGCTATTAAACATAGGCGAAATTTTCCATAACATCGGTTTAGTGTTGTTGATTTTAGTCGGATTCGTTTTATTTAAAGCGGCTGTCGTCGCTTTAGTAGTGAGGTTCGTCAAATACGAAACTGGCGTGGCCATTCGCACTGGTTTGATTTTGGCGCAAGCAGGTGAATTTAGTTTTGTTATTTTGGCACTAGGCGTAGAACAAAAACTCGTTAGTGGCCCAGCGCTGCAACTCATTCTTGCGGCCGCATTACTTTCCATGGTCGTTGCACCTTTTCTTATTCAATACAATGGTCGTATCGCAAGGCGCTTGGTGCGTAGCTACAGCCGCAATAGTGGCCAAGTGGTTCAAGACATAGACGATGTTGGCAAGCATTTTCATAACCACGTGATCATTTGTGGCTATGGGCGTAGCGGCCAGTATTTAGGGCGGTTTTTAAAAGAAGAGAACATCCCTTTTGTTGCGCTAGATATTGATCCGTCAAGGGTTCTAGAAGCTGCCACTGCCGGTGAAAACGTCATGTTTGGCGATGCCGCACGTCGCGTAGTGCTAGAAGCCGCAGGCGGCGCACGTGCTAAAGCGTTGGTCATCAGTTATGCCGACAACCGCGCTGCCATGAAGATATTGCATATTGTGCAAGAAAACTATCCGCAATTGCCAGTCATAGTGCGCACGGTGGACGATACTAATATGGAAGCGTTGCGTGCCGCCGGCGCAACTGAAGTAGTGCCTGAAATTTTAGAAGGTAGTTTAATGCTAGCTTCACACGCGCTTATGTTGCTAGGCGTGCCACTTAATCGTGTCGTCAAACGCATCCGTATTTTCCGCGAACAGCGCTATAAATTGTTTAGGGGTTACTTCCACGGTATTTCAGATGCTGAAGACGAAGATCCAGAAAAACAACAAGTACGGCTACATTCGGTGATTATCTCAGCCGGTAGTTTTGCTATTGGCCGATCTTTGGCTGGCATGCATTTAGAAAACTTTGCGGTAGAAGTTAAATCTATACGCAGACCTAATTTCATAGGCGCGGAACCTACTGTTGAAAGCCTATTAGCGGAAGGAGATGTCATTGTGTTACTTGGACATCCCACCGGCTTAACCAATGCGCAAAATGCCTTATTGATAGGTCGAGTGGCGCTTAAATAAGTGGCAAGTGCAAGCTGAATAATTAGTTTTAAAATCTAATCTAAAAGTCCAAATGAAGATCCAAATGAAACACCACGTAATGATTATTGGCGGCGGCATTGTTGGCTGCATGACCGCAATGGAGTTAGTTGGTCGTGGTTGCCGCGTCACCATCGTCGAGCGCAACCAGATTGCTAGCCAAACTTCTGGCGAATCTTCTTGGGCCGGTGGTGGCATTATACTTCCATTATTACCTTGGATGTATTCAGAACAAGTTAACGCACTCACTAACACTGCTGCAAACGCCTACCGCGTGCTGAGCGAACGCTTACAACGCGAAACGGGCGTGGATGCCAATTTTGAGCAATCAGGTTTTTTACTACTTCCTAATTTTGACTTACAAGCCGCTCAACATTGGTGTACGTCTAATCAAGTGCCAATTCAAGCAGTAAAAGCCTCAGCCTTTGGCGTGCAATCTTTAAGTGGCGAAGACGCGCTGTGGCTTCCTAGCATTTGCCAAATTCGCCCGCCTTACCTAATGCAAGCCATGCGTAAATGGCTAGAACAAAACAACGTCAGCATGCTGGAAAATACGCAACTTATGCCATTGCAACAAACCGATGTGTTAAACGAGTGGCAAACAACAAATGGTGATAAATTAAGTGCAGATCAGTTTGTCGTCACCTCTGGTGCATGGAGTTTTGATTTGCTAAAAGACACTAGCGCAAAATTGAATATTAAACCGATGCGTGGTCAGATTTTGCTATATAAACCACAAAAGAATTTAGAGCAAATTGTGTACAGAGAAGGTTTTTACATGATACCGCGCCGCGATGGCTATTTATTGGCTGGTAGCACTTTAGAAGACGTAGGTTTTGACGCCAGCGTAACAGACGCTGTTCGAGAAGAAATTAGCGCAAAAGCCGAAGCCATTATGCCATCATTAAAAGACCAGCCTATCATCAAGCATTGGAGCGGTTTGCGCCCAGGCACACCTGAGAATTTACCAACGATAGGCGCGCACCCCTCTATTGAAAATCTTTACCTGAATACTGGTCATTTTAGGTATGGCTTAACGATGGCACCAGCTAGCGCTAAATTGGTAGTGGCTTTGATGTTGGGTGAAACACCTTTGATAGACGCAAAGCCGTATGCTTGTGAACTTAACGATTAAAAGCGTAACGATATTTAGCACACAAGCCACAGCTAAAAGTAGGGTGTGCAAATCAACTTTATTTGAACACCGTTTGACCCACACCGCGTTTGTTTGCCGCAATGAAAATGGTGTGCAAGATAAGGCGTTTTGCCCACCCTACTTGGCTATCCTCAGTGGGACAGATTTGCGACAAGCTCCGTTCTTTATCTTCTTATAATCAGTTTTGGAGTTAGTGCTTACTACTACGCAACCCAAGCACCAGAATTACCTCCATGTTTTTCGAGCAGTTTAATCTCGCCCATCACCATACCTCTATCCGCAGCTTTGCACATATCATAAATAGTCAGCAAGCCTACGCTTACCGCGGTGAGTGCTTCCATTTCTACGCCGGTTTGGCCTGTAGTTTCAGTGCTAACCGTCATGGTAATGGCACTCATTTTTTCGTCTAGATCAAACGTCACGCTTACTTTAGTGAGGCTAATCGGATGGCATAGCGGTATTAACTCAGCGGTACGTTTTGAGCCTTGTATTGCGGCGATGCGTGCAATGCCAAGTACGTCGCCTTTTTTTGCATCACCGTTTTTAATCAGTTGCAGTGTGGCATGCTGCATGGTGATAATACCGCTAGCAATGGCAATGCGCTTGGTGTGGGCTTTTTCGCCGACATCGACCATGTGTGCTTGGCCGCTATTATCAAAGTGCGTGAGAATATTTGCAGAATTTTTCATAGATGTATTACGCCCAATTTTACTTTCAATTAACAAATCCTACTGAACTAGAATCATAAAGCTATTATCATAGCAACAATGAAATTAAACACTACTATAATTAGCGTTTTACTTGTCACCCAGCTCACTGCGAGTTTTGCTTGGGCGAATGATTTGCCTGAACTTGGCGATGTTTCGCAAACGGTACTTTCGCCCTTGCAAGAGCAAGCGATTGCCGAGCAAATTTTGCGAGATGTTGCTACCAGTGATGACGTTGTACAAGACGCGGAAGTCACCGCGTATTTGCAGGCTTTAGGGTCGCGATTAGTTTCTAGCAGCCCAGATAGTCAGCTTAAATTTAACTTTTTTGTGGTGCAGGATAATTCTATCAACGCCTTTGCCATGCCTGGTGGCGTGGTGGGCGTTCATACTGGTTTGATTTTGGCCTCGAATAGCGAATCTGAACTGGCTAGCGTGTTAGGCCATGAAATTGGCCATGTCACACAGCATCATTTAGCACGCATGCTGGCCTCTCAAAAATACGATACTTTTAAAAATATTGCCGGCATTGCGTTGGCTTTACTAGTTGCGCGTGCCAACCCGCAACTCGCTAGTGGTGCGCTCACAACAGCCTCTGCTGTTGGTGTGCAAAACAAGTTAGATTACACCCGTGAGTATGAGCGTGAGGCTGATCGAATAGGTTTGCAAATTCTCAATAGTGGTGGTTTTGATGTACGCGCCATGCCTGCTTTTTTTAACACCTTGCAGCGCGGCACGCGGTTTGCTGAGGGCGGCGCACCCAGTTTTTTACGTACCCACCCACTGACCAGCGAGCGTATTGCAGACGTGACCAATCGAGTGGAGCAGATGACTTATAAGCAGGTTTCTGATAGCGTTGAGTTTCAATATGTACGTGCAAAACTGTTGGCTAATAATGGTGCAACTGAAACTAGCATTCTGGTTTTTGAGCAAAATATTCATGAACGTCGCTATAGCAACGAGGCTGCAGAGCATTATGGTTTAGCTGTTGCTTACATGAGAAAAAGTGCCTACCTAAAAGCCGAAAAAGAGGTCGAATGGCTAAAAAGTAATGCGCCGCCACACCCGATGATAGAGAATTTAAGCGCGCGTTTACAAGTTGCCAAAAACAATCCGCAACTTGCCGCGAAGCAATATGCCGCGGCTTTAGGCTTGTTCCCAGATAACCGTGCTTTGCTTTACGGTTATGCTGAGCATTTTTTAGCCATTAAGCAGGCAGATAGCGCCATAAAATTGGTACAAGAAAAACAGAGCCTTTACCCAGATGATGCCTATTTTTACGATGTGCTGGCGAAAGCTTACAACATGAAAAATAAAGTCTTACTTAGCCAACAAGCGCTCGGTGAGGCGTATTATAGAAAATATGATCTGGTACGCGCTATTGAACAAATGGAATTGGCCAGCAAAGCCAGCGATGGAGATTTTTATCAGAAATCGATGGTTGAAGCACGCTTAAAAGAACTTCGCCGCATGCAGGGCGATATTAAAAAATAAGGATAGGAATATAGCATGCAGCGTAGAAAATTTTTAAGCTTATTACTAGGCGGCGCCTCTTTACTATTATTGCTGCCGGTTAATGCGTGGGCTGCATTGTGGAATAAAGCGGCATTTGAAACAACAAAATTAAACGAGGCCAGCAAAAATCTAGCGATACACGATGAAATCACTAGCTTGGATATTCAAATAATAGCCCCAGACCGAGCTGAAAATGGTGCGATTGTTCAGGTTGAAGTAAAAAGCAATATTGCGAATACTGAAACTATGTCTATTTTTGTAGAAAAAAATCCGACGCCATTGATCGCGCATTTTAAATTTAGCCATGGTGCAGAGCCGTTTATTATCACGCGCATTAAAATGGCTGACACTTCAGATATTAAGGTGGTGGTGAAAGCAGGCTATCAATATTTCACCCATTCCAAAAATGTTATCGTATTAGAAAATGGGTGTGGATGATGGCCGGACTGAATGCAGACAATATGAAAATGCGTGCCCAGTTAAAGGGCGAGGTGACGGAAGTGAAAGTGCTAATGAGTCACGCGATGGAAACTGGCCGCAAAAAAGATGATTTCGACAAGCTGATCCCTGCGCATTTTGTGCAATTGGTCACCGCCACGTTGAATGGAAAAATTGTGCTTGAGGCGCAGTGGGGAACAGGTATTTCTAAAAATCCATATTTAACATTTCGGCTAAAGAACGCTAAAGTAGGTGACATTATTGAAGTGACTTGGGTAGATAATTTAGGTGAAACGGCCACGCAGAATATTGCAGTCACGCAAGCCTAGTAAAATAGTCTTTTGTAATTCAGTCACACTATATATTTCATAAGCTCAGCTTATCAATATCATTAAAATGATGTATTAGATTTATTAAACTAAGCGCCCTATAATCCAAACTTAGAAATTAATAGTTATCGCAGCAATTGTTTTATAACCAGCATTTTAACCACAAAGGGAAATTATTATGTCATTAGTAAACACAGAAATTAAACCATTTAAAGCACAAGCCTACCACAACGGTAAATTCATTGAAGTAACTGAAGCCAGCCTAAAAGGCCATTGGTCTGCTGTTGTATTTTACCCAGCGGATTTCACTTTTGTTTGCCCAACAGAATTAGGTGATTTAGCTGATCATTACGCAACATTCCAAAAAATGGGTGTTGAGATTTATTCAGTATCAACCGATACGCATTTCACTCATAAAGCTTGGCATGACGCTTCTGATACTATCAAAAAAATTAAATACCCAATGATTGCTGACCCAACAGGCACTATCACACGTAACTTTGAAGTGATGATTGAAGAAGAAGGTTTAGCACTTCGTGGCACATTCTTAATCAATCCAGAAGGCGTGATTAAAGCCCTTGAAGTAAACGATCTAGGGATTGGCCGTTCTGCTGAAGATTTAATCCGTAAAGCACAAGCAGCTCAATATGTTGCCGCTCACCCAGGTGAAGTTTGTCCTGCAGCTTGGACACCAGGTGCAGAAACTTTAGCACCATCTTTAGATTTAGTAGGCAAAATCTAATTTAGACACGCTTTAATCAAGCGTTAATGTAGCACGCCAAATATTTCATCCCAAGGCAAAAGCTTGGGATGAAATTTAAAACGATCGCTTTATCCAAAAGATAAAGCTTTTTTTTCAGCTTAATAAATACCAAATAAATACCCAAAGAGAATAACCATGGCATTAGAAACCGCGATCAAAACCCAGCTACAAACCTATTTACAAATGCTTAGAGAGCCGATTGTGCTTGAAGCATCAGTGGATGTTAGTGCAGGCTCTAAAGAGATGTTGGCATTGTTGGAAGAAATTGCCAGCATGTCAGACAAAATCACGCTGATTCGCGGTGAAGATGCACGCACACCATCCTTTGCTGTGAAGCGCGACAAGACGCATAACGATGTTGCGCAACAAGTAGGGATTCGTTTTGCGGGAATTCCTATGGGTCATGAGTTTACATCTTTGGTATTAGCCTTATTACAAGTGGGTGGCCATCCACTAAAATTAGAAGCTGAAAAAATCGCGCAAATTGCTGCGCTGGAAGGTGAGTTTCATTTTGAGACGTTCATCTCACTTTCATGCCATAACTGTCCAGAAGTGGTGCAGGCTTTAAATTTAATGGCGGTCATTAACCCAAATATTACGCATGTGATGATAGACGGCTCTTTGTTTCAAGACGAAGTAAATGAACGCAAGATCATGGCAGTACCGACTATTTTTATGAATGGTCAAGAATTTGGCGCTGGCCGTATGGGCGTCGATGAAATTTTACCAAAATTAGATTCTGGCATCATTGCGCGTGAAGCTAAAAAATTAGATGCCAAAGCGCCATATGATGTGTTAATTGTTGGCGGTGGCCCAGCAGGCGCATCAGCGGCAATTTACGCCGCACGTAAAGGCATTAGAACTGGCGTAGTTGCGGATAGATTTGGTGGTCAAGTAATGGACACCATGGGCATCGAAAACTTTATTTCTGTTAAAGAAACGGAAGGCCCTAAATTAGTCGCGGCGCTTGAAGAGCACGTAAAAACTTACGACATTGATGTCATGCATTTACAGCGAGCAGAAGCTTTGATTCAACCATCTAGCGACAACAATTTAATTTCAATCAAATTAGAAAGCGGCGCCACACTCAAAAGCAAAGCGGTGATTGTCGCCACAGGTGCGCGTTGGAAAGAAATGAATGTGCCTGGCGAAAAAGAATACCGCGGCAAAGGCGTGGCTTACTGCCCGCATTGCGATGGCCCATTATTTAAAGGCAAAGAGATTGCTGTCATTGGTGGCGGTAATTCTGGTGTAGAAGCAGCGATTGATTTAGCTGGCTTTGTGAAGCACGTGACTTTATTGCAATTTGATTCTAAATTACGTGCGGACGCTGTTTTGCAAGATAAATTGCACAGCCTTAGCAACGTCACGGTCATTGTGAATGCGCAGACCACGGAAATTACCGGTGCAAATCAAAAAATGAATGGCTTGGTCTATAAAGACCGCGTTACTGAAATCGTACATCATTTGGATTTAGCTGGCGTATTTGTACAAATTGGCCTATTACCCAATACTGATTGGTTGAAATCCAGCGGTATAGATTTGAGTAAGTTTGGTGAAATTGAGGTTAATCCACACGGCCAAACATCGCTAGCCGGCGTTTTTGCGGCCGGCGATGTAACCACGGTGCCTTATAAACAAATCATCATTGCCATGGGTGAAGGCGCAAAGGCTGCTTTAGGTGCGTTTGATTATTTGATTAGGCAATAATACAGTCATCCCGTCTTTTCACTCAGAATAATGTGCTTTAGCGCATATATTCTGTGGAGAAGACCTTTACGGTCTCCTCCGGATGACTGGCTTTTAATTAATTTGATAAAATTGAGTAGGTCTTTAGTTTCGTAAAATTCTCTCAGCTAAAGCAACACCTCAAAAATAAGCGTTATGTCGGGTAGCGAATACTCAAAGCCACTGCTTCTGCCACGCGAATACCATCAACACCGGCCGATAAAATACCACCGGCATAACCTGCACCTTCACCAGTTGGATACAAGCCTTTAGTATTGATGCTTTGCAAATTATCGTCGTTACGTTTAATGCGAATCGGTGACGAAGTACGCGTTTCTACGCCGGTAAGTATGGCGTCTGCAAGGTCAAAACCTTTAATTTGTTTGGCAAATTGTGGAATCGCTTCACGAATGGCGCTAATCACATATTCTGGCAAGGCTGTATCTAAATTGGTTAAATGTACGCTAGGCGTGTATGAAGGCATCACTGCACCAAACTCAGTCGAAGGCTGATTGGCTAAAAAGTCACCAACCAACTGTCCCGGTGCTTGATAGGTACTGCCGCCTAATAAGTATGCTTGGCGCTCCCATTTGCGTTGCAACTCCATGCCAGCCAGCGGATCACCCGGAAAATCCACTTCAGGCGTAATGCCGACCACAATTCCAGCGTTGGCGTTGCGCTCATTACGTGAATATTGGCTCATGCCGTTGGTGACTACGCAACCTTCTTCAGAGGCCGAAGCCACCACCGTGCCGCCTGGGCACATGCAAAAACTATACACACTGCGGCCGTTGCTGGCATGATGCACTAATTTGTAATCCGCTGCGCCTAAAATAGGGTGCTGCGCATTTGGGCCGTGGCGTGCATTGTCAATGAGCGATTGCGGATGCTCTATTCTGAAACCGATGCTGAACGGTTTGGCTTCAATAAAAATGCCCCGCTTATGGATCATTTCAAAGGTATCACGCGCGCTATGGCCAACGGCTAAAATTACGTGATTCGCGGCTATACGTTCGCCACTAGCTAATATTAAGGCTTGCACCTGACTTTGTCCGTTGGCATCAGGCGCAATTTCAATATCATCAACACGACTCTCAAAGCGAATTTCGCCGCCCAGCGCAATAATCGTTTCACGCATTTTTTCTACCATGCCGACTAATCTAAAAGTACCGATGTGCGGATGGCTGACATATAAAATCTCTTCGGGCGCACCGGCAGTTACAAACTCGTTTAATACTTTGCGACCGTAATGATTCGGGTCTTTAATCTGGCTGTAAAGTTTGCCATCGGAGAATGTACCAGCGCCGCCTTCACCAAACTGCACGTTAGATTCTGTATTTAGCTCACTTTTACGCCAAAAGTTGAAAGTGTCTTTTGTGCGATCGCGTACTGCTTTACCTCGCTCTAACACCAATGGCTTAAAGCCAGACTGCGCTAAAACTAAGGCAGCAAATAAACCAGAAGGACCTAAACCAACCACCACGGGTCTGCTTTCTAGATTTTCTGGTGCTTGCGCCACAAATTTATAAGAAGTATCTGGTGCCAGTTTTACATGCGGATCTTTGGTTAATTTGGCTAATACTTTCGTTTCGCCCTTAACCGTAACATCCAAGGTGTAGGCTAACAAAATGGCATTGGCTTTACGCGCGTCAATGCCACGTTTGAAAATAGTATATTCAACTAAGTCCGTAGCATTAATGCCTAGCTTTTTGATAACGGCAGCAATAATATCGCTAGGTTTATGTTCAAGCGGTAATTTAATTTCAGTGATTCTAATCATGGTTTAGTTGGTGAGGCCTGATTGAGTTGGTTTAGATAGCTTTGCTAATCTTTTAGATTAAACGAATGATAACTGATGTTAGCAAAAGATTGCTTCTACTCACAAAAATCTATGCCTAAAATTTATGTGACGAAAATTTGCAGCACTTATTGATTGAGCGAGGATAATGGTGAGATTAATTACCTGTTTAAAAAGAGTCACGCATGAGAAAAATGGCAGCAATAATTTTATCTAACACTTTCAATCGGTTTTTTGACTCTGAAAAATCTAGCGGCATATTGTTGATTATTTGCACAATCATTGCAATAGCAATGACCAATTCCCCAATTGGCCAAGATTACTTAAGCCTGTGGCAAACTGATGTCGCTGGTTTAAAGCTTGAACATTGGGTCAACGATGGCTTAATGGCCATCTTCTTTCTGCTGATAGGTTTAGAGCTGGAGCGGGAAATCTATATTGGTGAACTGTCCCACATCAAAAACGCGCTACTTCCGATTTGTGCCGCAGTTGGTGGCATGCTGCTGCCTGCACTTATTCACTATTTATTCAATCAGGCAACACCCACGCAAAATGGTATTGGCATCCCCATGGCCACCGACATTGCCTTTGCTCTAGGTGTTTTAGCCATTCTAGGCAACCGTATTCCAGCTTCGCTAAAAGTATTTGTCGTGGCTTTTGCCGTCATAGACGATTTAGGCGCCATTGTGATTATCGCCG
Organism: Methylophilaceae bacterium; assembly: GCA_947379975.1. Classification (GTDB taxonomy): domain Bacteria; phylum Pseudomonadota; class Gammaproteobacteria; order Burkholderiales; family Methylophilaceae; genus Methylotenera. Next base: position 53,432 of record CANCPF010000004.1, on the reverse strand, counting down.
CCTTTTACACCGCCAAACTATCCGTTGCTTATCTAGTAAGTGCATTGGCTGTTTGGGCATTATTAATAGTGTTAAATCGCGTCTTTAGAGTGATGGCACTTTTGCCTTATCTAATAGGCGGCGTTTTGATGTGGTTCCTCATGCTGAAATCAGGCATACATGCCACGGTTGCCGGCATTATGCTAGCCTTCGCCATTCCTTTTTCGGCAAAAGATGATGATAAGAAATCGCCTTCATACAAGCTGGAACATTTTTTACATACACCAGTCGCATTCATCATTTTGCCGATTTTTGCATTAGCCAATACTGGCATTACGCTAGGTGCTGATTGGTTGTCAGGCCTAAGCAGCGCCAATAGCTTAGGCGTAATCTTGGGCTTAGTGCTAGGCAAACCGTTAGGCGTGACTTTATTTTGTTTTCTCGCCGTTGCGCTTGGCATTTGTCGTTTACCCGCAGACTTAAAATGGTTGCATATTGTTGGCGCCGGCATATTGGGCGGCATTGGCTTTACCATGTCTATTTTTATTACCAACCTTGCTTTTGTTGGCAGCCTAGACATTATCAATGCAGCAAAAATGTCGATTTTATTAGCTTCGCTGCTAGCTGGTTTTGTAGGTTATTTGTGGTTTATGCTTTTTGGAAAGTCGGATGTAAGCGCTGGGGCTTAAGAATTAATTTAAAGTATATTAAACCCATACCAAAATCGTTAACACCGAACAAGGCCGGCCGCTATGACGGGCTAAGATAATTTAATGCTGAGGCGCTGGTTCTGGATGCAGATTTTTTGGATAAACACGTACCAATAATATGCGCGGACCCACCATTTTTTTAACAACTACATCAAAAGATTTAAACGCTATGCGTTGGCCTTCTTTGGGCAAGTCGCCCAAAGCCCATAAAATTAAACCGCCTATCGTGTCGGCGTCTTCGGATTCAATATCCACGCCTATAGTGCGTTCTAGCGTGTTTAATGGTAGCGAGGCTTTGCCTAATAATGAGCCGTCATCTAATTTTGTCCAGGCGCTTTGTGATTGCCGAAATTCATCGCGAATATCGCCCACCATCGCGGCTAACAAGTTATCTAGTGTAATAAATCCAATCGGCGGTGCATTTTCGTAGCCGACTACAGTGAAATGCGGTGCGCCATTTTGTAGTTTTCTAAAAACTTCGGTGGCATGTACGTCTGGCGAAACTTGTTCTACCGGCCTAGTGAGGCTTTTAATGTCGGTAAAGTCAGCATTTTTGCGCAGTGCAACAAAAATATCTTTAATATGAATAATACCTGTCACCATGCCACTGGCATTGACTATAGGGTAGCGACTGTATTGATGCTGCAACACGAGCGCCATGTTTTCAGTAAAAGAATCGGCCTCAAACAGGGCGACCACTTCATTAAACGGGTGCATTAAATCAGAAACTTCTAACTCTCTAAAATCGATGGCTTGCGCCAGCACCTTCCATTCATCATGGCTAAAAGCATCACTAGGGCGCGAACTACGCAAAATCAACTTGAGCTCTTCTGAAGAATATTGGGCGTCATGTCCAGCCTTGGCCTTTAACTTCAAAGCAGTAATCACTAAATTAGAACTTTGATTGAGTATCCAGATAGAAGGAAACATCGCCCAATAAAAAACATATAAAGCTGGCGCCGTCCATAACCCCACTCTTTCAGACATACGAATAGCCAAAGATTTTGGCACTAATTCGCCAATGACAATGTGTAAATATGAAATGGTAAAAAAAGCGAAAATGAAGGCGATGCTATGAATCAGCTTTACGTTAGTCACGCCAACCTGCTCAAGCAGCGGCTCGATTAATGCGGCAAAAGCCGGCTCTCCCACCCAGCCTAAACCTAATGAGGCCAAGGTAATGCCCAGCTGACAGGCCGATAAATACGCATCTAAATTGACATGTACTTTAGCTAATATGCGTCCGCGCCAGCCTAATGTTTTTGCGATGGTACGCACGCGCGTGCTACGCATTTTAACCAGACTAAACTCGGCCGCTACAAAAAAACCATTAAGCAGCACTAATAGAAAAGCGATAAATACTAACAACAAGTGACTGTTCATAAGTTTGCCTTAAAGGCATTAGATCCAAATTTTAAGATTTTAAATCTCAAGGTTCAGCTGCAATAAATGTCGCAACATTGGCACGGTGACAGGCTTTTTAGTGGTGAGCGACCACTCATCAAGGGCATCCAAGGTGGCCATTAAGGTAGATAAATCACGACGTAAATAACGCAGGCAATATTCAACCACCTCACTTGGCAAGCGTATACCACGTTCAGCGGCGTGATTTTGCAGAGCTAAAGCTTTTTCCGCATCGTTTAAGGGCTGTAGTTGATAAACCAAACCCCAAGCCAGTCGGGTGGCTAAATCGCCTCGTAAATGCATTTGCGTAGGCGCGTGTAAACCAGCAGTAATAAGTGTTCCGCCATTTTCTTTCAGTTGGTTATAGGTGTTAAATAATTCAATTTGTGCATCGTTATCCAGTAAATGGACATCATCCATAACGATGAAATTATGGCTGACTAAGTCTTGATCCACAAAGCTTTGATCGGCCGAGTTTTGATTAGTGAGATTAAGCGCTTTGCAGGCTTGCAATAAATGGCTTTTCCCACTGCCAGTTTCACCCCACAAATAAATAAAGTTGGATGGCGCTTGTTGAGCTAGCACCGAATTTAAGCTGGCCAGCGCTTCTGCGTTTTGCCCTTCAATAAAATTGAGTAAAGTCGGTGGCGCCGCAGGTTTAATATCGAGTAGAAGTTGTTTCATTGCTTTATTTGAATGCCTAGCTGCTTGAATACGTTATTTGATGATTAATTAGAGATTATTCATGGATAGATTAATCATTGAGATATGTATTACTATTGAGATAATTTTCTTTGGCATGGCGTAAACCAACTGCAATAGCAGCGCTGGCTGGTAACGCCAGTAATACCCCAGCAAAGCCGAATAGCTGACCGCCTGCGAGCAAAGCAAAAATCACCAACACCGGATGCAACCCGATCCGGTCTCCAACTAATATCGGCGTAAGCACCATGCTTTCTAGCAATTGGCCAAGGCCAAACACTAATAATACTGGCATCAACTGGCCAAGGCTGCTGAACTCTAAGGCGGCCACAATCAAAGCCAGGCCAAAGCCTATGGCAAAGCCTAAATACGGCACAAAGCCCAACAGGCCGGCAATTAAAGCAATAGGCAAGGCCATTCTCATGCCTATCATCCATAAGCCCAAAGCGTAAAAAACAGTCATGGCCAACATTACAGACAGTTGCCCACGCAAGAATTCAGATAATACCAAGTCAATTTCAGTGGCGACTGCGCCGGCTTTAATTTGCCAACTTCTTGGAACAAGTCTAGCTAGACCTGCGACAAAATCATCCCAATCACGCAGTAAATAAAACAGCACAACGGGCAACAATAAAATATTGGCCACTACGTTAATGAGTGCCATGCCGTTATTGCCAGCCATAATCAGCACGTCGCCCAATAAGCTACCGGCAGTTTTCCAGTTTTTGCTGACAATTTCTTGAATCTGAGCGCTGTCTATGGAGAAACTGATGCCAAATTTGGCTTGTAACCACGGATCCATCAGGGCGCGAATATGGTTAATCAGGCTGGGGAGGCGCTCTATCATTAATATCGATTCTTTTTGCAAGAGCGGGATTAAAATCAACAACAGTAAAGTGATGCCGCCAAAAATAGCGATCATCACCAGCACAGTGGCTAAGGTGCGGCCTAGTAAGAATTTCCCTATGCCAACTAAACAAAGCCTATCGACCAAGGGATCGCAAATATAAGCCAAAATTGCGGCAACTAAAAACGGTGTCAGTATCGGCAATAACAAATAAATCAAAAATACAAAAACAGTAGCCAAAATTAGCCAGCGGTTGTCGATAAATAGGTTTTTTACAGCTGTTTTTTTGGGTTCAGTCGTCATATAGGTTAAAATTATACTTAAATAGTAAGTAACTTCCTAAAAGCATACTAAACCACAAATTTACTACTCATCTTTTATTACTAAGCGAGAGCCATTTTGACTACATCTTCTACCAATACAACATCCATTAGCTATCGTGACGCGGGCGTAGATATGGAAGCTGGCGATGCGCTAGTCGAACAAATTAAACCTTATGCAAAACGCACCATGCGCCCAGAAGTATTGGCCGGAATCGGCGGCTTTGGCTCATTATTTGAAATGCCTAAAAAATTCAAAAATCCAGTGTTGGTGTCTGGTACCGATGGCGTGGGCACTAAACTTAAATTAGCTTTTGAGTTGAATAAGCACGATACCGTGGGCATTGATTTAGTCGCCATGAGTGTGAACGATATTTTAGTGCAAGGCGCTGAGCCATTATTCTTCTTAGATTATTTTGCTTGCGGTAAGTTAGAAGTGGGCACGGCAGCACAGGTCATTAAAGGCATTGCCGAAGGTTGTGAGCAATCTGGCTGTGCGCTAGTGGGTGGTGAAACCGCAGAAATGCCAGGCATGTATCCGGCTGGAGAATATGATTTGGCTGGTTTTGCAGTAGGTTGTGTCGATAAAGAAAGTATTATCAACGGCACGACTATTGCCGCTGGTGATGTAGTGTTAGGCTTAGCTTCAAGCGGCGCACATTCAAATGGCTATTCACTTATTCGCAAGTTAATTGCAAACTCAGGCATTGATTTTGAGTCATATTTTCATGGCAAGCCATTCAAAGATGTAGTGATGGCGCCTACCCGTATTTATGTAAAACCGTTACTACAACTGATTGCAACATTGCCAGTAAAAGGCATGGCACACATTACCGGCGGCGGTATTACTGAAAACGTACCACGCGTATTGCCGGCTGGTTTAACTGCTGAAATCAAAAAAGGCAGCTGGACTATGCCACCTTTATTTACTTGGTTGCAAGCGCAAGGCAATGTGACTGACAGTGAAATGTACAAAACATTTAATTGTGGTATCGGCATGGTGGTGATTGTGGCTAAAGAACAAGCGGCAGCTGCGCAAAAACTGTTATCAGACGCTGGTGAAAGCGTATTTGAAATTGGGTCTATTCGCGCACAGCAAGCTGGTGAAGCGCCAACTATTGTTGTTTAACAAACCGTTTTTAACAAGCGTTGCTTAACAAGCGTAATTTTTAGCCTTTGACTTTAGCGACAAATAAAATTATTTATTTGTCGCTAAAATGCAAACCTCATACGTTGAGTACTGATGTATTTTTATTGAGGAGTTCTTGTGCCAAGTTATATTTCAGCACCTTATATTTCAGTGTTAAGCGTTATATTTTGTTTTATTTCTGCTTCAGCCTCCGCCCAAACGCTCACGCCTAAACATATTCAAGCCAGCTACGAAGTCACTAAAAATGGCTTGCCATTTGCCAATGTATATGAAAAATTTATCATTTCAGGCAGTACTTATAAAGTTGAAAGCATCACCAAAGGCATTGGTATATATGCGTTGTTTGGCGAACGCAAATTAAGCAGTTCAGGCGAGCTGACTAGCCAAGGTTTAAAGCCAACACACTTTGAATTGCAACAAGGCGATAATCCGAAAAAAGCCTTACTGGCAGACTTTGATTGGTCTAAAAACGCGCTACGTATGACGGTCAAAGGCGAGCTTAAAGAGGCTGAGCTAGTACCAGGTACGCAGGATTTAGCGAGCTATCCGTATCAGTTCATGTTTTTACCGGCGCCACCTAAAAATGACATTACCGTTACACTCACCACAGGTAAAAAGCTTAATCAGTACCTATATAAAATTAACGCCGAGCAAGAGGTGCTAGAGCTAGCAGGTACGCAATATAAAACCTTACATTTACTGCCGCCTGCGCCATTAGATGCTAACAAACCGCAAGAAACCAAAGAACTTTGGCTGGCTGTTGAGCAGCACTATGTACCGGTGCGCATTCTGATTGTGGATGATAATGGGCAAAAGCTAGAACAAACATTAACCGAGTTACATGTGGAGTAACTTTAAATGGAGCGGATTGCATACGTTTTGGCAATCCATTTGGCAGAATGTAAGTTATCGACGTCTTGCCACGGCACTTTTGTTGTCTGTTTTTCTGCACTTTTTGATCATCGATCAGTTTTTTATTGATTCAATCAATACGCAAGATCAGCACAGTATCATTGAGGCGCGATTAGTTTTGCCGCCAGCTTTACCCAGATTAGCCTTTCCAAAACCCGCGTTACTAAAAAAAATACCTAAGAAAATAATCGCTAAACCAAATCCACCAGCGCTGGCAGCGCCCGAGCCGACTATACCAACAACCGAGACTACAGCACTTAACGATGCGATGCCAACAAACCAAGCGGACGCGCCAAAAATTTCTGATGATTACACGCAAGGATTAGCGACGATTACTCAAAAAACCGACGCTCAAGAAACCAAAACTCAATTAACCGAAACTCAAGAGTCTGTAGCTCAAGTACCAGAGGAAAGTGGCATAGCAATCAACTCGCAGGCTTATCACTATATTGAAACCGAGTTTGATGTGCGCACCGACATTGGCGCAAAAGTAAATGCCAGTGCGGCAGGTAAAGCTAAAATAATCTTTCAATTACTGCCGAACAATAAGCAATATAATTTGAAGAGTTTGATTCAGGCGAAAGGCTTGGCATCGCTCCTGATTCCCGATTTATTGCAAATCAGCGAAGGTAACTTAACTCAATCTGGCTTGCAGCCTGAGCATTATTTATATCAATTTGGCAGTAAGGCCAATAAAACCTTTAACGCTTATTTTGATTGGCGCAATCAGCAATTAAGTTTGCACAGCGCAAATGGCGATCAATTGCTCAAACTACCAAGCGGTACGCAGGATTTACTAAGCTTTATGTATCAATTTATGTTTGTTGCTCCCATGCAAAGCATGCATTTAAGCATTACCAATGGTAAAAAAATTGGGTCTTACGATTATAGTTTTGAGGGTGAAGAAATAATTGCCACTAAAATAGGTGATATCAATACGATGCACCTGATGCGAATCGGGGCGGAGAGCGAAAAGAAAACAGAATTGTGGTTAGCCTTAGATTATCAGTACGTACCTGTTAAAATACGGGAAACGGAAAAAAAAGGTAAAGTTTATGAGCTGTTAATGACTAACTTAAAAACAGAAACACCTGTCGCCGTAACAGAACAAGAATCAGCAACACCGTAAATCAGCATCGGGCTCATTTAAAAAGGGGCCCATAAAATTATTATAAAGAGAATCAAATGACGCCCAATTTAATCAGGCAAGCCGCAGTAATGTTATCTAATCTACTTGAGTTTAACAGCCCAGCGGATGTGAAATTGAGCGAGTTTTTTCGCAACAATCGTGATTTAGGCACGAAAGAGCGTGCGTTTGTGGCTGAAAGTGTTTACGGCGTATTGCGTCGTTTACGTTTTTTAAGTGCGGTCACCGCCAATGATGATAACGATCCTGACGATGCGCGTAAGCTAGTACTGGCTTGGATGTTACGCATTCAAGGGATGAGCATACAAAAAATAGAACCTATGCTGACCGAGCAACAAATTGAATGGGCACATACCATTAAAGCTAAATCGACCGAAAACTTGCCGTTAGCCGTGCAAGCTGATGTGCGCGATTGGTTATGGGACAAACTAGCAACGCAATACGGCGAAAAAGAAGCGCTGACTATTGCCCGTAGCATGCATGAATCTGCCTCGTTAGATTTACGTGTAAACACCATTAAAGCCACGCGCGATGAAGTGATGGCTAAATTTATTGCCGAAAATACTACTGGCGAAGCTAATATTGCCAATACACCTTATTCACCAATAGGCTTGCGTATGCCATTGCGTTTGAATATCAGCCGCCACGTATTATTTACTGAAGGCCAAATTGAAGTACAAGACGAAGGTAGCCAGATTTTGGCCCATTTAGTAGCGCCAAAACGCGGCATGATGATTGCAGATTTTTGTGCCGGTGCAGGCGGTAAAACATTGGCAATGGGCGCATTAATGCGTAATACCGGCCGTTTGTATGCGTTTGATGTGTCAGAAAAACGTTTACACAGTTTAGGCCAACGCTTAAAACGCTCTGGTTTAAGCAATTTAAATGCACAAAGTATTAGCAGTGAAAACGACCCAAAACTTAAACGCTTAAACGGTAAGTTTGATCGCGTACTAGTCGATGCGCCGTGTACCGGCTTAGGCACATTGCGCCGTAACCCCGACCTTAAATGGCGCCAAACGCCACAAGACTTGGCTGAACTAACAGAGAAACAAGCGCGGATTTTAGCGCGAGCTTCTAAGCTCACTAAGGCTGGTGGCCGTTTGATTTACTCAACTTGCAGCTTATTGAGTGATGAGAACGAGCAGATTGCAGAACAATTTTTGGCCACACATCCAGAATTTAAATTGCTCAATGCAGCAGAAATTCTAAGCCAACAGCAAATTAATTTAGATACCGGTAAATATTTAAAATTATTACCGCATTTACATCATACCGATGGCTTTTTTGCCGCTGTGTTTGAAAAAATTGATCCTACTGCGCCTGAGAAAAAAACTAAGCCTGCAACTATAGCTGTAACTACAGAAGTTGAAGTGCTTACTGAAAAGCCAGTTAAAAAAGCTGCTAGCAAAAAAGTGCCTGCAACTGAGAACGTAGATATTGCAAGCGTGACGACTGCCGCTGAAAAACTTGCCAAGCCTAAAGTGGCCAAAGTTATTAAAGAGAAAGTTGTTAAGGAAAAGGTAATTAAAGAAAAAGTAGTCAAAGCAGCAAAAGAAGCCACAACTACAGATAAAGTTAGCAAACCAAAAACGGTGAAAGTTAAAGCCGTTAAAGCGTAAAAAACCTAAGCTCGCCATTCCCAAAAATCGGTATTGACGAGCAAAACACTTCATTGCCTTCACGCCTTTTAAAGAGTCGAACCCATGAAACTTCCTAGCCTCAATATCCAGATTCTCTTAGGTGCAGTTTTTGGGGTTGTTATTGGCTTATATTTTCACAAAATGGGTGCTGAAAACAACGTAGTACAAACCGGTCTATATGCTTCTGGACTTGTCGGTACGCTGTTTATTGATTTACTCAAAATGATTTTAATTCCGCTGGTGTTCTGCTCCATTGCTGTGGGCATTGCTAACTTGCGGCAACATCAACAAATGCATCGCGTTTGGGTAACAACGCTAGTATTTTTCATTTTGAGCATGGCCATCGCCATTAGCCTTGCCCTTATTGCTGGCAATTACTTTAAGCCCGGCGCAGGCTTGCATTTAGCCATGTTTGAACATGCCATGCAAAATTTTGAAGCCAAGCAGTTACCTCTAGCAGAGTTCTTTGCACAGTTTCTGCATGGCTTATTCATCAATCCGTTCACAGCCTTATCGCAAGGAAACGTGTTGGCAGTGGTTACTTTTGCGCTTATTTTGGGCATTACGTTAGTGATGGGTGGCGAGCGTTACAAAAACATACTCTCGGTATTGCAAGAAGGTCTAGAAGTGACTATGCAAATAGTCGGTTGGGTGATGCGCTTAGCGCCATTGGGCATTATGGCGCTACTCATTAAGCTAGTCGCCGTGCAAGATGTGGCAATGTTGAGCACCTTGGCCAAGTTTGTCGCAGTGGTGATAGGTACAACCTTATTACACGGCGTAGTAATATTGCCCTTAATCTTGTATCTATTCACCAAGAAATCGCCGCTGTGGTTTTGGCGTGGAGCACGGGAAGCCTTGGTCACAGCTTTTGCGACCAGCTCTAGCTCGGCCACGCTACCTGTTAGCTTGCGTTGCGCTACCCAGCATTTAAAAGTGAAGCCAGAAATCGCCGGTTTTGTCATCCCGTTAGGCGCGACTATCAATATGGATGGCACGGCTTTATACGAAGCTGCTGCTGCATTATTCATTGCTAATTTAGCCGGTATTGAGTTAAGTTTTGCACAGCAGCTAATAGTATTCTTTACCGCTATGATTGCTGCGATGGGCGCACCTGGCATTCCCAGTGCTGGCATGGTGACCATGGTGATGGTGCTACAATCAGTAGGATTGCCGGCAGAAGCCATTGCTATTTTACTGCCGATTGATAGGCTATTAGATACTCTGCGCACCACAGTCAATGTTGAGGGCGATATGGTAGGCAGTTTGGTGGTTCAGAAGTTAGTTCAGGCTAAGCACTAAATTCAACCGTAACAATCAACTTCCCAACCTGCAAATTTTTGCTTATAAAGTACTGATTTTTGATTAAGCTAAACTTCAACTTATTCAGTCCAATACCTCATTTTTTCAAATACATCGATATACAAATACTTCCATAAAGCCGGCTTACTTCTCTTTTAGCCGGTGCCTTTAATCCGTGAATCACCATTTAATATACAAGGACAAATTAATAACACCAACTACAAAAAATTATACTAAAGTATTACCATTTGCACTAAAATACACTTAGGTATAATAAAGTGTTGTAAAAAGTACTGAAATAAAACTTAACTCGTTTTTTCATTAAGCAAAATTAAGGAAGTGTATTGTTCCCGCAAGATAACACGTATGAAATAAACCAGCATGGTTTACTAGCCGAGATCAAGCGTCTGAACATGGTCATTGATACACTAACAACTCGCTCAATTACAGACTTAGCATCCTCGCAACCATCTATTAAGCGGGTACCGCTTACACCTGCTCAACAAACATTCGGTATGAAGAAACCCGCGCTTTCCAATAAAGTTGCTTCTATGGCTGATTTACGAGAAAGCGAGGAAATTTATCGCCAGCTATTCGAGCGGCATGATGCCATTATGTTATTGATTAATTATGAAACTGGCATGATTGTTGATGCAAATCCTTCCGCAGTCGAATTTTACGGCTATTCATTGGAAAGTTTGCGTGGCATGGATGTTAATAAAATCAACGCACAACCCGAGTCGGAAATTCATGAACAAAGGCAGCAAGCAATTCTTGGGGTTCAGAACCGATTTATATTTGAGCATCGTTTAGCTAGCAATGAAGTTAAAACAGTTGAAGTGCATATTTCCACTGTTGATTATAGAGGCAAGAACCTTTTCTTTTCGATTATTCATGATATTACTTTACGAAAAAAATCAGATGAAATAATACGTAACTTAGCATTTCGCGACCACTTGACGCAACTTCCTAACCGCCGCTTGTTTAACGATAGATTGACACAAATAATGACGGCCTGTAACCGCAGTGGTCAACATGCAGCATTAATCATGCTTGATTTAGATAACTTCAAACCAATAAACGACCAGTATGGCCATAGCGTAGGTGATTTAATGCTAATGAGCGTATCTGACAGACTTAATGACTGCGTACGCAAAATAGATACCGTTGCGCGGTTAGGCGGTGATGAGTTTGTTGTGATGCTAAATGAGTTAGACGTAGATTTTTTAACAGCAAAAATGCAAGCAGCAGTCGTCGCAGAAAAAGTACGAGCTGCGCTATCAGTCCCCTACATATTCAATCTTGCTGATAACGGGGTAGCAGAGACCACAGTAGACCATCTTAGCACTGCCAGCATTGGCATTATGCTATTTAATGGCAGTGAATACAGCCAAGATCAAATCATTAAATGTGCAGATGTAGCTATGTACGAAGCAAAACAGAACGGCCGCAACCAGATACGTTTTTATACTCAGAAATCTTAGCCATGTTTAAATCACCCGCATACGAAATATCAAGCACATGAATTCTCTACCTCTTTTTAGAGGTAGAGAATTTAAGAAAATTACTTACCACCCACCAAAGATTTAACCGCACCGACTAAATCACCTGGCATCACAATAATTTTACTGTTTGACGATGATGACATGCTTTGCAGTGCGGTAATGTAGCGATCGCCCAATAAGAACATGGCAGAGGCATTGTTCTCTTTGACTGCTTCCGTAATAAATTTAATGGATTCAGCAGAAGCATGCGCTGCCACCATTTGCGCTTCTGCATCTTTACGCGCTGCTTCCAACCTAGCTTCTGCATTTAAAATGAGTGATTGTTTAGCGCCTTCGGCTTCCGTCACTACGGCAATCCGTTCACGTTCTGCCGCTGCTTGTCTTTCCATTGCATCTTGCATGTTTGAAGATGGTTTGATGTCTTGAATTTCTACCGATTTAACAGTTAGGCCCCAATCAAGCGCTTCATCAGCAATGGCGGCCTTAAGCTCAGCTTTAATGCGGTCACGTGAGGTTAGCGCCTCGTTCAAATCCATGCCGCCAATAATAGAGCGCAAGCTGGTTTGCACCATATTACGCATGGCTTCTTTGAAATTTTCAATGCCATACACCGCGCGTTCGATATTTGAGACTTTAATAAATGCGATAGCATTGGCCAAAATTACGGCATTATCTCGGGTGATCACTTCTTGCTGAGGCACATCTAAAATAATATCTTTGGTGGTCACTTTATAGCTAATTTTGCTGAAAACAGGATTAATGACATGTAGTCCTGGGCTAAGTGCGCCGGCAAATTTTCCTAAACGTTCAACCACCCACTCTTCGCCCTGCGGCACAATGCGGACGCCTTTAATAATGGCAACGATTGCTATAAATATCAGTACAAAACTAAATTCGGTCATATTGGCTTCCTAAATGGATATATATGTTTTTAAAACTATTCACTAATTTTTACAATTCTTAACTCATTGCCTTCGACCGCCACTACTTTGGCATTGCTACCAACTTCAATGATCTCATTGCTTACTGCAACCCATATGCGACTACCCATCAAGCCTTGCGTAAAAGTAATTTTACCGCTCTTAGTTGCACTGCAGGTTTCACTAACCGTTCCTACGCGGCCGATTTCTTCACCAAGCGATTGCCCTACGCGAGAATCTGTCGCAGTTTTTTTGTAGATGAGACGCCATGTCGCTAAAGAACCCAAGGATAATACAGAAAACATTGCATACTGAACGGCGCTTGGCATTTCAGGAAAAAACCATATTGCAAGCGCAAGACATAATGCTGCGACACCAAACCAAAGCACGTAAAAAGTGCCTGTCGCCATTTCTATACCAAGCAAAACTAGACCTAGCGCGCCCCACATCCACATTGGTTCTATCATTTTTTACCCTTGGTAGAATTTTAATTTAACGACACATTCTTTGAACGATTATTATTGCACAACAATCCAATAAAAAGTGTGACATATAAAGTTTAGAAAAACTTCGTAAATAAGCTGTATTTATAAACAGTATGCCATTAAACCGAGTCAGAACTTTCAAGTGAGTATTTTAATGAGCCACGTAGAGAAACTCAGCATCCCTTGTGACGCTGAAGAGCGTTTGCAATATATTAAGCGTCAATTTCCTGCCGCCATAGGTCCTGATTTGCAGCATAAATGGGCTGGCGGGCGTGTTAATGGCCTGAAAAAACTCAATGATATTGATGCGGTTGCCTATAATAGTAACCGCAATTTCATCAATGGCGCGGTGACGCATTTGTCCCCTTATTTAAGACACGGCTGTATTACTTTAAATGAATCTTTTACTACGATAAAAACTCGCTTTGGACGGTCGGCAGAAAAATTGTTATTTGAATTTGCTTGGCGCGATTATTGGCGGCAAGTTTGGTTTGCTGAGGGCAACGCCATTTATAGTGAGATGGAGCCGTCCAAAGTTGACATTGGCTATGCTCCTTTGAACGATTTCGTCACAAAAGGCAACACTGGTTTGCCCTGTATGGATGGTTTTGTTCATGAGCTACTAGATACCGGTTACATGCATAACCACGCGCGTATGTGGTTTGCCAGTTATGTTGTGCATCATCTTAAAATAGATTGGCGTGCAGCCGCGGATTGGTTTGAAGCGCATCTGCTGGACGGTGATAGCGCCAGCAATCATCTTTCATGGCAATGGGTGGCGTCTACTTTTAGCGCAAAACCTTATTTTTTTAACAAAGAGAACTTAGCCAGATTTACTGGTGACAAATATTGCGCGGGTTGTACCGCTGCTTGTCCCTTCGATGCAAGTTACGAAGTATTAAATGAGCGTCTATTTAAAGCGGCGCTGTTGCCAACAGCTAAACAATATACGCTAACGCCGCCAGCTAAACATGCAATTTCTGGCGTTTCAGGCCTCGCGGTTTTTATACATGATGAAATGCTTTCTGCTGCACACGTTTTACTCATGAGGCAGTTGCCTAAAATTTTTGTATTTGATCCGCAAATTCATGGTGAGTGGTCGCTTAATCGCTTGCAGTTTGTCGCTGACTGTTTGAGTGAAATGGAAGATGTGGAAGTTTGGTTGGGTGATACTTATGAAGTGCTGACGGCACGCGGCGTGGGTCAGGTTATTACGCAAGACACGCCAAATACTAAAATTAAACAACGGCTCATGCCATTTTCACCTGAATGGCAGCCTGCCACTAAGTTTGCCGAAGTGGAAATTAGCCGACAACACCTAAAACGTTTTTCTAAGTATTGGGAAAAAGTTGGGCCGCTGATGCTAGGTGATGGGGATTTTAGAAAGCCATAAGGCGGCAAGCTTAACTTGTGCAAAGCTGAAACACATTAATTACCAGCCAAAGTAGATTATTCATAGCTGAAAGCGGCTGTGGTAAAATTATGCCTATATGACTACTCTAAATACACCAACAAACGCGCTAGCTCGTGAACTTGCTAAATCCTTCGATCCAAAAACCATTGAAAGTCACTGGTATGAATTTTGGGAGAGTAAAGGCTATTATGCTGCAGGCTTGAACCCAGAAGTTAAAGATAATTTCTGCATCCTGCTTCCACCACCAAACGTTACCGGCACGCTGCACATGGGGCATGGCTTCAACCAAACACTGATGGATGCACTGACGCGTTATCACCGTATGTGTGGCGATAATACGCTATGGCAACCTGGCACAGATCATGCCGGCATTGCTACGCAAATAGTGGTAGAGCGTCAGTTGGACGCGCAAGGTGTTAGCCGCCATGATTTAGGCCGTGAGAAATTTTTAGAAAAAGTTTGGGAATGGAAAGAATACTCAGGTAATACCATTACGAAACAAATGCGCCGTCTAGGCACGTCGCCAGATTGGAGCCGCGAGCGCTTCACGATGGATGAAGGTTTGAATAAAACCGTGACCGAAACCTTTGTCCGTTTGTATAACGAAGGTCTGATTTATCGCGGCAAACGCTTGGTCAATTGGGATGTGAAATTAGGCACTGCCGTTTCAGATTTAGAAGTAGTACAGGAAGAAGAAGATGGCTCTATGTGGCACATCAACTATCCACTTGCTAGCGGTGAAGGCACACTTACCGTGGCCACAACGCGTCCAGAAACGATGTTGGGCGATGTCGCTGTGATGGTGCATCCTGAAGATGAGCGTTATATGCATCTGATAGGTCAGCATGTAAAATTGCCGTTATGCGATCGTGAAATCCCTATTATTGCTGATGATTATGTCGATAAAGAGTTTGGCACTGGCGTGGTTAAAGTAACGCCAGCGCACGATTTTAACGACTATGCGGTTGGTCAGCGTCATGGTCTAGCCATGATAGGCATTCTCACTTTAGAAGGCTTTGTCAATCATGCCGCACCTGAGCAATATCAAGGTTTAGAACGCTTTGCGGCACGTAAGCAAGTGGTGGCAGATCTAGACGCACAAGGTTATTTAGTTAAAACTGACAAACACAAACTCAAAGTGCCACGCGGTGACCGTACTGGCGTGATTATTGAGCCTATGCTGACTGACCAATGGTTTGTTGCTATGAGTAAGCCTAGCGCCGATGGCAAAAGCATTACGCAAAAAGCTTTGGATGTAGTCGCTAGTGGCGAAATTAAGTTTTACCCTGAAAACTGGGTAAATACTTATAACCAGTGGCTGAACAATATCCAAGATTGGTGTATTTCACGCCAATTATGGTGGGGCCATCAGATTCCTGCTTGGTATGGTGAAAATGGCAAAGTCTATGTCGCGCACGATGAAGTCGAGGCAAAAAAACTGGCAGCAGTCGATGGTTATTCCGGCTATTTAACCCGTGATAATGATGTGCTAGATACTTGGTATTCATCCGCTTTATGGCCGTTTTCAACCTTAGATTGGACCGGCGATGAGGCGATTGATGCGCAAAACCAAGCCTTGCAACAGTTTCTGCCTTCTAGCGTACTAGTCACAGGGTTCGATATTATATTTTTCTGGGTGGCGCGTATGGTCATGATGACCAAACACATCACCGGCAAAATTCCGTTCAAACATGTGTATGTGCATGGCTTGATTCGCGACGCTGAAGGCCAAAAGATGAGTAAATCTAAAGGCAATGTGCTCGATCCGATTGATTTGATTGATGGCATTAGTTTGGAAGATTTGATTAAAAAGCGCACTACTGGCTTAATGAATCCAAAAGATGCGACAAAAATTGAGAAAAACACGCGCAAAGAATTCCCGGAAGGTATTAATGCTTATGGTACAGATGCGCTGCGATTTACCTTTGCTGCGTTAGCCAGCCCAGGTCGCGATATTAAATTTGATTTACAACGCTGCGACGGCTACCGTAACTTTTGCAATAAACTTTGGAACGCCACGCGCTTTGTGTTGATGAACACAGAAGGCCAAGATTGCGGTATAGAAGATTGTAGTACGCAAGCTGAGGGCTATTTGAGCTTCTCTCAACCAGATCGCTGGATAGTTTCAGCCTTGCAACGGACAGAAGCTGAGGTTGAAAAAGCCTTTACCGACTACCGTTTTGATCTGGCGGCAAAAGCGATTTATGAATTTGTCTGGGATCAATATTGCGATTGGTATTTAGAGCTGGCAAAAGTACAAGTACAAAACGGCAGCGATGCAGAACAGCGCGCAACGCGTCGTACATTGTTAAGAGTGCTAGAAACAATATTGCGTTTAGCGCACCCGATTATGCCGTTTATTACCGAAGAAATTTGGCAAACCATAGGCCCTATGAGCGGCAGAATTAAGGCTGACGCTTCTGGCGCTAGCATTATGTTACAGTCTTATCCAAAAGTTCAAGCGAGCAAAATAGACGAAGCTGCAGAATCTTGGGTGGCTTTACTCAAGCAAGCGGTTGATGCCTGCCGTAGCCTACGTGGGGAAATGAATATTTCTCCTGCGGCGCGTGTGCCATTAATTGCCGCTGGAGATGCGCAGAAGTTAGCGCTATATGCACCGTATTTAAAAGCCCTGGCTAAGCTAGAAGATGTCGCTATTGTGACTGAATTGCCAGAAGCAGACGCGCCAGTGATGTTGGTTGAAGACTTTAAGCTGATGCTAAAAGTTGAGATTGATGTGGCCGCTGAGAAAGAGCGCTTGGGTAAAGAAATTGCCCGACTAGCAGGCGAAATTAGCAAGGCTAACGGCAAGCTTAACAACGAAAGTTTTGTAGCGCGCGCGCCAGTTGCTGTAGTTGAGCAAGAAAAAGCTCGCGTCGCAGAGTTTAGTGCCAGTGTCGACAAGCTACAAAACCAGTTGGCTAAGTTAAAATGATCGGTGATTAATTGGCAAGTGTATTAAGTGAAAAGTCATGAATAATAAAAAGGGAGCTGATGCTCCCTTTTTAATCTCACAGTGATTATGAGCGGTGTATTTAAAAAATATACATTTAATACAAACTAAACTACGCGTTTTTTGATGTAAAAAACATACACACTATTCGCCTCATCAAGCTGCAAAAGTGTATGGCCAGTTTGTGTGCAAAACGCTTTAAAATCTTTCACTGCGCCCGTGTCGGTAGCGGTTATTTTTAGTACCTGAGCGGATTCTATTTCGCTCAAGGCTTTTTTACAACGTAAAATGGGTAATGGACATTTCAGTCCTGTCGCGTCCACTTCCTTATCAAACTCCATTAGCGCTTAGCCTCATTATCTTTTGCAAAAAATGGCAGGCCGGCTTTGCTCCACGCTAACACGCCACCGACTAAGGTATATACGTTTTTACAACC
This sequence comes from Methylophilaceae bacterium, assembly GCA_947379975.1. Lineage (GTDB taxonomy): Bacteria > Pseudomonadota > Gammaproteobacteria > Burkholderiales > Methylophilaceae > Methylotenera. The sequence continues at coordinate 35,603 of CANCPF010000004.1, read as the reverse complement.
TTGGTTCGCCGCAAATGCCGCCGCATGGGCAGAGCGGATGCCGCTGTGACAATAAAAAACGACATTATCTGCCTTAGTTAATGGTTCACATTGTGCAGGTAACATCGCCAATGGAATATGCACTGCGCCGGCAATTATGCCGCGTGCCACCTCATCGTCATTGCGTACATCAACTAATAACAATGGCTGTGTTGCCATCATGTTGAATAAATCATTTGCTTCAATTTCACTATATGTGCTCATGCGGTGTGCCTAAATTAAATAACTTGGATAATAAGAACCTAGCACTTTGTAAGCTTTTAAAACGTAAACGCAGCAAAAAAGTGCTTAATATAAAAAGGGTTTCACAGTCAAACTGAAATTTATTACAAATATTCTTCAACGGTAAATAACTTGCGATGTTCGCGTATTGCAAAACGATCTGTCATACCAGCGATATAATCTGCCACTGCCCGTGCTTTATCTAGCTCTGCATAGACCTGAAACTCGTCTGGCAGCAAGCCGGTATTCTCAAAAAATGCAGTGAAAAGCTCACGTACAATACGGGCGGCTTTTGCACTCATACGGTTTACTTTGTAATGGTGATATAAATTCTTGCGTAAAAATTGTTTGAGTTTTTGGTTTTGGTCAGCAATTTCTTTGCTAAAGCCGATTAATTGTGGCAGTTGGCGTATATCTGCGATATTTTTTGGTTGATGCTGCTCAATGTTGTTAGCGCTGTGCGTACACAAGTCGACAACTAACGTATTAATCATGCGACGTACAGTTTCATGTATCAGGCGCTTTTGCTCAAGCTTAGGATATTTATCTTTGACAATAGCTAAATTACGCGCAAATAGCTCTACTTTTGATAATTGCTCTATGCTGATTAATCCAGAGCGTAAGCCATCGTCAATGTCATGATTATTGTAGGCAATTTCGTCGGCATAGTTGGTAAGTTGCGCCTCTAGGCTAGGGCTTGTTTTATCTAAAAAACGTTGGCCTACATCACCGAGCAACTTTGCATTTTTAACCGAACAATGTTTAAGTATGCCTTCGCGTACTTCAAAGGTCAGGTTTAATCCATCAAATTCGGCGTAGCGTAGCTCTAGTTTTTCTACCACGCGTAGCGATTGCAAATTGTGTTCAAAGCCGCCAAAGTCGCGCATACATTCATTCAGCGCATCTTGCCCAGCATGGCCAAATGGGGTGTGACCTAAGTCGTGTGCTAGTGCAATAGCTTCAGTGAGATCTTCATGCAGATGAAGTGTGCGGGCGATACCGCGCGCCATTTGGGCAACTTCTAAGCTGTGGGTTAGTCGCGTGCGAAATAAATCGCCTTCGTGATTTACAAATACCTGTGTTTTGTATTCCAAGCGACGAAAAGCTGTCGAGTGAATAATACGGTCACGATCGCGTTGAAATGCGTTACGAGTTTCTGAGGCAGGCTCTTGAAATTGCCGGCCTATCGCTAGCTCTGGGTTGGCGGCATAGACGGCAAGGTTGTTCATATTGAACATGCCGGATGAATAGTGCTACACACATTTATCATAAAGCCAAAGTCTCTTTTAATTTTTGTGCATCGTAATCGCTGGTAATCACAGATTTCCCTATGCCTTGTTGTAGTATCAGCCTAATTTTGCCATTTTCAACTTTTTTGTCTAAACCCATTAAATCTAAATAGCGTTCTACACCTAATTTTGGGGCGGTAATCGGTAAGTCTGCTGCGACAAAACTGTTTTGAATGCGCGTCACTTCTGACTCAGATAACCAGCCCATGCGCCGCGATAAATCTGCTGCCAGCATGCTACCCGCGGCAACCGCTTCACCATGCAACCAAACGCCGTAGCCCATGGCGTTTTCTATAGCGTGACCAAAAGTATGGCCTAAATTAAGCAGTGCGCGATCACCTTGCTCGTGCTCATCTTTAGCGACTACATCGGCTTTATTTTGGCATGAGCGAAAGATTGCATAGCTTAGCGTGTCTTCGTCCAACTGCATCAAGCTGGCCATATTAAGCTCTAGCCAATCAAAAAATTCCGCATCGCGGATTAGGCCGTACTTAATAACTTCTGCCATACCTGCGGAAAATTCACGTGCAGGCAGCGTTTGCAAGGTATCAATGTCGGCTAATACCAATTGCGGCTGATAAAAAGCGCCTATCATATTTTTACCAAGCGGGTGGTTAATGCCAGTTTTGCCACCTACTGAAGAATCCACTTGTGATAATAAAGTGGTTGGAATTTGTATAAAAGGCACGCCGCGCAAATAGGTGGCGGCAGCGTAGCCAGTTAAATCGCCAATGACACCGCCGCCAAGTGCGATTAATGTAGTGCTGCGCTCGCAACGATTTTGCAGCAACGTGTCGTAAATGGTGTTGAGTGTTGTGCTGTTTTTATACGCTTCACCATCTGGCAAAATGATAGCAATGACGGTGACACCAGCGGCTTGTAATGACTGACTTAATTGCTCTAAATACAAAGGTGCAACCGTAGTGTTGGTGACAATCGCCACATGCTTGCGTTTTAGATAAGGCAAGATTAAGCTCGCATCAGAGATGAGGTTTCTCCCTATATGTATCGGGTAACTTCTGTCGGCTAATTCAACTTTGAGTGTTTGCATCTGATTATTGAGCTTAATGGTGGTTATTTAACGGTTGTTATTACTTAGTTATGGTGACTTAATTGAAGTTTGCTAGATCTGACTTCGATAAATTTTGGTTATTGTTATCGGGATTGACTAAATCTTGTTTTGCCACATGTTTGTTAATTAGATTTTTACTTAGTGCGCAATTATCATTTGCTGGGTGACTAGCCAAGTGATTATCCAAGTGACTATCAAGATGGCTAGTGTTTTTTGCCATTTCAAATCTTCTTTCAGGGCTCTCTCTGCCATGCTGAGTTTGTAGTAAATGCTCAATATAGGCGCTAATTTCTATAGCCGATTGTGCACCAGTATCGACAATAAAATCAGCTAGTTTAGTATATATCGGGTCGCGCTCTATATACAATTGCTCTAGTTTTTGCTTAATATTGCCGCCTTGTAATAAAGGTCGGGTTTTGTCGTTACGAGTGCGTAGCCATAAATCGTGTACGTTTCCACGCAAATAAACAACGATGCCGTTATTTCTCAAAAGCTCACGATTTTCTGCTAGCAATACAACGCCACCGCCTGTGGCCATGACGATGTTTTTTAACTGGCAAAGATCTTCTATCGTGCTGGCTTCACGTTTTCTAAAGCCAGGCTCACCTTCTAGCTCAAATATTAACGGTATTTTAACACCAGTTTTGCGCTCCACTTCGTGGTCTGAATCATAAAAAACCATGCCTAATTGCTTCGCTATTAAACGACCAATAGTGGTTTTTCCTGCGCCCATTAGGCCTACAAAATAAATATTGTTCAGTTTGGTACACCTTAATTAACTAAAGCATGGAGTAAAATACGGCTAAACAAAATGCCCAACACAGCCACCATGGGCATTTTATGACAATATTACATGATTTTAAAATTTTTTCTATTAAACCATTGTGCGCACAGCTTATTGTCAGTTTAAATTACTGCACATAATTTTGGCTTAATAAACATAAGCGGCTCATTTTCGTCATCTTGCTCGGTAGTTAATTAGCCAACATATTATCTAAACAGTGACCTTTATTTAATGGTTTATTCGCCATAATTTAGCTTAGCAATTTATAATGATGAGAATTACCTTACCAATATGACCGACAACACTTCATGAATCTTAATAAATGGTGGCACTATATTTTATTGGCAATCGTCGTTGGCAGTTTGTCAATGATCGCACTGATAGGCATTGCTGCCGCAGTCATATATCCAGCCTTACCTTCGCTAGATGCGCTCACTGATTACCACCCTAAACAGCCATTACGAGTGTACTCGGAAGATAAATATTTGATTGGTGAATTTGGTGAGGAACATCGTGCTTACATCAACATTGAAAATGTACCGCAGAACATGCAGCATGCCGTTATAGCCATTGAGGACAGGCGCTTTTATCAACATAATGGCATTGATGTTAAAGGCATATTTCGTGCGATAAAGACCAATCTAACCGGTCAAGGCCATGAAGGCGCCAGTACCATTACGATGCAAGTCGCAAAAAACTTTTTTACTGTACCCAATGGCAAGCGGACTTTAGTCACTAAAATCAATGAAGCTTTACTGGCGATCAAAATTGAACATAGTCTTAGCAAAGAGAAAATACTAGAGCTTTACATCAATCAGATTTACCTTGGCCAACGCTCATATGGCTTTGCAGCGGCCTCGCAAGTATATTACGGTAAGCCGCTAAACAAAATAAATTTAGCTGAAACTGCATTGTTGGCCGGCTTGCCTAAAGCGCCCTCTACCTATAATCCGTTTATTAATCCCAAGCGTGCGATTAGCCGCCAGCAAGAAGTTTTACACGACATGTATCGCTTTGGTTTTATTAAAGAGGATTTGTACCATGCGGCCTTAAAGCAGCCCTTGCGATTTAAGGCTTCTAAACAATCGCGTGATTTAGCTGCAGATTACGTTGCTGAAATCGTACGAGAAAGCTTGTATGCCAAGTATCAGGAAGATATCTATAGTAGCGGTTTGTCGGTTTACACCACCATACGTAAAGCCAGTCAGGAATCAGCTAACTCGGCAGTGAGAGAAGGGATATTGGACTATGATTTACGTCATGGATATCGTGGTCCAGAAAAAATAATAGCCATTGAGTCGCTAGCATCAAGCGAGAAAAAAAGTGCTTTTGACGCAGCGTTAGACGATGTTGAGGAATTCAATGGGTTTATGCCAGCCATTATTACCAATATTTCACCGAAATCAGTTAAAACGCACGGGAAGAATGGTGATGAAATTGAAATTAGCGGTAAGGGTTTAGCGCTGGTAGAAAAAACCTTGGCTGAAAAAGATCCAGCTAAGCGCTTATTAAAAGTAGGTGCGGTGATTCGTTTAATTAAAACCGGTGATGGTTGGAAAATCGTGCAATTGCCGCAAGTTCAGGCTGCGCTTGTTGCATTAGATCCTGAAAATGGAGCGATTCGTGCGCTAGTCGGTGGTTTTGACTTCAATCAAACTAAATTTAACCATGTGACACAAGCTTGGCGTCAGCCAGGCTCTAGTTTTAAGCCATTTATTTATTCTGCGGCATTAGAAAAAGGCTACACACCCGCAACTATTGTAGAGGATGGGCCGCTCAACTTTTCAGCTGCTGACACAGGTAGTCAGAATTGGTCTCCACAAAATTACGAAGATGGGTATGAAGGTCCAATACGTTTAAGAGAAGCGCTTGCTAAATCAGTGAATACGGTAGCGATTAGGGTGTTGCAAGCGATTGGGCCTAACTATGCCCAAGATTACATTACCCACTTTGGATTTGCCGCAAAAAACCATCCTGCTTATTTAACCATGGCGCTAGGCGCAGGCTCTGCGACGCCGTACCAAATGGCTACCGCTTATGCGGTGTTTGCTAATGGTGGTTATCTCGTGAAACCAAACTTAATTGCTAAAATTGTCGACCAAAAAGGAACGGTACTTTTAGTCACTAAGTTTGATCAAGCGGGAAATGGCGCACCTCGTGTGATCGATGCGCGCAATGCTTTTATTATGAACTCTATGCTGCAAAGTGTAGTACGGAGTGGTACCGCTGCCAAAGCACTGCAATTAGGCAGAAGCGATCTTGCCGGAAAAACCGGCACTACCAATGATCACATGGATGCTTGGTTTGCTGGATATAGCCCAGCGCAAGTAGCTGTGGCATGGATAGGCTTTGATAAACCACGCACCTTAGGTAGAAATGAAACAGGTGCCGCGGCGGCTTTACCTATTTGGATGAAATACATGGCTGGCGCCTTAAGAAGCGTGCCCGAGACTGGTATGGCAATGCCTGATGGCGTGGTGGCAATTAATATTGACCCAGCCACTGGCAAGAGCAATGTGAATGGCATCACTGACTATTTTTATCATGAATATCCGCCACCTGCAGGCGATGGCTATGTATCGCCCATGTTAGATGACAATGGTGATGCTGTCGTGCCGGCAATTAACCAAGCGCAACAGCTTTTACAGCCAGAAACTAGCTTTTCGACCTCTAGTGCCAACAAAGCTGGGGCTAGTCAATCTGTTAAAAAACCTTAACCCAGCTAGGCAAAATGCCGGACAAAGTTTAGCGGCTAAATGCTAGGTTTGAATTAATTTGTGAGATAACGAATTATTTATTGATATAAAAAGTATATGTGATGGCGAGAGAAACACCTCAACAATTACGACAATTGATTGCGCAGAAAGCCGCTAAAATGATGGCGGAAGAGGGCATCTCTGACTTTGCTTACGCCAAAAAAAAGGCTGGGCGGAAAATCGGCGCGATTGATAATAATGCGCTACCGTCAAACGCTGAAGTTGAGCAAGCGCTCAAACTTTATAATGTATTATTCTTAAGTAATGAGCAGCCTGAGCAGCTACTTAATCTGCGAAAAAGTGCGTTGTACACTATGCAATTATTAGAAAAATTCGACCCATACTTAACTGGCGCAGTGCTAGATGGGTCGGCCGGCTTAGGCGCTGAAACAGATATTCATTTGTTTGCCGATAGTTTAAAAGATGTGGAAATGTTTTTGCTGAACAAAGATATTCCCTTTGAAACAGACGACAAACCGAATCGTGTGACTAACGATACTAAGCGTGATAAAAAAGTTGCCAGTCGCAAAAAAACACCAGTTTTTACACTAGAAACAGACTCTGGGGTAATTAAACTAAGTGTATTTTCCGTAGATCAGATTAGAGTTGCAACCAAACGAGCGGCGGATGGTAGTTCTGCACAACGGGCTGGTATTGAGCATGTTAAGCTGTTGTTAAATCAGTAGTAAGGGAGTGATAGAAGATCATCACGGTATTTGAGTGTAAACAATTACTGGCTGCGCAAACTAAAGTTTACGCACCAGAATTATTTTCTTTAATTAGCTTTTAGCCAACGCGCTACATCCATCGCAAAGTAAGTCAAAATGCCATCAGCACCAGCACGTTTAAATGCCAATAAACTTTCCATTACACAGGCGCGCTCATCTAACCAACCGTTCTGCGCGGCCGCTTTAAGCATGGCGTATTCGCCACTGACTTGATAAGCGAAAGTCGGTACGCCAAATTCATCTTTTACGCGGCGCACAATATCTAAATATGGCATGCCTGGCTTCACCATCACCATGTCAGCGCCTTCTTCAATGTCTAAGCCGACTTCTTTAATGGCTTCGTCACTATTCGCTGGATCCATTTGGTAGGTGTATTTATTGCCTGAGCCTAAATTGCCAGCGGAACCGACGGCATCGCGAAATGGGCCGTAAAATGCTGAGGCATATTTGGCTGAATAAGCCAAAATCTTCGTGTGAATATTGCGCGTGCTTTCTAAGGCCTCACGGATTTGGCCAATGCGGCCATCCATCATGTCGCTAGGTGCGACGATATCGGCGCCTGCGTTTGCATGAGAAATGGCTTGCTTAACCAACACCTCTATGGTGTCGTCATTGAGCACATAGCCATCAGCGTCAATTAAGCCATCTTGGCCGTGCGTGGTATACGGGTCTAAGGCGACATCGGTAATAATGCCCAACGTAGGATGTGCCGCTTTAAGGGCTGCAACAGCACGTTGCACCAAGCCATCAGGATTAAATGCCTCTGCGGCGTCTAAACTTTTAAACTGACCACCAACAACTGGAAATAATGCGATGGCAGGAATGCCCAATTGCACGCATTCCGCGGCAGTTTGTAATAACACATCTATGCTTTGGCGTTTAACCCCTGGCATAGAGGCGACTTCTTCAATACGATTTTCACCGTCTAGTACAAATACCGGGTAAATTAAATCATCGGTAGTCAGCACATTTTCACGCATCATCCGGCGAGAAAATTCATCTTTACGCATGCGGCGTGGGCGGGAATAGGGATAGCTCATATTGATTGCCTCAATTCTATAATTTATTTCATCGTACTTATTGTAATCTTCGTCATACCGACGAAAGTCGGTATCTAGCGTCGTTGAAATGTATCACCAAAAAGCCACTGGATTCCGTGTCAAGCACGGAATGACAAGCAAGTTTATCTATAAAAAATCATCCAAAAACTCTTGCCAATTCAGCGCCCGGGTCAGGCTGACGCATAAATGCCTCGCCAACCAAAAATGCCTGCACATCATTATCGCGCATTAGTTTCACATCTTCTGGGGTAAATATGCCCGATTCCGTGACAACAAAACGGTCTTCTGGCAGTACTTTTAACAAGTCTAAGGTTGTTTGTAGCGACACTTCAAAAGTACGCAAATTACGGTTATTAATGCCGATTAATGGTGTGTCTAACTGCAAGGCTAACTCAAGCTCGTCAGCATCATGTACTTCTACCAAGACCGCCATACCTAATTCATTGGCCAATAATTCTAAAGCTTGCATTTGCTTAAGTTCTAGCGCCGCTACAATTAATAACACACAATCAGCGCCCATCGCGCGTGCTTCAAATATTTGGTAAGGGTCTATCATAAAGTCTTTACGCAACACCGGTAGTTTGCACGCCGCACGTGCTTGCCTTAAGTATTCTGCAGAACCTTGAAAATATTCTGCGTCAGTGAGTACTGACAAGCACGCCGCACCGCCTTTTTCATAGCTTTTAGCAATTTGTGCTGGGTTAAAATCTTCACGAATAATGCCTTTTGACGGACTGGCTTTTTTAATTTCAGCAATCACCGCAGGCTTATTAGCCACCACCTTTTTGTAGATGCTACCAACAAAATCGCGCGGTTCTGGTTGAGCTTCGGCTAGTGCTTGTAGTTGATCCAAACTTACTGCAGCTTTGCTGGTGGCCACTTCTATTTCTTTAGTGGCTAAAATTTTCTTTAAGATATCTGACATTTTTTATTTACCTGATTATGATTGCTATCACGAATTACTCGTAAATTTTACCATTTAATTTAATCCAACCGGCTTTATGTTTTCCCTGCGGATCATGGTGCGTCCAATGGATAATGCCACCCTTCGGGTTGTAAATATACTCACCACTAAAGGCAATATGGTCACCTAATTTCATATTTTCTACACGCGCCGCTAAATCTATATTGTGGACAAATAATAAAGTTTGATCCGTGCCCACTTTTACTAGAAACCGTTGGTGACGTGCGCCATTAACATCATCCGCCAATACTTTTAACACTATGCCGTTATCTTCCACCCAAACTTGGCTATGTTTTTTCGCATATAAATCAGCAATAACGCTTGCGTTGGTTTGCGCAATGGCTTGCTTTGATGCGTTATCTAAAGAAGCCGGTGACTCAGTTTTTGAGCACGCCAGCAATAATAAAAAACATGCAAATAAAAACAGGTTTTTCATTAAGAGCTAGCTTTTAAATCCTCTAATTTAGCCAACGCCAAGCCGTTATCGATGACTTCGGCGGCTTTATTAATGCCTGCCTGTAAGTTATCTACAATGCCTGCCACATAAATAGCAGCACCGGCGTTTAGCAGCACTATATCTCTGGCTGCTCGCTGGTTTAGATTATCACTTTTGCCATTAAGTACATCTAAAACCATGGCTTTCGACTCATCTGCATTTTGCACTTGTATGGTGCTTAAGTTATGGTGTGACATGCCAAATTGGCTAGGATTCAGAGTGTACTCAGTCACTGTGCCATTTTTCAACTCTGCCACAAAGGTATCGCCTGTAAATGAAATTTCATCCATGCCGTCAGCACCATGCACGACCATGACATGAGTGCTGCCCAAACGCTGCAATACTTGCGCTAATAAAATCGTTAGGTCTTTATGGAACACACCCATTACCTGGCGCTTGGCACCAGCTGGATTAGTCATTGGGCCAAGTAGGTTGAATAGCGTGCGTATGCCTAATTCACGTCGCACAGGTGCGGCATGTTTCATTGCGCTGTGGTGATTAGGCGCAAACATGAAGCCAATGCCAATATTGTCTACACATTTTGCGACTTGTTCTGGGGATAAATTAACATTCACCCCTAATGCTTCGAGCACATCAGCACTGCCACAGGTAGATGACACTGAGCGCCCGCCATGCTTGGCAACTTGAGCACCTGCTGCTGCAGCGACAAAAGCGCAGGCGGTCGATACGTTAAAGGTCTGAATGCCATCCCCACCAGTCCCACAAGTATCAATCAGGTGACTGGTGTCGTGAATGGTGACCTTGGTCGAAAGGTCACGCATGACCTCGGCGGCCGCAGCAATCTCATCTACTGTTTCGCCTTTCATTCTTAAGCCCATTAGCAGGCTGGAAATTTGTACGCCAGTTAACTCGCCAGACATCATCATGCGCATAATTCCAAGCATTTGCGCGTGCGTGAAGTCATCGTGGTTCAGCAGGTGTTGCAAGGCTTCTTTGAACGTCAACTTCATTACTTTTCCTTCAGGAAGTTATCCAGAAGTTCATGGCCGTATTCCGTCAGAATGGATTCTGGGTGAAACTGTACGCCTTCAACGCGCAAGGTTTTGTGACGAACACCCATAATTTCACCGTCTTCAGTCCAAGCGGTAATCTCTAAACATTCTGGTAAAGTCTCTTTTTCTATCACCAATGAATGGTAACGCGTGGCGGTATAGGGATTAGGCAAATCTCTAAACACGCCAATATTGTGATGGTAAATCAATGATGTTTTGCCATGCATTAAGGTTTTAGCTTTGATAATACGCCCACCAAAAGCTTGGCCTATACTTTGATGGCCTAAACACACGCCCAGTAAGGGAATTTTTCCGGCGAATTCTTTAATCAGTGGCACGCTAATGCCAGCTTCGTTTGGTGTACAGGGACCAGGTGAAATCACAATATGGTCAGGTTTGAGTTCAGCTACTTTGGCTAAATCAATTTCATCGTTACGATACACCAGCACTTCTTGGCCTAGCTCACCTAAATATTGCACCAAGTTGTAAGTGAAAGAATCGTAGTTATCTATCATGAGTAACATATTAATATCCTGCTTTCGGTGTAGCGGCTAAGTTCAAATCCACACTCAAATCGACGCTCAAATCTAAACCAGCTTGCACCAATTCAGCCGCCCTAAGCACGGCTTTAGCTTTGTTTTGGGTTTCATCCCATTCGCTTTGCGGCACAGAATCAGCCACTATGCCCGCGCCTGCTTGCACATAAAGCATATTGTTTTTAATCACGCCGGTTCTAATAGCAATTGCCACATCCATATCGCCATTAAAACCTAAATAGCCTACCGCACCGGCGTAGATGCCGCGCTTGCTAGGTTCCAGTTCATCAATAATTTCCATCGCGCGTACTTTAGGTGCGCCGCTCACAGTACCGGCAGGGAAGGTCGCTTTAATCACGTCTATTGCATCCATACCTGCTTTAAGTTTTCCTTCAACATTGCTCACTATATGCATCACATGCGAATAGCGCTCTATCATCATATTGTCAGTCACTTTAACGGTGCCAGTTTGTGCTACACGGCCAACATCATTGCGCCCTAAATCCATCAATTGCACATGTTCTGCACGCTCTTTTGGGTCGGCCAACAACTCTACCGCCAGCGCCAAATCTTGCTCACGTGTTTTACCACGCGGACGCGTACCGGCAATCGGTCTAGCCGTTACCGTGCCATTTTCCAGCCGCACTAAAATCTCTGGCGAAGCGCCCACTACATGATGATCGCCCATGTCGTAATAAAACATATAAGGTGATGGGTTTAGGCTACGCAAAGCCCGATATAAACTTAAGGGAGGCGCAGTAAATTTTTGTGACATACGCTGTGAGAGTACCACCTGCATAATGTCGCCATCTAAAATATATTGCTGTGCGCATTTTACGGCCGTTTTAAAACGTTCTTCGCCAAATTCAGAAACCGCCACAGAGCTTTCACAAGCAACTGCTTCAGGAATCGCCACAGTTTTACGTAACATTTTGACTAAATCATTTAAGCGATCTAGTGCGTTTTCATACGCACCGGCATTATCAGGATTCGCGTACACAATAAAATAAAGCTTGCCGCTTAAATTATCCACCACGGCAATTTCTTCAGATACCATTAGCAGCACATCTGGCACATTAATGGCATCCGGTTTTTGCACATTGGCTAAGCGCTTTTCAATGTAGCGCACAGTTTCGTAACCAAAATAACCGGCTAGTCCGCCAGTAAAGCGGGGTAAATCTTGGTTTGATATAAGAGATGGTGGTGGAGTTTTAAAACGCGCTTGAAAGCTTTTTACAAAATCTAGCGGGTTGGTGTTTTCCACAGATTCAAGTACGACTTCGCCTTCAAGCACTTGCACATGATTGTCGTAGGCTACGATACGGGTTTTTGCCGGCAAGCCAATGATGGAGTAGCGACCAAAGCGCTCGCCGCCTTGCACTGATTCTAGTAAATATGAAAATGGTTGATTGGCTAACTTGAGATACAGCGATAACGGCGTATCCAGATCGGCAAAAGTCTCTAAGACTAATGGAATTCTATTGTAACCTTGTGCGGCTAGCGCTTTAAATTCGGCTGAACTGATGGTATTAAACATAAATTTCTCACATGTATATATTGGGTGTGTGGTGCGACTAACTACTTTGCCTAGCGAAATGCTAGATTAAGCACGCCACCATCGCCAACTATGTGTTTTGAGATTGCTGTTATTCATGTTTAATTACTTTAAAAAATTTTATAGGTAAAAAGTTATTGTAAATTAATCTAGTAAATCTAGCGCTTCACCAAGATGGATAATCTTTGCATCCACATCACTTAAGCTAATTTCACGGTTTTGGTTATAGCCGTAAGGTACGGTAAATATAAAACAAGCGGCATTTTTTGCCGCCGCAACATCAGTTTTAGAGTCGCCGACTAGTACGACTTCATCTATGGCAACGCCCATTTTTTCGCAGGCATAAAAAATCTGGTCAGGCGCTGGTTTCTTTTTGGCTAAAGTATCACCAGAAACTACACACTCAAAATACTGTAACAAATTGCTAGATTCTAGCAACGGCAAAGTGAATCTATCTGGCTTATTCGTGACACAAGCCAAACGATAACCCGCTTCTTTCAATGCTTGCAAGCTTTCAACAACTTGCGGGTAAGGCTTACTTTCAGTCACAATCTGCGCGTAATACTCAAAAAACAATGGTTGCGCCTGCTCATATTCCGCAACTTCTGGCTCGCCATCCAATTGACCGGTTAGGCAGCGCTTAATCAGAATTTGAGCACCTTCACCGATGTAAGCGGTTATCTGATTTTCATCAATGGCCGGTTTCTTTAAGCTAGCCAACATGCGATTTACCGCACGGGAAAGTTCTGGTGCGGTATGCATCAAAGTGCCGTCCAAATCAATCAGGACGGCTTTAACTTTGAATTTTTTCTGCACTGTACGTTAAAAAAATTTAAAAATAAATGATTTAAACGGTTGCTAATGCAGCACGCATTTGAGCAACAACCGTGTTGTAACGATTCGCATCACCATCTTTTGGGGCGCCAAAAATCGCACTTCCAGCGACAAAAGTATCCGCACCGGCACGCGCAATTTCAGCGATATTCATAGCATTTACGCCGCCGTCTACTTCCAGCCAAATTTGACGCCCCGTTTTTTCATAGTAAGCGTCGATTCTTGCGCGAGCCAATTTCAACTTTTCCAAAGTTTCAGGAATGAATTTTTGACCACCAAAGCCTGGGTTGACAGACATTAATAAAATCATGTCCACTTTATCCATCACATGGTCTAAATAGCTAAGTGACGTGGCTGGGTTAAATACCAAGCCTGATTTACAGCCTTGCTCACGGACCAAACTTAAACTGCGGTCGATATGCTCAGAAGCCTCTGGGTGAAATGTGATGATATTTGCGCCGGCTTTTGCAAAGTCAGGAATAATGCGATCAACCGGTTTTACCATTAGATGTACGTCAATTAGCGCGCCAACTTTTTTAGCGGTTTCGCGGATGGCATCGCATACTAAAGGTCCGATGGTTAAGTTAGGCACATAGTGATTATCCATCACATCAAAATGTACAATATCCGTACCAGAGATGATGACATCTTCAATCTCTTGGCCTAATTTAGCGAAATTAGCAGAAAGAATACTAGGGGCAATTCTAAAAGTTTTATCCATGGCAAAAGTCCATTATCTTTAAATGTTAATGTAAGTACAATTTTTACGTACTTATTCTAATCCGTTATTTTAACCATATTCTTAACTTTAGGATAAGGTTCTTGCTTAACAACCGCCAATCCATCAAAATTGCACCTATGCAGTTATATGTCATTGGCGTTAATCACAACACCGCGCCCATTCAAATCCGTGAAAATGTTGCTTTTAATAGTGAACATCTAGGCAGTGCTTTGCGCGAATTAACTCAGCACGATGCTACGGAAGCGGCTATTTTATCCACCTGTAACCGCACCGAGCTTTACTGTAGTGCAGATAGCCCGGAAAAACCGCTCAATTGGTTGTCGCAGTATCACAAGTTAGATAGCCGCGCGATTCAACCTTATATTTATACATTGCCGAATGACGAAGCAGTTAAACATGCCTTTAGAGTAGCTTCTGGCTTAGACAGCATGGTGCTGGGCGAGCCGCAAATTTTAGGCCAGTTTAAGCAGTCGGTTAAAATCGCGCAAGATGCTGGTACGCTAGGCACGCTATTACACAAGCTATTTCAACGCACTTTTGAAGTGGCAAAAGAAGTACGCACCAACACAGATATTGGTGCAAACTCGATATCAATGGCAGCAGCTGCAGTGAAGCTGGCACAGCGTATTTTTGGCGATATTAAAGACCAGAAGGTGTTATTTATTGGCGCGGGTGAAATGATAGAACTTTGTGCTGACCACTTTGCCGCACAAAAGCCTAAAAGTATAATGGTGGCCAACCGCACCTTAGAGCGTGGTGAAGCCTTAGCGGCCAAAATGAGTTTGCAGGGCATTACAGCGCAAGCGATTTTACTCAACGATTTACCTGAGCGTTTTGCTGAATTTGATATTGTGATTACCAGCACCGCCAGCCAATTGCCAATTGTAGGTTTAGGTATGGTGGAAAGTGCGATTAAAATCCGTCGTCATCGGCCGATTTTTATGGTGGACTTAGCCGTTCCACGGGATATTGAAGCCGAAGTTGCAGCTTTAGATGATGTATTCTTGTATACCGTGGATGATCTAGCGCAAGTGGTGAGCGATGGTGTGGCTAATCGCCAAACTGCTGCAGTGGATGCGGAAATTATTGTGGCGGCACGGGTAGAAAATTTTATGCACTGGCTCAAAAAGCGCGATGCGGTGCCTACTATAAAAGCGCTACGTGACCAAGCAGAGACGACACGCAAAGTTGAGCTAGATAAAGCCATTAAAATGATTCAAAAAGGCGAAAGTGCAGAAAAAGTGTTAGAGGCCCTAAGCAATGCATTAACCAATAAATTTTTACACGCACCTAGCCATGCACTTAACCAAGCGCATGGCGATGAACACACTAAGCTGGAAAATGTATTAATACAGCTGTATCACATTAAAACTTAAGTTTAACGACAAATTAAGCTGCACTAAAAGACACCACACAATGAAACCCAGCATGATTACAAAGCTCGCCAATTTGAGCGAGCGCTTAGAAGAAATAAACCGGTTAATGAGCTCTGAAAATGCGACCAGTAACATGGATAATTATCGTAAAATCACCCAAGAGCACGCGGAGATTACGCCTATCGTAGAGCAGTACCGTGCGTTTGAGCAGGTTGAAGCCGACATGAATGAGGCGCAGAAAATGCTCAGCGACCCGGACATGAAAGAATTTGCCCAAGAAGAAATTGAGCAATGCAAAGCTAAAACTGAAGAGATTGAAAAGAATCTACAAACCTTACTATTGCCTAAAGATCCTAATGATGACAGAAACTTATTTTTAGAGATTCGCGCCGGCACCGGTGGTGATGAATCTGGCTTATTTGCCGGCGACCTTTTTAGAATGTATTCTCGCTACGCGGAACGCCAACGCTGGAAAGTGGAAGTGGTGTCGGCCAATGAATCTGAAATTGGCGGCTACAAAGAAATTATTGCCAAAATTGAAGGCTACGGCGCCTATTCAAAACTTAAATTTGAATCCGGCGTACATAGAGTTCAACGCGTACCCGATACAGAAACGCAAGGCAGAATTCATACGTCAGCATGTACGGTTGCGATATTAGCAGAAGCGGATGAAGTGTCCGATGTCGTCATTAATCCGGCTGAAATTCGTATCGATACTTATCGAGCCAGCGGTGCTGGTGGTCAGCATATTAATAAAACCGATTCTGCCGTGCGTATTACGCACCTTCCAACTGGCATTGTGGTGGAGTGCCAAGATGATCGTAGTCAGCATAAAAATAAAGCGCAAGCGATGAGCGTGCTGGTCGCAAGAATTAAAGATGCCGAAGTGCGCGCGCAGCAATCAAAGATTGCCAGTGAGCGTAAAAGCTTAATTGGCTCTGGCGACCGTTCTGAGCGCATCAGAACATACAACTATCCGCAAGGCCGGATTACCGATCATCGTATTAACCTTACGCTGTATAAAATTGACGCGATTACTGAGGGTGATATGGATGAATTGATAGGCGCGCTTTCAGCTGAACATCAAGCTGATTTGCTGGCTAGTTTGAGTGATGATAATTAAGGGCTTAATTCACAATTACTTGCTTAAATGACCTCATCATACTCCGTTAAATCCAGCTTACTTGGCGCTGTAGCGCAACTAAACTCTGAGGAAGCTGGCTATGAAGCCCAACTGCTTTTGCAAGCGGTGCTGGGTGTTAATCGCGCATGGATAATTTCTCACGAAAATGATGTCCTAGAAACCTTAAGTAATATAGCTTTTGAAGCACTAATTAATCGCCGTTTAAATGGTGAACCGGTTGCTTATATTTTGGGCCATAGGGAGTTTTATGGTTTAGATTTGCTAGTGACACCGGACACCCTAATTCCCCGACCAGATACTGAGACTTTGGTTGAGGCAGTTTTGGCTAAAATCCCAGTCGCATATCCAGCAAACTCTTTATATGACGGAATTAGTGTTTTAGATTTAGGCACTGGTAGTGGTGCAATTGCCTTGGCGATTGCAAAAAATCGACCAGAAGTATTGCTTACCGCAGTTGATGCCTCAATTGGTGCTCTTGAAGTCGCCAAAAAAAATGCGCAGAATCTAGCTATTTCAAACGTTCAGTTTGTATTAAGTCATTGGTTTGATGGTCTTGCAGATGAGAATAATGGCTACGCGAAATTCGATATCATTGTCAGCAATCCACCTTATATTGAGCAATCCGACATTCATTTAAGCCAAGGTGATTTACGTTTTGAGCCAATTTCTGCGCTAGCCTCGGGTAAAGATGGCTTAGATGACATTCGTCAAATAATTGATGATTGTCTGATTCACCTAAAACCACAAGGCTGGTTGATGTTGGAGCATGGTTATAATCAAGCTGAATCAGTAGCAGATTTAATGGCAGAAACTGGTTTAACTTGCATAGCAACCATCAAAGATTTAGGCGGTAATGATCGCGTAACTATAGCCAAAAATCCTCTAATTGTCAGTACGCACTGGGATTAATAAACTATTATAAGGCTAGATATTCGTCTTTGAGCGCCACATAATTATCTGCCGACAGCTTCAAATGCGCGATTTCCTCAAGGCTTAACGCACGTATTCTTTTAGCCGGCCGACCCATATATAAATAACCGCTTTCTAACATTTTGCCTTCTGGCACTAAACTACCGGCACCTAGTAACACCTGTTTTTGTACTAGCACTTTATCCATCACAATACTGCCCATGCCGATGAGGCATTCATCTTCTATGGTGCAACCATGTAAAATCACGGTGTGGCCTATGGTGACAAAATCACCAATAATCAGTGGGGAACCATCAGGATCGGTGCTGGATTTATGATTAACATGCAGCATACTTAAATCTTGAATATTGGTATTTTTACCAATACGGATAAAATTAACATCGCCGCGAATAACCGTACTTGGCCAAATTGAGCTATTTTCGCCCAGACTAACTTCGCCAATAATAGTGGCGGTTTGGTGCACATAAACACCAGTCGCTAATTGTGGAAAGTGTTGCTTAAAGCCCTGAATATTGTTTGATTGCGCCATCGTAGCCTCTTTAGTTTAATACCCATATTAACAAGCCATAGTATAATCACATTATGCAAGTAAATAACTCCGTTGGCATTGTTGCCGCCCAAACTGCACATTTTGATGCGCCACTCACACTTAAAAGTGGTGCGGTGCTACCTCAATATAATCTCGTTTATGAAACTTATGGCCAATTAAATGCCGATAAATCTAACGCAGTTTTAATCTGCCATGCGCTTTCTGGCACACACCATGTGGCGGGTAAATATTCAGAAGACGATAAATATCCGGGTTGGTGGGATAATTTAATTGGTCCGAATAAACCGTTAGATACCAATAAATTCTTTGTCATTGGTGTGAATAATTTAGGTGGCTGCCACGGTAGCACAGGCGCTGCCAGCATTAATCCTGCTACAAGTCAGCCTTGGGGTTCAGCATTCCCAATACTCACTGTCGAAGACTGGGTGACCTCACAAACTTTATTAGCAGATTACTTAGGCATTCAACAATTAGCTGCAGTTGTGGGTGGTAGCCTAGGCGGTATGCAAGCCTTGCAGTGGACCATTGCATATCCTGAACGTGTACGCCACGCGTTAGTTATTGCCTCTGCACCTAATCTTACCGCGCAAAATATGGCGTTTAATGAAGTGGCACGCCAAGCGATTATTACCGATCCAGAGTTTCATGGTGGTGATTATTATGCGCATGGCGTTGTGCCTAGGCGCGGTCTTAGGATTGCTCGTATGCTAGGGCATATTACCTATTTAAGCGACGATGCGATGGGCGCTAAGTTTGGTCGCAAGCTTAAAGATACTATTAAATACAGTTTTGATGCTGAGTTTGAAATGGAATCTTACCTGCGTTATCAGGGTGATAAATTTGCTGGCGAGTTTGATGCCAACACTTATTTACGCATGACGCGCGCTTTAGATTATTTCGACCCAGCGTTGGACTTTGGTGGTGACTTAACGGAAGCTTTGAAAAAAGTCACGGCTCAATTTTTAGTTGTTTCATTTACCAGTGACTGGCGCTTTTCACCAGCACGCTCGCGTGAGGTTGTTAAAGCCTTGCTTGATAACGAACGTACTGTGAGCTATGCAGAAGTGACAGCAGCCCACGGTCATGACGCGTTTTTAATGCCAGACCCGCATTACCATGCAATTTTGCGTAGTTATCTTAATAATATCCTAGTGGAAAATATTCAAGTAGATAACATTAAAGCTGGGAGCGTGGCATGAGTATCACTCAACAACAACTTGGCCAAGAATTCAGACATGACTTTGCCATTATCGCAAGCTGGTTGCCATTTGGCGCAAAAGTATTAGACTTAGGTTGCGCGGACGGTGCCTTATTACAATATTTAAAAGCCTCACTAGAAGTTCGTGGTTACGGCGTAGAAAAAGATGATGCTAATTGGTTAGCCTCTATGTCCAGTGGCATTAACGTCATTCAAATGGACTTAGAGTCTGGCTTATCCGGCTTTGAAGACCAGTCTTTTGACACCGTGATACTCTCACAAACCTTGCAAGCGGTACATAATACTGAAGTCATCGTGCGTGAAATGTTGCGCGTTGGTCACGAGGTTATCGTGACTTTCCCTAATTTTGGCTATTGGCGCAATCGTAGTCAAATTCTGACTGGCAATATGCCGGTTTCAAAAAGTCTGCCGCACCAATGGTTTGATACGCCGAATGTGCATTTATGCACTATCAACGATTTTGATCAGTTTTGTAAGAACAGCAACATCACCATTAAAGAACGTTTGGTATTAACTGACAATAAACCGGTGACTTTTATGCCTAACTTAATGGGCAACTTGGCCATGTATCGCCTAGAAAATAGTCTGCCAAGATAAGCCAGTAGCAGCATGACTACTCAACCTAGTATTTGGCAAGCGCTGCTTAATAAGCGCATGCTTATTTGCATATTCACCGGCTTTAGCTCAGGCTTACCGCTGTATATACTGGTCAGTTTGTTGCCAGCATGGTTACGCTCGGAAGGCGTTAATTTAAAAGCCATCGGCTTATTTGCGCTGATCAATCTGCCTTTTACTTGGAAATTTTTATGGGCGCCACTTTTTGACCGCTATATTCCGCCCTTAGGCCGCAGGCGTGGATGGCTACTGATTTCACAAGTTTTATTACTGCTATCCATTCCCATATTTGGCGCTTTCAACCCCAAGTTTGATATTTGGACGATTGCTTATTTAGCCAGCGCAGTCGCTTTTTTTAGTGCTTCGCAAGATATCGTATTAGATGCTTACCGTCGCGAATTATTGTTAGACGTTGAGCTAGGATTGGGTAACGCTATTCACGTAAATGCCTACAAAATTGCTGGCTTAGTGCCAGGCTCACTTTCTTTGATATTGGCCGACTATTTGCCTTGGAGCAGCGTGTTTTTAATTACCGCATTGTTTATGCTGCCGGGCATAGTCATGACCATTTTTGTCAAAGAGCCGACTTTAAATAGTGGTGCACCTAAAACCATGCGCGCAGCAGTCACTGAGCCATTTCAAGAGTTTATTTCACGGCGTGGCTGGCAATCAGCGTTACTAATATTAGCCTTTATTTTCTTTTATAAATTGGGCGACAGCATGGCTACTGCGCTTGCTACACCTTTTTACCTGGATATGGGGTTCAGTAAAACTGAGATAGGCCTGATTGCTAAGAATGCAGGTTTATGGCCCAGTGTAATTGGCGGCATACTAGGCGGCATGTGGATGCTCAAGCTAGGTATTAATCGCGCCTTATGGTTATTTGGTGCGGTGCAAATGTTGGCGATTTTAGGCTTTGTGTTGCTGGCAGCTGTAGGCCACAACCCGCTGGTTTTAGGCTTGGTGATCGGTGTGGAGGCCTTGGGCGTTGGCTTAGGAACCGCTGCTTTTGTGTCCTATATTGCCCACACCACGCACCCACTTTACACCGCCACACAATTTGCCTTGTTTACCAGTCTTGCTGCGGTGCCGCGTACTTTTGCCAATGCCGCAACCGGCTATTTGGTAGAAGATTTAGGCTGGAAGAATTTCTTTATTTTTTGTTTCTTTGCGGCAATTCCCGGCATGTTATTACTCATAAAAGTAGCGCCTTGGCATGTACAGAAAAATATACCCGCACAAGAGAAACTTTAGCCATCATTTCACATAAAAGCCTTTTAAGTTAAATAATCAACGATCAATGGCGCGTGATCACTAAAGCGCTCGTCTTTATAAACGCTGGCAGAAATAGCTTTTTCTGCAATGCCAGGCGTTGCAATTTGATAATCGATACGCCAACCCACATTTTTCGCCCAAGCTTGGCCGCGATTGCTCCACCATGTATAACACTCGTCTGTGGTGTTTGGGTGTAGCTTGCGGTAAACATCCACCCAGCCAACTTGGTCAAATAACTCGCTTAACCACAAGCGCTCTTCAGGTAAAAACCCTGAATTTTTCTTATTACCTTTGTAGTTTTTTAAATCCGCTTCTTTATGCGCGATATTCCAATCACCGCAAATGACCACTTCGCGGCCACTTTCAATGAGCGCTTTTAAATGCAACATAAAGCGTGTCATCACACTAAACTTAAAAGTCTGACGTTCTTCACCACTTGAACCTGAAGGTAAGTACAGCGAAATAACACTTAGATTGCCAAACTGACATTCTAAATAGCGACCTTCGCTGTCAATATCAGTAATGCCCAAACCTTCAATTATTTTATCTGGCTTGGCTTTAGAATAAATACCTACGCCGCTATAGCCTTTTTTTTCAGCATAATGAAAATGACCAAAATATCCCGCAGGATTATGCATTTCTGCAGTCATATCAGCCGCCTGCGCTTTGATTTCTTGCATACAAACAATGTCGGCATTTTGTGTTTGCAGCCAAGCTTGTACACCTTTATTTGTTGCAGAACGTATGCCGTTTAGGTTTAGCGATATAATCTTCAAAACTTATTCCTTAATTTTATTAAATATATGAATCCAAATACTAGCCAAGAATGTAGTAAAGAAACCAGCCAACAATCTAGCAATGATTTTAGACAAGAGTTTATCGCATTTGCTATCCAAAAAGAGGTTTTACGCTTTGGTGAATTTACTACAAAGGCTGGTCGTTTAAGCCCGTACTTTTTCAACGCGGGACTATTTAATGATGGCGAAAGCTTGATGAAGTTAGGCGAATTTTATGCTGCTGCCATTCAAAACTCAGGCATTGAATTTGATATGTTATTTGGCCCAGCGTATAAAGGCATTACTTTAGCGGCCAGTATTGCCATCGCCTTTGCCAAAAATGGCCGCAATGTCCCTTATGCTTACAACCGTAAAGAGGCCAAAGATCATGGCGAAGGTGGTTTAATTGTCGGTAGTCCATTAAAAGGCCGCGTTCTTATCATTGATGATGTCATTTCAGCCGGTACTTCAGTGCGAGAATCCGTTGAGCTGATCAGTGCTAATGGCGCGAAGGCTTGTGGCGTTGCCATTGCGATTGATAGGCAAGAAAAAGGTTTAGGTGAATTGTCGGCAGTGCAAGAAGTCATTAAAAACAATCATATACCAGTATGCGCCATTACCAATTTAGCGGATTTAATGAGCTATCTAAACAATAGGCACGACATGGCGCAAAGTTTGCAGGCGGTTAAAGCGTATCGCCAACAGTACGGTGTTAATTAGGCGCAATATTTTGGCGTTGGAGAATACCCTAGCTAAGTAGTCACGAAAATTTCAGCATTAAATAATCTCATGCGAAAATCCCATCCTTATTAGATAACAAGAGTAGAAACAGGCTACTAAGGCTATTTTTGCCTCCAAGCGATGCTACCGAAATCATATTGCTACGTTTATGCCGCAACTCTTAATATAAGCATTCTGTTTTAGATTGCTCGCATGTACGACATCAATTCGCATATCGCTGCTTAGTTGCACGTTAATCTCACAACGGAAAATAGAACGTAAATTTGCACAAGACTTTAATTTATGCTCGCTTATTTTCATTGATATATCTTTATTTATATATTAGTATCACAAAGTAGCTAAATTGTTAATAATGTGCTGATTTATAGAACTAATCAACGCTAAATTTAAAATCTTTGCCATCAAAACTTCTGGCTTTAAAATTCAAAGTTTGCTTGATTTTGCTACGTATTATTAAAAAATATTGAAATGTCTGTTCAGTAAATGAATATGGCACAAAAAATATTAGAAAATGTTATCAACAAAGTATAAGTGAGCAAATCATGGAAGATAAAGAAGGCAGCCTTTTAGTTGGAAAAGGTGTAACCATCACAGGAAGCATTAATGCAACAGGCGCAGTTCATGTATATGGCAACGTAAACGGTGAAATAATAGCTCATGAAATTTGTGTTGGAGTTACTGGCAAGGTAAACGGAGATGTTAAGGTCGATGCTGCTGACATTCATGGTGAAATAGTTAACTCTTTAGATGTCAGAAAAACATTAATCATAAGAGCTAGTGGAAAAGTTTCGGGATTGATTCGTTATGACTCTATGGAAATAGAACAAGGCGGTTCAGTAGAAGGCAGCATTGAAAAGATGTCAGCCAAAAATGACTTTGGAATTTTACCTGCGATCATAACTTCGGAAACTGCTACTAAGAATGATTAGTTTAGCATTAGAATTAAATAGCTCAACTTTTTCACCTAGTCGCATCATCAAAGGTCTATGGTGCCATAAGTATAGTGATTTAAGGTTAATTTTTGAACAGTCTGATGAATTGCATTATTTTTACATAAGAGCCAATACGCAGCGCCTAGCCGCGAGAATAATAATCTGTTCTTTAATAGCGATCCTTTTAACTATTACTGCCCTATCATTGCATAGTAGCTTTTCAATATGGCGCTATGGGCAATTAGAAGCGTCTAAGATTGATGCTGAACAAAAGAAGAAAGAGGCCTTTGAGGCGTTAGCCGATCTATCAGATGAATCCGTAGGCACTATTGAAAATATGCCTCAGGATAAGCTGCTTCAAATAGCACAAAAATCTAGAGACAAAGTGAATAAGATGCAAACTTTAGTACAATTTGCATCGATACAGCTTGCTCATGCAAACGAGACTCTTGAATTAGGGCTGAAGGTTGCCGGAATATCTAAAAGCGACATTGAAAAATTAGAAAAAAGCATTTCATTAAACCGTCTTGGTCGCGGTGGTTCGTCTAAAGAAATTGTATTAGATCCATCAACAAAAGACTATAAAAAGAATCTCATTAAAAATGAAGCTATAAATCAACTAATTTCTTCATTTCCAAAAATGACACCAGTAAATAATCCAGTTTTAACTTCAAAATTTGGTCCAAGGATACATCCAATTACAGGAAAAGTTACTTTGCATGAAGGTCTAGATTATGCACCTTCGGCTGATTTATATGCTAAAAACGTACTTTCTGGAGTTGTTTACAATGTTACCAATGATCCCAAGGGTTATGGAAATGTAGTAACGATATCTCATGGAAATGGTATCAAAACGCTTTATGGCCATCTAAGCGCTGTGTTTGTTACTGAAGGTCAAAAACTCGAAAAAGGAAATGTTGTCGGAAAGATTGGAAATACAGGGCTTTCTACAGGCACACATTTGCATTTTGAAGTATCACAAAATAACGTTAAGATAAATCCACAAATAATCATGGCGATGGCAAATAATGTTCAATAAATATAAGCAACCTATAATGAAAACTAGTGAAATTAAACCCATCTCACATGAAGATAAGTCTGTTTTAATACCAACATCTCCTAGTATACAAAAAACATCAATCATTAGTGACGGTGCGGTTTTGGATGGAAACTTTACATTTAAAGGTTTACTGCATTTAGATGGAGTTTTTAAAGGTGCGATTAAAGTAGATAAAATTACTATAGGCAAAAGTGGTTTATTTGATGGCAAGTTAGACGCAGACATCGTTGTTGTAATAGGAGATTTAAAGGGCGAAGTTAATTGTCGAGAGCTAGTACTTAACGCGCATTCTAGCGTGACGGCTAAAGTTACTTACAGCACAATCAAAATGCAGGCAGGCTCATTTATTAGTGGACAACTAACTTGCACGCACAAAAATGTTGTTTAAATAGCAGACAGGTTAGCCAAGTAAAAACGCTGGAGAAATTGTCTATAAAACCTAGTAACGCTTCACAGTATGCTAAATTTTAAGTACCACACACGACGCAAGCCAAATCTTTACGTAATTTAATAGTTCGCCATTCCATTGTTAGCGCATCTAACAACAGCAAGCGGCCTTGCAAACTTTCACCAATTCCCATCAGCAACTTTAAAGCCTCCGCGGCTTGAGTGGTACCTATCATGCCGACTAGTGGCGAAAACACACCATGGGTGGCACAGCGCATAGCGTTATCTTCACCGCTAGCTTCACTTTGGTCTGGAAACAAGCAGTGGTAACAAGGGCTGGTTTCAGAGCGCATATCGTAAACGGTGACTTGACCTTCAAATCCAATAGCCGCACCGGATACCAAAGGTTTTTTAAGCTGAACACATAGTTTGTTTAACAGGTAGCGTGTCGCAAAGTTATCGCTACAATCAATCACCACATGCGCCTGTGAAATTAACGTAGAAAATTCTTCTTCGGATGATCTTACGCAAACAGTATTGACATGCACGCTAGCATTAATTTCAAACAAAGCTTGTTGTGCGGAAAGCGCTTTATTCATTCCCACAGAAGCCGTGGTATGTACGATTTGCCGTTGTAAATTGGTTAAATCTACCGCATCAAAATCGCAAATAGTTAAAGTGCCTACACCGCTGGCCGCTAAGTAAAGCGCTACTGGCGAGCCCAAACCGCCAGCACCAATAATCAACGCATGGCTATTAACAAGTGCCTCTTGGCCTTCATAACTAATTTGCGGCAATAGAATGTGCCGACTATAGCGCAGGAGTTGGTTATCGTTCATAAGTTAGTGTAATTGTCCTGCTTGTATCATCGCGTTGTAAAGTATGTAAGGTGAAATCCACACATTATGTCATCAAATTCTTTTGAAGACGAAGAAGCTGATGATGCAATCGTTGGTGCTCGGCTATAAAACGTAGTCGTAGCAACTAAATTTAAGGTCTCATCTTCTCCAGCACTTATGCCATAGTTTGGACCTGTAAAAAAAATAATGGCCACTGCATTATTGCTTAAATAAATTGTGCTGGTGCAATCTGTGGTTGCCAACGACTGACATACCCGTAAATTAGGCGCCAAACAGACCAAGCCAACAGCCGACATATTACCCGATGTGGTGAAATCTGGCGCATCACTACCACTACATGCTGGTGCGTAGTGCTGACTGTAATGAACGGTGATGCATTACGCGGCGAAGCAAAGCTACTACTATCATCAGTGCTAATGGCATATCTAAGTCTATTATTCCATGCATCTAATGCAAATCCATATTTATCGGTAGCCTGTAAACCTAGTGTGGCTGCAGGCAAAAATCCTGATTGCATTGCACCAGTATTAGCTACTACTGGTGGTTGAGTCGTAGTGCTATCTCGTGTGCCGCCCAAAGGATTTTCTTGTCCGTAACTACCCGCATCAATATTGCTTGCCGAACTTGCGGGGCAAGGCAATCTGCCATTTTGTTGAGCGTAACCCAATAAAGCTTGCTTAGCATTTGCTAGCGTAGTCTCTGTTTGCGATTGAGACAATTGGCTATATTCTTCTTGCAATGGCAGCAATAAGGCGCCTGTTACTAAGCCGATAATAATAAGTACGATTGCCATCTCAACTTAAGTGATTAATCCAAAATATATATTTTATAAATACAAGTCTAGTAATTTTTAAGTATTTTGCGAGTAAGATCTAACACATTTATCTTGGCACACTTAAGATACATTAAACAAAATATTAGCTCAATTAAGTGATTGACCAATTGTTTACAAATAAAGGTTATAAATAAGCAAGCCATGAAAGTTAGTTCCAATCGTTTTTTAATTATTGACGCCTTTAAGGCTATCGCATCCCAGCTTATTGTATTGCACCACTTGGCAGCCTACGGCCCCATCTCGGATTCTGTGCACCAATTATCTCCGACGCTAATAACATGGTTGTATGACTATGCAAGAATAGCGGTACAGATATTTTTTGTAATTGGTGGCTATTTCACAGCTCGCACTATATTTTCCAGCAGAAACAACATAACGTCCTTAACATTGAATTTATTTAATAAATACTTAAAATTAGTTGTTCCGTTCTTTTTTGCTCTGATCCTTGCAATAACTTGTGCAGCCAGCTCACGTGGTTTAGCGGATCATGAATTCATTCCTGATTTACCGAAATTATCACAATTCTTGTCCCATATATTCCTACTAAATGGGGTGCTGGATTTTGATTCATTGTTGGCAGGGGCATGGTTTATTGCTATTGATTTTCAGCTTTTCTTAGTCATGCTTTGCATCGCTTGGCTTGGAGGTAAAACTAGTGATCCCAGAAAAGCAATTCTGGTAATGATTACCCTCATCTCTACCGCCTCTCTTTTCTGGTTCAATCGCAATCCACAATATAATGACTGGGCTTTGTATTTTTTTGGCGCTTATGGAATGGGAGCAACAGTATACTGGTCCAGTCAACAAGGACATTCGACGGCTTGGCTATGGCTTAACGTTGTATTAGCGACACTTGCGCTTTTAATTGATTTTAGATTGCGGATTCTGATTGCAGTCCTCGTAGCACTAATACTGTTTTCTACAAACAACATGCAAATCAAACTAGGATTTATACAGCAGAAAATCATACATTATCTAGGTATGATTTCTTACTCACTATTCCTTGTTCACTTCTCGGTTCTAATGATTAGCAATGCTATTTTTAGTTGGTTAAATATTACAAACCCAGATATTGGAATTTTTTTCATGGTGATTTCATGGGTAGGAAGCTTAATCGTAGCGAATTTTTTCTACAAAAAAATTGAGAAGCCGATAACTTCAATTCTGAAATTTAGTGTGAAATCACAACAGCGTCAGGCAATACTCACAAGCTCTATTTAGCGTTTACTATTCAGCTTAGTAAGAATTAATCAGCAGTAATTAACGCTGTTTAAACAAAATACTGAACTCTCTCAAACGATGATGGAAAGCACAAACAAAAAAGCCTCACAACGCTGTGAGGCTTATAAATATTGGGGTGGCTGATGGGGCTCGAACCCACGACAACAGGAATCACAATCCTGGACTCTACCAACTGAGCTACAACCACCATTGAAACTTTAACTTTTGGTCTGCCCGACAGGAATCGAACCTGTAACCCCCAGCTTAGAAGGCTGGTGCTCTATCCGGTTGAGCTACGGGCAGATATTGGTTACAAAGGTTTATACCAAGGCACAATATAATTTTTCGGGCTGACTTTACTTTATGCCCTTGGATAATTGCATACCCAAGGACATAAAAATTTGGTCGGCGTGGAGAGATTCGAACTCCCGACATCCTGCTCCCAAAGCAGGCGCGCTACCAGGCTACGCTACACGCCGAAGCGCAGAAATATACTGGAAACTGGGGGGTAGGTCAAATGAAATATGATAAAATGTTACTTTATTTTGAATAATATATAAAATTAAGCAATGACAGCTCAAATAATTGATGGCAAAGCCATTGCAGCAGCCCTTTTAAATTCTATTAAAACAAAAATCGACAATCGTATTCAGGCGAATAAGCGTGCGCCTGGCTTGGCGGTAATATTAGTCGGTGGAGATCCAGCTTCATCCATTTACGTACGCAACAAACGCTTAGCTTGTGAAAAAGTGGGCATTGTCTCTACTGCCTATGATTTACCTGCATCAACGACTGAACTGGAACTATTAGCGCTGATTGATCAATTAAACGCTGACAACCGCATCGATGGCATTCTTATACAATTGCCATTGCCGGCACACATTAACGATGAGCACGTAGTTGAGCGCGTTAGCCCGACTAAAGACGTAGACGGCTTTCATCCTTACAACATAGGCAGGCTAGCGGTGCGCCAGCCAACGCTTCGTTCTTGTACGCCGTTTGGCGTAATTAAAATGTTGAGCGCAATGAATGTTAATTTAATGGGTTTAGATGCCGTTGTTGTAGGCGTGTCAAACCATGTAGGCCGACCAATGGCACTAGAGTTGCTTTTAGCTGGCGCTACTGTAACTAGCTGCCACAGACATACCAAAGATTTGAGTAAAATTATTAAGAGCGCAGATTTAGTAGTTGCCGCGGCTGGCAAGCCCGGTTTAATTAAAGGCGAATGGATTAAACCGGGATCAATAGTGATTGATATTGGCATCAATCGTTTAGCTGACGGCAGTCTTGCAGGCGATGTTGAGTTTAACATTGCCAAAACACGCGCAGGCTTCATTACGCCAGTACCGGGCGGCGTAGGGCCGATGACGGTTGCAACGTTGATGGAAAATACGCTGCTAGCTTTAGAGATGAGTGAACAGTAATCGGTCATTTAAGCAGATAATTCAAGCGATTAGCGTATTTAATAGCTGACTTTGCATCAAAGCTTTATTCAGTGTACACTCACGCGCAATTTTACAAATATATGCAACTTTTGAGCGTTTATTTCTAGCGCCGCAGTTTAAGTAATCTTTTTTTAAGTAATTTTTTTAAGTATCTGGGCACACAATATGGCAGCAGTTATTGCAAAACAATTTACCCCTTATCAACCGAAAGCTGATGAAGAATACATGAGCAAAAGTCAGCTCAATCACTTTCGTAAGATTTTGAATGACTGGAAATCTGAATTAAGTAACGACCTTGATAAAACTGTTCACACCATGCAAGATGAAGTCACCATGTTTGCTGACCCTAACGACCGCGCCAGCCAAGAATCTGACATGACTTTAGAGTTACGCAATCGTGACCGTGAACGTAAGTTGATTAAAAAAATCGATGAGACTTTACGTAACATTGACGCTAAAGAATATGGCTATTGCGAAGGCTGCGGCATTGAAATCGGCTTAAAGCGCCTTGAAGCACGTCCAACCGCAACCTTGTGCATTGACTGCAAAACGTTAGATGAAATGCGCGAAAAACAAGTCGCCAAATAACTTCTTAAGCTTAAACCCTAATCAAGACCCAATATTTTTGGGTCAGTCGACTGAAGCTAGCCACGCTATCCGTAATCCAAAAACACCTCAATTAGTTGAGGTGTTTTTTTGCGCTTATATTTATTAAGTATATTAAGGTTTTTAGATTTGATCTCAGCGCAATCAAAAATAAACACTTAATCCAGCTTAATAATTACAGATATAAACACTTAAAAGTTTTATAATATCGCCTACAAAACCACCCTTTCCATTAAACAACTCCAAAAGAGAAGATAAATGACTACGAACAAGAATGCTGATATTGGCCTAGTTGGCCTAGCTGTAATGGGCCAAAACTTGGCACTAAATATTGCCGATCACGGCTACACCATCGCGGTATACAACCGTGACTCAAAAAAAATGGTGAGTTTTATTGAAGAATGTAAAAAGAATGAACCCTCACATGCCAACGTTATTGGCCATGCAGATCTAGCCTCTTTTGTACTAAGCATCAAACGCCCACGTAAGATCATCTTATTAGTCAAAGCCGGTAGCGCAACCGACGTGACCATCAATGCACTATTACCCTTCTTAGAGCAAGGCGACATTATTGTAGATGGTGGTAACTCACTATGGACAGACACTATCCGCCGTGAAAAAGAATTAGCGGTTAAAGGCATAGACTTCATTGGCTCAGGCGTCTCAGGTGGTGAAACCGGCGCACGCTTTGGCCCATCATTAATGCCATCAGGCACCCGTAAAGCTTGGGCTAGTCTAGAGCCAATCTGGCGTGATATTGCCGCTAAAGTAGATGCAGTCACTGGCGAACCAATGGAAGGCGGTAAACCAGGTAAACCAGTAGAAGGCGGCTTCTCATGCGCAGAATACATCGGTCCTGACGGTGCTGGTCACTACGTAAAAATGGTGCACAACGGTATTGAATATATCGACATGCAACTCATCTGCGAAGCCTACTGGTTGATGAAAAATCTACTCGGCATGCAAGCTGATGAAATCGGTAAAGTATTCCAAGAATGGAACAAAGGCGAACTCTCAAGCTTCTTGATTGAAATCACTGCCGACATTCTGCAACAAAAAGATCCAATGGGTCCTGGCTTCTTGGTTGACAAGATTCTAGACACGGCTGGTCAAAAAGGCACTGGCCAATGGACGGCAGCCAATGCACTAGAACTAGGCGCACCGGCTAACGCCATTGCTGCTGCGGTGTATGCGCGCGCACTATCAAGCTTAAAAGAAGAGCGTGTAGAAGCCAGCAAGATCTTAAAAGGTCCAGTGATTGTTAAAGAAACCGATAAAAAAGCCATTATTGATGCGATTAAAAACGCATTATATTGCTCAAAAATCTGTGCTTATGCCCAAGGTTTCCAACTGATTGATAAAGCACAAGTGGCTTACAACTGGAAACTTAACTTTGGTGAGATTGCACAAATCTGGCGTGGCGGTTGTATCATCCGCGCCCGTTTCTTGCAAAAGATCACCGATGCTTATGCACTTAACTCACGCCTTAAAAACCTGATGTTAGATCCATACTTCACCAATTCAATGAATGATGGTCAAGCTGGCTGGCGTAAAGTGATTGCCTTAGCGGTGACTAATGGTATTCCTGCGCAAGGCTTTGCGGCAGCATTGGCGTATTACGATGGTTACCGCAGTGCGGTATTGCCAGCGAACTTGTTACAAGGTCAGCGTGATTACTTCGGTGCGCATACTTATGAGCGTGTTGATCAACCGCGTGGTCAGTTCTACCACTTGGATTGGCCTGAAGCTGGCCGTCCTCAGTTGGAGATTTAAGGCTTAGAAGTTAATTAGTCGCAATAAAAACAAAAGGCGTCTTAGAGCGCCTTTTGTTTTTTCAAAATCAAGCTAAATATCCTTAAAATTCACTACTGCGGCCGGTAGAATATCCTTGCGGCACATCACTCTGCCATTCACCGCAATCCGCACAATGATGATCGTGCATAGTAGGGCTTAGGGCCAAACTAGCACCGCCACAAAACTTACAATGACGGCCATGAGTCACCGGCACTTTGTGATGCGTTTCGTGATGCTCTGTCGCCACCTTTGTACTGCCTAATCCATATTTATTATCCATGGCTAGCTCCATAATAATGCTTATAGTAATGCGTACTGAAATGTTAAATTACGCTTTTTTAAAACGACAAGCAAGGATTAAAATAAGCAAAATAGCTGAAGATAAAGTAAGCTGGAAGCATAATCAGCCATTTGTGGCAGCTGGCAAGTAATTTTAGTCTAATCACCTATCAAAATTACGCTAGCTGGGGATTTGTGCCTTTATTGTTAGGTGAAGCTTAAGGTCACACTAATACTGCAAGGCTAATGTTAGACTGAATGTTGTTTACATCTTTTGTAAATTTTGCGATGAGAATAATCATGAAAAAACTTCTTAAATATTCTGCGTATGGCGTAGGTGGCTTAATTAGCCTGCTATTAATTGTGCTCGCTATCGTCGCTTCTACCTTTAACCCTAATGATTATAAGCAACAAATCATTGACCTTGTGCAGGCTAAAAAAAGCCGCACTTTGAAATTAGAGGGCGACATCAAGCTGTCATTTTGGCCAAAAATAGGCGCCGATCTCGGTAAAATATCATTATCTGAACATAATAACAGTGCAGAATTTGCCTCCGTCGAGAGTGTTAAGGTGTCACTAGCCTTGCTACCTCTACTGAAAAAAGAGTTAATCGTAGATACCATTTATATTAATGGCGCACGTGCAAACATTATTAAATACAAAGATGGCAGCACAAACATTGATGATTTAATCAGTCCAGATGATGAAGAATCACCCGATATTAAATTTGATATTGATGGTATCAATGTCAGCAACTCAGCCGCCAGCTTCAAGGACGAAGCCACCGGCGCTCAATATGGCATTGCTAAATTAAATCTTAAATCAGGCCATGTTGCTTTAGCTCAACCGGTAGATTTAGTGACTGATTTTACAATTAGTGCGAACCAACCTCAAATTGCCGCAAGCGTCAAAGTAAAAGGTAATTTTTTAGTCAATACAAAAACTAAACACTACGTTGTAAAAGGCTTAGATGCGACGATTAATGGTGACTTACTTGGCGGAAAAGCAGTCGATGTTGTAGCTACTGGCAATATGGATGCTAAACCAGACAGCGGTGAAGTATTAGTCGACCGCCTAAAATTAGTGGCATCAGGACAATTTAGCGGCGCCAAAATGACCCTCGATTTAAGTGCACCATCGTTAATCGTACAAAAGAATGAAGTTAGCAGCAAAACAGCCACAGTGAGCTTAACGCAAGAAAAAGCTGGCGACATATTGAAGTCCAATTTAACCTTGGCTGACGTCAAAGGTTCAGCAAAAGTACTGCAAAGTAGCGGCATTACTGGTGACATTTCTGCGACGCAAGGCAAGCGCACCATCAATGGCCAATTCTCTTCATCCTTTAGCGGCAATCTAGAAAACTTGATTTTTGACTTACCCAAACTCGCTGGTAAGCTTGATGTTAAAGATCCCAGTCTGCCAAATGGGGGAATGCAAGGAAGCTTTAACTTAAGCTTACATACGGATATAAAAAACGAATCGGTTAACAGTCAATTCAATTTGAATATTGATGAAACAAAGCTAAACGGCGAGGTGTCGATCACTAATTTTACAGCCCCTAATATCAAATTCAACTTAAATGCCGACAAGCTGAATCTTAATAAATTACTGGCAAAGAACAGCGCACCGGCTAAAACAAACAATAAACCAGCCGATTTGAGCACACTCAAAACACTACTACTGGATGGAAAGCTCAATGTTGGCAGTTTGATGTACGACAAATACCGCATCTCTGGCCTGAACGTTAACATTAAAGCAGATGGCGAAAAGTTAGTATTAAGCGGTCTTAACGTTAAAGTCGATGATAGCCAAATTAAAGGTAGTGTAGGTATTAGCCAGTTTAACAAACCACTTTACACGTTCAATTTAGATATTGATCAGCTGGATGTAGATAAATACGTGGCTGCATCAAGCACTAGTGCTGATAAAAATCCTACTGATAAGCCAGTCGATTTAACAGTATTGAAGGCATTAAATGCCGATGGTAGCTTACGCATAGGCAAGCTTAAATATGGTAAAACTAAAGCGTCTAATATTCGCATTGATTTAAAGGCAGACGGCCAAAAATTAAGCCTGAACCCACTTTCAGCTAAAGTAGACGATAGCCAAATTAGCGCTAATGTGGGAATTTCACGATTTAATGACCCAGTCTATACATTTAACATTAATATCGATAAGTTGGATGCTGATAAATACATCACTAAAAGTGAGCAAACAACAGTTAAAAATACAGGCGATATACCGATTGATTTATCCGCACTAAAAAAGTTGACCGCCTCGGGTGAGGCGAAAATAGGCTGGCTTAAATTGGCCAATGTGAAAACTGAGCATGTAAATTTAGGCCTAAAAGCTGAAAATGGTATTGCTACACTATCGCCATTTTCAGCCGACTTGTATCAAGGCAATATGAACGGCATACTTAAAGTCGATGCTCGCACAACACCTAGCATTGCTTTCAAACAAAGTATGAAATCTATAGCGATAGGCCCGCTAATGGTCGATGCCATTAATAACGATATGTTAGATGGCAAAGGCACGTTAAACATTGATATCAGCACCACAGGCAACAGCGTAGGTGCGTTAAAAAAATCTTTGGCCGGTAATGCCGCACTTAGCTTGGTCGATGGAGCTCTGAAGGGAGTAGACGTCGCCGGCAGTATTCGTGAGCTCAAAAGTAAAGTTAATTTTCTCAAAGCTAAAGATAGTAGCGCTGCAGATAGTAAAAAGAAGACTGATTTCAGTGAGTTAAGCGCAAGCTTTATCATCAAAAATGGCGTCGCACATAACGATGATTTGGCCATGAAAGCCCCAATTTTGCGTTTGGTGGCTGGCGACAGCCGCGGTGACATTGATATTGCTAACGAAACCATTAATTATTTAGCGAAGCCCAGTATTGTTAAGTCACTCAAAGGGCAAGGTGGGGCTGAGCTAGATGCACTTACTGGCGTTGCTATTCCACTAAAAATTACTGGCACCTTTTCTAATCCTAAATACGGTATGGACTTTGCTGCCATTAGCACGGCGTTGGCTAAATCAAACTTACTAGATAAAGTAGCTGGCGAAAAAAGTTCTGCTGTAAAAGAGTTGCTGGGTAGCGGCAATAAAACAGAAGTACTTAAAGGCTTATTGGAGAAGAAAAATCCAGCCGAAACCGCACCGGAAGCTAATTCTGCAAGTGCACCAGCAACGTCTACACAAGCCGCAGAAACACCAAAATCAGCTGAAGATCAGGTAAAAGAAAAAGCAACCAATAAGCTTAAAAAATTACTAAACTTTTAATTCTTAAAATTAAAACCATCACAAACACCTTAGAGAAACTAGGGCTAAATTAAGCAAATATTAGGAAAAAATATCGAATGTCTGAGTTTTCAAGCCGGCTGATTGCTTGGCAAAAAGTACACGGGCGACATGACCTACCTTGGCAAAATACCACCGATCCCTACGCCATTTGGGTGTCTGAAATTATG
>CANCPF010000003.1 GCA_947379975.1 Methylophilaceae bacterium | reverse complement strand
TGGGGATATTCCAGCCACTGCTTATTAATTGGAGCATGACTAAAACTGGCTGAAACTTGCCACATGACGTTCAAATTAGCTAGCTCTAAAGCTGACGTTCAGAATCTTAAGGGCTGAATCAACTTACACTTTGAAGAATTTAAATACAGTGATGTTCAGTCAAATCAATCAAAGAATACAGAACCCCTAAAAATGAAGCCTCTTTCACTAAAACCTAAGACCCTTGATCCACTGACCATAAACTTGATCAGCCACTTTTTTCAAGAAAAAACAGTGCAAAGGTAGATTTTCCTGCATCACATCCGCCTGTTGCACAGCAGGACTGCTGGCCGATTCAGCAAGCTCAGTAGCACCTTCTACACACCAGCTTTGCACCATTTCAACGTTTACTTCAATATGCGTTTGCAGCGCCAAATGCGGACCTATTGCATAAGCTTGGTTTTGGCAGAATCCACTGGCTAGAACATGTGTTGCGCCTTCAGGTAAACTAAACGTTTCGCCATGCCAATGAAAGCTATTGAAGCTTTCAATTTCGCCAAACCAATCCTTAGCAACTTCATTTTGGCTGACAGAAACTTCACCCCAGCCAATTTCTTTCACGGGATTTAGTGTAACCTCTGCACCGAATGCTTTACTGATAAGTTGCCCGCCTAAACAATGCCCAAGTAGCGGGATATTAGCCTTACGCGCCTCCACAATCAGATTTAGCAATGGTTCTATCCATGGCAAATCATCATTCACACTCATTGGACCGCCCATCAAAACTACGCCACTAAAACCAAGAATACTACTCGGCAAAGTCGCAGCCTGGTCAGTATTGATAATTTGCCAAGGAATGTTTTTTTTGGTTAAAAAATCGCCTAAATAGCCAGGACCTTCATGTGCTACGTTCTTGAAAATTACAATGGGCTTCATTGTTTAATCACCTTAAATTGTCCAACTTGAATATTATCAATAGTGTAATTGCCAATCGAATAGCGAATTAATCTTAAGGTTGGGAAACCTATTTTTGCTGTCATGCGTCTTACTTGACGATTTTTACCCTCACTGATTTTAATTTCTAACCAACTAGTGGGTATCGCCTTTCGCTGACGGATAGGCGGGTCTCGTAGCCATAAGCTTTCAGGTTCTGCCATAAGCCGCACTTGAGCAGGTTTTGTTATAAAATCAGCTAAATCCACACCTTGCTTTAATGCGATGAGGTCGTCTTCGGTAGGTAGACCTTCTACTTGTACCCAATAAGTTTTAATTTCTTTATGTTTTGGATCGCTTAAACGGTGTTGTAACATGCCATCATCGGTTAAAATAAGCAAACCTTCACTATCTGTGTCCAATCTCCCCGCAGCGTAAACATCTGGCGTGTGGATAAAGTCTTTTAACGTAGGGTGCTTTTCATGCGGGCTAAACTGGCACACTACGTTAAATGGTTTATTGAATAAAATGATCATTGATTGATGAATTAAATAATAATAAAAATAAAAGATTAGACAAAATTAGAAACGTAATATTAGTAAATACTTTAGGGCAAAAAATGACTACAAAAGATAAAATCACGGGGAAAATAGTGACCCCAAATACCGGCGAAAAAATTACCGTTAACGCCGACAATTCAATTAATGTGCCTAACCATCCTATTATCCCATTTATTGAGGGTGATGGCATAGGTGCAGACATTACACCACCTATGATTAAAGTAGTCGATGCCGCGGTAAATAAAGCCTATGCAGGCACACGTAAAATTTCATGGATGGAAGTTTACGCTGGTGAAAAAGCCACCAAAGTATACGGTGCTAATGATTGGCTGCCGGCCGAAACCATGAGTGCACTTCGGGACTATGTAGTTTCTATAAAAGGTCCACTGACGACACCAGTCGGTGGCGGCATACGCTCATTAAACGTATCTATGCGCCAAGAGCTAGATTTATATGTATGTTTACGTCCAGTGCAATACTTTACTGGCGTGCCTAGCCCACTAAAACATCCAGAAAAAACCGACATGGTGATTTTCCGCGAAAATACTGAAGATATTTATGCTGGTATTGAGTGGGCCGCCGGCACCGATGAAGTCGCAAAAGTCATTGGCTTTTTAAGCGATATGGGAATGCGTAAAAAAATCCGCTTTCCCGACTCATCGGCCATTGGTATCAAACCTGTTTCTAAAGAAGGTAGCCAACGCCTGGTACGCAAGGCGATTCAGTACACCATTGATAACAACCGAAAATCTCTAACTATTGCCCATAAAGGCAATATCATGAAATTCACTGAAGGCGGCTTTCGTGACTGGGGTTATGAAATAGCAAAACAAGAATTTGGCGCAGTTGAAATTGACGGTGGCCCATGGTGTAAATTGCCAAATGGCATCATCATTAAAGATTGTATAGCCGATGCTTTCTTACAAGAGATTTTATTGCACCCGCAAGATTACGATGTTGTAGCAACGCTGAACTTAAATGGCGACTATATGAGCGATGCGCTCGCAGCACAGGTTGGCGGCATTGGCATTGCCCCAGGCGCAAACCTGAGCGACACCGTTGCAATATTTGAAGCGACACATGGCACCGCCCCTAAAATTGCCGGCAAAGGCCTAGCCAATCCGAGCTCAATTATCCTTTCTGCAGAAATGATGTTGCGTCATTTAGGCTGGTTAGAAGCGGCTGATTTAGTGATTAGCGGCGTTGCCAAAGCGATTTTAGCTAAACGTGTCACCAGCGACTTCTTTAGCGAAATGGACAATGCTACGCAGGTAAGCACGTCTCAGTTTGGTGAAGAAATTATTGCCAATATGTAGTTTTCATAATGGCCGAATGGCGTCAGCACTGAAACTAGTTTAAAATTATTTCTTTGCTGCTGCCACCATTGCACGCTCTATTTCTTTGTAAGGCTGGGCACCCAGCATACGTTTACCATCAGCAAAAATTAATGTTGGCGTGCTAGTCACGCCAAGTTTTTTAGCTAAGGCACCAATTTTTTCTAACGGCACCTCACAATTACCGGTGGTTTTAGGCAATTGATTATTTAAAATCCAATCTTGCCAAGCTTTTACACGATTAGTGGCACACCAAATTGATTTAGATTTAGCCGCAGAATCAGGATGCAATTGCGCGATTGGATAAAGAAAAGTATAAACCGTCACATCGGTAATATTAACAAGTTCATTCTGCTCTAAGCGTTGGCAATACGGGCAATCCACATCTGAAAACACCACTAACTTGCGACTACCATTGCCTTTAACAACTTTAATGGCTTGATCCAGAGGTAAGCTAGAGAAATCAATTTTGGTCAACTCTTCCATACGCTCACCGGTAATATCTTTTTTAGTTTTCGGATCAACCAAGCGACCTTCAGCAATTAAGAAAGTCATTTTTTCATCGGTGTAAATGATTTGACCACCCATAAATACTTCATACAAACCTGCATATGGCGTTTTGGTCACACTTTCAACCTTGAATTTTGGGTAGGTTGCTTCAACCGCTTTTTTTACGCTGGCTTCATCTGCCATCGCTAAGGTTGCAAACGCACTTAGCAAGCTGAAGCTGATTAATTTCTTAAACATGAATATCCTTAACTTAATATAATTTTTTAAATAATATAATGACCTAATTAGTCGCCATCATAATATAACTCGTTAAAGTGCAATGGCTTTTTCAAGCAATATTTTTTTAATTGATTGATGCTTAGCGGCAGCTAAACCCCAACTCCTTAGTTCTTTCACCAGTTTATTATTACTTTCAAATAGACGATACAAGCCATCTGTCAGCACCAGCATACTTAAAAAATCAGCCTTTCTAATGCGTGCATATTGCTTTAACAAACCACTATCATTGATAGTCTGATATTGATTTTTCTGATTTAAGATCTCAACTAAATCAATAACATCTCTAAAGCCTAAGTTAACACCTTGACCAGCCATTGGGTGAAATTGATGCGCGGCATCGCCGACTAATACAACACAATCTTGTACTAAACAATCGGTTTTTTGCAAATTCAAGGGAAAAGCCACCGCTGAACCAATACATTCCAGCTTACCCAATACACCATTTCCAGCTTTTTGCACTTGCCGAGTAAACTCATCCTCGCTTAACATCAGCAATGAGTCAGCTAATTGCATTGGCACCGACCACACTATAGAAATGGTGTTATCGGGCAACGGCAGCCAAGCTAAAATAGCGCTTCCTGTAGCTTCGTTAGCCGTAAACCACTGCCTAGCAATATTGGCGTGTGGCTTGTCAACTTTAAAGTTTGCCACTATTGCCGTTTGCTCATATGGCTTCTGCTGAATAGGTATATTCAGCTGTTGGCGCACCCAAGAGTGGCTGCCGTCAGCCGCTAATAACAAGCTGCTTTCTAATGTGCTATTGTTTGCAAAGCGCAATGTTGCCTTGTTAGCCGTAGCCTTGACCGCTAAACATGGGCTGTTGAATAAAGTGCGAATACCTAACGTTTTAGCCTGCGCTAACAGCGCTTGCAACAAAGCTTTAGCTTCAACGATAAAGCCCAAATTATCTACATTTGCATCGCTCGCTAATAAGGTAATAGGTGTTTGGCTATTGTCACCAAATATTTCCATCGCCTGCATTTCGCCGATACGTGTAGGCTTTAATCCCTGCCACACGCCTAAACTTTTTAACCATGCGGCATTTTTTGGGCTAATGGCATAAATTCGAGTATCCCAAACTTCATCAATACTACCCATTTGAGCGGGATCTTTACTATCCACCAACACCACCGAAAAACCAGCCTGATGCATCGCCAGTGCGGCAGATACACCAACTAAGCCAGCGCCTACAATGGCAACATCAGTAGTCAAGATGCCATTAGTCATTAAACAACACTCACATTACTCATTTACCGAAACTCATTTTTTGTACCAAATGTTTTTTAATTGGTTTAATCACATCAAACAAGCCTAAACCTGCACTCCTTAAACCAGCAACACCTAGCAGGTCATTTGAAAAAATATTCACCAAAAAGTCAGTAAATAACAACCCACCTTTAGTATCCGATTTTCGGCTAGCCTGATAATCAGCCAGCATTTTTGTGCTACCTATTAATTCACGCGTTGTCGACACCACACTCTGAGCTAGCGATTCAGCGTCTCGCAAACCCACGTTGAAGCCCTGACCAGCTACCGGATGCATCGTTTGTGCAGCATTACCAATAACGACCAAATGTGCGGTATCTAATGCTTTTAATTGCGATAGTTTTAACGGAAAAGCCATGCGTTTTTCTACACTCAAAAACTGTCCAACTCGATCGCCGAACTGCTGATGGAATTGTGCTAGAAAATCCGCATCACTCAAGCTTAGCAATGGCGTGATGTATTCTTTTTTGCCAGTCCAGACCAATGAAAAATCCTCTTCCCCATTCGGCAACAAAGCCATTGGACCATTCGGTGTAAAACGTTCGTAGGCAATATTATTATGTGGCAACTCTGCGCGTACTTTTGTAATTAAGGCATCATGGCCGTATTCTTTGGTTTCTTTAGTTAAACCAGCAATTGCATCTAAACTACGACCGCCATCCGCAAGTACAACTAAAGCACTATTTAAGGTATGCGATGCACTGTGGTACTGATAGGTGACGGACGCTTCATTTTCTGCATGAGAAATAGTTTCTGCACTGGCTTCAAAAATAAAATTGACCGCAGATTGCTGGCTTAGCGCATCATCTAATGATGCGCTTAAGGCGCCATAGGTTAAAACATAACCCAGCGCTTCTTGCTGATAATCTTGCGCATGCAATTTTGAGCGACCAAAACTACCCTTTTGTGAAACATGAATAGTGTTAATCGGCGTAGCTTTTGTCGCCAAGTTAGCCCAGACGCCAAGTTTTTCTAGAATACGCTTGCTACCGTAAGACAACGCCAGCGCACGGCTTTCACCATAAGCTGCACCCTGTTTGCGGGCTTCTAATACAGTCACAGCTAAACCTTGTTTGG
Source organism: Methylophilaceae bacterium (assembly GCA_947379975.1). GTDB lineage: Bacteria > Pseudomonadota > Gammaproteobacteria > Burkholderiales > Methylophilaceae > Methylotenera. The sequence continues at coordinate 124,992 of CANCPF010000003.1, read as the reverse complement.
CCAGTAATAGCGCCAAGGTTGCACCTACAGGACCACCACCGACGATAACAATTGTGTCATTCATACAAGATTTCATCTAGGTTTTCGTTTAGTCATTTCAATTAATGTTGCATTAATGCTTCGATATCGGCAATACTTTTAACCGCATTAGAGGTTAAAACTTCACAGCCATGTTGCGTCACTAACACATCATCTTCAATCCGAATACCAATATTCCAAAAGGCCTCCGGCACATTATCCGCTGGGCGAATATAGCAGCCAGGCTCCACGGTAAGCGTCATACCTGGTTGTAGCGCTCGCCAATTATCTTGCTGGTTTTTTGCTTTAGCATCTTTATACTCACCCGCATCATGCACGTCTAAACCTAGCCAATGGCCAGTACGATGCATATAAAACTGGCGGTAATCACCATTTTCTAACACTGATTCTTTACTGCCTTTACAAAGCTTCAAATCGATAAAACCTTGAATCAACACATCAAGCGCGGCCTCATGCGGTGCGTTCCAATGGTTTGAAGTATTCACTTTAGCAATGGCGGCAAGCTGCGAAGCCAACACTAGTTCATACACGTCTTTTTGCGCGCCAATAAATTTGCCATTCACTGGAAAAGTGCGGGTAATATCAGATGCATAACCATCTAACTCGCAGCCAGCATCTATCAGCAATAAATCGCCCGCCTTTAATACGCAATTATTGGCGTTATAATGCAAAGTACAAGCATTGGCACCGCCGGCCACGATGCTTGTATAAGCCGGTGCTTGCGCACCTTTGCGATAAAACTCATGTAGAAACTCAGCCTCAACCTCATATTCCATCATATTCGGTTTGGCAAAATGTATGGCTCGGTTATGCGCAGCGGCCGCGATGTTAGCCGATTGACGCATAATTTCCTGTTCAAAGGGCAATTTATACAGACGCATTTCATCGACTAGTTTACGAATATCGCTAACGTCGTCAGGTACACTTACGCCTGTACGCGCTTGATTACGTAAACTATTTAACCAGCCAGTCACACGACCGTCCCAAATAGCGTTTTCGCCTAAGCTAAAATATAATTTAGGCTGATTTGCCAACAGCTTCAACACAACTGCATCTAACTGGTTGATTGAATAAGCTTCATCAAAACCAAATTGCTCTTTTGCCGCATCAGCACCGTAACGGAAGCCATCCCAAATTTCGCGCTCCATATCTTTATCGCGACAAAAAAGGATTGTTTTCGGCTGCGCACCGCCCAGCAAAACCAATACAGATTCAGGCTCTTTAAAGCCGGTCAGGTAATAAAAATAACTATCAAATCGGTATGGATAATGACTGTCTCGGTTACGAATAGCTTCAGGCGCAGTCGGGATAATAGCAAGGCCTTCACCCATGCTGTCCATGAGTTTTTGCCGCCTAGTCATAAATTCTGAGATATTTTTATTCATTGAATCTTTGGTTTCATTTAATGTGAAGTATCTTTATGAGGTAAGGTATTTTAATAATTTACGCGTAAAGCATCATTATTATGTGGCTTATTTGGATAATTGGTTCAATTATAAAGTCTTAATTTTTACTTCCGCATCTAAACTATATAAGCGTTCCGGCGTTCCAATATCGTGCCAAACACCCTGATAATGCTGAGCACTGGCTAGGTTATTGGCAATAGCTTGCCGTAATAACGGCGCGAGTTTTGCCGGCTCGCCAGGCAATAGGCTGGCAAATAAGTCCGGGTGATAGATGCCAACGCCAGAAAACGTCAGTTTAGCTACACCGTCATTTTTCAACAGACCATTTTCAATCGCAAAATCACCTTGCGGATGTTGTGTTGGATTATCGACTAAGACCAAATGCGCTAAATGATTAGGTGGCAGTTTTAGAGATACGAAATCAATTTCAGTAAACGTATCGCCATTGACAACTAAAAATGGCACAGAACCCAACAAAGGCAAAGCATTGGCGATGCCACCTGCCGTTTCAAGCGCAATTTTTTCAGGGCTATATTGGATTTTCAAGCCCCAGGACTTACCGTCGCCAAGCGCCTGTTCAATCTGTGCCCCTAAATGCGCATGGTTAATCACCACTTCCTTAAAACCTGCTTTAGCTAAACGCTCTAAATGCCAGACAATAAGCGGCTTGCCACCCACACTCAATAAAGGTTTAGGTGTCTGATCGGTAAGGGGACGCATGCGTTCCCCACGCCCAGCCGCTAAAATCATGGCTTTCATTTAGAAGGTAAAGCCTTCTTTAGCCTGCACATTCTCAAGCTGATTCAGCAAGCGTAACATTGGCCTTAATTCGACATAGCGCTCACATACTTTGCGTAAATGTGCCATGACTATAGGCATATCTTTTAAATAACCATCTTTGCCATCACGATGGCTGAGTCTAGCGAAGATACCCAGCACTTTTATGTGCCTTTGCACACCCATCCATTCAAAATCTCGATAAAACTCACTAAAATCATCCGGCACTGGCAAGCCAGCCTTTTTAGCGGGTTGCCAATAACGTACCGCCCAGTCGATAATTTGTTCTTCATCCCAACTGATATAAGCGTCTTTCAATAAAGAAACTAAATCGTAAGTAATGGCACCGTATACGGCATCTTGAAAATCTAAAACACCTGGGTTATTGTCTTGCGTAATCATCAGGTTGCGCGAATGATAATCTCTATGCACGTAAACTTGCGCTTGCGCTAATATGTTTTGATTTAACACGCTAAAGGTATTATCCAACACCGCTTGTTGCTCGCTATTTAAGCTAGTATTTAAGTGCTTAGCCACATACCAATCTGGGAACAATTGCATTTCGCGCGTCAGCAAGGCTTCATCATAGTCTGGCAGTATTTGTGGTTGGCTAGCAAGCTGCATTTTTATAAGCGCATTAGTGGCGTCTTGGTAGAGTTTAGGCGCAGTTTGTGCATTAAGTTTAGTTAAATAAGTATCGTCACCCAAATCACTTAACAACAAAAATCCTTGCGTTAAATCTTGTGCTAGCACCTTTGGCACATTGAGACCTGACTCCAAAAGCAAGCCAGCCACATTTACAAATGGCGCGCAATCCTCTTGCGAAGGTGGCGCATCCATCGCAATTAAAGTATCTTTGCCTAAGTATGGTCCGGCTAAATGCACTCTAAAGTAGCGTCTAAAGCTTGCATCAGCTGAGGCTGTTGTTAAGGTGAAAGCGGCCTGTTGTAAGGTGCTTGCTAACCAAGCTTCTAGTTGTTGTTGTCTATCATCCACGACTATCTATCCAATATTATAAAATTATTATCACCCTCATTAAAGCGTAGTTGCCGCTTCAAACTTTTAAGGGAATTATGCTATTAAGCCGCTAAAATGCGATTTATTCATTGCCAAAAGGCCAGATTTATGAGATTTTATCACTGATAAAATAAAATCGTCTGCCTATATAATCGTGCCTTCTACTCCATTACACATAGCCTTATTAGTTTCAATGATAATTTCATGCTAAAAAGCCGTCTTTTTACCGGCTTTACTGCTGTGATTTTGTTATTAAGCCAACGCGCGCAAGCTGAATCTGAAATAATTAATAGCGATGCTATTGTGATTAATAGCGACAAACTTGAGTTGCATCTTGATAGACAACTTCACGCCATTGGCAACGCCTCTATCAGCCGCGGTAAGCAGACTATTTTAGGCGATGAAATTAACTACGATGTACAAAACGACAAGTTGCACGTCATTGGCAATGTCAGAATTGACCTAGGTGATGCCAATTTATCCGGCCCAGAATTAAACATGCGCTTATCTGACAACATTGGTGAAATGCGTGATGCCTCTATTAGCATTGTCAAAGAGAGCCCAATGCAATTAAAAAGGCGAGCGCAAATTACCGCAGAAACACCAGATAACTTTCAAGTACAGAAAATTTCTAAAGAATCAATATCACCAGCATCTGGATCCGCTACAAAGTATATCAATACGCAAAATTTAGCCGCTCAAGTTAATGAGTCTTCAACTAACTTTTCATCTAGCTCTAACGAAGATAATTCTACGCCATTACCTCAACAATCTAGAGGTGATGCCAAAATGATCTTTTTTGATGGCCAAGATAAAAAACGCTTACAAGATGCACGCTTTACCACTTGCGTGGCAGGAACCGACGATTGGTATATTAAGGCCAAAGAATTAGCACTGAATGGATTTACTGAATCAGGTGTCGGTAAAAATGCATATATTGAATTTAAGAAAATTCCTATTCTTTACACCCCGTGGATTAGCTTTTCATACAGCGGTCAACGCAAAAGTGGTTTTCTTGCACCCTCCTTTGGCAGCACCACTAACACCGGTTTTGAATTAAGCGCGCCGTACTATTGGAACATTGCACCTAATATGGATGCAACGTTGACAGCGCGTGAAATGAGTAATCGCGGTGTACAACTACAAGGTGAATTCAGATATCTAGAAGAAAGTTTTTCCGGCAAAAATGCGCTCGAGTACCTGTCGAATGACAGCCAAACAAATCAAACGCGTTATTACGCTAACCTTAAACATCAACAAGACTTTGGTAACGGCTGGTCTGCTGGCTACAGCCTTGCAAAAACTTCTGATAATAAGTACTTTTCTGAGTTATCAACACGCATTACTACTACCAGCCAAATTATTCTGCCACAACAATTTAATGTTGATTACGCTGATGAGAATTGGCGTTTTAATGCGCTGGCACAAAAGTTCCAAACATTAGATGATAAAACTTATCCTTATGAGCGCTTGCCACAAATGACGCTAAACGGAAATAAGTATTTTGGCGATGCTAATGCCAATTTATATACACAATTCGTAGCCTTTGATACCAATAAAAATGCCCCGGCTATGACTACAGGTAATCGCCTCACTTTATACCCAAGCATTAGCTTACCTCTCACTCGTCCCTACGGTTATATCACACCAAAATTAGGTATTCATTACACCAATTATGCACTGAATAATGATCCCAACAATCTAGATTCACAACAGCGTACTTTGCCTATATTCAGCGTTGATAGTGGTTTATATTTTGACCGCGAATTTAAAATCGCTAGTAGAGGCTATACACAAACAATTGAACCTAGAATATTCTACGTTTACATTCCAAACAAAAATCAATTAAATATCCCTGTATTCGATAGTGCTGAAGCTGATTTGAATTTCAGCTCGTTGTTTCGCGAAAACAGATTCACTGGAAATGACAGAGTCAATGATGCTAATCAGTTAAGCTACGCTTTAACAACACGTTTAATTGAATCAGAAACCGGCGCTCAGCGGCTATCAGCTTCTATTGGCCAGCGTTATTATTTTACCAATCAAAAAGTCGCTCTACCAGGCGCCACCTTAAGCCAAAGTAATAGTTCAGACATTATTGCCGGCCTGAGTGCCAACTTAAGAACGAGCTGGAGGGTAGATACTTTTTTGCAATACAATACACAAAATGCAAGTGCCGTACGCACCACAGTAGCTAGCCGCTTTAACCCTGAGCCAGGAAAAACGCTTAATCTTAGCTATAGCTACCGGCCAGATATCGTAGGGGCAGCCATCGGTAGTGGCATTAATCAATTTGATGTTTCCGGTCAATGGCCACTAGGCAATGGCTGGTATGGCGTTGGTCGTATAAACTACTCGCTAAAAGAGAATCAAATCATCGAAACTTTAGCGGGGGTAGAATATAATGCAGGTTGCTGGCTAACAAGATCTGTCATTCAACGCGTCAGTACGGCAACGGCGAATGCCAATTACGCATTATTTTTCCAGCTTGAATTAGGTGGCATTGCTTCAATAGGCGCTAATCCGCTCAGCATTATCAAACGTAGCATTCCAGGTTATGCCAGCTCTGGTCTGACGCCTGATACTTATTAACAACTTTATACGAGTACTCATTTTGCGCAATTTAAAACATATCTTATTACTAGCAAGTGCAGCATTCACATTGGCTTACCTGCCTATTGGCAACCTTAGTGCACAAGCGGCAGAAGTAGTTAAACTTGATCGAATCGTCGCTATTGTTGACCAGACTGTGGTCACTGAACAAGAGTTAGAAAGCCGCATTCGTACGGTGACGGCGCAGTTTAAAAAACAAGGCAACGAATTACCAGAAGATAATATCTTGCGTAAGCAAATTTTAGAGCGCTTGATTTCAGACACACTACAATTGCAGTATGCCGCTCAATCCGGCCTTAAGGTTGACGATAATCAGCTGGATAAAACAATAGAGCGTATCGCAGAACAAAATCAAATGTCACTGACAGAGTTTGCTGATGCCTTAGCAAAAGATGGTGTGAGTATGCGTAAATTCAGAGCCGACATTCGTAGCGAAATCACCATTGCTCGCCTGCGCGAACGTGAAGTAGACAGTCGTGTAAATGTGAGCGAATCAGAAATTGATAACTTTTTAACTACGCAAGCCGCAACCAATGAAAATCAAGATGAGTTTGAAATATCGCATATTTTAATTCGCACTCCAGAAGAAGGTGCGACTGAAGACATACAAAAAGCTAAAACAAAAGTTGACGAAGTGATTAAATCACTACAAGCCGGCACTAGTTTTGCAAAAGTATCAGCCAGCTTTTCTGATGCGCCAAATGCCCTAGAAGGCGGAAACTTAGGCTGGAAAAAAGGCTCACAAGTACCAGCGTTATTTTTGGAAGCCTTAAAAACGTTACAAGTGGGTGAGCTTTCACCGCCTTTACGCAGCCCCAATGGTTTCCACATATTGAAGCTGACTAATAAACGTGGCGGCAATTCACCTTTAGTGATTGAGCAAACACACGCTAGACATATCCTAATCAAACTCTCAGAAGTCACCACTGAAAAAGAGGGTAAATTAAAAATGGATAGCATTAAAGAACGTTTAGACAATGGTGAGAAATTTGAAGTGCTAGCACGCCAATTTTCAGAAGATACGACTGCATCAAACGGTGGAGATTTAGGCTGGGTTAACCCAGGCGATACTGTACCTCAGTTTGAAAAAGCCATGAACGAGCTTAAATATAATGAAATTAGCGCGCCGGTACGCAGTCAGTTCGGTTGGCACATTATTCAAGTCATTGAACGCCGCAAGCAAGACATGAGTAAAGAAGCCGCACGCTTGAAAGCTCGCCAAGAGATTCGTACTAGAAAAGCCGATGAAGCCTATCAAGACTGGATACGTGAACTACGTGACCGCGCTTACGTAGAACTAAAGCTTGAAGATAAGTTTTAATTAACTTTTCAATAAAAGTATCGTAATCGAGTGAGTAGCACATTACCTTGCATCGCTATTACCGCAGGTGAACCTGCTGGAATAGGGCCAGATTTATGCGTGATGTTGGCGCATAAACCACTGCGCGCCAAAATAGTGATTATTGCCGATGCAGATATGCTTAAAGCACGCGCAGCACAACTCAAATTAGCCTTAACCATCAGCCCTTATGTTGAAGGTGCAACAGAACAACATCATGGTGATGGCTCCCTCATAGTCTTGCACCAGGCGTTAAATAGCCCCGTTATCGCTGGCATACTCAATCCAGTTAACAGCCAATATGTGCTTAACACTTTAACCACGGCAGGATTAGGCTGCGTAAAAACCCAGTTCGACGCCATGGTAACTGCGCCGGTACATAAAGGCATTATCAACGATGCAGGCATTGCCTTTAGCGGCCATACCGAGTTTTTAGCAGAGCTAACCAACACGCCGCAAGTGGTGATGATGCTAGTTGGCGGCTATATGCGTGTAGCATTAGCTACCACGCATTTGGCCCTGAAAGATGTACCCACTGCAATTACTAAAAATAGCCTAGAAACCACCATACGAATTCTGCACCACGATTTGGTGTATAAATTTAGTTTAACTAATCCGCGAATTTTAGTGGCTGGCTTAAATCCACACGCGGGTGAAGATGGCTATTTAGGTCGCGAAGAGATCGATATTATCAATCCTGTGCTAGAAAAACTGCGCACCGAAGGCCTCAATCTGATAGGCGCATTACCCGCAGACACTTTATTTGCCAAACACCATCTAAGTGAAGCCGATGCTGTGCTCGCCATGTATCACGACCAAGGTTTGCCAGTACTCAAACATGCCAGCTTTGGTGAAGGTGTTAACGTAACACTAGGCCTACCTATCATTCGCACCTCGGTAGATCACGGCACCGCCTTAGATTTAGCCGGCACTGGCAAAATCGAGATTGGCAGTATGCTGGCGGCTATTGAGTTGGCGATTACACTGGCAAATAATAAATTGCTGGCGAAGAATAAATTAAAAAGCCTACATAACTAATGAAATACATCGCATGAAACACATCGCAAAAAAACGCTTCGGCCAAAACTTCCTGACAGACCAAGGCGTAATTGCGAGCTTAGTAGAAGCCATTTCCCCAAAAATGGACGATCTTTTGGTGGAAATTGGTCCAGGCTTAGGCGCGCTTACCAAGCCCTTATTGCAACGTTTAAAACTTTTACATGTAGTTGAAGTAGACCGCGACATTATCGCCTGGATGCAAACCGAGTATAGCAAGCCGGCCTATAGCAATAACGCCATTGAAATTCACAATGCTGATGCGCTGAAATTTGATTTCACCCAGCTTGCAGATAAAATATCGGGCAAAAATTTACGCGTGACAGGTAATTTGCCTTACAACATCTCAACGCCCATTCTGTTCCACTTGCTCGATAACGTGTCACATATTAGCGATATGCACTTTATGCTGCAAAAAGAAGTAGTCGAACGCATGGTGGCGCATCCATCAACCCCAGCCTATGGCCGTTTGAGTGTGATGCTGCAATACCGATTAAAAATGGATTATTTAATCACCGTGCCGCCAGAAGCGTTTGAGCCCGCACCAAAAGTTGAATCGGCTTTTGTGCGTTGCGTGCCGCACGCTACGTTGCCATTTGTCGCAAAAGATGAAGCGATGTTTGCAAAAGTGGTACTAGCCGCTTTTGGTCAGCGTCGTAAAACCTTACGCAACACACTAAAAGGCCTGCTCGAAGACAATGGCTTTATCGCACTAAATATCAACTCACAGCTGCGGGCAGAGAATTTAAGCGTAGAAGACTTTGTGCAGATTAGCAACTTCCTCACACAAGCTTAACCATGGCTCAACATTCGCAACACAGGCATCGAATGTTATAATAAGCGCCAATTTTTATTTTACTACTTTTCAAGGTTTAACATTATGCGTATCATTCTTTTAGGCGCTCCTGGCGCAGGCAAAGGTACACAAGCCACCTTTATTAAACAACACTTCAATATTCCGCAAATATCAACCGGTGACATGTTACGTGCAGCAGTTAAAGCAGGCACAGCACTAGGCCTAGAAGCAAAAAGCTTTATGGATAGCGGCGGCTTAGTGCCGGATGCAGTGATTATTGGCATGGTAAATGAGCGTATTAAAGAAGCAGATTGTGCAAACGGTTTCCTGTTCGACGGCTTTCCACGCACCATTCCCCAAGCTGAAGCGATGAAAAATGCAGGCGTAACGATTGATTACGTAGTAGAAATCGACGTACCAGACAGCGCAATTATGGAACGCATGACAGGCCGTCGTAGCCACCCAGCCAGCGGCCGCACCTACCACGTAAAATTTAATCCGCCAAAAGTAGCAGGCAAAGACGATATTACAGGCGAAGACCTAGTACAGCGCGCTGATGAAGCACCAGATGTAGTCAACAAGCGCTTAGTTGAATACCACGACCAAACAGAACCGCTAGTTGAATATTACGGCAGCTGGGCAAAAAGCGGTGCAGTTGGTGCGCCAAAACATGTAAAAATAAACGGCTTAGGCGAGCTTGAAACGATTAAGGCTAATATTTTTGCGGCTTTGAAATAACTAAGCACAGTTTGGTGGGCAAATTAGGTTTATTTGCCCACTGTTAGACCCGAGCTCAAATTGTATAGATAAGTCCTGCATCACAAGTTCATCGTTACACGCTTCAGTCTAGTCATAATCCAGCAAAATCAAGCGCTTCAAGGTATAATTTTGATATTGAATTTATATTAAAGAATACCTAGCCATGCAACAGCAGTACCCTTTCAAAGACATCGAACAATCCGCCCAAGCTTATTGGGAAGCCAACCAGTCATTTGCCGCCTCTGAAACTTCCGATAAACCAAAATACTATTGTTTATCCATGTTTCCGTATCCATCTGGTCGCCTACACATGGGCCATGTACGCAATTACACTATTGGTGACGTATTGAGCCGCTTTCATAAAATGAAAGGCTTCAATGTTATGCAGCCTATGGGTTGGGATGCGTTTGGCTTGCCAGCTGAAAATGCAGCGATTAAGCATGAAACCGCGCCTGCTAAGTGGACTTATGAAAACATAGAGCATATGAAAACGCAGCTTAAGCAATTAGGTTTAGGCGTAGATTGGAACCGTGAAATTGCCACTTGTAAGCCAGAATACTACAAATGGGAACAGTGGCTATTTACTGAGCTTTTCAAAAAAGGTCTAATCTACAAAAAAACGTCTACAGTGAATTGGGACCCTGTTGACGGTACTGTACTGGCAAATGAGCAAGTAATTGATGGTCGCGGCTGGCGCAGTGGCGCGCTGGTAGAAAAGCGTGAAATTCCGCAGTATTTTATGAAAATTACCGCGTATGCCGAAGAATTGCTCAATGATTTAGATACGCTAGACGGCTGGCCTGAACAAGTAAAAACCATGCAACGTAACTGGATAGGCAAAAGCTTTGGTTGCGAAGTTGAGTTTCCGATTGTCGGCCAAACTGGCAACTTAAAAGTTTATACCACTCGTCCAGATACATTAATGGGCGCGACTTACGTAGCTGTAGCGGCAGAACATCCATTGGCAACGCAAGCGGCGCAAAATAATCCAGCATTGGCTGACTTTATCGCTGAATGCAAACGCGGCAGCGTAGCAGAAGCTGATGTTGCAACGGCTGAGAAAAAAGGCATGGCAACTGGTTTATTTGTCACTCATCCATTAAATGGCGAAAAATTACCCGTTTGGGTCGCTAATTACGTATTGGCTAGTTATGGCGAAGGCGCAGTAATGGCCGTGCCAGCGCATGACGACAGGGATTTTGAGTTTGCCAATAAATATGGCTTGGCGATTAAAGCGGTCATTCAAAAAACTGACGATGACACTTTGCCAATGACTGATCATGGTATTTTGTTTAATTCCAGCACCTTTGATGGCTTGAATTTTGAGCAAGCTTCAGATGCTATTTCAGCAGCTTTAAGCGCAGATAATCTAGGCAAAAAACGCACGCAATATCGTTTACGCGATTGGGGCATTTCACGCCAGCGCTATTGGGGTTGCCCAATTCCGATTGTGCATTGTGCATGTTGTGGCGAAGTGCCGGTGCCAGTTGAGCAATTACCAGTGGTATTGCCAGAAGATGTCATCATGGACGGGGTAGGTTCGCCCATTAAAAAAGATGCTAACTTTTACGAAACTACTTGCCCAACTTGCGGCGGCAAAGCCACGCGTGAAACCGATACTTTAGATACGTTTTTTGAATCTTCTTGGTATTTTGCCCGCTACGCCAGTTTTGATAGCCACACAGCAATGGTTGATGAGCGCGCTAATTATTGGCTGCCAGTTGACCAATATGTCGGCGGCATTGAGCATGCGATTTTGCATTTACTATATGCACGTTTTTTTAATAAACTGATGCGTGATGTCGGTTTAATTAAAAATGATGAGCCATTTATCAACTTGCTCACGCAAGGCATGGTGCTAAAAGATGGCACTAAAATGAGTAAATCTAAAGGCAACACGGTTGATCCACAAGAGTTAATTGATAACTATGGGGCAGATACAGCACGGCTATTTATGATGTTTGCCGCGCCGCCTGAGCAAAGTTTAGAATGGGCTGATAGCGGTGTAGAAGGGGCAAATCGCTTTCTACGCAGACTTTGGAAGGCCGTTTATGATCATGTTAATCTTGGTGAGATTACCGCCTTCACGTCAGCAGATTCTACTGAAAATTCTTCAGCAGAGTTAAACGCAGAACTTAAAAGCATTCGTTTACAGTTACATTTAACCATAGAAAAAGTGGCTGATGATTATGCCCGTCGCCACAGTTTCAATACCGCAATTTCATCAGTGATGGAGTTAATGAATGCACTGACTAAAATAGAAGGCACTGATATTGCCTCGCGCCAAGTACGCCAAGAAGTGCTACAAAATGTCGCGCTATTACTGTCGCCTATCGTGCCGCACATTTGTCAGGCAATGTGGGCCGAGCTTTGTCCTGCTAGCCATATTTTAGAAGTTAGCTGGCCCATGGCAGATCAATCGGCAATGGTACAAGATAGCGTAGACTATGTAATTCAGGTGAATGGTAAGCTTCGTGGTAGCATTACTGTGGCGAAAACTGAGGCCAAAGAAGCACTAGAAACATTAGCGCTAGCACAACCTTTTGTGCAAAAATTCATAGAAGAACATATGACCGTGCGTAAAATTGTCGTGGTGCCGAATAAACTTATCAATATTGTGGTGGCATAGCATTGTGAATAAAAGTGCTGTTTTTAACAGTACCGTTTTGGCAATGCTATTAAGGAAATTAACGATGCAAAATAGTCATACTAATCAAAACAGATTCACCAAACTTGGGCTAGGTTTGACTTTATTACTAAGTTTAAGCCTTGCCGCCTGCGGATTTCAACTGCGCGGTGTGGCTAACTTGTCGTTTAAAACACTCTATATTCAAGGTGGCACCTTAAGTATCTCTAGAGAACTGAACCAGTCACTTAAAACCAACGGCATTAAAGTCGTTAAAGAGCTTGAAGATGCCGAATTATTGCTAGAAATGATGGGCGAAATCAATGAGAAGCGTATTTTGTCTTTAAGTGGTGGTGGTGTGGTGCGTGAATATGAATTGAATTACAGCGTAAAATTCAGAACACGTGCGCCAGCCAGCCCTACTTGGAGCGCAGTACAAACGGTGCAAGCGCGTCGCGATTTTTCATATAACGATAATGCCTTACTTGGAAAATTAGATGAAGAAGCCAAGTTGGCGGCCGATATGCGTAGTGATGCAGTGCGAGAAGTGTTACGCCGATTAACGGCAATCAAGCCTGAAATTAATTAATTAGCCATGCGTCTTGCAACGGCCCAACTGGCAAGCCACTTAAATCAAGGCTTACAAGCACTTTATGTTTTAGTGGGTGACGAACCATTAGCGCAGCGCGAAAGCCTAGATGCGATTCGTACTGCGGCACGTCGGCAGGGCTTTGATGAGCGTAATAGTTTAATGGTTGAACGCTATTTTAATTGGCAGCAAATTCAAGCTTATGGGCAATCAATCTCGCTATTTGCTAGTCGCAGATTATTGGAAATTAATATTCCAAATGGTAAACCCGGCATTGATGGCGGAAAAGCGCTACAAGCGTTAGCCGATCAAGCAATACCTGATACTTGCGTGGTGATTATTCTACCTAAACTGGAGCGCGAGGCTAAAAGTAGTGCTTGGTTTATTGCATTGGAGAAAAAAGCGGTCACGATTGCACTAGAGGAAGTGGAAGCCACGCATTTACCGAAATGGATTGCCAACCGACTCGCACAACAAGGCCAGAGCACTAGCCAGCAAACATTGGAGTTTTTAGCACATCAAATAGAAGGCAATCTGCTAGCAGCCGATCAAGAAGTACAGAAGTTAGGTTTACTCTATCCACAAGGTGAGTTAAGCGATGCAGTTGTGCGTGAAGCGGTACTTAACGTATCGCGCTATGATGCTTTTCAACTGGGTGATGCAGTTTTGGCCGGTGATACTGAACGCACAGTGCGTATTCTGCAAGGTTTGCAAGATGAAGGCGAAAATGCAGTGGCGGTGATGAATCCGCTGATGTGGGCGCTACGACCTCTGGTACGCATTAAACAAGCGGAAGCGCGTGGTGAAAATTTAACGAACGCCATGACTAACGCACGCATTTATGGCGACAAACAAGTATTAGTCAAACGGGCGCTGGCTAGATTAAATTTGCGCCAATTAGAAGCTGCCTTACAAAAACTAGCGGATATTGACAGAACGGCTAAAGGCGTCATGTTAGGTGATGCTTGGCTAGAAATTTCTCGGCTTTGTTTTGGGCTGGCTAGAGTGCGTGGGCGATAAAACACTATCAGACATTGATATAAACATCATCTATATTAAAAACATGGATACAAAGATCATGGATATTAAACTAATGGATATTAAAAATTACATGCAAAATATGGGTATCGAAGCCCGCAAAGCCTCGCGCTTGATGGCAAGTGCCGATACCAATATTAAAAACCAGGCACTGCTACATATTGCAGCAGCCATTTTGCGTGAAAAAACTACCTTATTGGCAGCTAATAAATTAGATTTAGACGCCGCACGCGCCAACGGGCTTGATGAAGCCATGTTAGACAGACTCACTATTAGTGAAAAATCCATCAACACCATGGTTGAAGGCTTGACGCAAATTGCCAACCTTGCTGACCCAATTGGTGAAATGTCTGATTTCAAATATAGACCTAGCGGCATACAAATAGGCAAAATGCGCGTGCCACTCGGTGTGATCGGTATTATTTACGAAGCGCGGCCAAATGTGACGGTAGATGCGGCAGGCTTATGTATTAAGTCTGGTAATGCGGCGATTTTACGTGGTGGTAGCGAGGCTATTCACTGCAATCAAGCATTAGCAAAATTAGTCCATGAAGGCTTGGCCGCCGTAGGCTTGCCAGCCACAGCAGTGCAAGTGGTCGAAACCACAGACCGCGCGGCGGTTGGTGAATTAATCACCATGAAACAATATGTAGATGTGATTGTTCCGCGCGGTGGCAAGGGCTTGATTGAGCGCATTTCAAACGATGCGCGCATTCCTGTGATTAAACATTTAGACGGCAATTGCCATGTTTATGTAGATGATGATGCCGATTTTGACAAAGCTTTGCGCATTGTTGAAAATAGCAAAACGCAGCGTTTGGGCACTTGCAATACGACTGAATCTTTATTGATCGCACGCTCTGTTGCTGATGAAATGCTACCAAAAATTGCTGACATGCTCACCACACATGGTATTGAAATACGCGGTTGCAGCGAAACCTGTGCGCTAGTAAAACAAGCTAAACCTGCCACTGAGCAAGATTATTACACGGAATATTTAGCGGCCATTATTTCATGTAAAGTTGTTAGTGGCCTTGATGAAGCCATCGCGCACATCAACCAACACTCATCGCAACATACCGAAGCCATCGTAACGGAAAACTACACCAAAGCGCGTAGATTTTTACGCGAAGTCGATTCAAGTAGCGTAATGGTGAACGCCTCTACCCGCTTTGCCGATGGCTTTGAATATGGCTTAGGTGCTGAAATTGGCATCTCAACCGATAAGTTGCACGCACGCGGACCGGTTGGCTTAGAAGGTCTAACTTCGCTCAAATATATTGTACTGGGCGACGGCCAAGTGCGAGCTTAAATACTCAATTAATGGCGCGTACGCAATCTATGTCAAGAGCTGTCATTGGCCTGTTGGGCGGTACGTTTAACCCAATACATTTTGGACATTTACGCATGGCGCAGGAACTTGCTCAATCACTAGCTCTCGACGAAGTGCGCTTTATTCCAGCCGCTAATCCTCCGCATAAAGTAGCGCCCAGTGTGAGCGCAACCGATCGCGCTGAAATGGTCAAACTAGCCATTGCGGACAACACAGATTTTAAATTTGATGATACTGAATTATGTAGAAGCGGCGTTTCCTATATGGTGGACACTTTACAAAGCCTACGCACAGAATTAAACGATGAAACTAGTTTGGTGTTGTTTTTGGGCGGCGATGCATTTAGTGAATTTCATACTTGGCATCGCTGGGAGGAAATAATAAATCTCTGCCACATTGCTTTGGTACAACGGCCAACGGCCATTAGTGCAGCACCTTTACCTGAAGTATTAAAGTTATTTTTGCATAATCACTATACAGATAACATAGATGATTTACACCAAACTAGTGCGGGTTATGTGATTACGCAGGCCATTACAGCATTAGATATTTCATCTACGGCGATACGTAATCAGCTCACGGCTAAACAATCTGCGCGCTATTTAATGCCCGACAATGTCATTGATTATATAAAACATCACCAGCTTTACCAGGCGTAATTTTAGCCAACTACCCATAATTTTTTAAAACAAGAATTTATCCAAAGCCTTTAAAAATATTGTCACTGAAATATTTTTACGCTAGGATTCCATTAAACGAGTTGGCGAAATGATGATGCTAAAACCAAATAAATCAGCTGGAAACCAAGAGGATAAAGCAAAGTTATCAAGTAACTTTTATAAAAACTTCGTCCTAGTTTCACTTGTAACCATCACGTTGCTAACTTCTTCTTGCGGCGTTAATCCCGTCACCAAAAAACGTGAATTCCAAATGGTTTCGGAATCGGAAGAAATTGCGATTGGTAAACAAAATTACGCTCCAGCACGCCAATCGCAAGGTGGTGATTATATTATTGATCCAGAGTTGACGGCATATGTGCAAAGTGTAGGTAATAAGCTCGCCGCCGTTTCTGACCGCCAATTACCTTATGAATATACCGTGCTAAATGACTCAGTGCCCAATGCTTGGGCAATGCCTGGCGGTAAAATTGCCTTTAATCGCGGCCTACTTTATGAATTGAATAGTGAGGCTGAACTGGCTGCCGTTATGGGCCATGAAATGGTGCATGCTGCCGCTAGGCATGGTGCTAAAAGCATGGAGCGCGGCATGCTCATGCAAGGTGCGATGATTGCGGTGGGCATAGGCGCGCAAAATACCAATTACGCCAATTTAATTGTAGGCGGCGCCAAACTTAGCAGCCAACTAGCCACCAGCAAATATGGTCGCGATGCAGAAAGCGAGGCCGATTTGTATGGCATGCAATATATGAAGAGAGCCGGCTATGACCCTACGGCAGCCGTGACTTTGCAAGAAACTTTTGTACGTTTAAGTGCTGACAAAAAAAGTAGCTTTATTGATGGCTTATTTGCCAGCCACCCACCTTCTCCAGAACGTGTCGCAGACAATAAACGTACACTTGCGCAAGTAGGCGCTGGTGGTGAATGGGGCAAAGAAATCTACGCGCAAAAAGTAGCAAAACTAAAATCTACCCAAGCGGCTTATAAAGCGTATGACGACGGGGTAAAAGCACTAGCGGCAAAAGATACAGCCAAAGCGACCACTCTAGCGAAGCAAGCCATTGCTGGCGAGCCGCGCGAGGCGCGCTTTCAAGAACTGTTAGGCGACATTGCACTATCGCAAAAAAAATCGCTAGAGGCTTTAGCGTTTTACGAAAAAGCCATCAAAATGCAGCCCGACTATTTTAAACCGCATATACAAAGTGGCATCGCGCTGTTTAATATGGGCAAAAAAACTGAAGCCGAAGCCTATCTTAAGCGCGCTAATGAGCTGTTACCTACCGCGCCTAGCCATGCATTGCTAGGCCAAATTGCCGAAGGGCGTGGCGAAACAGATGTAGCATTACAACACTATCAAATGGCTGCAGATTCTAATTCTGAAATTGGTAAAGATGCCTTAAATAGAGCTGTGCATATAGATTTACCTCGTAATCCAGCTAAGTACATTCAAGCCGCGGCACAAGCTGATAATGCCGGTAACTTATATGCTGTTGTGCAGAATAATACCTCCACTCCAATAGTGCGCGTGAGACTGCGCATAGTGAAATACGAGGCTAAAACAGGCCGTATAGTAGCGCAAAGTGAATCGATGCAAATTGCTGGCAGCGTCGCGCCAGGAAAGCGCTCGCAAATAGCCGTTGGTGCGCAAGTGAATAACATACAGGAAGTGCAATTATATAAAGTGGTAGTAGAGGCTGCAGAGCTGGCGCAATAGATTACTAATTTAACTTAGGCCGGCAATAACCAGCAAGCTAAGCCATCCTTAAATTAAATCAGCCTCGTTAAATCGAACGTCTTCCTGCCAACCCACTACACTCAAACACGGTGCAACAATGCGTTTCTTTAAGCTAGCTAAATTCTCTTCAAACATTTCAAAGTTCGGGTCAATCTGATTCGCCACCCACCCAGTCAGGCATAAACCTCGTGACTGAATCGCTGCCACCGTAAGTAGCGCATGATTAATGCAACCCAAGCGCATGCCTACGACTAAAATAATAGGAATATTCAACTGCACGGCCAGATCAGCCAATGTTTGTGTTTCATTGAGTGGCACAAAAAAACCACCCGCACCTTCCACAACCAACGCCTCAGCTAAAGTGGTGAGTTGCGCATAAGCCTTCGTAATCTCATGCAGATCAATAAAGACACCCGCCTGCGTTGCCGCAATATGCGGGGCAATAGCAGGTTCAAATCGGTATGGATTGCTTAAATTTAGTGGCGCACTAACGTTGCTGACATTGATTAATGCCTGTGCATCGTCATTGATAAGTTCGCCACGCTGATTACGCTGACAGCCGGAAGCAATTGGCTTCATGCCTAGGGATTGAAAACCTAATCGAACAAAATGTTGTACTAGCGCACTAGCAACATAGGTTTTACCAACATTGGTATCAGTGCCAATAATAAAATAAGATTTCAACATATAGCTTTTTGATTGCTTATTTAACTAAATACTTCTAGGCTTAAACGTCACAGGCGAAACGCCATCATCAAACTTTGGCTTATCTTTTCCGCGCCAAGCGTGACCGTAGACCACTTCAAAAGTGGCTGGTAGCTTACCGCCATCTGATTTTGTGCCAATACGAAACTGCTCATAACCCGCCTCCAGATTTTTTAAAAATCCGCGACCTAGTAAACCACGTGCACGGCCATCAGTGGCGTTATGTGCGCCTATGCTTTTTAAATCGCGCATGACACTTTTAACATCATCGTAGGTTAGGGTAAAACGCTCTACATCCAACACTGGTGCGCTGAAACCTGCACGAACTAAAGCATCGCCAATATCATGCATATCTATAAATCGGCTAACACTGGTAAATCCTTCACCAGCGTTTTTGCTTTGGGTGGCAATGCGTAATTCTTTTAAAGTATCTGGCCCAAACGTGCTAAACATCAGCAAACCTTCTGGTTGCAATACACGGTGAAATTCTTGCAATGCTAAGTCTAAATCATTACACCATTGAATAGCCAAGTTAGACCACACCAAACCGGCGCTAGCATTAGCTATGGGTAATGATTCAATATCAGCACAGATCAGACTTTGTTTGGTTCCACTCAATAGGTTTTTTATTTGCCCCAGCATGCCAACATCGTTACGTATTTTTCTAGTTTTTTGCAGCATAGGCAAAGCAAAATCTAACGATAACACCTGTGATTTGGCAAAACGTTTTTGCAAGGCATGGCTCGCTGCGCCAGTGCCACAGCCTGCATCCAATATTACTGCTGGATTAAGTTTCACTAAATCCAGCCGATTTAGCATTTCTTCACGCACTTGTTTTTGCAAGATGGCGGCGGCATCGTAGGTATCGGCCGCGCGACCAAATGAGGCGCGCGCGCGCTTTTTATCGATGTGATAAATGTCGTCTATCATGTTAAATTGAGCTCTTGATTAAGATGCGGTGGGTTCTAGAAACTGAACCAGTGCATCAATAAAATGTTCTTGATGAGATAAAAATGGTGCGTGAGACGCCCCTGCGATTACACGCAAAAAGCCTATTGGCAAGTTTTGCATCATCCAGTGCGCGGCTTGCACTGGCGCTAAAGTGTCACGGTCGCCATGAATTAGTAAGGTTGGTTTTCTTAAAAACTCTACTTCCGCACGCAAGTCAGTTTCGAGCAAAATATTCAGTGCTTTTTGCAAAGTTTGTGTGCTGGGCGCTGGGCGCTCTTCAAACTTCTTACGTAGCATTCTGACGGTAATTCTTGCACGAATATCGCCCATACACTGCAGGGTTAAAAATTGTGTCATGGTTTTTTGATATTCTTCATCAACCTTTTTGGCAAATTGGCCAAACACCTCTGGGGCGATTCCAGCCTGCCAAGCTTGCTGAGCATTAGTTTGAGCTTTATTCACAAAACAAGGCGTTGCCCCAACCAAGACTAATCTACGTACCGCATCTGGATAGTCTAAAGCAATTCGCATCGCCAACTGCCCACCCCAAGACCAGCCAAGAATATCGGCATTCGCCGGCAACATTTCGGCTATTTTTTCAGCGATAGCGTGCAAATTGTAAGGCTCAATCGGACGACTTAAGCCCATGCCGGGAATGTCGACAATATGCAGGGTAAATCGCTTGCTCAGGCTACGTACCAGCGGTTGCCATACGGCACCATTCATCGCCCAGCCATGCAGTAAAACTAAGTTTGGGCCTTTGCCGGTGATTTCAATATGGATATTAGCTGGTGTGATATTCATAACGCTGCCTCGGCTTGGTGAATAGCATCAATAAGCGCTTTTACATCCTCTAAAGAATGTGCGGCTGAAAGTGAGATGCGTAGCCTAGCGGTATTGACTGGTACCGTTGGCGGCCGAATGGCTGGCACCAAAATACCAAAAGTTTGCAGATACTCACTCAAGGCTAACGATTCTAAATTACCGCCAACGACTAAGGGCTGAACGCTAGTTTCAGAAGGCATTAACTGCCATTTTTTACAGTGCAGATTATCTTTTAAGTAAGTAATTAGCATGCGTAAATGGGTACGTAAATCATCGCCCTGCTCGATTAAACTAACCGATGCCGAGAGCGTAGCGGACAAGGCTGGTGGCGCGGGTGTTGAATACACATAACTTTTGGCGGTTTGAATTAAATAGTCAATAACCACCTGTTCGCCTGCAACAAAAGCGCCTGCAACACCAGCAGCCTTGCCTAAGGTTGCCATCATAATAATGCGTGGCGATTTTAATTTACAGTGATTTAGCGAACCTTCGCCATGTTCGCCTAGCACACCAAAACCGTGAGCATCGTCCACGTATAAATATGCGTCATATTTTTCGCATAAGGCAAGATATTCGGACAAGGGTGCAATATCACCATCCATGCTAAACACCGCATCAACCGCAATCATTTTATGTTTGGCATTGCTGGATTTAAGCAAAACTTCAAGCGCAGCAACATCGTTATGTGGAAAACGATTGAATTCTGCCAATGAAAAATATGCGCCATCGTTTAAGCAGGCATGATTAAGTTTATCGGCAAAAATTGCATCGTTACGGCCCATGAGCGCACCTAGCACGCCGATATTCGCCATATAACCGGTAGAAAATAACAGCGCTGCAGGTAACTTAACAAACTTTGCGAGTTTTTTCTCTAAATTATCATGGTGGCGATGATGGCCGGTGATTAAATTAGAGGCACCACTGCCGACACCAGAATCTCCAGCGGCTTGTTGCATGGCGGCGATTAATGTTGGGTGATTGGCGAGGCCTAAATAATCGTTACTGCAAAACGATAAAAAACGCTGATTATTAGCCACAATATGCTCAGCTTGCGGCGAATCTAAAAGCCGACGCTGACGCAGCAAGCCATCGACTTTACGTTTTTCTAGTTCTAGTTTTAGGCTATTTAGCATCTATCATTCAATTTAAATAAAATGGTCATTCCGACGGAAGTTGGAATCTAGCGACTTACTTTGTTAAAATTCTAGGCTTTATTAATACCCAATCTAGCAAAAAGATTTTTGTCAGTTGAGGCCTCAGGATTAGCCGTAGTGAGTAACTTTTCACCGTAAAAAATACTGTTTGCGCCCGCTAAGAAGCACATAGCCTGTATGCCTTCACTCATGCTTTGGCGACCTGCAGACAAGCGAACAAAGCTATTAGGCATGGTAATACGTGCCGCCGCAATTGTACGTACAAACTCAAATGGATCTAATTC
Organism: Methylophilaceae bacterium; assembly: GCA_947379975.1. Lineage (GTDB taxonomy): Bacteria > Pseudomonadota > Gammaproteobacteria > Burkholderiales > Methylophilaceae > Methylotenera. The sequence continues at coordinate 103,273 of CANCPF010000003.1, read as the reverse complement.
CTCTGTGCCGTGTAGAGGCGTACCTTCAACCTGCGTGAGCAAATTAATTGGCACGCTTTCTGGCGGACGCTCCATGTTCGCCAACTGCGCCAACAAACCAGCACGCTGATTACGCGACTCGCCCATACCAATAATGCCACCACTGCAGACATTAATATCAACACTGCGCACACGGTCTAGCGTATCTAGGCGATCTTGATAAGTACGAGTGGTAATGACTTCGCCATAAAATTCTGGTGCGGTATCTAAGTTATGATTGTAATAATCTAAACCCGCATTTTTTAGCTGCTCAGCTTGACCTTCTTTTAGCATGCCCAAAGTCGCACACGTTTCTAAACCCATCGCCTTAACTTCGGCAATCATTTTTAGCACTGGCTCTAAATCGCGTTGTTTTGGACCACGCCAAGCCGCACCCATACAGAAACGGCTAGCCCCATTGTCTTTGGCTTCTTGCGCAGCGGCGATTACTTCATCTAACTTCATCAATGGCTCGCTTTCAACCTCAGTGTGGTAGCGCGCAGCTTGGGGACAATAACCACAATCTTCTGAACAACCACCTGTTTTTATCGATAACAAAGTGCTGACTTGTACCGCATTAGGATTAAAATTAGCTCTATGTACAGTTTGCGCCTGATACATTAAATCACTGAAAGGCAGCTCAAATAATGCGACAATCTGCTCCACACTCCAGCGGTTTACTGTGTTTGATTCAGCATGGGAATGGGTTAAGCTGGCTTTAAGATTGTCAGTATTAATAATCGATTGTGTTGCGGTTTCAAGCATGTGCAGTTCCTTTATAGTAGCTATATTCGCTTGCGCGTTGATTCAGTTATTGTCGCGCAGGTATTAACTTGATTTATATAAGGATTATACCTTGTCAATGAAACATACCGCAAACTTTGAACATTAGCTTAAAATTTAAGCAAATCTTAAAAGGTAGTTTATTAAAGCCATTTTTCAAGCAATATTGTCTGCTATGTGCAGCACATAATGCTGGTGAACTTGGGCTCTGCAACCCATGCCTTAGCGACCTACCCTACCATAGCGCACCGCAATGCCCGCAATGTGGCTTGCTTTCTAATGGGTTGATCTGCGGCAGTTGCTTAAATTTGCCGCCGCACTTTGACGCTACTTATAGCTTATTTACTTACGAATTCCCGCTTGATAGCTTGATACAACATTATAAATATAACAATATGCTGCCATTAACCAACGCATTTGCAAGCGTGTTGCATACACACAAACCTATAACTGACACACTTAGTCATAAGATCGACTTAATCATTCCGATGCCTATGCATAGTGCCAGATTAAAAATACGCGGTTTTAATCAAGCGCTAGAATTAGCCCGTATCATTAGCAAAAACACAAAAATTAGCTTGGATTACAACACATGCCAACGCGTGAGATATACGCCGCCACAGGCGAGTTTGCCGCTTAAAGAGCGCATTAAAAACATCCGAGGCGTGTTCAATTGCCAGCAAAAACTCTATGGTAAAAATATCGCAATAATAGACGATGTGATGACCATCGGTGCCAGCCTGAATGAATTGGCAAAAACATTGAAAGAAGCTGGCGCGGCGCATGTAGAATGCTGGGTTGTTGCTAGAACCTTAGCGAAGCTTCATGACTAAATATCTAAATCACCCAATCTGACGTAGAAGCCTTTATGTTTACTATCATATTATTCGAACCTGAAATACCGCCGAATACTGGCAACATCATTAGACTGTGCGCTAATACTGGCGCAGACTTGCATCTAGTCAAGCCACTAGGATTTAACCTAGAAGATAAGCAGCTCAAGCGTGCAGGACTAGATTATCACGAATACGCCAGCTTAAAAGTACATGAAAACTGGGCAGACTGCAAAGCTGCACTTACCGGGAAACGCATGTTCGCCATCACTACAAAAGGCAGTACTAGACACAGTGATATTCAATTTTTAGCGGGTGATGTTTTTGTATTTGGCCCTGAAACTCGCGGCCTTCCTGAAGAGGTAAGGTCAGAATTTACTGCCGAGCATAGACTGCGCCTGCCCATGTTAGAAAATAGTCGCAGTTTGAATTTATCTAATTCTGCGGCTGTTTTGCTTTATGAGGCTTGGCGGCAAATTGGCTTTGAGGGTGGCGTATAAACGCAGATATTTTTAGGCGGAGGATAAAACTAAAAATGGAAACTACCGTGATTAAACGGTATTATTTTTAGGGTTAAAACCCTTCGGCCTTTTGCTCACGGCCTAATAAATCCATTACGGCATCTTGAGCACTTTTACCATGTGACAACACTTGATCGACCTGAAAAGTAATTGGCATATCCACATGCATCGCATTAGCAAGGCACATAACCTCAGCCGTAGTGTTCACGCCCTCCGCCACGTGGCCTAAACCTTGCAGAATATCAGCCAGAGACTTTCCGCTAGCTAATTGCAAACCAACTTCTCTATTTCTAGAATATTGTCCGGTACAAGTTAAAATTAAATCACCAGCGCCCGCCAAACCCATAAAAGTTTCTGGCGACGCACCTAGCGCAACACCAAAACGCGTCATTTCAGCCAATCCACGGGTAATCATGGCAGCTCTAGCATTATTGCCAAAACCCATACCGTCACTAATACCGGCGGCAATAGCCATCACATTTTTAACCGCACCGCCGACTGAAACACCAATCACATCGGTAGTGTGATAAACGCGTAAATTTGCGCCATGTAAAAGCAAGGCGGCTTCACTTGAAAATGCTTCATCTGCCGCGGCCAAAGTTACCGCAGTAGGCAGCCCACGGACCAATTCCGCGGCAAAACTAGGACCAGAAAGTGCACCCCAATGCTGGCCTGTAACTTTAGGGTCACCCAACTCTTCTAAGGCTACTTCGTATGGCAATTTGGCTGATTTTGGCTCTAAACCTTTATTTGCCCAAATAATCGGGGCCGTGCAAGCCAGCGCTTTAATGTCTTTGAGAATCGCTCGAAAGCCAGCGGTAGGCACTACCGATAAAATTAAATCAGCGCCGCTAAGCGCCGTTTGTAAATCATCCTCAACCTGCAGATTATCGTTAAATTTGAAGTCGCCTAAATACAAGGGATTAGCGCGCGCTTTACGCATACCAGAAACGTGGCCAGCATTACGCGCCCATAACGACACTTGGTGACGTTGGCTAATATTCATGGCAAGCGCTGTGCCCCAAGCTCCAGCGCCAAGGACGGCTATTTTTGCCATTTAATTAAACTCCGCATCTATTCGAAACCCCAGGTAGATGAAATTAAAATATAGCCAACAATACCATCACGATGCTTAACTTTAAGCCAGCCATTATTTAGCTTTAAATCGACCACTTCTAGCACTACCGCTTTCTCTAACGTAGCCATTAGCGCAGAGCTAGCCTGCGCTGACTGTCTAATTTCTGCATGATTAATATTGACCATCACCGTGCGCTTGCTTGAGAGTTGCTTTGCTTCCACCCAGCTGATACTGCCCTGAGCATCTCGCACTTTAATCCAGTCGCCCAAATTAACGATAATCTCTACCGGATAATATTGGCTGAGCAATAGAATTTTTTTAGCCGAGCTAGAGGGCGCATCATAGAGGATAGCTTTTGGAACCGCCACCGAGCGATACTCTAGCGCCACTGCCGAAAGCGGCAACAACGCCAGAATTAAACTGACAACTAAAGACTTTTTACTAACTTGATACATTAATTTAAAAAATTAATGTTTTGCGCTAGCATCTGCCGCTTCTGCTTGCTGCTGTTTTTGCTGTGCAAATAGCGCCTCAAAATTAATAGGATTTAACAATACTGGTTGGAAACCAGCACGAACCACTAAGTCAGAAACAGTTTCGCGGGCGTAAGGGAAAAGAATATTTGGGCAAGTAATGCCAACGATCATCTCAATATTTTCTTCAGGTACGTTACGAATCTGGAAAATACCGGCTTGCGTTACTTCAACCAAAAATACTGTTTTATCTTCAATTTTTGAAGTTACAGTCACTTTAATGGCCACTTCAAAAACGCCGTCTTCTAGCATTTGAGCAAAATTGCCTAATTCAATACTAATTTGTGGTTGTGTACGATCAGTAAAAATCTGTGGTGCATGCGGAATTTCTAATGAAGCATCTTTCACGTAAATTTTTTCAATACTAAAACCAGCTTGCTGTGCTTGCTCTTGTTGATCTACTGCTTTGTTATCTTCGTTTGCCATGATTTTTCTATATCTTTCTTTTTTAAATTACAACTTAAAGTAAGGGGTTAATTAAATCTATCGTTTTAGCTGAACCAGCTTTATTTTAGTAGATCAATTCGACATTTTAGCAGAAATTAAGCAGCTAGTAATGGGTCCAATCCACCGGCTAAGTCTAGTGCGCGTAAATCGTCAAAGCCACCAATATGCTGGCTGTCGATATAAATTTGCGGCACAGTACGTCTACCAGTTCTTTGCATCATTTCATCACGTAATTCAGGCTGTAAATCAATGCGAATTTTATTAATTTCTGTCACACCCTTACTCGCAAGCAAGCGCTCAGCATTCATGCAATAAGGGCAAACTGCCGAGGTATACATTGTGACGGTTGCCATTACACGGCTCCTTTTTCTGGGACTGACTCTGCGCTCGTTTCTACAGCAACTTCTGCGAGGTTGGGTTTAGCCACTCTCTTAGCTGCTGGCACTTTTTTTACTGCTGCTGCATTAGCCGCCTTAGCACTAGTCGCCTTAGAATTAGTGACTACAGGCAATTTAGCTTCAATCCAGGCATTTAAGCCACCATGTAGATTGTTGAGCTGCGTAAATTCAGCTTTACGCAAAATATCACAAGCTTTAGCAGAGCGCATTCCACGCTGACAATTAACTAGAATGGTTTTATGTTGATATTTTTTAAGCTCGCCGATACGTGCTGGCAAGTCAGCCAAAGGAATATGCATTGCTTCAGCAATATGGCCACTTGCAAACTCAGCATCCTCGCGCACATCTAACACCAAGGCATTAGAACGATTAATTAAAGTCACAGCTTCTGCTGCGCTTAAATTAGGCAGACCGCCGGCACTCTTTTTAAATAATGGTAATAACAACATAAAACCTGAACCTAAGGCCAAGCCAATCAATAAAACATTACTTCTAAAAAATTCCACACATTTCCCCTCAAATTTTAACTTACATAAATGCAAGATCGCTCAAATTTCAAGCGACTTGACATGGCGCCTATGCATTCAAACTCAATACAAATCTTATACGCTAATTTTACGTGTAAATAAGCTAAAATGGCGATATTACTTTAACATTATTAAAGCAAAATATTATGGCCAGCAGCAACACTACCCCAGTTTGTTTATTGATTTTAGATGGCTTTGGCTATCGTGAAGAAAGTGCAGACAACGCCATCGCGCAAGCACAAAAACCTAATATTGATGCATTGTGGAACACGCACCCACATACACTCATTAACGCTTCTGAGCATTATGTGGGCTTACCAGATGGGCAAATGGGCAACTCTGAGGTTGGGCATCTCAATATAGGCGCTGGCCGCGTAGTGTTTCAAGATTTTGAGCGCATTAATAACAGCATTGCCACTGGCGAGTTTTATGAGCATGCCGAATTAAAGGCTGCCTTACTAGGCATTAAAAACAGCAATAAAGCCTTGCACATCTTTGGCCTGCTTTCAGATGGCGGCGTACACAGCCACCAAGACCATATTCATGCCATGTTAGAAATGGCCGCTAAATTAGGCTTAACAAAAATATACGTACATGCCTTTTTAGATGGTCGCGACACACCGCCTATCAGCGCTATGCCATATTTGGCAGCACTAGAGGCTAAAATAAACACATTAGGTGTAGGTAAAATAATCTCCATTAATGGTCGATTTTATAGCATGGATAGAGATAAACGCTGGCCGCGAGTAGAAGCTGCATACGCATTAATTACCGAAGGTGTGGGCGAATATACCTACGCAACTGCTGAAGAAGGTTTAAAAGCCGCTTATGCACGCGGAGAGAATGATGAATTTGTTAAAACCACAGCAATACGTGGTGCTGACGAGGCGCCGATTCATCTAGAAGATGGCGACTTGGTGGTGTATATGAACTTTAGGTCTGATCGTGCGCGCCAATTAACCCATGCAATATTAAGTGATGAATTTGATGGTTTTCATCGCCGTCATGTGCCTAAACTTGCCGGCTACTTCACACTAACGATGTTCGACAAAAAAGAAACCAAAGCTACAATAATTTTTCCACCATCTACAATTAAAAATACCTTTGGTGAATATCTATCCAACTTAGGCCTGACGCAATTACGCATTGCTGAAACCGAAAAATATCCACATGTAACATTCTTTTTCAATGGTGGCGAAGAAACTGTCTTTGCTGGTGAGGATCGAATATTAGTGCCATCACCGCCAGTCGCTACTTATGATTTACAACCAGAAATGAGCGCTTTTGAGCTCACAGAAAAATTGGAAGAAGCCATTTTAAGCCGCCAGTACAATGCCATTGTGTGCAATTACGCTAATGGTGACATGGTCGGCCACACTGGCAGTTTGCCAGCAGCGATTAAAGCGATTGAAACCTTAGACACTTGTGTTGGACGCGTAGTAAAAGCCATGCAAAGCATAGGCGGAGAAGTAATTATTACCGCAGATCACGGCAACGCCGAAGTGATGTTTGATAAAATTAACAACCAACCGCACACACAACATACCACCAACAAAGTACCGCTCATTTACATAGGCCGTGAGGCTAAATTAGCTGAAAATGGTGCTTTATCTGATTTAGCACCCACTTTATTAAATATGATGGGCCTTGAGCAACCAACTGAAATGACAGGCAAAAGTTTAATTAGTTTTAGCGATTAACTTGTCACTCAATGGCAACAAATTAAATATTATTTATATTACAGAATCAGCTAAATTGTATTTAACCAACCTAATTAACTTATTGAATTTAACCTCTTGAATCAAAAATCTTGTGCTTAAACCATTAAACCACTTTCATTACCACCGCATAGTTTGTTGTCTAGCGTTAATGCTGCTATTGATAAACCATGGTTCATTTGCCTTGGCTGCAAAAAAATCAGAGCAGCCCAGTCAAACCTTAAGCGATGTGCAGCAACGTTTGGAATCGCTAAAAAAAGAGTTAGGTAATTCCCAAGAAGCACATAAAGATGCGGCGGATGCTTTAAAAGAAAGTGAAGTAGCGATTAGCGCCTCGAATAAAAAATTATACGAAATTAACTTTCAGCAACAACAAAATAAAAATACGCTCACACAATTGGAATCTGATTCAAAAGCAACCAATCAAGCGCTCTCGCAACAGCAACAATTGCTCAGTAGCCAGCTATATCAGCAATATATTCATGGCCAACAAAGCTATGCGCAAATGATTTTACAAAGTACGCATCCTAGTGAAATAGCCAGAGACGTGCATTATTACGCCTACATCGCCAGCGCCCGAGCCGCTTTAATCAAGAAAATGCAGGCCAACTTAAATAAAATCAGCATGCTCAATGAGCAAACGGCTAATGCGCTTAAAGACGTAGCTGAACTCAAACAAAAACAAATAGATGAGCAGCGCATTTTACAAAGTCAAAAACAGGCTAAATCTAAAGTGGTGCAAACGCTATCACAACAAATTACGGCCCAACGCGGCGAAATAAAAAAATTAAGCCGTGATGAAAAAAGATTGTCTGAATTAGTTGAACGTTTAGCCAGAATTATTCCTGCCAAACCTAAGCGCATCGCAAACAGGCCAGCATCGCCGAGCACTAATGACCAGAATAAATCAGCTAGCGCTGACATTGATGAAAGTAATAAAACAGCAAAAGAAATCGTGACCGCTAATAACAGTATTTCCAATAATACTACACCGAGCAATGAGTTCTCTGGGGCAAATTTTGCCGCACTTAAGGGTAAATTAAGATTACCCGTACGCGGCGACGTGACCAACCGCTTTGGAGCTAATCGTGAAGATAGTGGCATTTCTTGGAAAGGTTTATTTATTAAAGCCAACGAAGGTGCAGAAGTAAAATCTGTCGCTAATGGCCGCATCGTATTTGCCGATTGGCTACGAGGCTTTGGTAATTTGATTATTGTTGATCATGGCGATGGCTACATGAGCTTGTATGGCAACAATCAAACTTTATTAAAACCTGTAGGTGAAACGGTAAAAGCCGGCGATGCGATTGCCGCCGTGGGCAATAGTGGTGGCAATGCAAGCAACGGTCTTTATTATGAGTTACGTCGATTAAGCCGCCCTTTTGACCCACTTAGCTGGAGCAATGTAAATTAACTATTGCTGGCTGATTAAATTGAAAAAATCATTTACAATCAGTCAGATAAGTGACAATTGCCACGACAATTAATTACTCTTGGCAATAAAAAGCACGCTTAAAGCGTGCTTTTTTTCTTTACCGCTTAATTTCAATCAAATTACTTAGCTGGCGCGGCTTCAGTTGCAGGCGCGGCTGGATCTAGCGTAATTCCTGGCACACGCTCTTCAGCAGTAGGCTCATAGCCCCCACCTGTTGCAAGCGGCTCGACAATTGGCGCAACAACAGCAGAACCAGCATCAGGCGCAACCACTGCAGATGATGCATCTACTGGTACAGATTCTTCTTGCTTACTGCAAGCTACCGTAAATAATCCAGCAGCCGCTAAAACCAACATAGAACGTAATAACTTTGACATACACTTCCCTTTTTACTATTAAAAAAACCTTAATTACTCTTAAACGCTATATTCAATTCATGTTTATTAAAGCTGGTTTAATAAAAAAATGATTAACTGACTTTTGAATACATGACTGTTTAATGATTGATATTCGTTGCGAGCTATTAATCAGTATGTGATCTAATTAATCTTTCATGGGCTCAATATATCAGTTAATTAATATTTAAGCTTGGCCTCAATGCGATAACCCGACAATTGCTTAAATATAAAAATTTCCTAAATTATGCCATTCAAATAACAAATTAAAACGAACTACCAGCAACCAAAAGGTCGACCAAAACCAGCACCTACTCCAAAGCGAGATCCGTAACGTGAGCCAAATGCTCCGTAGCCATAAGGGCCGTATCGACAAAAGGGGTCATATAATTGTTGTTGCTGTAAATGTTGGTTTCTTAGCTTATCTAGCTCTGCACGCTTAATTTTTTCTCGCTTGTTAATTTCATCTGCCACGTTATTTCTTAGCATTTGTTCTCGACTGGTGTAAATGTAATCAAGCACTTTACTATCAATGCCCTGCTTATTTAACGCCACACTTTGACTGGGTGTTAATTCATAGTATGAGTTAGTCACTTTTATTTTATCTACAATCTGCTCTACCGTTGCACCTTCTTTAGATAATTGCACTAGGTCATCTAAACTTAATAATGCCAGCGGCTTTGGCATAATACGTGCTAGTTCTTCCTCAGAAATTCTATCTATTGGTAATGCCTGTCGATTATCGTTGTAGCCATTAGTTGCACAGGCAGACATCACTAGCGTGACGAGAAAAATACTGAGCAACTTTATCTTTAGTGTCATTTATTTAAACCCTTAATTTACACATTGATTTAGCGCAATTTTTTATTGAGAGTGCTTGTTAAAAAATAACTGGTCTAAAGTTAAAGTAAATAAACAGAAGCCCTAGAAAGACAGCAACGACTACGTCTAAGAACCTCTGTTTTGTTTAACAAACTAGCTAATACCACTCTAGCCCACTCATACCTTATTTAGAAAACACCAGCTTACCGGCCTTAACGTCCACTTTAACCACGTCTTTAGCGGCAAAATTACCAGTCAGTATTTCACGCGCCAACGGATTTTCAATCTCAGATTGAATGGCACGTTTTAGTGGCCGTGCGCCATAGACTGGATCAAATCCAGCATTAGCAATTTCAGCAATGGCAGCGTCAGTAATTTCCAGTTGTATATCCATCGCAGCTAGGCGTTTGGCTAAAGTCTGCAATTGAATCGCGGTAATTGATTTAATATTAGCTTCATCTAATGCATGGAAAACTACTACCTCATCAATCCGGTTGACAAATTCTGGCCTAAAGTGCGATTTAACTTCGCCCATTACCGCCAGTTTGACTACCTGATAATCTTGATCCGCCATACTTTGTATCATTTGCGAACCTAAATTACTGGTCATAATAATCACCGTATTTTTGAAGTCTACCGTGCGGCCCTGACCATCGGTTAAGCGGCCATCGTCCAACACTTGCAATAACACATTAAATACATCTGGATGCGCTTTTTCAACTTCATCTAGCAGAATCACGCTGTATGGTTTACGACGCACAGCCTCAGTCAGCGTTCCGCCTTCCTCATAGCCCACATATCCAGGCGGCGCACCTATCATCCGTGAAACAGAATGTTTCTCCATGAATTCACTCATGTCGATACGAATTAAGTGGTCTTCACTGTCAAACAAAAAGCCCGCTAGCGCTTTACACAACTCAGTTTTACCCACGCCGGTTGGGCCTAAAAACAAAAAGCTGCCATATGGACGACCGGGATCACCTAAACCAGAACGCGAACGGCGAATTGCATCTGATACCAATCGCACGGCCTCGTCTTGCCCAACCACACGTTCGTGCAATTTGGTTTCCATTGTTAGTAATTTACCACGCTCGCCTTGCATCATTTTAGACACAGGAATACCTGTGGCACGGCTGACCACTTCCGCAATTTCATCGGCGCCCACTTCAGTTCGTAGCATTCTATTTTTGGTTTGCGGCGAAGATGCTTCACTATTTGAAGCCTGTTTCAACTGCGCCTCAAGTGCTGGCAGTTTTCCGTATTGCAACTCTGAAACCTTTTGCCACTCACCTTTGCGAGTAGCTTCTTCCATGTCAAACTTAACTTTTTCAATCGCTTCTTTGATATGTGAAGAACCTTGCACCTGTGCTTTTTCTGCCTTCCAAACATCTTCTAAGTCAGCATATTCTTTATCCAGCTTAATAATTTCTTCTTCAATTAAATCGAAGCGTTTTTTACTGCCTTCATCTTTTTCACGGCGTACCGCTTCACGCTCAATTTTTAGTTGAATCAATCGACGCTCAAGCTTATCTAACACTTCGGGCTTGGAATCAATTTCCATCTTGATGCGCGAAGCTGCCTCATCAATCAAATCAATCGCTTTATCTGGTAAAAATCGGTCGGTAATATAACGATGGCTTAGCTCGGCCGCTGCCACAATGGCCGGATCAGTAATCTCGACGCCATGATGCAGCTCATATTTTTCTTTCAATCCACGCAAAATTGCAATAGTCGCTTCAACGGTAGGCTCGCCCACCAACACCTTTTGAAAGCGGCGCTCAAGCGCGGCATCTTTTTCTATATATTTGCGATATTCATCTAAAGTGGTAGCGCCCACACAATGCAACTCGCCACGCGCCAAGGCTGGCTTCAACATATTACCGGCATCCATTGCGCCTTCTGATTTACCTGCGCCAACCATGGTATGAATTTCATCTATAAATACGATAGTTTGGCCCTCATCCTGCGCGAGTTCTTTCAGCACTGACTTCAAGCGTTCCTCAAAATCGCCACGATATTTAGCACCCGCCAGTAAAGCAGCCATATCTAAAGATAAAACTTTTTTACCTTTAAGTGAATCTGGCACTTCGCCATTTACAATTCGTTGTGCCAAACCTTCTACAATCGCAGTTTTACCCACGCCAGGCTCACCAATTAACACTGGGTTATTTTTGGTGCGACGGCCAAGAATTTGAATCACTCGGCGAATTTCATCATCGCGACCAATGACTGGATCAAGCTTACCGAGCTTGGCACGCTCGGTTAAATCCAGCGTATATTTTTTAAGCGCCTCACGATTAGATTCAGCATCAGATTCATTGACTTGCTCGCCACCACGCACGGCATTAATCGCCTGCTCTAAAGCGGCTTTAGATAAGCCATGCGTTTTCAGCAACTTTCCTGCAGCACCTTTATCATCGGCTAACGCAAGCAAAAACATCTCACTTGCAATAAAGCCATCGCCACGTTTAAGTGCTAATTTATCAGTCACATTAAGTAGATTATTTAAATCACGCGAAATAGCAACCTCGCCTGAACTATCAGTTGTTTTTGGTAAATTCGTAATAGCGCTCGCCAGCCCAGTTTTGAGCGGCGCCAAATGCACACCAGCATGCGCCAACAATGAACTCGTGCCGCCGTCATCCTGTTTAATCAAGGCGTCGAGTAAGTGTAAAGATTCTATGGTCGGACAGTCATTGGCCACGGCTAAACTTTGCGCATCATTAAGCGCCTGTTGAAATTTTGTTGTTAATTTATCAAAACGCATATTTCACTCCATTTGAGTTTGTTATATTTGTAATATGAGGATGATTAAATATTTTTCAATATGCTGTTTAATCAGTGTAACTGAGGCTTCCTGAAACATTTTGTAACAATATTCAAGGCAAACCAAGCGTAAAATCTGACAAAATTTTTAATCACAATATAAATTTAATTTCCGTGTAATTTCGATGTAACTTTTGTCAGAAATTAGGTTCTTATTTTGTAGATAAATAGAAAATCATATCTTTATGCGTCAGGTATTGAAATTTGCTCACTCAACGTTTAACTGCTGAAACAATTGCTGAAAATAGCATAGCTAATCCATCTTGGTCTATTTTAGACAGCCAAGAACAATGGCAAGCATTTAGTCAGCCGGTTGGTGATAATCCAACTCAACCATTGGTGCAATCTAGCTTATTGTTAGATGGTTTACGTTGCGCGGCGTGCTCAGGGATTATCGAGCGCGGCTTACAAGCAATGCCAGGTGTTTTGAGCGCACGCGTCAGTATGTCTAAAAGACGCGCGGTAGTCATATGGTCGCCTGCCATCACGGTTCCATCAAAAATACTCCGCGCTGTGCAAGTGCTTGGTTACAGCGCAAGCCCAGCCTCACACAATGAAAATCAGCTAAACGCAACCGCTAAAAGCCGTGCGGCCTTTTGGCGCTGGATGGTGGCTGGCTTTTGCATGATGCAAGTGATGATGTATGCCAGCCCTAGCTACTTTACAAAAGCGGGCGAAATATCTAGCGATATCCGCTATTTACTAAACTGGGCGTCATGGCTTCTAAGTTTGCCGGTACTACTATTTTCTAGCAGCAGTTTTTTTAGTAACGCATTTCGCGATTTAAAATTAAAGCAAATTAGCATGGATCTGCCAGTAGCATTGGGTATCGCCATCACATTTTTAGTCAGTTCTGCCGCAACGTTCGAGCCTAATAGCTGGTGGGGTCACACCGTTTATTTCGATTCCATGACCATGTTTGTGTTCTTTTTATTGTCCGCCCGTTTGATTGAAGTAAAACTACACAGTAAAACGCTAGGTTCTTTAGAATTATTAGTCAGTCGCATTCCTGAAAATACTGAGCGTCAAAATTTAGATGGGTCATTCTCTCGCGTATTAAATAGCCAACTTAAAGTAGGTGATATTGTGCGCGTCAATATCGGCGAGGCTTTTCCTGCAGATGGCGAGCTGGTATTACTTGGTACGAATTCGGATAATCCTGCCTTAGATGGCACTACTATGAACAGCATTACCGTAGACGAGTCGCTACTCACAGGCGAATCTACTCCCATACAAAAAAATCTGCACGACAAAGTAATCGCGGGCAGTTATAACCTTGGCCAAACCGTACATGTGGCGCTGGAAACCATAGGCGAATCAACTCAATACGGCAAAATTGTAAATTTAATCAACCAAGCGGCTATTGAAAAACCAAGGTTGTCACAATTAGCGGACCGCGTAGCACGACCATTTTTACTATTTGTAATATTAAGCGCCGCCATTGCCGCCGCCTTGTTGTGGGATATAGATCGCGGACGTGCCTTGATGACGGCTGCTGCAGTATTGATTGTCACCTGCCCTTGTGCGCTATCATTAGCCACACCAGCCGCTATGCTTTCCAGCGCCAGCGCCTTTGTGAAACGCGGAATTTTAATCAGGCGCTTGCAAGCTATTGAGAGTATTGCCAATGTTGATACGGTTATTTTTGACAAAACTGGCACGCTGACTGAAGATCATATTCAAGTGATGGCTATCAGCCATAAAGACGGTTTATCTGAAGCTAGCGCACTGGCGTTAGCCGCTAGCATTGCTCAACACTCACAACATCCCATTTCTCGCGCTCTATTAAAAAATCACCAACAATATAGCGCGCAAATCTCCACACAAGATGCCGGCACAGCGCTGGATAAAGTTGAGTTAGTTGACGTACAAGAAGAAATAGGTGCGGGTATCAGTGCGGCAATAAAAAATACCGCTAATGACGCAAATATAATTAGCAGCAATTTAGCCAGTGGACGCCTTAAATTTGGCTCAGCTAGATTCTGCGACATTCAAATTACCGAAGCATTCAAGCAGCAGGTTTATCTTGCTGATAGCAATGGTTGGCTAGCCACTTTTAGCTTACATGAGGCGATAAAAACAAACGCTGCTGCTGCGATCAAGCAATTAAAAGAAATTCACTTAAATGTCGAACTTTTGTCAGGCGACCAGTCATATACAGTATTGAATATGGCGAATGAAATTGGCATTAGCCAATTCCAAGCAGCTTGCAGTCCGAATGATAAATTACTACGTTTACAAGCACTTAAAGAGCAAGGTAAAAAAATACTGATGGTCGGTGATGGTTTAAATGATGGTCCGATTTTAGCCAGCGCACACGTATCAATCGCGATGGGGAAAGGGGTGCCAATAACATTGGCGCATGCAGATTACATTCTGCTAAATGGAGACATTAGCCTGATTCCAGCGATTATTCAGCACGCAAAAAAAACCATGAGCATTATCAAGCAAAATATCGCCTGGGCGATTGTTTACAACTTAGTCAGCATTCCACTGGCCTTCACCGGAATTTTATCGGCATGGCTAGCAGGTTTAGGCATGGCGCTTAGCTCACTGATTGTTGTGGCAAATGCGCTACGTTTGACCGATTTTTCAAGCACACCGACAAAAGAAAAGGCGATGTAATGGACATTTTATTTGTACTCGTGCCGCTTTCGGTACTGATGGCACTTTGTGTACTGGGTGGACTTTGGTGGGCAGTGTATCGCGGCCAATTTGAAGACATTGAAGATGAAGGTCGAAGAATTTTGGAAGATGACCAGTAAGTCAGCATTTAGGCGACGGCTAATCCTAGCCATGTCATTTAGGATTTAGTAAGTTTTAGTTTTTAGTTTTAATTTTTAAAGGCAGAAGTCATGAGCGTTAGCAATATAGCATCAGCCAATTTAGGGTTGGTGGAAGCAGAGTCGGAGAGTCTATCATCGTCGTTTTACGATGATTACGCTGTCAGAAATTTCACAATAATGGCTGTGGTTTGGGGTGTGGTAGGTATGTTGATGGGTGTAATTATTGCCTCGCAGCTAGCTTTCCCGGCACTAAATTTTGATACCGCTTGGTTTAGTTTTGGACGCCTACGCCCACTGCACACCAATTTAGTCGTATTTGCTTTTGGTGGCTGTACTTTATTAGGTACGTCTTTTTACATTGTGCAACGTACTGGTCAAACGCGTTTGCGTTTTCCATTGTTATCACGCATGGTATTTTGGGGTTATCAAGCCATCATTTTAGCAGCCATTATCTCACTGCCTCTAGGCTACACCTCAGGTAAAGAATATGCCGAACTAGAATGGCCGATTGACATATTGCTACTGATTATCTGGCTGATGTACGCAGCGGTATTCTTTGGTACTGTAGCGGCCAGAAAAATGAAGCATATCTATGTAGCAAACTGGTTCTACGGTGCTTTTATCATCGTCATCGCCATTTTGCACCTAGTCAACAGTATGGAAGTTCCTGCTGAATTAATGAAGTCATATTCAGCTTATGCTGGCGTACAAGATGCCATGATTCAATGGTGGTATGGTCACAACGTGGTTGGCTTTTTCTTAACGGCTGGGTTTTTGGGCATGATGTACTACTTTGTGCCTAAGCAAGCGGGTCGCCCGGTATATTCATACCGTCTTTCTATTGTGCATTTCTGGGGCTTAATTTTCACTTATATGTGGGCAGGTTCGCACCATTTGCACTACACCGCATTGCCTGACTGGACGCAATCAGTAGGAATGGTTTTATCGCTTATTTTATTAGCACCAAGCTGGGGCGGCATGATTAATGGCATGATGACCATGTCTGGCGCATGGCACAAATTGCGCGACGACCCAATTTTACGCTTTATGATTGTATCGCTATCTTTCTACGGCATGAGTACCTTTGAAGGTCCGATGATGGCGATTAAAACAGTGAATGCGCTATCACATTACACCGACTGGACCATTGGCCACGTGCATTCAGGTGCGCTAGGCTGGGTTGGATTTATCGCCATGGGTTCAATCTATTACCTAGTGCCGCGGCTATACAGCCAAACACAAATGTATAGCAAAAAAGCTATTGAATTACACTTTTGGCTCGCGACTATCGGTATTGTTTTGTATATCGTTGCAATGTGGATTTCAGGCGTTGCAGAAGGTTTAATGTGGCGCGCCATGAATGATGACGGCACATTAACTTATACGTTTGTAGAGGCCGTTAAAGCGACGCATCCGTTCTACGTATTACGTTTAATCGGCGGCCTGTTATATCTAAGCGGCACCTGCATTATGCTTTGGAATGTATTAAAAACGGCCTCTATGGGTCGTCATGCCTTAGCTAAAATACCATCAACATCCGTTCATGCATAAGAGAACTTAAATGAGTCTAGACAAAGTTAAAGCTTCAGAAAAAAAAGGGTTCACGCACGAAGTCATTGAAACTAATAGTTTTTTAATGGTAATTTTAATTCTGTGCGTGGTTTCATTTGGTGGTTTGGTAGAAATCGTGCCGCTATTTTTTCAAAAATCGACCACTGAGCCTATCAAAGGATTAAAGCCATATACGCCATTGCAGTTAGCCGGACGTGATATTTACACGCGTGAAGGTTGTTACAACTGCCATTCACAAATGATACGTCCGTTCAAGGCCGAAACCTTACGCTATGGTCACTATTCAGTTGCAGGCGAGTCTGTATTTGACCACCCATTTCAGTGGGGTAGCAAACGTACCGGTCCTGATTTAGCGCGTGTCGGCAAAAAATACAGCGACGAATGGCACCGTATTCACCTGAACAATCCGCGTGATTTGATTCCAGAATCAATCATGCCTAGCTATCCTTGGTTAGGTACAACGAAAGTGGATGCGATGCATATGCCAGCGCATATGAAAGCACTTAGAACTGCTGGTGTGCCGTATACAGACGAAGAAATTAAAAGCTCGGCTGAAGAAGTTTACGGTAAAACTGAATCTGAAGCGCTTATTGCCTACCTACAAATACTGGGTACCACACTCAAATAATGGAGTGAATTATGTTAGATATTAATGATTTACGTAGCATAGCCACAGTTGGCGCCTTAATCAGCTTTATCGGCATTTGGGCTTGGGCTTGGGCTAGAAGTAATAAAAATAAATTTGATGAGGCGGCTAACTTGCCGTTTGAAGGAGATGAAGAATGAGTGATTTTACGAGTGGCTTTTGGTCTTACTATATCTCGTTTATTGTAATTGGCGGCATTATCGGCTGCTTGGTATTGTTGATAGTAACGAGCAAAGTAAAACCAATGAGCGACACTGACAATACTACCGGCCATGTTTACGATGAGGATATTGTTGAAATGAACAATCCACTACCTAGATGGTGGATGTGGCTATTTGTTTTAACCTGTATTTTTGGTGTTTTTTATTTGATTGCTTTCCCTGGTCTAGGCACCAACAAAGGCTTGTTGGGCTGGTCTGAAGTTGGACAATATGAAAATGAAGTAGCTGATACTAATAAGCGTTTAGCGCCTATTTATGCGAAATTCACTGCCATGAAACCTGAAGATGTTGCCCATGATGCAAAGGCAATGGCCATAGGCGAGCGTTTATTCATGAACAATTGTGCTCAATGCCACGGCTCTGATGCCCATGGCAGCAAAGGCTTTCCAAATCTAACTGACCATGATTGGTTACATGGCGGCAGCCCTGAAAAAATCAAAGAAACCATTACCTTAGGCAGACATGGCATGATGCCGCCTATGCAAGCCGCAGTGGGCGATCAAGATGATGTTAAAAACGTAGCCAATTATGTACTAAGCTTATCTAACAGCCCACATGACGCAGCACGTGCAGCATTAGGCAAAGAAAAATTTGCCGTATGCGCAGCCTGTCATGGTGCAGATGGTAAAGGCAATCAAGATATTGGATCAGCTAATTTAACCGACAATATCTGGCTACATGGTTTTGGAGAAGCGGCCATTATTGAGCGCATTAACCTCGGTAAAGAAAACATCATGCCAGCTCAAGGCGAACGCTTAACTCCAGAACAGATTCATGTACTGGCATCTTATGTGTGGAGTTTTTCTAATGTGCCGAATAGCCAAAAGTCTTACGACTAAATTCAGTACATAAAAATTATCCAAAGTGAGTAATGTTGAAATGAGCTATAAAGAGTGACCACTAGTCAAAAGAAGCCAAGAAAAGTAATTCCTATTGTCAGCGACACATCTCAAGATGGATTTGTGTCGCTGTACGAAGCGCAAAAGAAAATATATCCACGTAGCACTTCAGGAGTTTTCACTAACTGGCGCTGGATTACGCTGTGGATCACTCAGCTCGTTTTTTACGGCATGCCTTGGCTAGAGTGGGGCAATAGGCAAGCACTGCTATTAGACATTAGTACGCATAGATTTTATATTTTCGGCCTAATTCTATACCCGCAAGACTTGATTTATCTTGCGGTCATACTCATTATTGCCGCACTTGCGCTATTTTTATTTACCGCAGTAGCGGGCCGACTTTGGTGTGGCTTTTCATGTCCGCAGACTGTCTACACCAAAATATTTTTGTGGGTAGAAGGAAAAATAGAGGGCGACAGAGCTGCCAGGATCAAGCTGGATAATTCAAAGTTATGTGTCAGTAAAGTTTTCAAAAAATGGCTGAAGCACTTTGTGTGGATTAGTTTTTCTATGTGGACCGGCTTTACCTTCTTAGGTTACTTTAGCCCGATTCGTGGGCTTATTGACGGCATAGTACATTTTAATTTAGGCCCTTGGGAAACCTTCTGGATATGCTTTTACGGCTTTGCCACTTATGGTAATGCCGGATTTTTGCGTGAACAAGTGTGTAAATACATGTGTCCTTATGCACGCTTTCAAAGTGCCATGTTTGATAAAGACACTTTGATTGTGACCTATGATGAAGAACGTGGCGAACCTCGGAGTGGCCGTTCTCGCAAGGTCAATGCTAAAGAAAAAGGCTTGGGTGACTGTATCGATTGTAATTTTTGCGTGCAAGTTTGTCCGGTAGGTATTGATATTCGAGATGGCCTACAATATGAATGTATCAGCTGCGGCCTATGTATAGATGCTTGTGATAGCGTGATGGATAAAATGGAATATCCGCGTGGGCTAATCCGCTTTTCAACACAAAATGGTCTAAGCCAGCATTGGACTAAACATCAGATTGTGCAAAAAATATTAAGGCCACGTGTACTGGTTTATAGCGGTGTATTGCTAGCCTTGACTATTGGGTTAGTTGCTTCTTTAGGCTTGCGTTCATCATTCACCGTGGATGTGATGCGCGATAATGGTGTAATGTCGCGACTGATGCCAGGCGGATTTGTGGAAAATGTTTATCGATTGCAAGTTAGTAACGCCACTGAAACACCCGAAATTTATCGCATTTCTGTTTCTGGATTAAAAGGTTTATCCGTCGCTTCGAGAAAAGAATTCAAGGTCGATCCTGCGTCATCAAGGACTTTTTCTGTCAGCCTGCAAATTTTAGATGGCACCGCTAAAAGCGGCTCACATAAAATAATTTTCGAAATTGATGCACTAGGCAAAACAGAACATGTTTCTGAAAGATCCATTTTTTACATTGCCCAATAAAATAGACTAGAAACAAAGTGTTAATATAGTAAGAAATATGACTAAAAGATGTCGTTCAAATAAGGAATAACGTGATGCAAGAAAATAAAACAATGAGTGATGATAAAAACAAAGCTTGGTGGCATCACGGTTATGCTTGGTTAGCCTTTGGCGGCCCAGCCGCAGTGGTGGTTGCCAGTCTAATCACAGTCTATATTGCGGTTAGCCATCGCGACCCAGTGATTGACGAAGATTACTACCAGAAAGGTATTAATATTAACAAAACGTTAGCGGATCAATCGCTTAATGCCAATAAACCAGAAACGCTTACTACCGCTGAGAAGAATGCCTTGGCGCCAGCAGTGCTGGCTAGAAATCACGCTGCCACTGGCATTAATAAATAAACCTAAAATAAGTATAGACGCGTGCAAACTGCGCTCATTTATAGTGCGCTGCTAATGGGCTTGGCTGGCGGCCCACATTGCGTAGCCATGTGTGGCGCGGCCTGCACATCAATATCGCAGACATCAGCAAAACCATACGCAATTCAACTCTTTCATCTTGGACGCTTGTGTGGTTATGCTGCGATGGGCGCTATCGCCACATTTGCCATCCAAAGTATTGCCTGGTTATCCACTTACAGCGCAATACTGCACCCGCTCTGGACATTTTTTCATGTGCTGGTATTTTTTTGGGGTATGTTGCTATTGGTTTATGCACGCCAGCCTGTTTGGGTCGACCAAGCTGGCCGGAGCATTTGGCGCCATGTCAAAAAACTAAGTTTGATTCAAGGCGGGAATTTTTATATTGGCATGCTGTGGGCATTAATGCCTTGCGGTTTGCTATATTCAGCACTAATTATTTCATCGTTTAACGGTAATCCACTTGGTGGCGCACTCAGTATGGCAGCCTTTGCAATAGGTTCTAGTGTTTCATTATTTTTTGCGCCGTGGCTGTGGCTAAAACTTAAAACCAACTTAGTAGAACCATACGGCATGCGCCTTGCCGGCTTGTTATTAAGTAGCGCCAGCGCATGGGCTATTTGGATGGAACTTACTCACCACACTAAAGTATGGTGTTTATAAATAGTCTTCAAAACCAATGCGGCCAAAAACCAAGCACCTGTAAGCCCAAGTCCAAGCCCAAGATGTACAAGCCAGGCACTTATAAATTAAGTCATTTACAAAGCAATAATCTGTAAACCGTCTTTAAGTGTGTTCCACACTAAAAAAGGCTGATTATCCTTAGCCAACAATTGCGGATAATCGGCTTTATCGCCAGCACTTGCAACAGTCTTAGCCTCACTCCAACTTCTACCACCATCGTCTGAAAACTTCGCCACTATCGTATATTGCGTCAGCTTGTTAAGAGTTTCAGTTTCACGCCACACCAGCCAAACTTTCTCACCTAAACTTAACAAGGCTGGATGGCCGGCCTGCTTGTTATGATTGCCGAATTTTTTGGCCGGCGATGAAACCCAAGCTTCGCCATCCATACGCGCATAAAATAAACTGGCATCCTTACCTGTCTCATCATTGCCGCCATCAAACCAAGCCATGTGATAACCCCACCAATCTTTACCCTCGCCGCCACTAGCCAATGCGGCACCTTGATGTGGGCAACCATCTACTTTCCAGCGACCAAATGTAGCACGCTGAACAACGGGTGCTTGGCTAACGTTAATAGGAATCTCCGCAATCATATGGTCGCGTTCACCTCCTTCAAACACATGCCGCCACATGGCAACAACGGTACCGTTAGGCTTGTGGGTAAAAACAATGCTGCAACATTCGCAGCTATTATCAGCGAGCTTTTGTTCAGGCGCAAAGCTCGTGCCTTTATCTGTTGAAAGTGCGTAATAAATAGCGGCGCCATCGTAAGGTTTACCAGCGGTTTTATCTCGATTGTCGACCCAGGCAATGGTGATATTGCCATTAGGTGCTATATTCAGTGCTTCAAATTGATGGGTGATTTCGGCACGATCTTGATGCACAATGAAAGGTGTTTCAAAAGTTTTTCCACCGTTAATTGACCGTGCAAACCACACATAAGCACTGAATGGTTTAGCTAAGCTCTGAGTCCACGTGAGATAGATATTGCCATCTGGGCCGATAGCAATTTTGGGGCGCGCTTCGCCATCAGCGACAATCTTTTGGGCAGTTTGATTAATGCTGATGGCTTTAGAAAAATGTTTGCCTAAATCGCGGCTAGACTCAACTTGCACAAAATCACCATTACTACTTGCCTTCCATAAATTACCTGAGGAATCAAATGCCACACTTATGGCTAGCATAGGCTTTTGCTGTTGCGCGTGACCTTCATGAGAAGTTACTTTTAAAGGCAAACTGATCAAAAAGACCGCACAAAACAAGAATAGATTTTTCATCCGCACGATATTACTCTATTTTTTAGGTACTCTTCAATGCGTGTTAGCTTTAAGAAATAAAGCCAGCCACAATTAAAACCAACGCCTGCGACAATATGCCACATGTACAGTTTAACTATGGATATTTATAATTCTGAATATATACAATCGAAATTATTAACTAAATAACATGAATACGCTTACACACAAAAATTTAGCCCTGGCAGCAATCACAATGTTAATGTTAGCTAACATCACAACTGCATTAGCCTGTTCTAGCTGTGGTTGCACGCTTAATTCAGACTGGACTAGTCAAGGCATTGCTAACGGAGAAGGAACGCGTTTCGACATTCGTTTCGACTACTTCAAACAAAATGATTATCGGAGCGGCAGCGGTTCGGTTAATCGAAGCGACATTCCGGCCGGGACTGAAGTACAGGATAGCACCATCAATCGCAATCTAACGCTGGGTTTGGATCATAGCTTCAATAAAGACTGGGCGGTCAATGTGCAGTTACCAGTGTTTAGTCGCTCCCACGGCACTTATGGCGAAGATGGTTATCCAGACACAATACTGACTTCATCCTCAAAAGGAATTGGTGACTTACGCATCACCGGCCGCTATCAAGGATTAGCCGACGACCGCAGTTCAGGCATCACCTTTGGTTTAAAGCTACCTACTGGTAGCACTAATGACTTGTTAAGTGATGGCTCGCCACTTGATCGTGGCTTACAGCTAGGAACAGGCACTACAGATTTATTGCTGGGCGGCTACCATTTTGGCAATATTAACCGTAATTGGGATTATTTTGCACAAGCAACCTTGCAGGTTGCACTTAACTCGCACAAAGAGTTTCGTCCTGGCAATGGTTTAAATGCCAGCGCTGGCGTGCGTTATATGGGTTTTGAAACATTTATTCCACAATTACAATTAAACAGCAGAATAGAGAAACGGGAGTCTGGGACACAGGCAGATATTCCAAATAGCGGTGCAACGTTACTTTATATTAGCCCAGGAATAACGGTGCCTATCAACAAACAGGTTCAAGCATTTGGCTTCTTACAAGTACCAATTTACCAACGTGTGAATGGCTATCAGATTGAACCTAACTTGCTACTTTCAGCTGGTTTACGCTACATTTTTTAATCTATCAACGATGAATCAGCAAACGCAAAAAGCCTATGGATAGCCGCTACTTTTCATCAAGTAGCGGTGTCACTATTTTTTCTAGTAAAGCTTGATCTATCCCGGCATCACCATACCAGCCATCTTTACGCACTATGCCTTTACGATCAATAACAAATGTCAGTGGCAAACGCCAAATACGACCATATCCTTTATGTTGCGTTTCTCGCTCAAATGCTGCATTAAAGCTATACGCTGACATCACTTGCCTTACCTTCGCGTCATCGGAAGTTTCATCCAAACTAACCGCTATAAGTTGCAATCCTTGCACCTTATGTTGCTGATAATAACGTTCAAATGCTGGCATTTCTTGCCTGCAGGGTGAACACCAACTGGCCCAAAAATTAATGATAATCACTTGACCTTTGGCAGACTCAACAGAAAATAATTTCCCATCAATCAAATTAGCCGTGAATTCGGGTGCCGGTTTTCCAACTTCCGTTGCATAAATTGAAGTTGGAGATAAGAAAAACAGCACGATTATGGCTAGTTTCAAAATTAGAATCATAGTGATTAATACCTGATGAGTAGCCAATAATATTAGCATAACAAAGCCGCGCTAAAACAGGATTCAATTCAGTCAGCTCAACGTTAATAATAACGCTATTAACATCGGAGCCAAAACTCTCAACTAAAAAGTGAGCATTCAATATTGCTTGATAAATTGCCGTGCGACAATTTGCCACAGCTAGTAATTGATTATTAAGAGCTTGAACACTTTATAATGTGCCTTATTAGGCTTTGAATATTAAGCTTTTAGGTAACCCAAAAATGCAATCTATCCGCCCAGCACTATCTAATGCAACTCGCCACAATATGCAACGCTTAGTCATGTTGCGTAGCGTAGTAATGATTTGCTTAACGGCGGTGATTATCGGATTACGGCTAGCATCTATTCCGCTCCCTATTTTACCTCTACTACTGGCTATTACAGGCTTAGGTTTACTCAACGGCATAGCATGGTGGCGCTTGAAACATACCCAGCAAACCACGCAGCATGAATTATTCACGCAACTTTTAGGCGATATTGCCGCGCTTTCTGTACTTTTTTATTTTAGTGGCGGTTATAGCAACCCGTTTATTTGGATGTATTTATTGCCGATTACCGTAGCGGCAGTGGCTTTGCGCACCGCTTATGCATGGATAATCGCCGGCTTGAGCATTACCTGCTATACCTTGCTGATGTTTTACCATATACCGCTTTCACACCTGCACATGCACGCCCAGCTGGATGCAAAAAATAGCATCCATTTAGACATTCATTTGGTTGGCATGTGGCTGGGCTTTGTTGTTAGCTCGATTATTGTGGCGATTTTTATTGCACGTATTGGGCAAAACCTACGTGATTACGATAAGACCATCGCTGCCGTGCGTGAAAAAGCGTTAGAAAGCGAACGCATGCTAGCCTTAGGCACGTTGGCAACCAGTGCTGCGCATGAGCTAGGCACGCCATTGGCTACAATGGCTATTATAAGCAAAGAACTCAGGCAAGATTACGCCAATCAACCAGAGTTATTACAGCAACTGGAAATACTACAAAAACAAGTGACACGCTGCAAAGAAATATTATCGTCCATTACTCGTAATGCGGGACTATCGCGCGCGGATGCCGGCCAAGGCTTTACGCTATTTGAGTTTTTACAGGAGGCGATCCAGCGTTGGCGCGATACCAGACCGGCGACCGAGCTAATTATTACCATGTCAGACACCAAAATAAACCCAATCATTTTTATGGATAGAACCTTCACACAGGCCATACTAAATTTACTGGATAACGCCGCAGACGAATCACCTGAACGCATTTTATTTGATGCCAATTGGGATGAGAAAACACTAAAAATACAGATTCGCGACTTTGGTGCTGGCTTAAGTGCCGAGACCAAAAGTAAATTAGGCACACCGTTTTTCACCTCGAAAAATAACCAAGGCATGGGCTTAGGCGTATATTTAACGCAAGCGATTCTAGCGCGGTATGAAGGCAAGTTAAGTCTCAACAATCACCCAGAAGGCGGCGTCATTACGCTAGTGAGTTTGCCACTTAAAAATTTACGTATAAGAAACTGAAGGTCAGAAAATGAACAGTTTTAATCTAGAAAATATAGCT
Source organism: Methylophilaceae bacterium (assembly GCA_947379975.1). Lineage (GTDB taxonomy): Bacteria > Pseudomonadota > Gammaproteobacteria > Burkholderiales > Methylophilaceae > Methylotenera. The sequence continues at coordinate 77,750 of CANCPF010000003.1, read as the reverse complement.
ACTACAGAAAATAGTGATGAAAAACCCAGCCTACTTTTAGTTGATGATGATGAAGATTTCCTGAATGCACTGGCACCAGCCATGCGTAAACGCGGATTTTTAGTCAGCTTAGCCAACAGTGCAGAAAGTGCATTTGAACTTGCCAAACAAGAAGCACCAGAATTCGCCGTAGTGGACTTAAAAATGTCAGGTAACTCAGGCTTAGTGCTGGTTCGCCAGTTAGCAAGCCTAAATGCAGGTACGAGAATTGTCGTGCTTACTGGATTTGCCAGCATTGCCACCGCGGTTGAAGCCATTAAACTAGGTGCAACGCATTATCTTGCAAAACCGGTAGATGCAGATGAGATTGTCGCTGCCTTTGAAAAACAATCAGGCAATGCCGAGCTTGAATTATCGATCAATCCACTGTCTATCGACCGCCTAGAATGGGAGCATATTCAACGTGTACTGACTGAGCATGATGGCAATATCTCCGCCACTGCACGCAGCTTGAATATGCACAGACGCACCTTGCAAAGAAAGTTAGGGAAAAATCCTAGTAAAAACTAAAGCTAACCAATTTAGAACATTGTAATAAAAAATCAATTCTCAGAAAATCGCTGTTCTAGAAATGGATCAGCCTGATTATGGTAACCACGCACTTCCCAAAAACCTAACTTATCCTCAGCATGTAATTCTATGGCTTTTAACCATTTTGCACCTTTCCAGGCATAGCGTTTCGGTACAATTATTCGGGCAGGCGCTCCATGTTCACGCGTAAGAGCTTGGCCTAGTACAGAATGTGCGACCAGCACATCATCGTCGATTAAAGCTTCTAGGTTAAGGTTGGTAGTATAGCCATCATAGCCATGTAGCGTAACGAACTTTGCTGTAGATAAAGGCATTGCTAAAGCCAAAATATCTCGCGCTCGCACGCCTTGCCAATTCATATCTAACTGACTCCAGCGCGTGACGCAATGAAAGTCAGAAACATCGGTCGTTTGCGTGAGCGCTTCAAAGGCAGCCCAATCCAGATTAATTTCTGTCTCAACTAAACCGTATATGCGAAGCGACCAATCTGCTTTATCAATGCTAGGCTGTAGACCGATATTGAGTACTGGAAAGTTTTTAACTTCAGTTTGACCGGCCGGTACACGGCTATTAGCATTAGTTTTGCCAGGCTTATTGCCCTGCTGCGCAATGGCAGTTTTACCTGCAATAATCTTTAACCAATCCGCCATTTAAATCCCAACTTATTGATGTATCAAGCATTTATTTTTGTGGCGCTTTTTTAAAGCTATCTAACAATAAACACGCCACTCCCACGCATATTGCGCTGTCTGCTACGTTAAAGGCTGGCCAATAGATATTGTGATAATGGAAATTTAAAAAATCGACCACGTAGCCTAAGGTAATGCGATCATAAAAATTACCAATTGCACCGCCCAGGACTAAGGCAAGCCCCAAGCAAAAAAGTTTCTCAGTCGCATGTTTACGAATTAGGTAACTAATCACCATAATCGCCAGCACAGAAACACCATTAAAAAACAGTTTTTGCCAACCTCCAGCATCCGCCAAAAATCCAAAAGCAGAACCTTGGTTATGGTAGCGCACTAAATCAAAAAAGCTGGTGATGGTCAGCATGTCCCCATAAACAAAAGAGTTTTGCACCAAATGCTTGGTATAAAGATCCGCGGCAATGATAATTGCGCTAATGCTGAACCATTTAATAAGTGGCGCTATTTTAATGATCATTAAGCAAAACTTCTTTCTTCGCCAGCACCAAACAAATTACTCACGCAACGACCACAAATAGTTGGATGCTCTGCATGTGCACCTACGTCTGCGCGGTAATGCCAGCAGCGGCCACATTTAACATGCTTACTTGGCGTAACAAATATTTTCTGCTCGGCTTCTGTCGCTACTTTTGTCACTTTAGCGCTTGAAACGATCATCACAAAACGGAGGTCTTCAGCCAAACTGCTTAATGCATCAAAGGTCACATCTGTGGCAAAAAACTCCAGCTCCGCCTGTAATGACGAGCCTACTTGCCCAGCGGTGCGCAATACCTCAATTTCTTTGGTTGATAAGCCACGTGCAACAATCACGGCTTCCCACACAGTTAAGCGCTCTGCACTTAAACCGTGCGCTGGCAAGTCATACCAAGTATCTTCAAACACAGTCTTATTGGCATCTAAGCCCAGCGTTTCCCAAATTTCATTGGCAGTAAAACTTAAAATTGGGGCCATCAAACGCATCATAGCCTGGGTAATGTGATGCAAAGCACTTTGTGCTACGCGACGTGCGTGTGAAGTTTCGCCAGCCGTATACAGGCGATCTTTAAGAATATCTAGATAAAAACTACCTAAATCATCTGAGCAAAAACTGACAAATTTTTGTACGGCAAAATGAAATTCATATTTATCGTAATCTTGCAGAATCCCTGTTTGCAGCTTTTCGGTTAAATGTAGCGCGTATTGGTCAATTTCTAGCCACTCGCTCACTGGCAATAAATCTTTGGCCACATCAAAATCGGCTAAATTTGCCAGCAAAAATTTCATAGTATTACGAATACGACGATAACTTTCTGACACACGTTTGAGAATTTCATCCGAAATCGTCAGCTCGCCAGAATAATCCGTAGAAGCCGCCCACAAGCGTAAAATATCGGCACCGTAAGTATCCATCACTTTTTGTGGGGCGACCACATTGCCTTTAGATTTACTCATTTTGTGGCCAGCGCCATCGACCACAAAACCGTGCGTTAGCAAAGCTTCATATGGCGCACGGCCATCAATCGCACAGCCAGTCAACAGGCTAGATTGAAACCAACCTCGATGCTGATCTGAACCTTCTAAATACAAATCTGCTGGAAACTGCAACTCTGGGCGACGTTTAAGTACGGCCGCATGCGTTGCGCCAGAATCAAACCAAACATCTAGCGTGTAAGTCACTTTTTTATAATCATTTGCATTTTCTGGCGCAAATTCAGCCAAATAAGCGTCACCATCTAAACTAAACCAAGCTTCAACACCTTGCGCTTCTACCATTAATGCTGCGCGCTCTAGCAGCGCCATCGTTTGCGGATGCGGCTCACCCGTCTCTTTATGAACGAAGAAAGGCATAGGCACGCCCCAGTTACGCTGGCGCGACACACACCAATCTGGACGATTTTTAATCATCGCTTCTAACCGTGCACGACCCCAAGCTGGGAAAAATTCAGTTTCATCGACGGCTTTGTTGGCTAACTCACGTAAACTGTTTCCAGAAACGCCTTCGGTATTCATACCAACAAACCACTGATGCGTCGCCAATTGCATTAATGCCGTTTTATGGCGCCAGCAATGTGGAAAGCTATGATTCAAGCGTGCGCTAGCCAGTAAATTGCCAGTTTCAAGCATTGCAGCCAAGATGATTTTGTTCGCGTCCTGTCTACTTAAACCGCGAACAGCCTCAAACTCAACCAATTCACTATTGAAAAACTTACCGTCACCGCCCATTAAAATGCGTGGTTTTTCGTTAGGATAAGTAGCTTTCATCACCAACCAGTCATCGTTACCGTGAGCGGCGGCTGTATGCACTAAACCAGTACCGGCTTCAGTAGTAACATGATCGCCACAGATGATAGGCACTTGGCGGTTATCGAATGGATGTTGTAATAACAAGCCTTTTAAAGCTTCACCTTTGCAACTAGCAAGCACGCTAGTATTTTCTTCGCCATAGCGTGCCAGTGTGCTTTGCGCCAAATCATGAGCAAGAATGAGTAAGCCTTTACTGGTTTGCAGTAAATCATAATCAAACTCAGGATGCACGCTTACCGCTTGGTTCGCTGGTAGTGTCCAAGGCGTCGTTGTCCAAATAACGGCATAAGCATCGCTCCTTAATTCAACACCAAATGCCAAACTCAAAGCGGCTTTATCCGCCACTTTAAAGCCCACATCAATCTGCGGCGAATTCACATCTTCATATTCAACTTCCGCCTCAGCCAAGGCCGAACCGCAATCTACGCACCAATGCACAGGTTTGCTGCCTTGATACAAATAGCCATTTTTATAGATCTCGCCCAACGCGCGCAGAATGTCAGCTTCGGTTTTAAAATCCATAGTCAAATATGGATTATCCCAATCACCCAACACGCCTAGGCGAATAAAATCTTTCTTTTGACGAGCCACTTGTTCAGCGGCATATTCGCGGCAAAGCTCGCGGAATTTAGCTGGATCAATATTTTTGCCGTGATTTTTCTCTACCACCAACTCAATCGGTAAGCCGTGGCAATCCCAACCCGGCACATAGGGCGCATCAAAACCGCTCAGGGTTTTAGATTTAACAATGATGTCTTTTAAGATTTTATTTACCGCATGACCAATATGAATATCGCCGTTTGCATACGGCGGGCCATCATGCAGAATGAATTTTTTAGCGCCTTTGCGTGATGTGCGTATACGCTCATAGAGCTTTTTTTCTTGCCATTGTTTTAACCATGCTGGCTCACGTTTGGCCAAATCACCACGCATCGGAAACGTAGTTTCCGGTAAGTTTAATTTGTATTTATTCTGTTCTTTATTTAGGTCTTCAGTCATTTAAATCTCAAATAAATTTCTAATCAATCTGTTGCAAACTCAATGGTCATTCCGACTTTGTCGAAATGACAGAAGCAAAAAAATCTCGCGCAGTCGATTTATCTATAGCGATCTGTGCTTTTAAGGCTTCTAAACTATCAAATTTCATTTCATCACGAATTTTATACAAGAACTCCACATGAACATGCTGACCATATAGATCAGCATTAAAATCAATCACATGCACTTCAAGCATTAATTTTGGCACACCGGCAATGGTTGGGCGAACGCCTAAATTGGCGACGCTATTCCTACCATCTAATTTTACCGCATAAACTCCTGTCAAGGCAGGCCGCTCATGCCGCATATGCACATTGGCAGTAGGAAAACCCAATTGTCGACCACGCTTTGCACCGTGTACGACTTTACCGCTCATGCTATATGGGCGACCAAGTAGCAAGGCAGCCTCTTGCAATTTTCCGGCAGCCAAAGCGTTACGTACGCGGGTGCTGGAAACGCGACTTGGTGCAGCATTGTCTATGGCCAAATCTACCTGAGGCAAGCTAATTAAATTAAATTTAGCCGCTGCAAAATCTGCAATAGAACCGCTACGTTTAGCGCCGAACCTAAAATCTTCACCCACTAAAATAGTCTGTGTATTCAGTGCATCTCGCAATATATTTTGCATAAATTCAGCCGCCGTCACTTTGGCAAAGCGCTGATTAAATCCACATACATAAACATGATCTATGCCTGCGGCAGCAAAATACTCTAGCTTTTCACGGACTGAGCAAAGCCTTGCTGGCGCACTTTCCGGCGTAAAAAACTCGCGTGGATGTGGCTCAAACGTCATCACCGCAGAAGTTAAATTAAGCGCCTTTGCAGTTTCAGTCAATTTTTTTAATAAGGCTTGATGGCCTAAGTGCATGCCATCAAAATTACCTATGGCAATGGCGCAAGCAGCGGTTGGCAAGCTTGTGGGCGAGAATTGAGATGTTATATGTCGAAAAACTTGCATTTAACGCTCTACTCTACGGAGGTAATCTCGCGGCCTAAAGCCAAGCAACATTAAGGTAGAAAAATAACTGATAGCGCCTAATATCACTAAGCCAGTGATATAAATCAACCGTTTAATCAAGGCAAAAGTTAGCCATGTACTAGTGTCACCCATCGCAAAATAAAGCGTAACTCCCATCACACTTAACGCAATAGACAGCTTAACTAGAAAGCTAATCCATCCCGGTTGCGGCTGATAAATATCGCTTTTTCGCAAATAAAAATACAGCATAGAAGCATTTAGACAAGCACCTAAACCAATAGCTAAAGCTAAGCCTGCGTGTTGCAAATGCAACATAAACACAAAAACAACATTCATTAATTGTGTGACGACCAGTGTAAAAATGGCAATTTTAACTGGCGTTTTAATATTTTGCCGGGCATAAAAACCTGGCGCTAATATCTTCACTAGAATCAATCCAATTAAGCCTACGCTATAAGCCACTAGCGCCTGTTGCGTCATAGCAACGTCTAGCGTGGAAAATTTCCCATAATAAAATAAGGCGGTGACTAATGGCCGCGCTAATATAGCCAAAGCTACAGCAGCGGGCGCAGCTAATATAAAGGTTAAACGCAAGCCCCAATCAAGCAGTTGTGAATATTCACCCTCATCCTTACCGGCATAAGCCTTAGATAAACTGGGCAATAATATAGTACCTAATGCCACACCCAATACGCCAGTAGGAAATTCCATTAATCGGTCTGCGTAATAAAGCCAACTCACACTACCTGTGGCTAAAAATGAGGCAAATATGGTATTGGTGATCATGGAAATCTGTGCCACGGAAACACCCAGTATCGCCGGGCCCATTAATTTTAAGATACGCCAAACGCCATCATCATTTTGGTGTAAATCAAATTTTGGCAACAAACCTATCTGCTTTAAGAATGGGATTTGAAAAGCTAGCTGTAAAAATCCACCAAAAAATACGGCCCAAGCCAACACTTTAATTGGCTCAGAAAAATGATCGGCAAAAAATAGCACCGCCACTATCATCGACACATTGAGCCACACTGGCGTGAAAGCTGGAATGCCGAATTTATTATAAGTATTGAGTACGCCGCCAGCCATTGAAACTAGCGAGATAAAGAAAATGTACGGAAAAGTGATACGCAGCAATTCAACTGTCAATTGCATTTTAGGCAGGTCAGCGGTGAAGCCTGGCGCAATCAACGCCACAATCCAAGGTGCGGCCAGCATGCCTAATAAAGTAACCGCCACTAAAATCAAGCCTAACCAAGTGGCTACGCGATTAATTAAATGATGCGTGTCATCAAAACTACGCTGACTTTTATATTCAGCTAGGATAGGTACAAAAGCTTGGCTAAAGGCGCCCTCAGCCGAGACGCGGCGCAATAAATTAGGGATTTTGAACGCCACAATGAATGCATCACTCAACATCCCTGCCCCGAACACTCGAGCGATCAGTGTATCGCGCACAAAACCTAATATGCGCGAAACAAAAGTCATGCTGCCAACTTTGGCTAGCGCTTTAAGTAGATTCATGGGAAGTTAATAAGTGCATGCGCAATTTGTAAGAATACAGTAAGAAATATGGTCGAAAACCAGCCAGAAGTAGATTTTAACATGCTAGTTGTACTCAAGCGACAAATGCACGTGATATTTACTTACTAATAACTTGCAATATGTTTATAAAATAGCTATTATTATGGGCTTCGTATTTTGAATAGCTCTTAGGAAAATCACAGATGGCAAATACCGCACAAGCAAGAAAACGTGCTCGTCAAGCAGTTAAGCAACGTGCACACAATGCAAGTTTGCGTTCTACTTTGCGTACAGCGATTAAAAAAATTATTAAAGCAGTAGAAGCTGGCGATAAAGCAGCGGCTACAGTGGCTTACAGCGAAAACGTGAGTGTGATTGACCGCATTGCGGACAAGCAAATCATTCATAAAAATAAAGCGTCACGTCATAAAAGCCGTTTAAATGCTGCTATTAAAGCTATGGCATAAGGCCAAACTTTAAAAGTAACCATTAACAAAAAAACGTTAATAAAAAAGCCGAATTTATATTCGGCTTTTTTATTATTCAAATTTCTGCTTACTTCTACTTATTTCTAGTTGTACTTGGTAAACTCTTAATTGCCAAACAATAATTAATTACCAATATTTAAATCAGCACGAACCTGCATTGCTTGTTTAATCGCCTCATCACGACTGACGTTAATCACGGTAAAATGTCCCATTTTACGACCTGAACGTGCCTGTTGCTTACCATACAAATGCATTTTAAGCTGCGTATTGGCAAACGCATGCTGCCACGCTGGCTCTAGCTGCGATTGATTTTCGACATCTAACGGCCAAATATCACCTAATATATTTACCATCACGGCAGGACTATGCTGGCGGCTACTACCTAATGGCAGGCCAGTCATCACTCGCACTTGCTGCTCAAACTGATTAGTAACACAAGCATCAATCGTATAATGTCCAGAATTGTGCGGACGAGGCGCCATTTCATTTACTAGCAACTCTCCATTACATACAAAAAATTCCACTCCGATTACGCCGGTATAATCAAGTTTCTCTGCGACCTGTATAGCTAACTTTTGTGCTTGATGACTGATAGAGTCACTACCACGCGCAGGCACAATTGAAACATCTAATATGCCATTAAGATGACTATTTTCTGAAGTTGGGAAAGTAGCTACATTACCCTGAACATCTCTAGCCAATACTACCGAAACTTCGTAATCGAGCTTGAGCATTTTTTCTAAAACACATTCTTCGCGCTCAAATTGCGTAAAGGCTAATTGCGCTTCATGTTGATTTTTAACTCTAGCTTGACCTTTTCCGTCATATCCAAACCGTGCAACCTTTAAAATTGCTGGATAAACATCACTGCCATCAACAGGCAAATCTTCAACTTGATTAACCACCACATAAGGTGCAACCGGCAAACCGGCTTGCTTTAGAAAGTTTTTTTCACTCACTCGATGTTGTGCAATGGCCACACTATAAGCACTTGGTCGTACAGGTGTAGTTTCGGCTAAAAATGACAGCGAATCTGCAGGTACATTTTCAAATTCGGTCGTAATTGCAGCACAACTATTGGCTAGTTTGGCTAGAGCAGCTTTGTCATCAAAAGCCGCACATATATGTAAATCAGCAATTTTACCGGCCGGACTATTGACGTCTGGATCCAGCACAGTCACAAGATAACCCATTTCATGGGCAGCTACGACAAAAAATCGGCCAAGCTGGCCTCCGCCTAACATGCCCAACATCGCTGGCGGTAAAATGACTGGATGATTTTCTACAGAACTATGATTCATATCGACTTAGAATTATCTTTAAGGTTTTGATGATCGATTAAATGGCTATCGATTGTGCATTAAGGCTGATCAGCCAGCACCATCAACTGCACTTTATCCGCTTGCTTAGCCCGAAATGCAGATAGCTTTTGTGCTAATGATGAATTATTGAGTGCCAATATAGAGGCCGCAAACAACCCTGCATTAGCGGCACCCGCTTCACCAATAGCGAAGGTCGCCACAGGTATGCCTTTTGGCATTTGTACGATAGAAAGTAAAGAGTCTTGACCTTGCAAATGTTTAGATGGCACTGGCACACCTAAAACTGGCAAGATTGTCTTTGCCGCCACCATGCCTGGCAAATGGGCTGCGCCGCCGGCACCAGCAATAATCACTTGGTAACCTTTACTGGCAGCAGTTTCTGCAAAACTAAACATTAGGTCTGGTGTACGATGTGCTGAGACCACTTCTGCCGTATAGGCAATTCCAAAATCAGCGAGCATTTGTGCCGCTGATTTCATAATTGGCCAATCGCTATCAGATCCCATGATAATGGCGACTAATGGTTGTTTTTCCATTTACATTCCTTGTAATTTTTTATATGGTAAAACTTTACAGTAAGACTAAATTATCTCTATGTATGAGTTCAGACTCTTCCACATAGCCTAATATTTTTTCAATTTGGGCGCTGGGTTTACGCATAATCCGTTGTGCTTCTGCAGCAGAATAATTCACCAACCCACGGGCAAGTTCTACGCCATCAGCATCACAACAAGCAACTACTTCACCACGCTCAAAGTTACCTTCAACCGCGATTACGCCTATAGGTAATAAACTTTTACCATCTTGCTTAATCACTTTAACTGCACCTGCATCTAACGTTAATTTACCACGAAGTTGCAGGTGATCAGCCAACCATTGCTTGCGAGCAGTAGTTTTCATTTCCGTCGTTTGCAGATGCGTACCAATGACCTCTCCAGCTGCCAATCGCAACAAAACGTCCTGCTCGCGACCTGAAGCAATCACGGTATTAGCGCCACTACGCGCAGCACGCTTAGCGGCCAATATTTTCGTGAGCATGCCACCAGTACCAACATCGCTACCTGCACCACCGGCCATTTGCTCTAACGCGGCATCGCCAGCAGTGGCGTGTTGAATAAATTTAGCCTCTTTATCTTTACGCGGATCTGCTGAATATAAGCCTTGCTGATCGGTCAGAATCACCAGCGTGTCAGCTTCAATTAAGTTAGCCACTAATGAACCTAAAGTATCATTATCACCAAAGCGAATTTCATCAGTCACTACGGTGTCATTCTCATTAATAATTGGAATAACTTTTAAATTTAACAAAGTACGTAAGGTACTGCGGGCGTTCAAATAGCGTTTTCTATCAGCTAAATCATCATGGGTAAGTAGTACTTGTGCGGTATGTAATTGGTGTTGGCTGAAGCAGCTTTCATACATCTGCACCAAGCCCATTTGGCCGACCGCAGCGGCAGCCTGCAACTCATTCACAGCCGTCGGACGTTTCTTCCAGCCTAGTCTCTGCATACCTTCAGCGACTGCGCCGCTTGAGACCAAGACAATCTGCTTACCTTGCTGCACTAATACTGAAATTTGCGACGCCCACTGAGCAATCGCGGCTTGGTCTAAGCCATTGCCGTTATTAGTGACAAGGCTGGAGCCAACCTTTACAACAATCACTTTTGCATCAAGGACTAAAGATTTCATATTAGCGCTTAGTTAATCTAAGGTTATTTTTCAGAAACTTCATTAGTTTTAGTTACCGGATTCTTAGCAACTGAAGTCTCGTTAATAAGACCAGTATCTAACAAAGCATCTTCTTGCAGATGTTTATTTTCTTCAATGTGCTGCATGATTGCATAGGTAAGCTCTTTGCAACCGATACCGCTAATGGCTGAAATAGAAAATACACGGCCTTTCCAGCCATAATCTTTAACGAACTTTTTAACTACATCTTGCGCATCTGGCAACATGTCGATTTTATTCAGCACCAACCAACGTGGCTTGTCATAAAGCGATTCATCGTACTTTCTAAGCTCTTCAACAATCGCTTTTGCTTCATGTACAGGGTCAACCGCCTCATCAAATGGCGCAATATCAACAATATGTAACAATAATGAAGTGCGTTGCAAATGACGTAAAAACTGGTGACCAAGACCAGCGCCCTCTGCAGCACCTTCGATAATGCCTGGAATATCAGCAATCACAAAGCTTCGCTCGCTATCCACTCGCACCACACCCAAATTAGGGTGCAAAGTAGTAAACGGATAATCAGCCACTTTTGGTTTCGCTGCAGAAACTGAACGAATAAATGTCGATTTACCAGCGTTTGGCATCCCCAACAAACCAACGTCAGCTAATACTTTAAGCTCTAAATAAAGCTCGAATTCTTCACCAGGATCGCCCTTGGTACATTGGCGTGGCGCGCGATTTAAGCTAGATTTAAAATGCACATTACCCAAACCGCCCTTACCGCCGGCGGCCATTTGCGCACGTTGACCATGCTCACTTAAGTCTACCAGCAACTGCTCGCTGGCTTTATCTGAAATCACAGTACCAACCGGTACACGCAAGATCATATCATCGCCTTTTGCGCCATAGCATTCAGCACTGCGGCCATTTTCACCGCGCTGCGCTCTAAACGTACGCGTATAGCGATAATCAACCAAGGTGTTGATATTGCGATCAGCCTCTATTGTAATAGACCCACCACGACCGCCATCACCGCCACTTGGGCCGCCTAAAGGCTCGTATTTTTCACGGCGAAATGTGGCAACACCGTTGCCACCATCACCGGCGTATACTTTAATCGTTGCTTCGTCTATAAATTTCATGTGTAGAGTTTACCAAATAAAAAAGCCCCATCAAACGATGAGGCTTTGCATATTGTTAATTTAGCTTACGCAGTAACAATAATGCTTACAGTATGGCGTCTTAACGCACCTTTAATTGCGAAAGACACTTTACCGTGTGCTTTTGCATATAAAGTGTGGTCTTTACCCATACCTACATTTTCACCAGCGTGCATTTTTGTACCGCGCTGACGCACGATAATGCTACCAGCGGTAACAACTGTTTCACCAAAGGCTTTAACACCTAGTCGTTGTGCGTGTGAATCGCGGCCGTTACGTGAACTACCGCCTGCTTTTTTGTGTGCCATTTTTCTCTAATCCTTAAACTTGAGTAACTGTTAATTAGCGTAAGCTAATTAAGCAGCGATTGTTTCAATTTTAATTTCAGTAAAACTTTGGCGATGGCCTTGTGTTTTACGATAATGTTTACGACGACGGAATTTAAAAATCATCACTTTATCGCCACGACCATGTGAAAGCACAGTAGCTTTAACAGTTGCGCCTTTAATGATTGGTGAACCAATAGTGGTTTTCTCACCGTCAGATACCATTAGAATTTGATCTAGCGTAACAGTACCGCCAACTTCAACCTCTAGCTTCTCAACTTTTAATCTTTCGCCTGCAATTACGCGATATTGCTTACCACCAGTTTTGATTACTGCATACATAATTATGCCTTTAACTCATACTTCAGAAGAATCGGGCATTATACGCACTTAATCCCGCAAAGCAAACCATAATTGCAAGCTAATTAAAATAAGCTTGCGATGACAATTAACAAAGCCATTATCTCACTAAATATAACAGCCAAGTCAATGAGATTGAATGCGCTAAATTTGCCTGTGTTAAAATAATCATTACTCTTTAAGGTTTATTTCCGTGACGTCCAGTACCAAACACTCTAGCACATCGCAAATTGAGGCAATTCAGGCCTGCATCGCAGATGATATTACCGCGGTCAATGTAGTTATTCAGCATTCACTTCATTCAGAAGTCGCACTAGTCAACCAAGTGGCTCATTACATCATCAACAGCGGTGGCAAACGCTTAAGGCCAATATTAGTGCTACTTTCCGCAGGCTTACTGGGTCCTGTAAAAGCTGAGCATCACCAATTAGCAGCTGTGGTTGAATTTATTCACACCGCCACCCTATTGCATGACGACGTGGTGGATGAGTCTTCAAAGCGCCGTGGAAAAAGTACCGCCAATGCACTTTTTGGTAATGCGGCTAGCGTGTTAGTGGGCGACTTTGTTTATTCACGCGCGTTTCAAATGATGGTGGCCGTGCAAAATATGCGCGTTATGGAAGTATTAAGCAACGCAACCAACGTCATTGCCGAAGGCGAAGTATTACAACTGCTGAATATACATAATGCAGATATTACTGACGAAGCATATTTACAGGTCATTCATTACAAAACCGCAAAATTATTTGAGGCTGCCACCCGCCTGGGTGCAATTATTAGCGAGGCAAGCTCAGTCGATGAGCTGGCATTAAGTCGCTATGGCATGCATATTGGCACCGCATTCCAGCTAATTGATGACGTACTGGATTTAAGCGGCAATACACTTGAGATTGGAAAAAACTTAGGTGATGATTTAGCTGAAGGCAAGCCAACATTACCTTTGCTTTACGCTATGCGTAATGGCAATGCCAGCGAAGCTACCTTAATCAAACTAGCGATTGAGCATGGCGGACTAGACGATTTACCTGCCGTACTAAGCGCAGTCGAGCGCACCGGAGCTTTGCAACATGTACGTAGAATTGCTGAGCACGAATGTGAATTAGCCTGTGCAGAAATTGCCCATTTTGCAGATTCTCCGCACAAACAGGCCATGCTGATTCTTGCTCAATTTTCTGTGTCTAGGAACTATTAAATGAATGTGTTAAATAACGATTAATCAAAATTGATTGACGCTTGCTTGCATTTGCTAGCGTATACCCGTAACGGCAACGCTAACAATGGCAACACTAATTAAGTACAATTTTCTCGCCACTATCCGCATGGTAATAAGTCAAATGCGCGCAGTCACTAGTACCCGAAGTAAGCGAACCATCAAACAGTGATTTGCCTTCAACATCTACCAACGCATAGCCATTATGGTACAAAGTGACTTCGGCTAACTTTGAATTAACTTTAGATCCTTGGCGCATGGCAAAGCTAACACAGCTATCCTCCTCGGCTTCAGAATAAACTTCCCAACCTGGCCCGCCCGCCAATTGGGTGAGCCACGCAGGCAAATCAACTTCAACGCGGCAAATAATAGGCTCATCCCACTTCGGATGATTAACATCAGTCTGCGTCAGTTCAAATGTGTGCTGTAGATTATTGGTAGCGGTCATTGCATTTCCTTCTTGCGATATGTAGGTATTATAATATTGATTACAATATTTACATTAATGTTTGTGGTCGAAGTGAAAATTTCAAGGGCTTAATCCTGTTAAAAATTAAAATTTACACCAGCTTCCACATATCACTAACGATGTAATGATGCATAAAGTTTACAAGAATATCTCCACAAGCACGAAATTAAGCCGAACTTTAAGGAACAGGTATGTTTAACGAGTTAATTAATATTTCAAATACCTTACAACAAAATGCTAGCATTTTCATGATGTTATCTGTTATTTTCGGCTTATTGGTCGGCAGCTTTTTAAATGTTGTTATTCATCGCCTGCCTAAAATGATGGCGCATGAATGGCATCTCAACTGCCTTGAATTACAGGGCAAGGCGGCACCTAATACCGATACATATACGCTAGCAACGCCACGCTCAAGCTGCCCAATTTGTGAACATAAAATCAGCGCATTAGAGAACATTCCGCTAATTAGTTATATCGTTTTAAAGGGAAAATGTAGCCATTGCAAAACCCCAATTAGCCTACGCTACCCAATAGTGGAGGCGCTTACAGGAATTTTGATTGGCTTAGTTAGCTGGAAATTCGGTTACAGCAGTACTACGCTTTTTGCTTGGATATTTGTTTTCGCGCTTATAGCACTCACTTTCATTGATTTTGATACGCAATTACTACCCGATGACATCACGCTACCACTGCTATGGCTAGGCTTATTATTCAACTTAAGCAATGGTTTTACCGATATTAAATCAGCTGTAGTCGGTGCCGCCGCCGGCTATCTGACATTGTGGATGACCTACTGGTTATTTAAATTAATCCGCGGTAAAGAAGGCATGGGTTATGGCGACTTTAAATTGCTAGCGGCCATCGGCGCATGGTTTGGCTGGCAAATCTTGCCTGCGGTAATTCTAATATCATCAGCATCGGCGGCGATCATAGGCATTAGCCTAATCATATTCAAAAAACGTGGCAGAGAAGTACCAATGCCGTTTGGACCATTCTTAGCCATAGCAGGCATTGCGGCGCTATTTGCTGGACAACAACTCACTCGCTATTACTTAGCTTAACATTTAATTTTTTTGCACCCATTATGTTTATAATTGCATTAACAGGCGGAATAGGTTCAGGCAAAAGTGAGGCGGCCAAACAATTTGCATTGCTAGGTGTACCGATTGTAGATGCTGATGTCATTGCCCATGAACTAACCGCTATTGGCCAGCCTATAGTCGCAGAAATAGGCCGTATTTTTGGTGCTGAGCTCATCGCTGCAGATGGCTCGCTGAACCGCACCAAACTTCGTACACATGTATTTAATAACACTCAGGAAAGATTAAAATTAGAAGCATTATTGCACCCAGCAATTCACCTCAGAGCGTTGCAGCAGCTAGCTGAAAATGAACGTAAATTACAGCCTAGTTACCAAGTGTTAGTCATGCCACTATTATTTGAAAGTCATCGTTACGATGGCGTTGCAAATAAAACATTAGTCATTGATTGTGATGAAGATCTGCAAATAAAACGCGCCATGGCACGCAGCAATATGACTGAAAAAGAAGTGCAAGCAATGATGAACGCTCAGGTTTCAAGAGCTACACGTCTTGAGCGTGCCGATCTAGTCGTTGAAAACAACGGTACGCTCAAAAATTTGACTAAAAAAATAGCCTCGATCCATAAAAATCTCATTAAAACTTGCATAGTTAGCCAATAACTTTGATAATCAAAGTTAACTTAAAATCATGCACGAAAAAATGATACAAACGACACCTTCAGGTCATTAATTTAGTCAGCCATGCCTAGCTACGACTACCCATTTAACGAACGCATACGAACATATCTACGTGTTGAGGATTTGTTTGCCAAAGTTTTACATAATATAGACGCTGGGCACGAATATAACCATCACAGTGCACTTCTAACCTTACTACAAATATTAGATGTGGTTGACCGAGGTGAACTCAAACTAGAGCTATTACAAGAATTAGAGCGCCAAAAAGCGCTAATGAGCGTATTGATAGGTAAGCCAGGTATTGCGACACAAGCATTGGAAGCGATTCTTCTTGATATTGATGATGCATCCAAGTTACTGCGCGCCGAAGCCACTAAAATAGGACAATCCTTGCGCTCCAATGAGTGGTTGATGAGCATTAAGCAGCGAACTGGTATTCCTGGCGGTGTATGTGAGTTTGACGTGCCGTCCTATCATTATTGGCTTGGGCTTGGTGAGTCTAGACGCAGGCAAGATTTTGAAACTTGGCTAAAGCCACTAGTACCCATGCAGCGTGCAATTATGATTATTCTACATATTCTACGTGGTAGCGGTACTACCACTAAATTGGTGGCGAATAATGGGGCTTATCAACAAATGCTTGGCAGCACAAAACCGGCACAGATGTTGAGAATAGAAGTTGCTGATGATGTTGTTTGCTTTCCTGAAGTCAGTGCCAATAAATATGCAATTAACATTCGCTTCAACACCCTTGAGCACTCTCAAAAGCCGCTAAAATATGAAGAGGATATTACTTTCTCACTGACGCTTTGCAACTTGTAAACGCAAGCTCACTAAATAAGCTTAATTTAGTTTTACTGGATAAGCTATAACATCCAAAACGACTTAAATTTACACTGACAACTATGATTACCTCTAAAAAACGATTAGTGCCGTGCCCTAACTGCAATAAGCTGTCTGAATTTTCACCTAGCAATGCCTTTAGACCTTTTTGTTGCGAGCGATGTAAACTCATTGATCTAGGCTTATGGGCAACTGAGCAATATGCCATTCCTGAAGAACTTAAACCTGATGAGTTTTCTGAGCACTTTCAAGACCAATTGCAAAACTAATATTGCTCAGTACGTATTTTAGTAGCCAATCTAGTCAGCAATATTTAACTACAATTACTTAAAATAAATATTCGACTAAATTTGATTAAACTCACTAGGTAATTAACATTAAAATACTATGCGAAAATTTCTAGACCAAAAAGCCTTACATTACGTTTTAGCTTTTATGCTCACTTTTGGCTATGTGCTTTCGGTAACGGCCACTGATGCAAAGAACCAAGAATTGATCACGATTAAAGATGCTTGGGTACGCCCTACCAATCCGGGGCAAGAAGTCGGTGCAGCCTACATGACATTTTTAAGTACGCAAGATGCCACGCTCATCGGAGTAGAAAGCGATGTGACTAAAAGTGTAGAGATACACAATATGAGCATGGGAAATGGCGTAATGAAAATGCGTATGATGGAGAAACTGCCACTTGTCGCCGGGAAGCCTTATAAGCTAGCGCCAGGCGGTTTTCATTTGATGTTATTTGACTTAAAAAAACCGCTTAACATTGGCGATCAAGTGAATTTTGCACTCACTTTCAAAAGCAAAAACAAGCATGAATTCAAACAAAACATTAAAGTAATGGTGCAATCACCAGCAGAAGCTTCTACGACTAAATAGCTTCACATCCGTTCAACTCTAAATTCATTAACCAGAGTGTTTAAGAGTTAAAGCCAAAAACTAAAGCCAAGCACCACGTTGCATAGCAATGCCGTGCGCGCCTTCTAGCCTAGCTTTATGCATATCGGTAGCTTGCATACCGCCAAGTGCGTAAACCGGCAAAGCGTAATCCGCGATTAAATCAGTAAATCCATCCCAGCCTAGCGGCACAGCGCCAGCGTGACTCAAAGTAGCATTCACCGGTGACAGCACTACATAATCAAAACCAAGCGTCGCAGCATGGGCTAGTTCTTGACTATTATGGCAAGACGCACCGCATAACAAGCCTAGCGGTTTCACTTGCAAACGCATTAAATCCGGCGAGGTAAAATGTAGACCGGCTGATTTTAAGTTCGAAGAAAAATGAAAGTTTGTAAAATCTAGAACCTGTGTCGTATCTGAATGAAAAGAAGCTGAATTTACCATTACTTTAGCGCCGTATGATTCTGCAATTTCAATCACGCGCTCAGCCAATTTGATTAATGCTGAATTGGATAGCTGTTTTTCACGAATTTGTATCATCTTTAAACCATGGTCTAAAGCCACGATTAATCGCTCAAAAAATAAGGTTTCGCCTAACTCAGCCACATTGCTAATAGCGTAAATTTCTCCCAAATTAAGCGCATTAAAGATTGGTTCGTTAGCCGGCAACATGGGCCCAACGTTAATATTTTTAGGATTCTGCCAGCTAATAGCTTGATTTTCTAAGCCAGATGGCTCGCCATCCCATTCAGTGACAATGAAAAAATGCAGTTTAACGGTTTTAGCTATTGATTCCAGCTTACCAGTCGCATCATACTTAGCGGCATAATCAAAAGATCGCGTAAGCCACCGGTAGGACGATATTACGCTAATACCAAGCTCTTCTTGCAACTCTCGATTTAGCGCGCACTCGGGCGTTTCGTTCTCTTCTATCTTGCCGCCAGGAAACTCCCAGTAACCAGCCCAAGGCTTACCTATTGGCCGTTCACCCAGCAATACGAATCCGTCATCCCGCTGAATCACGCCTACGGCTGCGTGCGTTACCTTGATTACAGGTAAATTAACTGCTGAATCAGGATCTATAATCTGCATTAATTTTGACGTAATCGTAAGAAAAGTCGCAAGTCCAAACAGTGCAACTTGCATTGCCTCTGGCCAAGTCCACGCGAACTAAAATTTCTGGCTCTTTCATCACTGCAGAACCCTGCTCTTCTAGATATGCTGGAGCTCTACCACCATTTTCAGCGACTAATACATCGCCTAAATATAGCTTCAGTGCATTCACATCTAACTGATCAACACCAGCATAACCAATCGCCGCTAAAATACGGCCTAAGTTAGGATCTGAAGCAAAAAAAGCAGTTTTAATCAACGGTGAATGTGCGATTGCATAAGCTACTTTTCGGCACTCAGCTTCATCGCGGCCGCCTTCTATGCGTACCGTCATAAACTTCGTCGCGCCTTCGCCATCCCGCACAATCGCTTGTGCTAATTCTATGGCCACATCCGTCATGGCATCGCGTAATATTACAAAATCAGTACTTGCTTCTGATATTTCAGCATTACCCGCCAGCTTAGTTGCCATCAGAATCAAGCTGTCGTTGGTCGAGGTATCGCCATCCACCGTAATGCAATTAAATGATTTATTTACCGCGTAATGAATAATACTTTCTAGTGCGGCTTTAGTGATGTTAGCGTCGGTAGCAATATAACCGAGCATGGTCGCCATGTTTGGGTGAATCATGCCAGAACCTTTACTGATACCAGTAATGGTGACAGTTTTTCCGCTTAATTGCAGCTGTCGCGAGGTGCCTTTAGCGACAATATCGGTGGTCATTATCGATTCTGCAGCATTCAACCAATTATCTTCTTTTAAGTTAACAATGGCGTCTGGTAAACCTGCGATTACTTTATCTTCAGGCAAAGGCTCTAAAATCACGCCGGTAGAAAATGGCAGCACCTGACTAGCTTCAATATTAAGCAATTCGCCCAAAGCTGCACAAGTTAAGTGTGCACGTCGCAGACCATCTTCGCCAGTACCTGCATTGGCACAACCAGTATTCACTAGTAATGCGCTGATAGGTTTATCACTAGCTAAATGTGTTTTACAAAGCAACACTGGTGCAGCGCAAAATTGATTTAGGGTAAACACACCAGCCACATGACTACCTGCTGCTAGCGTGATAACAAGCACATCTTTACGATTAGGTTTGCGGATATTTGCCTCAGCAAAACCGAGCTTAACTCCGCTGACGGGCAGAAGCGTATTAGCAGCTGGTGCGGTTAAATTAACGGGCATGCGATTAATCCTTCTTTAATTTGGTTTAGTTTTTTTGATTTGGTTTTTTTGATGGAAACCTTAAGCGCGACGCCAAGTGGTGCCTAGTGACGAATCTTCCAAAATAATACCAGCGTCAGCTAATAGTTTGCGAATACGGTCTGCCTCGGCAAAATTTTTGCTTAGCTTAGCCTCGTTACGCTGAATAATTAATTGGTCTACATTAAGAGCTTCATCTGCGCTAATGTTTGCATTAGCTTGCCCTTGAAGATATTCATCTGGGTCGCGCTGTAGCAAGCCAATCAAGCCAGCCAAAGCTTTAAGTAATGCCGCGCTGGCTAGCGATTTTGTTTTATTCACTTCATTGGCTAAGTCGAATAAAACGGCAAGTGCTTCCGGCGTATTAAAGTCATCATCCATCGCCACTTTAAAACTTGCCGCTTGGCTTTGTTGCCAATCGATTGCTACCGCCTCAACTGAGAGGCCACGCAAAGCTGTATACAAACGATTAAGCGCAGCTTTAGCATCATCTAAATGTTGGTCTGAATAATTCAACGGACTACGATAATGCGCGCGTAGAATAAAAAATCTTACGACCTCGGCATCGTACTGCTCTAGCACGGTTCTAATGGTAAAAAAATTGCCTAACGATTTAGACATTTTTTCGTCATCGACACGCACAAAGCCATTATGCATCCAGTAATTCACCATTTGGCAAGGCTGGCCATCATGGCTATGTGTAGCTTCAACCCTTACAGCTTCGCTGTGAGCAGCTTCGCTTTGCGCGATTTCATTTTCATGATGTGGAAATTGCAAATCTTGTCCGCCACCGTGAATATCAAAATGCTTTCCGAGTAGCTGAGAGCTCATGGCAGAACATTCAATGTGCCAACCTGGGCGACCTTTACCGCCATTAGGTCCGCCAAACGGAGAATCCCAGCTTGGTTCATTGGGTTTTACCGACTTCCACAACACAAAATCCATAGGATCTTTTTTGTGCGTATCTACTTCTACACGTTCGCCAGCACGCAAATCTTCCAACGATTTACCTGATAACTTTCCATACCCCGCAAAGTTATTGACAGAATAAAATACATCGCCGTTATCCGCAACATAAGCAAAACCTTTGTCAATTAAAGCCGAAATCATACTGATCATGCCATCCACAAATTCAGTAGCTTTTGGCTCTATGGTCGGACGTATTACGCCTAACTTAGCCGAATCTTCATCCATCGCATCAATGAAACGCTGAGTTAATTGAGTGATTGTTTCGCCATTTTCATTAGCGCGCTTAATGATTTTGTCATCAATATCAGTAATATTACGTACATAAGTCACTTCATAGCCTGATGTACGTAGCCATCGGCTCACAGTATCAAATACCACCATCACACGCGCATGGCCTAAATGACAGAAATCATAGACCGTCATACCGCAGACATAAAGACCTACTTTGCCGGCCACTATCGGCGTAAATACTTGTTTTTCTCGCGCTAAGGTATTGTAAATTTTTAACATAATTTGATAAATATTGGATGTTTCATATGAAGTAAAGGCTAAATATCACCTAAAATAGAGTTGTAATTGAGGACGTTCTTGCGAAATAAGGTACCTTAACCCTAAATGAGCTATTGGATGTTAGCAAGGCTATTGATAGAATTACATTTCAGCAAATTAAATAAAAAGTATATCACAATGAATAATTTTATAGCTTCGTTGACACACCGTTTTGTTAGCCTAGGGCTAATTTTACTAACCGGGATTTTGTCAGCGGGTTTATTTGTATTGCCAGCCCTAGCAGACGAACTTAAAGATATTTCACAGATGGCGGATCAAGGCCAAACCGTAGCAGCCATTGATAGAGTGAATGCATACATTATAGCTAACCCACAAAACGCACAAGCCTTGTTCATGAAGGGTGTTTTGCTAGTTGAGCAAGGTCGTCGGGATGAAGCAATTAGAACGTTTACTGAGGTGACGGAAAAATTTCCTAATCTACCTGAACCATACAATAATTTAGCTGTACTTTACGCAGACCAAGGCCAATTTGACAAAGCGAGAAAAGCCCTTGAAAATGCAATAAAAACTCACCCAAGCTATGCCACGGCACACGAAAATTTAGGAGATATTTATGCCCGCATGGCTTCTGAAGCATATGACAAAGCGCTTAAACTTGACACCAGTAATTCACGTGCACAAACCAAACTTTCATTAATTAAAGATATATTCGGCACTAGCAATAAAACTTCAGTTGACACGAAAGAGGTCGCCAAGACAGAGCAAGCTAAGGCAACTAGCTTAGCCCTTCCGCTCGATTTGAAAAAACAGGACTCATTGAAAATTGAAGTAACAAAAGCAGATAATGCGCAGGCAAAAAGTGGCATAGAAGCACTAAAAAATAATGATAAAGCACTAATAAGTGCAGTGAAAATATGGTCAAAAGCTTGGTCATCAAAAAATCTCGATCAATACTTTGCTAGTTATGGCGCAGAATTTCAGCCAGCTAAAGGTGACACTCGCAAAGCATGGGAGGAGCAACGTAAAGAGCGCATTAACAAGCCTTCTAAAATTAACATAGAGATATCTAATATCAAAATTTCTGCTGCGGATAACAGCAATGCAAAAGTATATTTCAAGCAAACCTACACTGCTGACGGACAACCAGTAGTCACTTCTAAAATATTGGTAATGAAGAAAGAAGGCAGCGCTTGGTTAATTCAACAGGAAATTGCAAGTAACTAGTACTAATTAATCATCACGCAGTTTATTCAAGCTAATACGATAATATTAGTCTACCTAATACACCATTTAAATACTGTGCTGTATGCTAATTTCAATGTATTTTTAGTTAGGATATTAGCTTGGCGATTGCAGTGAATAAAGTATTAACCTATCTACTTTTGGCGACAATGACGCTATTGCCTTGGAATGCAACGGCGGTTAATCACTATAGCTTCACTCATTTTTTTATAAAACCAAAACCGGAGATTTTTAAGAACTTAGCGGAAGCTTTACTAGTGAAAAGTTTACTGGAAATTACACAAGGTAAAAATAGTCAAGCGCTGGTCACTATTAATCAACTGTTATTAATTAAGCCCGATTTTAAGCTTGCTAACTTAATACGTGGTGATTTACTAATGGCTCAAGCACAACATTTACAGGCATTTGGTAACGTCAACAAAAAATCAACAGTTGCAGTACACGATTTGCAAGATGAAGCACGAGTACGCATAGGACGCTATTTATCCAATCAACAATTAGATGCGCTACCAAATCTACTCATAGCGCCTAGCGATCAGCAAAGTCATGTCATCGTAGTAGATACAGATAAATCAAGACTCTATCTATATAGAAATGAACATAACTCTTTAACCTACGAGTCAGATTATTATATTACAGTGGGTAAGAATGGCGTAGTGAAACAAAATGAGGGCGATAAACGTACGCCAATTGGTGTTTATTTTGTTGGAAAGAAATTGACTCAGCCATTAGCCAACATTTATGGTGACGCAGCCTTCCCACTAAACTATCCAAATGAATGGGATGCAGAGCATGGCAAAAAAGGCTCTGGCATTTGGATGCATGGTACGCCTACTAATACTTATAGCCGACCACCCCGCGCAAGTGATGGTTGTGTTGTTCTCACTAATGAAGATATAAAAACCCTCAGCCCTATTTTACAGACTGGGAGAACACCGGTAATTATTGCCAACCATCTTAAATGGCTAGGTGCCGAGAACAACTCTAGTGAAAAAAAAGCCTTAAAAGAAGCTCTAGATAGCTGGTTACATGACTGGAAGTCTCAAAACACGCCTAAATATCTTTCACATTACTCGCATAATTTTTCTAGCAATGGGCTTAATTACAAACAATGGTCTAAGCAAAAATATAGTGCGCAACCCAGTAAAGATATTACAAATATTTCTCTTTCTGATATAAGTATGTTTAGTTACCCTGATGCCGATAAAAAGCTAGTGGTTGTGGATTTTCTGCAAGGTTCCCAAAGCCCACATTTAAGTAATAAAATACATAAGCGCCAATACTGGATTCAGGAAAATAATATATGGAAAATTATTTACGAGGGATCCGTCTAGGCGAACATTGGATTTCGTTGTGGGACATCAATTAGAACAAAGCCAAAGTAGACTAATTTAGCTATAATTGCTAGGTTAACTGCCCAAAGGAACACTATGCGTAAATTTTATACTTTCTTAACGATTTTTTTAATAAGTGCATCTGCACTTATTAGCAACACTGCGTTTGCAGCAAATCCACAAATTTCTATTGAAACTAATCGTGGCGAATTTATCGTAGAACTTTATCCAGAAAAAGCGCCAAAAACAGTAGCAAATTTCTTGCAATACGTTAATTCAGGATTCTACAAAGACACTATATTTCACCGAGTTATCAGTCGGTTTATGATACAGGGCGGTGGGTTCACGGCAGATATGTCAGAAAAACAGACACGCGCGCCTATTACCAATGAAGCGAATAATGGCCTATTAAATGAAATAGGTACGCTAGCAATGGCAAGAACAGGTGATCCTGATTCGGCTACGGCACAGTTTTTCATCAATCTTGAGAACAACCAATTTCTCAACTACCAAAGTCCGAGTCCAGAACTAATCGGCTACTGCGTATTTGGTCGCGTACTTAAAGGCATGGATGTGGTACGTGAGATTGCCTCAACACCGACTGGCAACGCCGGCCCGTATAGCGACGTACCAAAATCACCGATTAAAATTATGCAGGTTAAATTATTAACTAAGGGTATGTAATTTATTAGCTAGCTTAGGCAACTTGCTTTACCATACTCGCATTTATCAAATTTCATTTTTACTATTTATTAAGGATATTTTGTGGTTAAACTACTTACAAACTTTGGCGAGATTACTTTAGAACTTGATGCTGAAAAAGCACCGATTACTACCGAGAACTTCTTACAATATGTAGACAACGGCTTTTATAACGGCACTATTTTTCACCGTGTGATTGATGGCTTTATGATTCAAGGTGGTGGCTTTGATACCACTATGAAGCAAAAAGAATCTATGGCTGAAATTAAAAATGAAGCTGATAACGGCCTGAAAAACGACAAATATACGATTGCAATGGCGCGTACCTCAGCACCGCACTCTGCTAGCAGCCAGTTTTTCATTAATGCTGGTGATAATGATTTCTTGAACCACTCTGCACCAACAAGCAGCGGCTGGGGCTACTGCGTTTTTGGTAAAGTTGTAGCTGGCATGGATGTAATTGATAAAATCAGACAAGTCGCTACTGGTAACAGCAAGGGACACCAAGATGTGCCTGTAGACAATGTTGTTATTGAGTCTGCAACTCGCGCTTAATTACGTATTACATTACAGATTAATTTAACTGCTCTGTTGAATACATTCTGTTTCCTATGAAAAAAGTCAGGGATAATTCAGCCTCTAGCCTAGTTAGCCCTGACCCATCAGACCATACATTCTTTATTTCTGACTTGCATTTGTGCGTGAGTCGACCACACATCACCAGCGCTTTTCTAGACTTCCTTAAAAATAAGGCAAGCAGTGCTTCTGCACTCTATATTTTAGGAGATCTTTTCGAGTACTGGGCTGGCGATGACGACCTTGATGATGCACACAACCAAGCAATCATTGCAGCCTTCCATGACTTAGCTGATAGTGGCGTTAAAATATTTTTAATGCATGGTAATAGGGATTTTTTAATCGCTGAAAAATTCTGTACTGCGGCACAAGTTACTTTATTGCCAGATCCTACATTGATTGATCTGTATGGTAAAAAAATATTATTAAGCCATGGTGATGCACTTTGCACCGATGATATTGCCTACCAGAACTTTCGCCTACAAGTGAGAAGTGCAGAGTGGCAAGCTGAGTTCTTAAACCAAGAATTACAATCAAGAAAACAGCAAATAGAGACCATTAGGTCGCGTAGTGAGCATGAGAAGTCTCAAAAAACCATGGCGATTATGGATGTTAACCTGCAGGCCGTTGAAGCTTTATTACTGCAATATGGTTACCCTGCCCTATTCATTCATGGCCATACACATAGGCCAAATGAACACCATATTCAACTTGATGGTCACCATATTACACGCTGGGTATTAGGCGACTGGTACGAGCAAGGTAGCTATTTGCTATGCGATCGACATGGCTGCAAATCTATGCAGTTACAAGCAATTTAGAACAAATTTTAATCAGTTGTGAGCGCTCATGTAAGACTGAACAACCGATCTAAAACGAGTCAGCAAGTGGAGCTAACGAAACTTTTTAGAGTTAACTCAAGCTGAACTTTGCCCAAGCTTAAGCTAAGACCAAAATTTCAGCATCGTTGCGATGCTATCTCTCAATATGAATTTAGCTTAACTTACATCTAACATCTAACTTCTAATGTTTTTAACTTCATTAGCACGTACATCAGCGGCTAGCTTATCTAATACACCATTGATATATTTATGACCATCAGTACCGCCATACAACTTAGCAAGCTCAACACCCTCGTTGATTACAACACGGTACGGGATGCTCATATCAAACATCAATTCACAGCCTGAAATGCGTAAAATCGCATGTTCTACTGGGCTTAATTCCGCAATTTTTCGATCAATAAAATGGGCTAATTTAGTATCTAGCTCTTCCGCACGAGTCGTTACCGCCTCAAGCAAATGTTTAAAATAGGCCTCATCGGCTTTACTGTATTCAGGATCTTCTGTCATGTCACGCAGAATAGGCCCTAATTCCGATTGATTCAACATGCCGCGATACACTGCTTTTACCGCAAGTTCACGAGATTTCCTTCGATTTTGGCCACCATTACGTTTAGCAAAGTCTTTTTTGCCTGGCATTTTTTTGGCCGGACTCTGACTTAAATTAATTACATCATCTTTCTGAACATCATCAGAAAGTAAACTAGTAAGGCCCTTAGTATCGTCATCAGAAGCTTTAGTGTTTTCAGCATCAGACTGCGTCGTATCTATCATAAAGCTCTTACCAAATTAGCCATTTCTACCGCGACTTGCGCCGCTTCCGCGCCTTTAATGTACATACGAGCAAGTGCTTGATCATCGTCTTCCGTAGTCAACACAGCGTTCGCTACTGGCACGCCAGTATTAAATTGCACCTCTGAAATTCCACGTGCTGACTCATTCGAAACCACCTCAAAATGGTAGGTTTCACCACGGATGATTGCGCCCAAAGCAATGAGTGCGTCAAACTTTTCACTCAAGGCCATGTGTTGCAATATTAAAGGTGTTTCTAGCGCACCAGGCACTGTGACGATGGTGATGTCATCAGTAGCTACACCCAATTTTAGCAATTCACTTTTACAGGCACTCAATAGGCCATCACCAATATCACTATTAAATCTTGAAAGTACGACACCAATTTGCATGCCCTTGCCGTCTAAATTCTTTTCTATTTCTCTCACGTTACATCCTTAATCGCTATTGCAAATTACATAAAAGATGTATTTTACCGCATAACACGCACATGATTTAGTAAAAATAGTTTATACGAATAATCCCCAAGCTTTTTGCACAGTGCTCCAAATGCCATAGCTAATTGGAATAAGGACCAATGCCCAAGCCAGTCCAACGAATACAGGCTTAGAAGCTGGTAATAAGTTAGTATTACCAGCGCCAATAGCACTATTGGCTACGGTTATTTTCTCATGTGCTAACTTACGTTCCGCCTCAAGCTCAACATCTGTCATATAGAACTTTTCTGCGACCGGCTTAACAAGAAGATTGGCAATAAAACCAATCACTAGCAGACCTGCCAGCACTAGAAAAATAGGCGCATAAATTTGGTCATACGGCACTTTAGCTTCTAATCGCGTATCGTGCAGGTAATTGACTACAACTGGTCCAAGAATGCCGGCCGTAGACCATGCAGTAAGCAAACGTCCATGAATAGCACCGACAAATTGGGTGCCAAACATATCTGCCAAATAAGCCGGAATTGTTGCGAAACCACCGCCATACATAGAAGCAATGACACAAAAACTACCTACAAATAAGGCTAATGATTTTAAGCCTGCAGCATAGGTAGCTGCACAATACATGAGTGCACCCAAAACAAAGAAAATATAATAAGTGCGTTTACGGCCTAATTTGTCAGACGAGGTTGCCCATGCAAATCGGCCAAAAATATTAAATAATGAGATTAACCCAACAAAACCGGCACCCACGGCAGCGACTGTTTTTGTCAAAGTTTCATCTTGTTTAATATCGGCAAAGCCAATATCAGCTTGTCCAATCAGCGCACCGCCAAAGGTTTCTTGCAACATTGGTGCAGCTGCGCCAATAATGCCTATGCCGGCCGATACATTCATACACAATACCAACCAAAGTAACCAAAACTGCGGTGTTTTATGGGCGTTCTTAAGATGCACATGTTTAGATGAAATCATGGCATTATTTTGCATGGCTGGTGGCGTCCAGTTAGCAGGCTTCCAACCAGTAGGTGGAACCCGATAACTTAAAGAACCCCACAACATAAACACAAAATAAATTGCAGCTAACACCACAAAAGTTTGCCAAACGCCTACGCTGCCTTGAACTTCGGCAGCAGGCTGAGTCGCAAAATAACCCATCAATTTAGTGGCAAGTGGTGACCCTATCATCGCACCACCACCAAAACCCATAATCGCCATGCCCGTTGCCATGCCGCGACGATCAGGAAACCACTTAATCAAGGTGGAAACAGGTGAAATGTAGCCTAAACCCAGACCAATACCGCCAATAACGCCACTACCTAACCACATTAACCATAACTGGTGGGCATACACGCCATAAGCTGAAATAAGCAAGCCACCACACCATAACAGCATAGACACAAAACCCGCTTTGCGTGGCCCTTCACGTTCTAGCCAGCCGCCCCAGACGGCAGCAGAGCAACCCAGCAACACAAAAAACAGGGTAAACATCCAACCCAAATCAAATTGGGTCCAATTACAATCGGTGGCAAATAAGGCTTTCGCTGTGCCAGATAACTTCTCTGCTAAATTACTCGCGCCAGCCGAACAAGTTGCTAAAGGCTTGCCATCTGCACCCATCAAAGCATTACCTAGCGGCTTCCAAAAAACGCTAAAACCATAAGCCATACCAATCGACAAATGTACTGCAAGTGCGGCCGGTGGCACTAACCAGCGATTAAAACTTGTATTTGCGATAGTATTTTCTTTTGATAAAAAGCTTGCCATACAGATCCCTCAAGTAAATATTAATTAATTTTTTACAATAATTTAACATAGTGTAACAAAACGTAACAAATGGCAATTTACTTCTTAACTGCTTTAGCATCTGTCATTAATATGTCATATTAAGGTCATAAACTAAGGCAACTTAGAAAAGTGCATTATAAACAAAGCACCTTACATAAATATGTCTAGCCTCAATTTTGAAATTTTATTCAAAGTTTTAAAGGCCAGTTCAAATAGGGAAAAATATGCCTGCTAATATTTTAGTTGTTGAAGATGAACCTGCGATACAAGAGCTACTTGCGCTAAATATCACACAAGCTGGCCACAATGCTATGCGGGCCTTAAGCGTAGAAATTGCAATGGACTTAATGCGCGAAACTATTCCTGATCTCATTTTATTAGATTGGATGTTACCTGGCATGAATGGCTTGGAGTTTGCCCGTAAATTAAAATCGGATTCACTCACAAAATCTATTCCAATTATTATGCTAACTGCTCGTGGCGATGAATATGACAAAGTGCGAGGCTTAGAAGTAGGCGCGGATGACTATGTAACTAAACCATTTAGCCCACGTGAGCTGAATGCTCGTATTAAAGCAGTATTGCGCCGTAGGGCACCGCAAATGACTGACGACCCAATTGAAGTAAATGGTTTACGCCTAGACCCAACGACGCACCGCGTGACAGGCAACCAAAAAACAATCGATTTAGGCCCGACTGAATTCAGATTACTACATTTCTTTATGACCAACGCTGAACGTGTGCATACACGCAGTCAATTGCTAGATAAAGTCTGGGGCGACCGTGTATTTGTAGAAGACCGTACTGTAGATGTGCATATACGCCGTTTACGCAATGCACTCTCCATCTCTGGGCACGAAGATCTAATTCAGACGGTACGCGGTGCTGGCTATCGTTTATCGTCGCAGACTAATTAAAATTAATATAAGCGTGGGCTGGCAGTAAAAATGGCTTCTATTCGCTATAATTAGCTACATAAAAATTATAGAAAATAAAATCTGTGCTAGATATTCGTTTAAAAGCTGGTTTACACATCGCTGCTTTAAGCATCATTTGTCTGTTTTTATGGCTAATCAGCAGCGCTGTTGTCGCACTACTAGTATTCTCTTCAGCGCTTTTAGCTTACCTATTTAGTTATATTTTTTGGCTAAACAAACTACTTTACTGGTTTAAAAAACCAGCACTTAAGGAAATTCCCCAAGGCTTTGGTTTATGGGAAGACGTATTTAATGCCTTACTAAAATATGAGCGTAATAATCATCTTAACCAAATTAAACTCAATTCAGCACTGGAACGCTTTAATCTAACCGCGAATGCTATTCCTGATGGTTTGGTAATTTTAGGCAGTGTTAACGAAATTGAATGGTGCACGGCCAACGCTGAAAATCAGCTCGGGCTTGATTTAACGACTGATAAAAATCTACCTATCGTTAATTTAATCAGAGATAGCCATTTCATTGCCTATCTTTACAGCGAATCCTATAACGAACCACTCAAACTTAAACATTGCCGAAACTCTGATGCTACACTAGAAATACAGGTCATACCGCTAGCGTCTAAGCAAAAATTATTAATTAGTCGAGATATGACGCAATTAGAAAAAGTAGATGTGATGCGCAGAGACTTCATTGCCAATGTATCGCACGAGCTTAGAACGCCGTTAACAGTAGTTGGTGGATTTCTAGAAACCTTGAGCGATATGGAAGGTGCAGTTCCAGATAATCTAAAAAATTACTTCACCATGATGCAAGAGCAAACAGGCCGCATGCGCCGCATCATTGAAGATTTACTCACACTATCCACCATAGAAAATAGTACCGGCAATTCAAACAACAATGAAATTGACATGCTTAGCTTATTAAAATCCATACAAAATGATGCGATTGGCTTCAGCCAAGGACTGCATCAAGATGTCAAAAATGCTAAGCATCATATTAAATTAGAGGCAGACACAGGGCTTAACTTACGCGGTTCATTAGAAGAATTACGCAGCGCATTCACCAACTTAGTCAGCAACGCGATACGCTACACGCCGACTAGCGATGCCAAGAATAGCGGTGAAATATTAATCAGCTGGCATTTGCAAGATGGTCAGGCGATCTTTTCCGTAAGAGATACCGGTATCGGCATAGAAGAAAAACATATTGATAGGCTCACAGAACGCTTCTATCGGGTTGATCGTAGCAGAAGCCGTGAAACTGGTGGCACAGGTTTAGGATTGTCTATTGTTAAACACATTTTAATTCGTCATCAAGCTAAATTAGAAATCACCAGTATTTTAGGCACCGGCAGCACCTTCAGTGCAAAGTTTCCCAAAGCTCGTGTGGTTAAAAAATCGGTAGCTGTTAAATGACCTTCGCAGTTAAAGGCATGGCTAATACCTTGTTGCTTTTAACGCTGTCATCTTGTGCAAGCACTAGTCTAACTTCGGTCGAATCAGTTGCACATAAAAATGTACCTGAACACCAAGACCGTAGCTCAATTAGCCAGCTTGCCAAGACTGATTTTGACCGCATGGCTGATGTAGAAGTCCGTGAAAATACCGAAAGTTTACGTGTATTAATGCTTAAACTTTACAAGCGCAATCCCCATGAATTACAAAAGAGCACGCCGGATAGCGCAGAAAAAATGGTGGCTTGGGTAATAGATGGTGAGCCGCAACATCACTATAAATTCAGTGCCATGAATAACTTACAAGGCACAGAAGCTATTTTCCTAGCATTCAAAAGTGAATATACCGGTGACCGCGTACTTGCATATATTGTCGGCATACAAACGATGTTAATGAAAGTACATGGTGGCAAAACAGATTTTTATTTTACTGACAGCATAGATCCACAATCTATGTACAACGTCGCGAGAAATATCGAAATAGCTGCGTGGAAGTTATCAAATACACGAGATGCGCTTGGTGTACTTTATTTATTATCCAATGAGAGTAGCGATAAAGATAAAAACTTATCATTTGAGCGAGAGTTTGGCAAAATGATTGGTCGTACCGATTTATATGCGATTGCATTAGCGGAAAAGTCTCAGCGGCTTATTTCACGTGTCATGCAGAACATTACCACTGCGCTATTTCTACCTTTTTAGTTCTGCCTTTTTAGGCCAGTCTTGCATTAGAAGTTATTAAACATAACCGCTAATGCAAGTTCAATATTAATATCTGTCAAAAAACTATAGCAAGACCTTCTCAATACCGCCATTATTTACTCGCTCGACATATTCTTGCATCCAATTATCGCCAAGAATATGCTTCGCCATCTCAACCACAATATAATCTGCCTCAATGCCAGTATCTTCTCCATAACGCGCTAAGCCTTGCAAGCAACTTGGGCATGAAGTAAGAATTTTCACTTTTTCTTCAGGGGCACCAACGGTTAAGCCCATTTTACCCATGCCTTTTTCTAACTCTTCCTGCTTGCGCATTTTTACCTGCGTGGCAATATCCGGCCGGGCAACGGCAAATGTTCCACTTTCACCACAGCAACGATCATTCAGTTGCACCTCTTGGCCCATAAGCTTATTCGTCACTTCCATCGGCTTATAGGTTTTCATCGGGCTGTGGCATGGGTCGTGATACATATATTTCGTGCCAGTAATGCCTTTCAACTTCATGTCTTTCTCCATTAGATATTCATGAATATCTAATAGGCGACAACCTGGGAATATCTTTTCAAACTCATATTTTTGCAGCTGATCCATACAAGTACCGCAAGACACAATAACTGTTTTAATATCCAGATAATTAAGCGTATTGGCCACACGATGAAACAACACGCGGTTATCAGTAGTGATCTCTTGGCCTTTATCGTGATTACCACTAGCCGTTTGCGGATAGCCACAGCATAAATAACCGGGTGGCAATACTGTAATCGCACCCACTTCATAAAGCATCGCTTGCGTGGCAAGACCAACGTTTGAAAACAAACGCTCTGAGCCACAACCAGGGAAGTAGAACACCGCTTCTGAATCTTCCGTGACTTTTTGTGGGTTACGGATAACAGGAATCATGCTGCTATCTTCTATGCCCAACAATGCACGTGAAGTTTTAGTCGGCATTTTTTTCGGCATTGGTCGATTAATAAAATGTACGATTTGCGCCTTGATTTCTGACTTACCAACTGTGGCAGGCGGTCTGATTTTATCTTTTAGCAGGCCAAACTTTTTAGCCAGCGCATGGGCAAAATTTTGTACTTTATAACCAAAACCTATCA
This sequence comes from Methylophilaceae bacterium, assembly GCA_947379975.1. Classification (GTDB taxonomy): domain Bacteria; phylum Pseudomonadota; class Gammaproteobacteria; order Burkholderiales; family Methylophilaceae; genus Methylotenera. Next base: position 44,451 of record CANCPF010000003.1, on the reverse strand, counting down.
TCACTGAACGTAGTAGTTTAATAGTGGCAGGGTCTTTTGCATTCAAGAACGCCATGCCGGCGGCTGTTCCAGGGTTGAATTTCTTTTTACCCTGCTCACGTAAGAAATTACGCATCGCTACAGACACATCACCAAAATCAATATCCACTGGGCACGGATTCAAGCATTTATGACAAACGGTACAATGGTCGGCCACATCATTAAACTCGTCAAAATGCTTGATCGAGATACCACGACGCGTTTGCTCTTCGTACAAAAAGGCCTCAATTAATAAGGAAGTACCTAAAATCTTATTACGTGGGCTATACAATAAATTAGCACGCGGCACATGTGTAGTACACACTGGCTTACATTTACCACAGCGCAAACAGTCACTTATGGAATCTGCAATCTGGCCAATGGCAGATTGTTCCATAATGATAGACTCTTGCTCTAATAAACCAAAGCTTGGCGTATAGGCATTTTTAAGGCCTGAACCAGCGAGCAATTTACCCTTATTAAAGTGTCCATTCGGATCAACTTTATTTTTGTACTTGGTAAACGCTTCAATGGTTGCCGTTTCCAAAAATTCCATTTTTGTAATACCAATACCATGCTCACCTGAAATAACGCCGTCTAAGCCTTTGGCTAAAGCCATCACGCGGGCTACCGCCTCATGTGCAGCTTTCATCATTTCGTAATCGTCAGAATTAACTGGGATATTGGTGTGCACATTGCCGTCACCGGCGTGCATATGCAAGGCAATAAAGACCCGACCTTTAAGCACTGTTTTGTGAATTTCATCAGCACGATTTAAGATTTTTTGATATTCACGACCGGCAAAAATTTCTGCCATTGGACGTTTAAGCTCACGCTTCCATGAGATGCGTAAATCGTAAGATTGCACAGCACGAAATACGTTTTCGTACTGACTCAAAGTATTATCAACCTCACCTAAAATTGATACTGGCGCATCCAGATTATTTAAAATCAAGCTCCATCGTGCGCGCAATTCGCTTACTAATTGCAAAGCCATCGCTTGCTTAGTTTTGACCATTTCAGCATCGGCATTGCCATCTTCATCGGCTTGCAGCGGCAAATCGCCCTGCATAAATTCTTGCATTGCATCAAGCAAATTGAGCTTATTTTTAATTGAAAGCTCAATATTAATGCGCTCAATACCGTCAGAATAATCACCCAAACGTGGCAATGGAATCACCACATCTTCGTTGATTTTAAACGCATTCGTATGTTTAGCGATGGCGGCTGTTCGTGCACGATCTAACCAGAATTTTTTACGCGCTTCGGCAGAAACCGCAATAAAACCTTCACCATTGCGAGCGTTACATAAACGCACAATATGAGAGGCCGCTTCACCTACGGCATTTTCATCATCAGAGGCAATATCAGCAATTAATACCATTTTGGGGCGCTGTTGACGCGCCGCTTTAGTGGCATAACCGACCGCTTTAATGTAACGCTCATCCATGTGCTCTAAACCTGCCATCAGCACTAGCGGATCTTTTTTAGCGGTCGCATCCAGATAATCTTTAATCTCAACAATTGCTGGCACGGCGTGCGATACATTACCAAAAAATTCCAAAGCCACTGTGCGTACATGCTTAGGCATACGATGCAAAATAAAAGTAGCACTGGTAATTAAACCATCGCAGCCTTCTTTTTGTATGCCGGGTAAACCTGATAAAAATTTATCGGTTACATCTTTACCTAAACCAACTTTGCGGAAACTAGGGCCAGCAATTTCTAAAATCTCAGGCTCAGCCAACAAAGTTTTCATATCTTCTGCATAGCGGCTAACTTTAAAGCGCGCGATTGCAATATCATGAATTTTGCCTAAATTATGATCTAAGCGCTCTACTTCCAACCATTCGGCATCTGGCGTCACCATGCGCCATGAGGCTAGATTATCTAAAGCCGTACCCCAAAGCACGGCCTTTTTACCGCCGGCATTCATAGAAACATTACCACCGATACAACTAGCATCAGCACTGGTTGGATCGCAAGCAAACTCTAAACCGGCATCAGTTGCAGCTTCCATTGCACGCCGCGTTACCACACCAGCCCCGCATTCAATTGTGGCAACTTGGCGAGTAACTCCTGGTAAAGTGCGCATTTGCACGCCAGTATGTTGATCTAATTTTTCAGTATTAATGACCGCTGACATCGGTGTCAGCGGAATTGCACCGCCAGTATATCCAGTGCCACCGCCGCGAGGAATGACAGTAAGCCCTAACTCGATACAAGCACGCACTAGCGCAGCGATTTCTTTTTCAGTATCAGGCGTTAACACCACAAATGGATATTCAACACGCCAGTCGGTAGCATCAGTGACATGCGATACGCGCGCCAAACCATCAAACTGTACATTATCTTTGCGTGTAATTTTGGTTAATTTAGCCAGCGCTTTCTTACGTAAATTTGCCGTATTTTTAAAATCGCTCTCAAACTGCACAACGGCTTGGCGGCCTGCCACCACTAGCTTCAACACTTTGGCATTGCCAGCACTGCGTTCATCAATTGCCGCAATACGATGCTGCAATGCATCAACTAACGCTTTACGGCGCTTAGGATTTTCTAGTAAATCATCTTGCAAGTAAGGATTGCGCGTAACTACCCATAAATCCCCTAATACCTCAAATAGCATGCGGGCAGAGCGGCCTGTTTTACGCTCGCCACGCAATTCATTTAAAACATCCCAAATCTCTTCCCCGAGAAACCGAATGACGATTTCACGGTCAGAAAAGGAAGTGTAGTTGTAAGGAATTTCGCGCAAGCGCGTAGCTGAAGATGGTTCAGCACTGAGAATATTGCTAGGTAGAGGTGCGTTCATTTATGGTTTGATAATAGCTTTGCTATAAAGTCTAATTGTATCATGGTGTTGACCTGCAAATAAGCGTAAGAGTTTCATGGTTATTTAAGCAAAATGTTATGCATAATAGTGCCTTATTGATTTTATTAAGGAATCATACGCTTACAATTTTTTAATGTGATTAGGCAGTTTTATCTTGGTCTTAATAAACGAAAACTATAAACTAGACAGATGAATAATTTATTAAAAAAACTATTATTACCAATTATTGTGATTACTTTTTTGGTTTTTCTAGGATTTCAGTTAAGTAACAAATCATCTGCACCGGATGTAACATTTACCACTATAGACGGTAAAAAGATTGCGATGACAGACTTAAAAGGCAAAGTCGTACTAATTAATTTCTGGGCTACTGACTGCCCAGGCTGCATTAAAGAAATGCCGGCGCTGGTCAAAACCTATAATGAATTTAGCAAAAAAGGTTTTGAAATCATTGCGGTAGCCATGCCATACGACCCACCGGCGCAAGTGCTTAATTACGCTAAACAAAAAGCACTGCCATTTCCGGTCATGCATGATGGCTTATCCGAAATCACCGAGAAATTTGGCGGAATTAACCTCACGCCAACGACTTACATCTTCGATAAACAAGGGCATTTATTACGCCGCACGATTGGTAATATAGACTTTGGTGATTTAAATATCATACTCAATGAAGCATTAAATAATAAAAAGGATGGCTCGTAAATGTTGTGGATAAAGGCGTTTCATATAATTTTTGTAACCAGTTGGTTTGCTGGCCTGTTTTACTTGCCGAGGCTGTTTGTAAACCATGCAATGATAAGCGATAGTGCTACTTCGGATAGGCTCAAGCTCATGGAGCTAAAACTTTTTAGATTTATGCTTCCACTAGCGCTGTTGGCTATCGCTTTTGGCTTGTGGCTGTGGTTAGGCTATGGCGCTTCAGGGCACTGGATGCATGCTAAATTAACATTGGTTGCCATATTAGTCGCTTACCATTTTTATTGCGGCAAATTGCTTAATGACTTTAAGCAAGATAACAATAAACACAGTCACATTTGGTATCGTTGGTTTAATGAGCTGCCGGTAATCATACTTTGCTTGATTGTTATACTCGTTGAAGTGCAACCGTTTTAACAATTAGCTCTAGATTGATAATTTAATAATGGATATTTTTAATTCCCAGTGGTTGCTTAACATGCTGGCCAAATCTAGCAAAACACCAGAGGGCCGCATACTTAGCTTATTTGACATTTTAATTGACTGGCTACAGGCGCCTAGCATACATGTAGGTAATCTAAACAAGGCCGGCAACCAAGCGCTAATTGATTTTATCAGCTTACAAGCCAAAGGCTGTCACGCTGAAAATCCGGCAATTTTAGCCGAACATATCGTACTTATTGCCAGAAATGCCATGCAACAAGAAATGAATGTACCCGGTTGCAATAGTTTAACCCATGCTAAAAAAGCGGCTAATGCACTTATTCTGGCACAAACGCAAAGAAATTGGCGCTATACCAAAACTTTTATTTCGAAACCTGTGACTTACGCTATTGCCGCAAGTGTCTTAGTGATAACGGTCTCTACGGCAATCTGGCTAATAGATTTCACTCAAATTAACCAGCTTCAATTAGCCTTAACTAGAAACCATGTTACCAAAACTAATGCATTGATTGCCGCCAATCCAGCGCATATCAGTAACAACATTACCGCTAGCGACGCTGCCGCCATGTATGCAAAGTTTGAGCAAATGCGAAACGGCACCTGCCAATTTCCGGAGGCAATTCAAATTCCAGATAGGGATAAAGCGATTTATTTGATTAATGTCGTCGGTGGAAAACTACCGACAGATCTTCATGATTTAGCCATTGCCAATGCCTATTTAGAAAAAATACGCTGTAACTTCACGCCTATGCTGATGGCGCACTCAAAATAAACGCATTCAACGTAAACTCATTAAAAAGTTGACCCCGTCCGATTTGACAAAAAAAATGCCCGCAAAATATATTTAAGCGGGCATTTTTTACATTAGACTTTAATCAGAAAATCACTGAAAACCTAAGATTTCTTTAAAATATAATACTAACTATCTCAGTTGACTTAGCAAGCTATTCTTACTCTAATATTTTTTTCAAATTATTTAAACCACCATCATAAACACCACCAATCGTATCAGATGCTGTTTTTTCATCTGCCGGCGCTTTAGGTAAGAAACTGCCTTCCCAAACCACTACAGATTTATCTGCGCCATTTGTATACACATGTAATGTTGATGCATAAGCGGTTACAGGCAACACGCTGTCAACGATGATGTAACTCATCATTTTATTTTTGCTATTATAGGCAGTTAACTGTTCATTAATTTTACCGCCGTCTTGCAATGTAAGTGTACGTTTCGCACCTTTTTTACCATCAACACCAGATGTGATTTCAGTTTTAGCAACCGCTGGATGCCAAGCGCCTAAATCTGAAAATTTAGAAATCTTATCCCACACTTTTGCAGCTGGTGCATTAATATTCACTGATTTAATCACATAAAGTGAAGTGGGCTCAGCGGCATTTGCTTCTGCAGTAAAACCAAAAGCAAGTAAAGACAGTGCAACTAACAATTTACTCATCATAACTCTCCTAAAATAGACAATTCTGTATATATAATCAACAGGCTAACATTGCTACAGAAAAACAAAAAAGCCTTTGTATTTAAAGAATAATTATTGTTTTCTTGTCGCATTTAAAAAATATTACATTATATATACAGGTCTGTATATAGATTTTTTATTTTATTTAGTATAGAATAATTCAATGCATTAAATTGGTGGCCAAAGTAATGTCTACGTTAAAAAGTAAAATATTGGTAGTGGCAACTGACCTTTTCCAAACGAGGGGCATTAATTCGACTGGTGTAGATACCATTGTTGCCGTGGCTGGCACCACAAAAATGACGCTTTATAAATATTTCGTCAGCAAAGAGAATTTAATTCTTGAAGTGCTCAAAAAAGGTCATGATGACTTTCAAGGTTGGCTGACCGAACAACTGAATACCAGCTCAAAAAAGCCGAGCGAAAAATTATTAAAATTGTTCGAATTTATTGAAGAATGGGTTACATCACCCAATTTTCGCGGTATGGGATTTATCAAAGCTTCTGCTGAGTTTCCTAATGAAGAAAGCCCTGTACATCAACTTTCTTCGGAGCAGTCTCGCGAATTTAGGCAATATATAGGTAGCCTAGCCTCTGACGCCAACATTAAAGATGCTGAAGGACTGGCCTTGCAACTTTCTTTACTATTCGAGGGTGCAGTGCAAGCCGAACAAATGAAACGTGGCTCAGGCGCAATGAAATATGCTAAAAAAGCATCAAAAATATTAATTGAAGGCGCTTTGGCTGATTAATTTTAAATTTATCATTCAGACAAACGATCTAAAAAATGTAAGCAGATATTAAGTTACTTGCTTGTACTAGGCATTAAATAAGATAATGTTTTTTTAAATTCAACTTATTAACATGCATACACTCATTTGCGGCTCTCTCGCTTTCGACACCATCATGGTGTTTCAAGATCAATTCAAAAACCACATTTTGCCGGACAAGATTCATGCGCTTAGCGTAGCATTTTACGTACCAGAAATGCGCCGGGAATTTGGCGGCACTGCCGGGAATATTGCCTATAACTTGCAATTGCTCGATGGAAACCCACTTATTATGGCCACTGTAGGCGAAGATTTCGCCAGCTACACGCAATGGTTAGATGGTCATAAACTTAACACCGCACACATTAAAACCATTCCTAACAGTTTTACCGCCCAAGCTTTTATTACCACCGATATTGACGATAACCAAATTACCGCCTTTCACCCCGGCGCAATGATAGAGTCTCACCAAAACAGTGTGTACGATGCCAAAAATGTGACGTTGGCGATTATTGCGCCAGATGGTCGCGATGGTATGTTTCAACATGCGCGCGAATGCTTTGAAGCCGGCATCCCATTTCTGTTTGACCCAGGCCAAGGTTTGCCAATGTTTAATGGCGAGGAGTTGTTACAGTTCATCGAGATGGCAGATTATCTAGCGGTAAATGACTACGAATCTCAAATCATTCAAGATAAAACTGGTTTATCATTGGATGAATTAGCCTTGAAAGTTAAAGCGCTAATCGTAACTCTAGGTGGCGCTGGCTCACAGATCTACGCAGATGGTCAACGTTTTGATATTCCATGCGTTAAGGCAATGAGCATTGTTGATCCAACCGGTTGTGGCGATGCATATCGCGCTGGTCTAATGTACGGCATGGCAAAAGGCTGGGATTGGCAAACTTGTGGGCGTTTAGCTTCTACGATGGGGGCAATTAAAATTGAAAGCCGTGGCGGACAAAATCACAAGCCTACACGTGAAGAAATTGAAGCTATTTACACGCAGGCATTAGTCAATGAAACTACTATTGCTGAGCAAGATAAGCACTAATTATTGGCTGGAATAAAGCATTCTATAAACCAGTTCAAGCTACTTTAAATTCTTTAAATAAAGGAATAATGAAATGAAAACAACACAATTATTAGCGATTGGGCTTTTAAGCTTGGTACTAGGTGCCTGTGCAACATCAAACTCAGGTAGCGTTTACAGTCGCGATGATGCGCGTAAAGTACAAACAGTTAGAACAGGTATCGTTGAAAGTGTACGTTCGGTCAAACTAGAAGGCACTAAAACACCAGTCGGCACCATTGCTGGTGGTGCTATTGGCGGCATTGCCGGCAGCTCAATTGGTCACGGCAATGGCAGTACCATTGCAGCCGTACTAGGCGCGGTTGTCGGCGGCATTGCTGGCTCGGCAGCAGAAGAAGGCCTTACACGTAAGGACGCTTTAGAAATTACAGTGAAAATAGATGGTGGTGCATTAGTGGCTATTGTGCAAGAAGCTGACGAGCAATTTAGAGCTGGCGACCGAGTCCGTCTAATTGAAAGCGGTGGGACAACACGCGTATCGCACTAAATTTTTACTCAGTATAAATTCACTGAAAATATATAAATAAGCAATTGATCAACCATTCAAGCCTGACAAAAAAAGTTGGAGTCGCAGAAAATCATGCGATTCCGACTTATCTAATAAGTTAGTCGACATTAGTTAAATGTCAACAAACCGTAATCTCACTGTCATTAATTTTTAACCTCAATTCATTAAAGTCTCCTTAATCTTAAAGGGAGAAATGTCATGGTTGGTAAAGATTTGACTTTGCTTGAAAATACAAACGAACATAGCCGTAAGCAAATCGCCTTACAGGAATCGCTGCAAAGACGCCTCTGCATAAGCCTAGCGCGCACGCCGGCCGAAATAGAAGAAGCGCAGCGTTTACGCTATAAAGTATTTGCAGAAGAAATGGGCGCACAGGTTTCCGGCACAGACGGGCTAGATATTGATGGTTTTGACCAATTTTGTGATCATTTAATTGTACGCGACAGTGATACTAACCAAGTGATTGGCACTTATCGAATTCTAAGTCCGGAGAAAGCCAATGAGGCAGGTGGCTATTATTCAGCTGGGGAATTTGATTTAAGTCGACTAGCACATTTATTTGATCGTACGGTAGAAGTAGGCCGTGCCTGCGTACACCAAAACTACCGTAACGGCGGTACCATTACCATGTTATGGGCTGGCCTTGCCAAATATATGCAAATCAACAACTACGAGTACATGATAGGTTGTGGCAGCGTTAGCATGTCTGACGGTGGTCACGCCGCGGCTAGTTTATATCAAAAACTCCAAGATGATTATTTGTCGCCAATTGAGTATCGCGTATTTGCACGTAATCCTTTGCCGATTAAATCCTTACGCACTGACATGCAAGTGGCTTGCCCACCATTAATTAAAGGCTATTTACGCCTTGGTGCTTATATTTGTGGCGCGCCAGCATGGGATCCCTATTTCAACACGGCCGATATGCTGGTAATGTTACCTTTGTCTAGAATAAATCCAAGATATGCTGCACACTTTCTGAAATAAAGGCCATGCGAATAAGCGCACAATCACTTTGCAACCATTAAATACAAATACTATTACCACCGAACTGATAACGACCAACAGAATTACTAGGTACTTTAGAATTGGGCGAATTGCGACGCATACACTAGCAGGAGTCATCATTGCATCCGCAATATTGCCGCTTGCTAGCAAACCGCTAAAACGGCGCATCATTAAATGGTGGAGCTCGCATTTGTTAGTTGCGTTTAACATTCGCGTTGTTTCTCACGGTCATATTCCGCAAGTGAAAGATCAACTAAACACCACTATGTTTGTCGCTAATCATATTTCGTGGACAGACATTCATGCCCTTAACAGCTTAATAGCGCTAAGATTTGTCGCAAAATCCGAAATAAGAAGTTGGCCGGTAATAGGTTATTTAACCTACAAAGCCAATGCCCTTTTTATTGATCGAGCGAAACGTCAAGACGCCGCCCGCATCGTAAATACCGCAGCAAACAGCCTAGCATCTGGAGATAATTTGTGTTTTTTTCCTGAAGGCACAACTACAGACGGCACCGAAATTAAACGCTTCAAGAGCAGCCTGATACAAGCGGCTATTCAATCTAATGCCACGATTAGACCGGTTGCGATTCGTTATCCGACACCAAGCGGAGGCGCTAATATTGGCGTGGCGTATGCGGGCGAAACAACGATGCACCAGTCAATGGTATCGATATTATCTCAAAAGCATCCAGTGGTTGAGCTACATTTTTTAGCGCCAATTGTTATTTCTGAACTAGCCGATCAAGATAAAGATCGACGTGCCTTAACGCAACATATAGAACAGTTGATTCGCGACAGCTTGGATTTATAGCGTAAGCGCTTATTTTAAAAGATTAGGTTTTAATGGCTGATCTAAGGGATTAGACGCCACTTGCGTGATTACTTTTGTATGGATATTCATGGCCGTCAACTGACCACCCCACAGGCAACCAGTATCTAACGAATATACATTGTTTCTATGCTGCAACCCTAACGCTGACCAATGCCCAAAAATAACTTCTGACGTTTGTGTCGCTCTGTTTGGCACATCAAACCAAGGCATAAAGCCATTCGGAATATCTTGCAACTCACCTTTAAAGGCAAACTCCATTTCACCTTGTTCGGTACACACGCGTAATCTTGTCATTGCGTTAGTAATCAAGCGTAATCTATCTAAGCCGACTAAATTATCAGACCAGCGATTCGGCTGATTACCGTACATATGCAACAAAAACTCTAAGTAATGGTCACTCTGTAAGGCGGCTTCAACCTCGGCGGCATAAGCCATCGCTTGATCAGCCGTCCATTGTGGCAATAAACCTGCATGCACCATCAAGAAATTATCTTGTTGCACCATTAAGTGCTGATGGCGTAACCAATCAAGCAAAATAGCGCTATCTTCTGCAACTAGCAAAGCATCGAGAGTATCGCCTTTATGTGCCTGAACAAAGCCGTGCGCCACCACCAAAGCATGAAGATCATGGTTACCCAATACCACTTGCAGGCTATCATTATGCTGATAGCACCAGCGTAACACTTCTAATGAGCCGCTGCCACGGTTGATTAAGTCACCCACTAACCAAAGCTTATCTGATTTAGGGTTGAACTGAATACGCGCTAACAATGCTTGAAAAGCATGATAACAACCTTGAATATCACCAATCGCGTAAATGGCCATTGAAACCCTATCACCCATAAAAAAGCCACTTAACTGACTAAGTGGCTTTTTTATTTTATTTAATTAAACCGCCTTAAATGTAGCCCGCAGTTAAATGCCAATTAAAAACCAGCATTAGTGCGTCTTAGCTTTTTAAAGCGTCTGCCGCACTTATTTTCTGTTGATCTATTTGGCTGGCATTGCTGCCGCAACTACGTCTGTTGAAGCTTTTGGTTTAAAGTTAGCACCGCCAGCATTAGCCATTTCAGCCACTGCGTTAGCAATTTCGCCATCAGTTAAAGCTGGGTTACCACCTTTAGCCGGCATACTACGGATACCATTAATCGCATGGCTAATCAAGGTGTCGTAACCTTGTGCAATACGCGGTTTCCAAGCATCTTTGTCGCCAATTTTTGGCGCATTCATCAAACCTGCAGCGTGGCACATTGAACATACCGCTTGAACCACTTCAGCACCACTTTTATCTGCGTGAGGGCCAGCATCAGCACTAGCAACTTCAACTGCTGCAACTGGTTTGATATTAGCTTCAACCTGCGCAACAGCAGCGGCTGGCTCAGCCACATCAGGCGCACCAATCACACCAAAAGATTTAGCAATTAAAGCAATAATTAATGTAAATGCTAAAATGCTACCAGGTATCACAAGAATCAATTGCCAAAATGTAGATCCCTTGTATTCTTTATCTTTAGTACTCATTACAGTAAATCCCCATAAATAATTTGTTATAAAACTATTATACCTATACTTTCAATCGAAGGTAACGCGCGAAGGTAACAAGACATGAAATGTCACACTTTGCTATAATGCAAAGATGATTGCGCTCGTAGCTCAGCTGGATAGAGTGTCGGCTTCCGAAGCCGAAGGTCACAGGTTCGACTCCTGTCGGGCGCACCATAAAATTCAATGAGTTAGCTTAATCCAGCTCTCCCGAAAGACCTTAAAACCCTCCTTGTGACACACTTTTGATACAGTGAGGCGAATAATGGCATCAATAGTAAAGCGTGCAAGCGGATGGCAAGTCCAAATCCGTAAGCAAAGGCTATCATCAATATCTAAAAGCTTTACTAAAAATCTGATGCAGATGTATATGCTCGAACAACAGAGTCCATGATAGACCGAGGCGTTCTTATTGACAGCTCAAAGCAACTTTTTCATACATATGCAATAATTATTAATACTAAAATACAATTATTAATGATAAAATTGATAAATATAATATTTTTGGAAAAACAGGCGGTTTGTTCATGAGCCTAAAAGAAGTTAGATGGGAATTAGTTGAATTAAATTGTTGGAATTCAAAAGTTACTATTTATGACTGCCTATTAAAGAAAAACATAGCTTACTTTATTCCTAATATGACTAAAGCAACAATTAAAGAGCACATACTTCATGTGAATACTTCTAAAAATAAAGTGATGCAAATCAATCTAGTGAATTCTTCAAGAAAATTTACGCAAGTTAACTAATTAAAAACGAATTTATATTAAATGAAAACATTATTTAAAAGTCATAGTAATGATACTGAAACAAATTCTTTAGTAACTGAATCTAATTCTAATAATGATTCATTTATGCTGATTAATGCACTGTCCACTGTGACTGGCAATATTGAATCGACTGGTGATGTGGTTATTGATGGCATATTTAACGGAACAATAAATGCGAGAAATTTAAGAATAACGCCATCAGGAAAAGTTAAGGGTATTGTAAATGTAACCTCTGCTGATATCTCCGGAAGTTTAGAACCCGAAATTTACTGCATTGATAAATTAGTTATAAAAGAAACAGGTCAGTTCACTGGAAAAGTATTCTGTAAAAATTTGGTGGTAAATTTAGGTGGTAAATTTATTGGGACTATTGAAGAAATAAAATAGTAAAATATTTTTAAAATCGCCAGTGTAAACAGCTAGCTTAGTCTTTGTATTTTTCTGCAATCGCTTTAAAACTATCAACTTCAGCAAGAAACGCATCGACTATCACTGGGTCAAATTGCGTGCCACTTCTACTAGAAACTTCCTCCACAGCCTGCTCGTGAGTCCATTGTGCTTTGTAAATGCGCTTGCTTAATAATGCATCATACATATCAGCGACAGCCATAATTCTGGCTTCGATTGGGATTTCTATCCCAGATAACCCATACGGATAACCAGATCCATCCCATTTTTCATGGTGTCCGATAGCAATATTTTTTGCAATTGCGATGACATCATCGTCTTCGTGAATGACAGATTTAACAGAATTTAGAACACGTTCCCCAATGACAGTGTGCGTTTTCATTACCTGCCATTCTTCATCACTCAGTGGTCCAGGCTTTAGTAGAATTTCATCTGGAATACCTACCTTACCCAAATCATGCAATGGCGCAGCATGAAATAAGAATTCAATTTTCTTGGGCGTTAGTAGACCAGAAAACTCTTTGCGATTCATTAAATGTTCAGCAATAATTTTCACGTAATGCTGAGTACGTAAAATATGATTGCCTGTTTCATTATCTCTAGCAAGAGATAGTGAATTTAAAGTATTCAGCAATTGAGACTCTCTATGTTCAGCCCTATCAGCACTTAGCTGAGCATTTTTTTGATCCACAACACGTTTTTGCTCAAGTTCAATGAAAAGAGTGCACATAAATTGAGCCGTAAAAAAATACCCAAAAATGAATAAATTAAGTAAGGTATAAGCATCATCTCCATAAGCGACAAATGGACCTAATCCTTGTACGGTAGCATGCGTTGCAATAGCTACACTTATAGAAAAAGCGAAGCTGATGAGCATTAACTTTTTGCTGTATGCACACCAAATTAACAGTGGCACAGACGCAATCAAGCCAAAAGGAAATTCAATAAAGTTGTATTCGAACTTTAAAAAAATTAACGCGATAAAAAGTATCGCTGGTAATAATTCATTAATCTTAAGTTTTGCTAGCGGTTCGGCATTTGTCATGAGCATCATCAAAAATGGCGCGAACAATAATTGCCCAATACAATTAGCCAACCACCATGACTTCATAGAAGAGACGAAGAATCCGCTACCACCTAGCAAGCCCCCACTACTCATTAGCACCAAATTACTTAACAAGGCACTAAACGGTTGTAACACGAATAAAACCAGCACTAACAAATAAATGTAATCTTTAACATGCCTGATTGAAGGGTCAAATTTTAATTTACGTAAAATAAAAAATGCCATTAATGCTTCAAGGCTATTAACAGTTGCAATGCCTAGCGCTACAAGCCATGAGGAATTAAGCGTTAACGCAAAAATTAATTGTCCGATAAAGACACCGACCGCCATTCTCGGACCAAAAACGATAGTAAAAGACAAAGCCAAACCTTCAGACGCGAAGAAAACTGGCACGACTAGTGACTCTTTGAACTCTGCTAGAAAAGCTAATTTACCGAATAAAACATAAAGTATTGCGAGGGTAATAATTCTGACAAGATCTCTTGAAGACCAATTGTCTGACGCATGATAATTACTGGCCTTAAAGATATTAATCATAGAGTCGTCTCGACATGCATTTAGTCACTTAATCTATCATTATCTAACATTATGTATCATTTCTTTGAAAAATTTCATCATCAGCCGATAAGGTTTAAAAATACTACATATCCAATCTAGAATGGTCTTACTAAATAATTTCGCCAGCTTAATTTCAGCATTATGGTATTACGTAATACAAATCGTAACTCGATATTATTCTATGCAATGAGTTGCCCCAAGAAAAAAATCACAAAGTGTGTGTCAAATGATTAGCGCATGGTGTGCGGCAATATTTAGATAGTGATACCATATATTTTTAGCTGATATGACTGATTGAATTCACTGGGGATGATATTGAAAGTTTCACAATACGATTTTTCACCAAAAGAATTCGATAACATTGAAGTTAATACAATCTTTCCTGTTAAAAAAATCATTATTTGCACTACACCTAGAACGGCTGGCCATGCACTGGCAAATCATATGCGTATAGCTGGATGGGGAATTCCAGCTGAATACTTTCACCCAGTTATGGCCACTGCAATTGACGGGCGCTGGACGAAAAAAACTGCGTCAAATTTTACTGAAATCATGAATACTGCTCAGTCTTATGGGGACAAACTATTAAAACATCGCGTTAAAAATGGTATATTTTCTGCGAAGGTTTTTCCTTATGACTTTTATTATTTAAAACGATCTATCGGCAACGAAAATGCACGTTATATTTATCTGGAAAGAAGCGATAGAGCTTCTCAATTAGTGAGTCTAGTGGCGCTTTATTCTACAGGCAGGCCCTTTGACAGTGATTTAGAATTGAGTATTTCCAAAAAAACTCAGGTAATTAACGAAGCTGTCATATCAAAAATCTATAAAATATTACTAGCTCAAATTCGATATTGGGAAGTTTTTTTTGAAAAAATAGCACCTTCTGACTGGATTAGGATAAAGATGGAAGATTTTGTGGCTAATCCTAGCTATTATGTGAATCAGATTTCAAGACAATTTAATATTCCAATTAGCTCGGTTTATTTCGAAGTAGATTTTTTAGAGCGTCGTTATTCTCAAGATAAAGAAATTAAAGATGAAATTTTCCAAAAATTTGGTTACTTCATTAATTCTTTGATACTAGGATGAGTAATTTGAATATTTATATGCGATACAAAAGCTACCAAGTTTAGTAGCTTTTGTATTTACACCAAACGGATTAATTGGGATTTAATCCGTTTGCTACTCTGCTACCTAACAACACTGCTGCAGTTGCTGTTTGGCTAAGTGGATCTAAACTGGCACCGCTACGGTCTCTGCTCTTAAGTGAGCTACTACCAAAGTTAACTTTGATACCAGCAAATAATTGATCTGAATCTACATTAAGGCTGCTAAAACTAGCTTGGTTATGGTTGTATAAGGCATATAGACTTACCGGACTATCAGTAAATCTATATTCGGTAGCTAGACTTAACGTATATTGATCCGCTGAATTTGCGTTCTGGAACAAGCTTCCTGTAAGATTACTTTTGTTATAAGCGTAACCGGCATCAACTTTCCAATTATCATTAATAAAATATCTAGCTTTAATGTTTGCAAAATAGCCATCATCTAATATCTTCTGACCGCTAATATCACGTTGATTTACAAATGTTTGTTTACCTGCTTGTCCGTAAACTGTAACATCTCCTAAAAATACTTGCCCTTCAGCACCCCAAAAAACCTGCTCTGAAATCAAGCTGTCGGCCAACCAATTCACCACAAATTGGTCGCCTGAAACGTCATGACCAGTGTAGTTGAAATCAGGGTTACGGTATTGTGCAAAACCACCGATCAAGTAGTTTTCGTTACGATAAAATAAGTGTCCAGCGAGATCAACTGTAGACACGTCTACACGTCCAAGACTTCTTTTTGAATAAACACCATCGACTTGACCGCCAAAACTGTTAGGAGCGGTATAAGAAGCACTTGCTCTTAAGTTAAAGTCAGTCGAATTGATGTTAGGTAAGCCATCCGGCGAATAGTGCGTCTGGCCAATGTCACCTGACACGAACGTGTCAAAAGCATCTTGCTTTGCTTCGTCTGCATATGCCGTTGTAGCAAAAGCCGACACTATAATTGCTGATATGATAGTTTTCTTGAACATTTTAATTCCTTTAAAATTTGCTTGATTGTACCAAATAATGGCGTGAGCCGCATAGGCACATACCTATAGTGTTTTTTATTTCAGCCATCCTGTTGTTTTCATACAACAACTTAAGTATTAAGTAGCCATGATAAATGAGCATCTAACTCACCTTCAATAAACGACGCACTAAATGACCCATGGGATTTTGTTTTTAGCCAAGAGCGTATTGTCACAAACCCATCTCTATCATAAGCTTCCACAATTTTTTTATCTATTGGATCCGACTCAGATAATACCGACATTATTTTGTTGTGATCATAACCAGGCGCCATGATAGTTGGCGCGAGGTCTTTGGCATTATCATCCTCGTTGCGTGCTCCAGAAAAGTTGAGCACACGTTCAAAATCAAGCAAAGATGCAAGCTGACAGGCTTTAAAACCGCCATAAGATGTGCCAAGCCCATATAGCTTTTGTATATTCAAATGTTTGGCTATTTTTGTAATGAGTGTAGCGGTCTGTTTGATATCATGTCCAACTAAAAACTCATTTGGCTTCATATTGGGGCGGTTTGCTATGTACATAATTGATACCCCGAGCCTAGATAAAATAAAATGTGCCAATGGTCTAGGCATGTTGAGTGTGTTGCTACGCGTCAGGAATACTACAATCATTTTATCTGTAGGCGTATTTTTTGCAGGTGTCCAGACGTATATATCAGGATTGCATGCGTGGAAGATAAGCTCATTACGTGGATGAATAGTAAAATTCATTAATTTAACCACATCTCTGTACTGTGGGGTAAGCGCTGAGCCGAACTCGCCAAGATGTTGCTGTAATTTATTCAAAAAATAGGATGGGCCAAGCTGCATAAGAATAATCGCAACAGTTTGAATATCTCTTCTTTGATAACTGGCTTTATTATCCAACGTCTTCAGTAAAGACCATACTAATAACAATTCTTTTCTGGAAGTTTTTCTAGGTTTTTGGCATCCCCAAAATTTTAAATACAAGGCAAATAACGTAAAAATCTTTTTAAGCTGCCAAATATTTAGATTGGTTTTTTCGAAAAGACTGGTTGACTCAGCATTGTAGCTATACTCAGTAATACTTTTGTCTGCCTGTATACCAAAGACGTGATGCGAACTGAAAGAATGTGATTTTGGCATCTTAAATTAGTCTGCAATACTGATGAGCTTGTTGATCATCTGATTAATTGTTGTAGATCCATCAATATCATTAATATCTATGCGTAGCGCATGCTGACTTTCGAACTCAAAATTAATTTGCATTAAGGCTAATGAGTCGATGTTTAAGTCGATAATTCTTTTTGCCAAAAGCTCTTCTAGATCGCTTTCTGAAAGCGTTGCTTCTTTGATAATTTCGAGTAATTGTTTTTTTACATCTTCACTAATGGTGGCTTGGTTCAAGTGATATCCTTTGCTCGCAATATAAAATCTCGACTAAATTTAACTTTACTGATTCGAGGGTGTAGTGCTTCCGCATGAGACCATGCATTAAAAAAAGCATTGATTACTGTCAATGATATACGTTTACCAGGGCAAATATGCACCCCCATGCCAAATGGGATGTCTGGCGTTTCATCAGCATTTACATTAGTCAGCATACTAGCTAAGGCCGGCGATACATATAATCGCTGGCCTTTTTTGAGAGATAGGCCATTGATATTTAGATCACAAAGAGGCTCTCTCGCCAGTAGTGTAACGGGATACGATAGATTAACGAGATCTTCTGCCTGCCAAATATCGGTTTTGTTAGGTTTATTGGCTAAACCATATAATAATGCGCCAGCTAGTCCCTCAGTACCCATAACAGTAATGCTAACAAGTGACCATGCTTCACTCATATCTAAGCCAATATTATTTAAAGTCTTTTCTATAAAGTTAACTAAAATTTGTAAGCGCTGATCATAAGCCTCCACGAGCTTATATGTAGTAATCATATGCGCCATTTCACCAGGCATCGCTGGTAAATCATTGGAATCTATGCTGAGCTCATGCGCCAGTATTTCTCTATTAAATTGATTAATATAGTCCACGACTAAGCTACTTGTGCTTATAGTTTCATTATTTTTGTATGCTCGAAAAAAATTCTCTGAAAACTCAGATATCCAATTAGGAAGTTCCTTCTCTATTCTTTTATAGCACGGACCTAGTGCACGCCTAGAAACAAAATGCTCCTGCCCATGGAGTGAAAATGGAGTCAATTTGAAATAAGCCTCCATTGCCGGGAAGCTATTTACAGGTGCTTTAGTAATCGTCTTCCAATACGACAATAAGTTACTTGGTGCCACCTCGGTTGATTTAATAATTGAAAAACACAGAGCTTTGCCATAAACCAGTATAAAAGGACTATCCTCATCACCTAAAGGAATCCATTCTTTAGTTGAATCCAACTGATGTGGGTTATTGATGATTTCTCTTAGCTTGAGAATTAGCGAACTCATTACTTTCCTCTTATTATTTTCCTGAATAAGTGTAACATATAAGCCATAAACATCTACCAAGCCCATTAGAGACGACATTACCCACTATAATGAAGGTTACTATAGCGATTTAAATCAAGTGGTTCAGAACACGAAAAAAGTAATTAATGTCAAATGATTAAACCAATTTACACTTAACGCACTTAAAAATAAATAATGACTGTTTTAGACAATAATATTCATTGGCACAACACCCTTGTAAGCCATGTCGAGCGTGAATCTCGCAATTGCCACAAAAGTGTCATTCTCTGGTTCACAGGTTTTTCTGGTTCAGGTAAATCTACCATTGCACATGCTGTTGAACGAAGATTGTTTGAACTCAATTGCGCAACTTTTGTTCTAGATGGCGACAATGTGCGTCACGGTTTATGCGTTGATTTGGAATTTAGTCAACAAGACCGAATAGAAAATATTCGACGTATTGGTGAAATGGCGAAGTTATTCACCGAAGCTGGCATGATTGCATTGACGGCTTTTATATCACCGTATGCTACAGACAGGGATAGAGTGAGAGCTTTGGTTGAGCCCGATCGTTTTGTGGAAATCTATTGTTGCTGTAGTGTCGAAATGTGCGAAAAAAGAGATGTAAAAGGGCTTTATGCTAAGGCAAGAAAAGGCCTTATAAAAGACTTTACTGGCATATCTTCCGGCTATGAAGCGCCAATGAATCCTGAACTTTCAATTAACACAGAAGGACAAAATCTGGATGAATGCGTTGATCAAGTGATGGCTTATTTAAAGCTAAAAAATGTGATTAGCTGATAATTAATCCAATACTAATGATTAGTAAATCATTAGCACAAATCTAATTTAAAGTTATTACCGCTTGAGACCTCAATACCGCCAAAAGTCTTTTTATACTATAAAAAAATTAGCTGTAAGTGTTAGTACGTATTGATGCTAGTAGTTTCGACAGGCAAAATTTGCCTATCTGCTATAAAGCAAGTAACAACTTCACTGTGAGCTATAAATTGCATTCAATCGATCAAATTCAACAGATTAAAGGCTTACTTCAATCTATAGCGAATGCCACGCCGGTCTATCTTACCCGCACACCAACACAGGCAAAAGGTTATTACAGCTACCTCCTGTACCAAAATCAGCCTCACAGATCATCTATCACCATGAATCAGCGTTTGGTTTACCTGAACCATTGTTAGGCAATGCTAACCGAGTTGATCTGCCACGCTAATTAGGACATTTAAAAATGAAGAAATTGAATATCACCATCACGTTGGGCATGGAAGTACCTGACCACTGGGAGCTTATTAAAGATCATGATGGGGTTGAGGTTATTGACCTTGGCGATGGTCGATATTTGGATTTAACCTTTACGCCTATGATGACAGATGACTACTCCGAGAATGCAGAGTGGATTAATGATTATTTGTACGACTATCGGTTTGCCGATTCCATAGTGGACATGGTGACCGAGTACCAATCCGTGATTAAAATGTTAACGGCGCATTAGCCGCTAAATATTGTATATAGTTGCTGTAGCTTATTTCGGCATTTAAATGCGCCAAGCGCTTAAATTATCTGTGCAAAAGTTACCATTTATTGATGATGGTTTTGCCGATGGGCGCAATGGCAATGCCAGCTAACTTAAGGTGCTGAATGCCAAACGGAATACCAATAATAGTAATAAAACAAACCAAGGCTGAAGCGAGATGTCCGACTGCAAGCCAAAATCCAGCAAAAATAAACCAAAGCACATTACCCAGAACACCTAAAAAACCAGTGCCAATATCGGCTTTATCGGTAATGTATTTTCGGCTAACCGCCTGCTTGCCAAATGGCATAAAGGCAAATTGACCAATCACAAAACAGGCTTTACCCCAAGGAATGCCGATAATCGAAATATACGCTAGCATACCGGCAATCCACCAACCGAGGCCCATCAACGCGCCACCTAAAATAAACCACAGAATATTGCCGATGATGCTCATCATTCACCTTTTAAATATTTACCTGCAAAACAGCAGATGGACGATGCTAGTTTAGCGCTAATGCAGGCTTGGTGTGCAAAATTTACAGCGCATTAAATCCACCATGAAGCTTAATTTTAATTGTTGGCATGCTAGTTATGCAAAATATAAATCAAATAGATACTGCATTAAAACACATTCACATTGCTTGCAATCGCCTACGCTTATAAGCTTTAGTTTAAAATAGAGCCTTAGCCAACCGCTTGTGTACTTATCTTCAAGTATATTCAACCATATTAGAACAAAAAACTATGTTAATAGACTGGAATAACTTCTCACCTTGGACCGCGCTTGCCGGCGGTGCGATTATAGGTGTTGCCTCTGCAATATTTGTGCTTTTTAATGGCCGTATTGCCGGTATTTGCGGCATATTGGGCGGCTTATTCAGACCCCAAAAAAATGATATTTACTGGAGACTGGCGTTTATCGTCGGCCTAATGATAGCGCCGTTAATCTGGCAACTATTCTTGCCTTTGCCTATCATAGATATTGAAGCAAGCAATGGCTTATTGGCAATCACCGGCTTGGTGGTTGGCATTAGCACTCGCTACGGCTCTGGCTGCACCAGCGGCCATGGCGTATGTGGAATCTCGCGCTTATCTCCACGCTCTTTTATTGCTACTTTAGCTTTTATGTTTGCCGGCTTCGTTACCGTCTATATCGTCCGCCACCTGCTTGACTATGAGCTTGGTTTTAAATTGGGTTTAGGAGTTTAAGCCATGCAAAAAAATTTCAGTAATATTATCGCAGTATTATTTTCCTTGCTATCTGGCACGATTTTCGGACTAGGCCTTATCCTCGCAGGCATGTCGAACCCAGCAAAAGTACTGGCATTTCTGGATTTAGCCGGCTTATGGGACCCATCTTTGGCATTAGTCATGGCTGGCGCTATTGGTGTAGGCTTAGTAGCATTTGCAATGGCAAAGAAACGTAGCACCAGCTTTTTAGGCTTAAAAATGCACTTGCCAAGCCTGCGTATCATCGACAAACGCCTAGTCATAGGCGGCCTAGCCTTTGGTATAGGATGGGGATTATCTGGCATTTGCCCTGCCCCGGCCTTTGTCTTGCTTGGTACCGGTACTACAAAAGCTATAATTTTTGTCGTTTCCATGCTGATAGGTATGGAGATTTTTGAAAAAATTGAAAGCTATCGCAACAAAAGTCAGCGCTAATTAGACTATTTAGACTGAATATTCGACGTATAACTAGCGCTTAAAAGCAGCCGTTAAAGTCGGTGATTAAGCATTTCAGGGATACTCGACTTTTGACTTATGGGCTGGCATGTGACATTATTCAAAGGCTTTTATCAACATTTAAATAGCCGCCTGACTTACAGCATCATTAAGAACCATAAAGGTAATTGTTATTAAAATTGTGAAGCCAGAACATTTCAGCATCATCATTATTGGCGCTGGGCCTAGCGGGCTTTCTGCTGCTGTGCGCGCCGCTGAGCAGAACGTTTCCTATTTATTACTAGAAGCTGCAGCAGAGCCTGCTAGCACTATTCGCAGTTATCTTCGCGGCAAACTTGTGATGTCAGAACCGCGCGCTTTGCCGTTGCGCAGCCCATTACCATTTACCGCCTCACTGCGCGAAAACGTCCTTCAAACTTGGGAAAAAACAATCGCCGAGCACCATATAAATGTGCGTTACGGTGCAAAAGTAATTGATATCAAACGTGGCGAACAATGGCTAGAGATTGAACTGGCAGATGGCACTAAGCTTACGGCGGATGACGTAGTATTAGCCATTGGCGTGCAAGGCAATCTACGTAAACTTGATATTCCTGGCGGCGATTTACCGCAAATTCAATACCAGTTAGATGACCCTCTTGCTTATCAGGACGAAACCATAGTTGTGATTGGTGGTGGAGACAGTGGCGTAGAAAATGCGCTGGCATTAATTGGTCGCAACCAACTCATGATCCTTAACCGTGCGGAAGACTTCAGCAATTGTAAGGAAGGCAATCTTAATCAATTAACCGATGCCAGAAAAAGAGGTGCGCTAGACTGGTTATTAGAAACCAAACCGCAAGCCATTGAAATAAATACCAGCGGCGAGTTTCCAATTACGGTTTTCGCAAAGACACCTAAAGGGGTAGAGCGCATACCATGCCACCGTGTGATCGCTAGGCTAGGCGCGTTACCTTCACGTCCTCTTTTGGAAAGCTTTGGCGTGTCCTTTCCAACAACCGATCTTGCTGCCCTACCATTACTTTCTACGCATTACGAATCAAATGTGCCCGGGCTGTATATCATTGGTGCATTAGCTGGTTACCCACTCATTAAACAAGGTATCAATCAGGGCTATGAAGTCATTGAGTATATCTTAGGCAACCAAGTTGAACCGGCCGATACTGCATTGCTACGTGATAAATTTTCCAGTTTTTGCAATGATCGCGGTGTAGATGACGTATTAGAAAAGATTCGTAAAAGTGTGCCACTGCTAAAAATGCTTAGCGCCTTGCAATTGCGTGAATTAGTGTTGGAAAGCAATATATTGCTACCAGAACCGGGTGAAGTAATATTTAATCGGAACGATTACAGCACCACTTTCTTCTTTATTGTAGAAGGTGAATTAGATGTTTTAATAGACGAAGACAATATTCCGGATGCCACGCTTAAGGCTGGTGAATTTTTTGGTGAGATGGCACTTATTTCTGGCCGTAGGCGCTCTGGCACGGTGCGCGCTAAGACGCGCTGTGTACTCATAGAAACGCCGCGACGCGTCATGCAAAAGCTTATTGGCTCAGTACAATCTATGCGCCGCATGCTAGATGAAGTGGCGATTAAAACTGCCGTGCATATTGGTATTGGCCTTTCGCTTAGCGAAAAAGATCTCAATGATATTGCCAGTAATGCCACGCTTAAAAACTACGCGGCCGGCGAAGAATTGTTTCACGAAGGCGATGAGGCTGATGGGCTTTACCTGATTCAACGTGGTTCTGTAACCGTGTCACACATGATAGGCGGCCGTGAAGTCGTGCTGTACTATTTGGCAGCAGGCCATTATGTAGGAGAAATGTCCTTAGTTTCTGGTGAGCCTCGGTATGCAACAGTTCGCGCTGCGATAGAAACGCAAGCGGTACTAATTGAAGCGAGTCGCATGCGTGACATTATTGCGCATAATCCTAAAATTCGTAGCGAACTTGATGCGCGCTATCTGCAGCATTTGCAAGAGCAGGAAAATCGGCAGCAAATGGATGTTTCGCAAGAAAGTGGTAGCACTTTGAGCCAGCAGCTATCACCAACCAGCCTAATCTCTTTTCTGATTCAACAAGGCGTGGGCGAAGCCACCGATGTTTTACTCATAGATGAATCACTCTGTATACGCTGCAACCACTGCGAGCAAGCCTGTGCTGATACGCATGGCGGTGCAACCAGACTCGATAGAGATACTGGACCAATTTTCGCTAACATTAGAGTGCCAACGTCATGTCGACATTGTGAGCATCCACATTGCATGAAAGATTGCCCGCCCGATGCGATTCACCGCGCACCGCATGGCGAAGTTTATATTGATGACAGTTGCATAGGTTGTGGCAATTGTCAGGTTAATTGTCCTTATGATGTTATTCAGATGGCCGTTGTGCATGAGCAACCTGAGCGTAGCTTATGGCAAGTCATGTTAGGCATTCAACCTAAAACTGCAGCAAAAATAGATGGCCCCAAAGTGGCCGTTAAATGTGATATGTGCAAAGATATTGCCGATGGTCCCGTGTGCGTGCGTGCCTGTCCAGTAGGCGCAGCGTTGCGAGTCAATCCAGAGGCGCTTCTAAGTTATGCCAGCGATGCCTCTGGCGAAGCTATATTAATGGGTTCAGACGAAGTTTAATGAGAGTAATTTAATGCAACGCAGCAACATCTTTGACTACAAACATTACTTCTTTTTCAAGATAGCCGTGGCTGTGATTTTGATCGCGTTTATCGCTTATATCGCGTTTGAACCACCCATAGGCCACTACGGTGGAAGTTGGCTCGGTTATGTTTTAGGAATAATATCAGCCTTATTAGTCTTTTGGATGACTTGGTATGGCATTCGCAAGCGCCGCTACCGTGGCTCTGGGGCGACTCAAGGCTGGCTATCAGCACATATATATTTAGGCACAGCGCTTACCGTGTTAGTGACGCTACATAGCGGATTTAACTTCGGAATCAACATTCATACGCTCGCTTACGGCTTGTTGTTAATGGTGGTAATGAGTGGATTTTTTGGCAATTACACCTACATGATCTACCCGCGCCAAATGACTGAAAATATGGGCGAAGATAATTTGGATGGTTTATTGCTTCGTATTGCCGATGCAGATAAATTAGCCCGCCAAATTGCCTTAATCATGCCGGATGACATCAACAATACAGTATCGCGCGCATGCAGTGAAACGGCTATCGGCAATGGCTTGTTAGAGCAACTGCGTGGTTACCAGCCAAATTGCCCAACCGCCATTGCCGTTGCACAACTGACATTAATGGGCAAAGATCTGCCTAGTGAGCAGAGAAAACCTTATCGCGAACTCTATTCAATTATGGTGCGCCGCTTATCATTAGTAAAACGTGTGCGGCAAGATCTTATGTATCGTGCACGACTAGGCTTCTGGCTGTACATTCATGTGCCTTTTACTATCGCCCTGCTAGTTGCAATGATGGCACATATTATTGCCGTATTTTTTTATTGGTAAGTCATGATTCATTGTCTTTTAATCCAAATTTCGAATAACAAGCGCGGTCTGCCGGTACGCAGCTATCGCACCATTACGGCAGACGAAGTTACTATTGGGCGCTATGTAGAATCTACGGTTCAGCTAGCTGATCCGCGTATTTCTATGCACCATGCGGTAATCAAAAGATTAGCCGATGGCCAAGCACATTTAGTCTCAACCAATGGCGAGTTAGAAGTTGATGGCGTAAAGATGCAAAGTATCGCACTGACGCACGGTAAAAAAGTTTTGCTAGGCCCGTATGTACTTAAAGTAGAGCCTGCCCCACCTGACGTTAGTCTGGCGCTATCGCTGGAACTAGCCAACCCTTTGCCGGATGATTTTCAAAACATCAAAGCACTCACTCAGGAACCGCTCGAGGGCGCCTCAGCATTTAAACGCAAGTTATCTCTGTGGTTAGCAGGTGTAATTGCGCTGATATTTTTAGGACTACCGCTCGCACAAAACTTCATTCCTCAGCTACAGGCAACTATGGCGCAATTGCCACTAGGCTTTGATCGAGTTTGGAGCCCTGGACATATTTCAAATGCCCATTTACATTTTGGCTCACAGTGTTCTAATTGCCACCAAAAACTAACACAAAAGGTGACTGATAATGCTTGTATGACTTGCCACCGTGATATTTCGCCACATATTGCCGACACCGATTTACAAAAACATGCTTTTAATAAGTCACATCGACTTTCAGATGGCGTTCGCTGTGCAGAATGCCATCGTGAACACAAAGCGCCTCATCCGCTAGCACGTCAAGATAATGCTAACTGCGTCAAATGTCATGGCAATATCAAAGCGATAGACTCAAAGACCAAGTTAAGTAATATTCACGATTTTGACCTTGATCATCCCGGTTTTAAACTTACCTTCAGCACTGGCAAAGACACAAAAGAGGTGGAGCGCATTCCACAAACGGACACTGCGCGTCTAGTAGAAAAATCCGGCCTAAAGTTTCCGCACTCACAACATTTTGGTAAAGTGCAAGGCCCTGATGGCGTATGGGATGTCCGCGAACTTTCTTGCACAAATTGTCACCGTCCTGAAGGTAAGGAAATGCGTTTTCAAGCAGTGGCTTATGCGCGTGACTGCCAGACTTGCCACGCTAACCAACTAGATGTGGGGCCAGCAAAAGCCACCATACATATTCCTCATGGCACAGAACAAAGTGTGATGAATGCGCTAAAAGTACAAGCACCAAAGCAGGCCAGCCAATACGCGGCGGTACTAAAATCGGATGGCTGTAGCTACTGCCACGAGATTAGCGAAACGAAAAAAGGCGATACCTTGCCATGGAAGATTGCACCACTGAATATCAACCAAGATTGGTTTAGCAAGGCACACTTTAATCATGCTTCGCATCGTAGTCAAAAGTGTGAATCTTGCCATCAAGTTGAGCATTCAGAAATTAGTGCCGATGTGGCAATGCCGGATAGAAAATCTTGCCTGCGTTGCCATTCTGGTAACAACCCAAAACCCAAGCGTATTGCCAGTGGCTGTATGTCTTGTCATGATTTCCATAGCTCACATGCGGCTAAAGAGACCAAATAAGTCAGCGCGACTAACAAACAAATCCAGCTAATAAATACTGTTGGCTGGGCTGTGCCTTAAAGCGCACACTTAACCGAATATAGCGGATTAAATTACCGAAACACTTTGTACGGATGTCTTGCTAAGCAAAAAAATAGCGCAATTTTAATTGCGCTATTTTTAGAACCTCTATTTACTTAAAACATCCAGTAATGATCCACCATCAGCGCCGCAAAGAGCAAGGTTAAATAGAGTATGGAATATTTAAATGTGCGCTTGGCTAAGTCATCAGAATATTGTCTATACAAGCCAATAACATATGCCATAAATATAGCGTTTAAAATAATAGCCGATACCAGATAGATTAATCCGCTCATCGCCATACCATAAGGCATCAACGACACCGCGACCAAGATAATGGTATATAGCAAAATATGTAGCAGCGTGAAAGCTTCACCATGAGTGACAGGCAACATCGGCATGCCAACTTTGGCATATTCCTCACGCCTATATAGTGCTAATGCCCAAAAATGCGGTGGCGTCCATACAAAAATAATAAGAAACATAATGAGCGCTTCTGGCCCAACCGCATTAGTAACCGCCGCCCAGCCTAGTATTGGCGGCATAGCTCCTGATGCACCACCAATCACAATATTCATCGGTGTGGCTGGTTTTAAAAATACCGTATAAATGACAGCATAGCCAACAAATGTAGCGAAGGTAAGCCACATTGTTAGCGGATTTACATAAAAATATAAAACAGCTAAGCCAGTGCTACCAAGAATTGTCGCAAAAATTGTGGTTTGAGTCGATGAAACCTGACCAGTAGGAATTGCCCGGCCGCGAGTTCTGGCCATAATCGCATCAATCTTATGCTCAATCAGACAATTAAAGGCCGCGGCGGCACCAGAAGCAAATGCTACACCTATAGTCGTTGCAATTAATAGTGATATTGGCATCGCTACCATCGCGGGTTTAGCCATGTACATACCAATAATGGCAGTAAATACAATAAGTGAAGTTACTCTTGGTTTGCACAGAGAAAAAAAGCTTTTAAAGCTTAGGCCTACGTTTTTTAGGATCGTTACACTAGTACTCATTTAAAGCTCACGTTATTTATCATTATATTTATTCGAATTAATTTAGGAAATAGACTCATCTTTTGGTATGCCTTATGGTTTTTTAGCTGATATTTTTGAGTTCAGCATGACCAAAATTATCACAAGTAAACCAGCAGTAAAGTTATGCGCAACAGCTAATACTAAGGGAAGATGCAGAATTAGATTAGCAATGCCCAAGCCGATTTGCGTGAAAAGTACAATAAGCAACACAACACCCAAAGTTTTTAATTGCCAATATTTCATGACATTTAAGGCTAACACCAGTAAATAGATGAAGGTAATCAGCGCGCCTAATCTGTGCGTCCACTGAATGGCGGTAAGAGAAGCCAGCGTTAATTGGCCGCCATTAGCACTTTGGCCAAGTTCTCGCACTAAATGAAAAGCATCTTTAAAGTCCATTTCCGGCATCCACAAACCGTGGCAAGTAGGAAAGTCGGTACAGGCTAGCGCAGCATAATTGGTACTTGTCCAACCACCTAAAAATATCTGCATAAACAAAATAACTAGCGCCAAACGAATCATAAAACGTAATGGACTAGATTGCACTATATTGGCTGAACTGTGTCCCCAGTGCCTATGTGCCAACCACACGAGTATGGCTAGAGTTGACATTCCACCTAATAAATGTGCACTTACAATAGCAGGCTTAAGCAACATGGTCACTGTCCACATACCTAACATCGCCTGAAAGCCTATCAAGACCACCAAGAAAGTAGGTAGCCAAGCAGAAGCTTTAATCTCACGCTTGGCACTCCATCCAAAAATACAGATGGCCAACACGATTAAACCGAGGCTACCAGCTAAATAACGGTGCGCCATTTCCCGCCAAGCTTTGCCTACTAAGACAGTGCTGTGCGGATAAGCCGCTTGTGCATTTTGAATGGCGGCTTCGCTTTGCGGTACAGTAAGCGCACCATAACAACCAGGCCAATCAGGACAACCTAGGCCAGCATCAGTTAATCTAACATAGGCGCCAAGTACCACCACACATAAGGCTAAGACTGCGCCTATTAAGACTAAGCTTCGAAATAGCTTAAAGCTGTTTGAATTCTTGTACATATCAACCTGCCCACGAATATCTTAGTAATCTTGCGAGATCTTTTCGGATGTCAGCTAGCGAGACGGCCGCTTTATAGCTCATCATTAAATGTCCGAGCGGATCTACCAAATATAATCTATTGCTGGCACTAACGCTTTCAACACCAACCTGAAACTGCGTTGAAAAATCGCTGACATTTGCTTCTGGCTGATTGATGATAATTAAATCAGGAAAGTCATGCTTAATATTTGTAACGTCTTGTGTCGTCGTGATTAAAACCCGCTGGGCACGATCAATGTCTTTGTACAAAGAAACATGTAATCGACGCATATCATGCAGCTTATCTAAACAGACTTGCTCACAATTAGCCGCCACATAGACAACACTCCATTTTTCTTTCCAAAACTGTGCGGGCAACATAGTGCCGTCATCACGCTTAAGCTCAGCAGATGTTGTTAATAGGCGAGGTGGGTTATACAACTCACCTAAGCTTTCCCCGCTAGGCTTCCAATTTAGCTTATACATCATCATAACCACGATGATAGGTACGATAAAAAAGATCAGCATTAACAAAAATACCTTGCGGCCTTTGCGTTGCATTTCTTGTTCGGTTAGTGATTTATCGTTTTGCATGGAACTCTACTTAAATAAGGTCAATATAATTAAAAATACTTCTGAATGTATTAGATTTTTACAGCTTATTGCTTTGGTTTAGCTAAAGCAGCTACTTTACTCACACTCATGTAAATGTAAATCAATAGTGTTGCTAATGCAAAGCCAAACCACTGATAAGCGTAACCAATATTCGTTGCAATTCTCTCGACTGGTACTTGCCAGTTTCTTACAAAGCCGCCAGCATCACTAGCCTGATCTAATTTAATTGCAAAGTCAGAAACAACAAATGGCACACTGTGCTGATAACTATTCATATTCATATTCTGCCAGACTGCCTGCCAAGGTTGACTCATTCGACTCATTGCAGCATTTGATGTGTCTGCCTTCGCTTCTAGGGTGAAAATCTTTTTACTAGGCACCCAAATTTGTCCTATCACTATTTGCTTGCCGGTTGGCGTGTCAAATTTCGGCAGTTCTGTGTGGGTATCTTTACCTAAAATCCAGCCTCTATTAATCAACACGTATTGTTCAGACTGGTCTATTTTTAACGGTGTAATCACATGATAACCAACGCGATTACCTTCCACTTGATTATCTAATAAAAACTGAAACTTTGGTTCATATACACCGCTGACTTTAACTTTCTTGTAATTCCAATCTGCAACATTCAACACATGATTATTACTAACGCCAATTTTACTAATATCAAGCGGAAATATAAGCGCGTCATCTGTTTTAGCTAAATTATACGCGGCCTGAATAGCCATTTTTTGTTGTGCTTTATGATACTGCCACAAGCCAAATTTAATAAATAAGGGTATGCATATCAGGGTCACGATTGTGCCAATCAGCGAAGGGCTAAAAATATAACCAAGCTTTTTAAATTGAATTTGTTTCATAATTGCATTTGTTAGAAAGCGGTCTCATAATGCTTATTCAAGTTTTAATTGGATACATTCTATGTTAATAAAAGTCATCATCGTTTTAGCTTTAGTTGCCATTGTTGGCAGTTTATTTTCCGCACTATTCTTTTTGTCTAAAGACAAAACAGGTAGTGAAAGAACGGTTAAAGCCTTAACCGTCCGTATTGGGCTATCAATCACCTTATTTATTCTTTTAATGATTGCTTACTATTTTGGACTGATTGGCCAGCCACACGCATAACGCAGTGCCAGTTTGTTAATATCATTAGCAATTACTGATTCATTCTAAAATAAAAAGGGCGATGCATTTGTGCATCGCCCTTTTTATTTAATTAACTTACAGCCAATAGACAAATATAAATAGACCTAACCAGACCACATCCACAAAGTGCCAATACCAAGCCACGCCTTCGAAACCAAAGTGATGCTCAGGCGTAAAATGACCTTTCATGCAGCGAATCAAAATTACAATCAGCATAACGGTACCGAGCGTCACGTGGAAACCGTGAAAGCCTGTGAGCATAAAGAACGTCGCACCATAAGCACCACTATGCAACGTCAAGCCCATTTCAGTGTATGCGTGATGATATTCCATTGCTTGGCAAATCAAGAAAGCAACACCTAATGCAACAGTTAGTGCCATGCCGACAATAAGTTGTGTACGATTGTTTTTAATCAAGGCCCAATGCGCCCAAGTAATGGTGGCGCCAGAAGTAAGCAACAATGCAGTATTAATTGCTGGTAATCCCCAAGCACCCATTGCGTTTAATGTTCCCGGCTTATATTCAACACCTAGCACTGTTCCGCCAGGGCCTGATGATGGCCATGTACTTAAGAAGTCTTTATAAGGGGTGATATCTAGATCGTAACCAGCTAGATCTGGCACCGATAAAATACGCATATAAAACAAAGCACCAAAGAATGCCGCAAAGAATGCCAACTCTGAGCAAATAAAAACAATCATACCAACGCGGAATGATTTATCTTCCCACTTAGAATACTTGCCTGTGAGGCTTTCATTAATCACAGAACCCATCCATTTAAATACCATGAATGAAATAATTATCGCGCCAATAATCATCATCCATTTGCCTGGGGCTTGAAGATAAGCGAGATCTTTGCTTTTATCAGTTGCTACATTAAAGATAAAACCTGAAGCAAGCGTCAGCAGACCTACAGATATTATTGATGGATAAATACTACCGTGCGGAACATAGTATTGATTCGTTGAATGTGTCGCCATGCAATCACTCCCGTGCTTTTTATAAATATATTGAATTGTAAATGGCTAAACTTGCCATTGCCTCACCTAAACTAACACCCTATTTTCAATAACTTTTAGTGCCAAATCTTTTTATTATTTAACTGCCGGGAAAAAAGCATAAGACAAGGTCATGTCTGATACATCTCTTGGCAATTCTGGACTTACAAAGAAACGTAAAGGCATTTCTTTTTCTTCACCAGGCTTAAGTGACTGATTGACGAAGCAAAAACACTCTATTTTCTTTAAGTTAGCCGCGGCTATTCCAGGCGTAATGCTAGGAACAGCCCGCCCTACAACCACTTCGTTTGTGGTGTTTTTTGCAATAAATATAACGGTTTCAATCTTACCTGGATGCAATCTTATACTGGCTTGCTTTGGATAGAAATTCCAACCTAAACCCGGCATTACATTAGTTGTGAACTGAACATTTACCCAGCGAGTTTCGTCCACCTTAGCCGTAGATAAAACGGCGGCCGTATTGTTTGTTTTACCATTCAAGCCGGTTAGTGTGCATAAAACGTCATACAAAGGTACCAATGCGAAGGCAAATAACAATGAACCTATCACCATCCATATTAGCTTACGAACTAATTTTTTATTTTTTAAGTCTATCTGCTGCTTAGCAGTTAAAGCATCCGTTTCGTTTAGTGATGCCATATTGTAAACATTGATACTACATACCAAACAAATGCAATGCCTCCTAAAATATATGCAATCTTCTTACTACTGCGTTTAGTGACTAATTCTTTATTGTCCATATTTTTCCAAACAACCCCAGCTTAAACAATCGAGTTTAAACTGGGGTTTTGTGTTATTTAACAATAGGTTGCTCAGTAAAGCTATGGTAAGGAGGAGGAGAAGGTAATGTCCACTCCAAACCTTTAGCACCTTCCCAAACTTGATCGGTCGCTTTTTTACCGCCTCTTGCGCAACTTACAATGTTATAAACAAATAACAATTGTGAGAAACCAAGGACAAATGCAGCAATTGATGAAATCATATTGAATTCAGCAAACTGTAATGCATAGTCAGGAATACGACGTGGCATACCAGCCAAACCTAAGAAGAACTGAGGAATGAAAGTTAGGTTAAAGGAGATAGCAGTTAACCAAAAGTGCAATTTACCTAATTTTTCACTGTACATATGACCAGTCATTTTTGGTAACCAGTAATAAGTACCAGCCATAATACCCATAATGCCACCAGCAAATAATGTGTAGTGGAAGTGAGCAACTACAAAGTAGCTGTTGTGATATTGCGCATCAGCCGCAACGTCAGCAAGCACTAAACCTGTTAAACCACCGATACCGAATAAAATAATCCAGCCTACAGCAAATAACATCGGCGTTTCAAAGCTCATTGAGCCTTTCCACATCGTTTTAATCCAGCAAAAGAACAGCACTGCTAGCGGTAACGAAATGGCCATTGTGCTATACATAAAATATAGCAACGCTGGCACAGGCATACCCGCTGTAAAGAAGTGATGCGCCCAAACAACCACGGCTAAAGCACCAATCGCCCACAATGAATAAACTTGCGCTTTGTAGCCATACATTGGTTTACGGGAGAATGTTTCTAGAATTTGTGGGATAAAGCCCCAAACTGGTAGTAACAAAATATACACTTCTGGGTGACCAAAGAACCAAAATAAATGTTGGAACATAATTGGGTCGCCGCCGCCAGCTGCATCAAAAAAGTGTGTGCCAAAATGGCGATCAGTTAACAGCATCGTAACTGCACCGGCTAACACCGGAATAGTCGCAACTAATAAGAACGCTGTAATCAACCAGCCCCAAGCAAACATTGGCATTTTCATTAATGTCATGCCTGGCGCACGCATGTTAAATAAGGTAACAATAATATTGATTGAACCTAATACAGAAGAAATACCCAACAAGTGAACCGCAAAAATCGCAAAATCAACCCCAATACCACCTTGCACTGATAGTGGCGGGTAGAAAGTCCAACCGGTTGCCATCGCACCATCGCCGATACCAAACAAAGCAAGTGTGAACGGTAAGGTTAAAAGGATGGCTGAAGGGGGTAACAACCAGAATCCCCAATTATTCAAACGTGGTAGAGCCATATCTGGCGCGCCAATTTGCAGAGGAATCATCCAGTTTGCAAAACCCGTTGCGGCCGGCATTAAAGCCGCAAAAATCATAATTAGCGCATGTACACCAATCAGTT
Organism: Methylophilaceae bacterium; assembly: GCA_947379975.1. GTDB lineage: Bacteria > Pseudomonadota > Gammaproteobacteria > Burkholderiales > Methylophilaceae > Methylotenera. The sequence continues at coordinate 10,472 of CANCPF010000003.1, read as the reverse complement.
GATTGAAAAACTCTGGATTTAATAATTGAAGTCCCGGTTGAAATAATTCAGCGCGGATTGCCAAAATCATACTACCGCCAACTAAAAACATAATCAGCGAGAAGGTAAGGTACATCGTGCCGATGTCCTTATGATTGGTGGTGGTCAGCCAACGCATAATCCCAGACGGGTGTTCAGCATGCTCTTCATGATGTGCTACCGTGGTTGTACTCATTACTTTCTCCTAATTACTCAAACTAAATAATTACAGTTGATTCAAAAACACACTTATTACTTATTGACGGGCTGCTTTTACTTGCGCAGGTTGCAGTACATCACCGACCGCATTACCCAAGCCATTACGCTCATAGGTAATTACTGAAGCTATCTCAGTATCATTTAATACGGCTTTCCAAGAAGGCATTACACGCACGCCATTAAGAACGCGATCCAAATGACTATCTTTCAAGTATTTACCATCAGCTCCAAAAATTGGGCCATTTGCGATTTTACTACCGGTTAAAGCTGGGAATGCTGGAGGCAAACCTGCGCCCGTCACTTGGTGACAAACCGCACAGTTTTTCTCATACACTGTCTTACCATTAGCAATAAGATCTTCTTTTGTCCAAACTTTATCAGCGCCTGCCGCAGCTTTTGCTAACTCTGCTTTCTTAGCCGCAACCCAAACCTTGTATTCTGCCATTGGCAAAGCGTCAACTACGATAGGCATATAACCATGGCCCTTACCGCACAATTCTTTACATTGTCCGCGATAAGTTCCAGGCGTTTCAACTTGCACCCAAGTTTCACGAATAAAACCAGGCACAGCAACGCGTGATGAACCAAATTGCGGCACCCACCAGTTATGCAATACATCAGTGGCCGTCATTAAAACACGTACTTTTTCACCAACAGGAAGAACCAAGTGATTATCAACTTCAAGCAAATAATGCTCATTCTTCACGCCTTTGAAACCTTTATCTGTTTGCTCTTTAGGTGTGGCCAAATTACTCACAAACTTAATGCCCTGCGCATCGCCATCCATATATTCGTACTGCCAGCGCCACTGCGAACCAGTGATCTTAATCACCATATTCGCTTTTTCACGCGTATTCTCCATCATTATTACGCTGTGATAAGCAGGAATACCCATAATGACAAAGTCAATGAGCAAAAGAATAGCGAAAGGAATTAATGTCCAAAAAATTTCAACCGCTGTTGATGGTGCTTTATCAGTAACAGGTTTGAAGTTTTTACTTTTACGGTGAGCAAATATCGCGTAAATCATGATCGCCAACACTACGATAAATATAATGCCAGTAATGGTCATAAATTTATTGTGTACGTGCAACGTGTCTGCTGCCATTGGTGTCGCTGGCAAAGGGAAATTCCAAGCATAATCCGCAAACGCATTGAGTGAAGCAAGCATTACCGCAATACCTAGCCCAATTTTCTTTAAAACTTGCATAAAACTTGCTCCAAAACTAAATTAATGAATATCATTTATTTTTTGTCTAAGCTCACGTGCTATTGAAGCACGTTGCCCATCATTTATAAAATTTCTACCAAATTCAACTTCTTTACCGTGCGAACTAATAAATAACCCGCTTTTACCATTAACACCTTTTTTACCCTGAACATCACGCACACTCACTTGAGCCCAATAACGCTGAAAAACTATTGTTGTGTTTTCCTTATAATTTCTTTTTTCTACAACAACTTTCTCATCTTCAATCGTAATGCTTTCAAAATCAGCTGAATGCAAATAAATATAATTAAAAGCATACGCAAAAGCGGCTATCTCTAAGCCAGCGAATGGCAATACCAACCAAGCGCCCATATTTGCGAAGGATAACGCAATCACCAATACAACGACCACAAGGCTCCCAAGCAATCCCACACTCATTTTTGGCGTAAGTGAATTATTAGGCCTTGCAATGATTTTATACCCCAAATCAGATACCGCCATACGCGTCCCTTTTGTAAAAAAAGCCCTTAAATCAGGCTCTCATACAGCTTTTTTACATGCGTCATTTTGACGCACGTCAAAAAATAACACAAAAAACATTTAGACTCAAGAAAATTGTTACACTTTTGTAACAATTGCATAGCCAAAAAACATTAATTGGGGGATTTTTTTGATCAATTTTTGAAATAATTAAGCGTGGGATTTGGTGCTGCCAGACTATTAAAATTAGACGGATTAATCTAGACAAGCTATTCAAAACTATTTCAATAGCTGACTAATCAACCACTTAAAATTTAATAACAGCCCACGTTATCTTGCAATATATGGGCGAAAAAAAACACTCAGTTAAATACAAAAAATATTTAAGTATTTAACTGAGTGTTTTTAATGCAACAACTGCAAAGATTTAAATCTACGACTTTCTAAAAGGATAAAATCAAATAACCTATTGATTTTATTGGTGCGGGAGGGGGAATCGATTGTTGCCGTATAAGCCAACCTATTATTAGTTTTACTATTTATTAGCTTTAATTTGTACGTATTTAATCTTGCCAGCCCATAAACAGCCAGCATATAGCCAGCCTTTAAGTCACTTTAATATCAAGTATTAGTAATAGACAAACCACCGCTAGGCGCACAATACTTGCTGCGTGAAAAGTAAAGATTAGTGAGATAAAGGGCAAATGTTTGAACGCATATTCAAAACAGTACCATCATTATATCTACACATGGTATTTCCACTGTCATACCATTGAGAACTTAGGTAATGTGGGCTTGGTGGCAAAGCAGTGGCAGCAGGACTTTGTCTTGAATTACCCCCTGTTATACCTAACCCTACATTGATAAGTAGCATTCCGATGCGCAATAATTCAAATTATTTACTACCAACTCCTGTGGTTGCACCTCTATTATCGATTGGCTACAAAGATCTCGCGGTGCAATCAACTTATATAATCGGTAGCGAAGGCAATGGTAATGTTTTATTTACTTGGTTGCGTTGACGACTGGAGTAAGCTTGCCAAAAGCTCTATTTATACCCTTCTGCTTTATAGCAAACTCAGAGCCGTCAATACCGCGAAATACTTTCTCAAATAAAAAAAGAATTATATGATTGAAACAATTGCCCTACTACTTTTAATACTTTGGCTAGCGGGTGTAACAACATCCTATACTTTGGGTGGATTTATCCACATTCTTCTAATCATTGTAATTGTGGTGTTTTTGGTTCGGGACAGTCAAGGTAGAAGGTCGTAGCTTTATTTATCTATTTCTTTCCAACATATCTGAACGACTGCTATTGGGCCTCAGTACTTATAGAAGCTGTAAATCTAAGTAACCACTTAGCGGAAGTTCATCAATAACTGAGTTATGTCTCAAATTGGCCCAAAGTTGCATGACGGACACCAAATCAATTTACCATTAAGCCGACTGTCTAATTTCTAAGAATAGATATCCCACCTTTTTCATAAATAACTGGAGGGAGCATGCTAAATTCTAATTCAGGAATGCTGACTGTATATTGTTTAGCTTTGCCTATATTAAGATTAAATATAGATTACTAATTAAGGCGAACAATTGAGCAATATTTACTTAGGCTTAATTTGAGCTGGTATGCAACTGATGCTACCCATTGAATTTGGCCCATAATTTCTTGTTGAGTCTTGTGATCCATTATTTTGTTGTAATGGCATCGCTGCTAAAGTAACTGGAATATATAAATAACAAATTGCGCTCGCTGAAACATCAACCCATCTCTGAATTAGCGTATCTTTAAATGGTCCGTTAAATTGTGCATCAAGCACAAGTTGCCCAACAACCCTGCCTGAGGGCTCTATTTTACTTTTACTTTCATCAGCAAAACTTGAGTTTGCAAACCAAATTAAATTGGCTATAAAGAATACAATTAACTTTAAATGCATTTAAATTTCCCTAAGAAAATGCCGCCTTATTTCCTTGGCGGCATTCGTAAAACAACATTAATAATTAAAAACTGTAACTCAATGATGCTCTGGCACCAACATCAGAATTATTACCTAAATTAGTTCCATTACCAGCATTAAAACCGTAGGAAATTGAGCCATTAACGATTAAATTATCATTAAGCATGTGGGCCGCACTAAATGCAATTGCACTGCTACCATCATAATAGCCAGTACCCAATGCTATTGCTGAGGTTTTGCCAGGAGCAATCGTTGCTGGAGTCATTGCCATTGATGATGCAACGCCAGCAGCTAGTTTACGTTCTACACTATTGAGCTGATTAACATTGACAGCATCAGTGCCATATGTACCTGCAGCAACATTAGTAATTTGTCTTTCCGCACCTACTGAACCCATTGATACAGAATTAATACGATTAGCAATTGAATTTGCACCAATAGCCACTGAATTGTTAGCTGTAGCGGTTGCATTTTGTCCAAAAGAACTGGAGTTACTTCCTGAAGCGCTTGCACCTTGTCCCATTGCCGTTGATGCAAAGCCAGATGCTGTTGAGTTTGCCCCATTTGCAGTCGTGTAATCATTGGTTGCTTGCGAACCAGCCCCTGCAGAAGTTGAATTAACACCTGATGCCAGAGAAGCTTGACCAGTTGCAGTTGAATTTTCTCCTAGAGCGTTGGATTGATTACCAAAAGCACTTGAATTGAATCCAGAAGCGGTTGCAGCAAATCCATTTGCAGTTGAATTAGTCCCAGTTGCACGTGAGCCCATGCCAGTAGCTGTTGAGTAGTCTCCAGTTGCTTGAGCATCAACACCCGTCGCAGTAGACGCTATACCAGTGGCCTGAGCGATCATACCAGTCGCAGTAGAATTTTCTCCAGTAGCATAGGACTGATTCCCAGTTGCAGTTGAGTTTGCACCAAGCGCCCTTGCGGTAAATCCAGTAGCTGTTGCATTTGCACCTGTCGCTTGTGAAGCTGATCCGGTAGCGGTAGAAAAAGCACCTGAAGCATTGGAAAGAGTTCCTGATGCAGTTGACCAATCTCCTGAAGCTGATGAGAACAAGCCGACAGCAGTTGAATTTACCCCTGATGCCGTCGCAACCACACCGTAAGCAGTAGAGCCATTACCTGAGGCTGTTGCGCCGACACCGTAAGCAGTTTCATTTGCAGTATAACCTTCGATTGGCCCAAGCAACAGGGCAATTAAAAACGTTATTTTTTTTATTTTCATTACATTTCTCCAGATATTTGAATTATTTAAGGAAGTTTAGGATATACAAATACAAATACAAATTATATTTAATATTAAAGTCATAAAAACATTATAAATTATTTATCTGTAAATAAATCAGTCTAAACACCAAGTTTACTATGCTCTAATAAATAATGAATGCGCCTAGACTAGATGCATACTTAGTTTTAATAGAATATTAAAGCTCAAAATATAATTAAAAAATTTGGTCTAAAGTTACCTGACGTCCACCAAATCAATCTACGTCTAAGCCGACCGTCTAATTTTTTAAAAATATTTACTCCATCTTTTTGAAAGAAACATTGACGGGGGTCTTCTTTAATAGCGGCTAGAACTTACTAATAGGTATATTTAAAGTACAGGCATTTAGCGCTATTCATAGAGATAAGAATTACTGCAGAAACAACAGTTAACAAACTTGCCGTCAGCATATTATTGCCTACTTTTCGATCATGCCCAATGATACTGCAATGGCTGCAAGTAACTTCAAGCTAGCATTTACTTCTATAGCTAACAGTTTAGATTCTTTCGTGAATCTGCCATGCTTGTAATTATAATGCGCATCCCCTGACGGCGATAAGCCCCCATGCAAACGACATCTTGCTTTACCTATTAATGATGGTTTCTTGCACGGTGTACCTGATCTTGTTTTAGCGCCGCATTTCATGTTGTTTCCTTTGAGCAGATTACTATCAATAGGTGAGCAGGGTTGATGTCGCCTATTTTAAGGGGTGGGGGTACGGTGGGGTCTGGTATTCCCGAAAGTGACAAGCCTCCCCCTACTAGTTGAGGCCAGTGTACCCAACTACTATTTGCTGCTATTTGTAACATTGTTGTTAGCTTGATATTGGCCATGGTTAGCCCTGTTGAAATGGTGGTGAAGATGAAACCCTATACACAAGATAGGGAATGTCTGTTTTTACACTTAATACCCTATATAGGGCCTTATGTAATGAAGCTGCCTTTGCCTTTTGAACGCTTATGGTCAACAAATGACTTGCCTTTGGCTTGGTCCAGTTTGATTGATAGCATTTGAGCATAAGGCAATGGGTCTTTGACGATTAAATCTCTGAAGCAAGGCCATACGCTAGACTTCATCACAACATCGGTCTCCAGCCTCTTCAAAACGAGCTTAGAGAGGGTTTGCTTATCTGTTTCAGATAACCGATTGCTTTCGCTTCTGCTTAACCCATGATGCCTTGCAACTCCCGTATGAAAGAGATTGATTAAGCGCATTAAATTGCCTTTATTACCAATCATGTTGCTGCCTTGCATCTTGCCCTCAATCAAAGGCAATATGACTGCATGGGCGTGTGGTGCGCTTTCGTCTAGGTGAACATCAAAGGATAGCAACTCACCATCAAAAGTTTTCTTTACCCATTCGTAACAATCTATAAAAAATGGCTTGGTGTTCTGTGAGTGTCTATCAATAGGCAAGCTAAAGACAATCTCAACACCTAGCACTTGATTGATACGTGGCTTATCAATACCAGCCTCAACCATTTGCACTTTAGCGTATCTAGCTATCTGCTCTGGCGTGTCATTACCCGTTAGAGAATAGTTAAGGTGTGACTTAGTAGCATTAATATTTCCACTTGCACCACGTTCAACTTGTAGCGTTCGCTTGTTATGCTTTAATGCCTCTAAAATAACATTCTTACCTTTCATGACTCCCAGCCTAATGATGTGACTAGCGGCCATAGCTTGACTTCCTAGATTCCCACACAGCGTGAAATTCTCGCATTGAAGCAACTTCTACTTTTTCAATTTCAATTGCATAATTCCAAAATTGAAGGTCAAGCATTGACACAATCGCACCCTCCACACACGCACGTAGTTCATTAGAATCTAATGCGTCTAGCTCCCAACAAGTGTGCCCAAAATTATCTACAAACCATTTATAACGCCTGTCTGTAGTTTTTGTGTCAGCTTCAAAACTCGGCAAACCAACACATTGCGCCCTAGTTAAAGCAATACGTTGAAAGTCTGCTTCACCACCATATTTTGTGAACCGTGTTGGAATATCCATCTCGCTCATGTACATACCGCTTGGATCATAATCACCAATATAAAATACAGTTAAAGGCTTGCCTTCCTGTGATGATTCCGCCACATCATGCAGGGCAGTGGCACTGCCAAAACCTTTCATTACTCTAAATGTCACCCCGTAATCATCTAAAATGCCAGCTAATACACCCCCTACCGTACCTTTCTCACTCCATATCTCAACTCTATGAGGCTGGTCCTGCCAGTAGTTACGACGGTAGGAGCTGACGGCAGATTTGATGATTTGCGCTGGATTATTCCATAAGCTAGGACTTGAAGCTCTTCTTATGTCATCAACTAACCACTCCCATGGAATAATCTCTTCTTCACGGGCATATACCAACTGAACTGAAACTCGTTGGGTTGATTTGATACTCATGTCGGGAATGAACCCTTGAGTAAAAAGCTTGTAACAAACTGACCTCACCGTGGTGGGCTGAATGTCCTGCAAAATCCGATATGCCGCATTTATCAGTCCCAGATTTTTGCTAGATTTTCCACGTGGAGGTCTTTTCTGCACTAATGCAGATTTGAGTGTAGTCATAATTACACTCCTGCTTTTAAAGCTAAATCAGCACGAACCAATCGCACCGACCATGCCGTGCAGCGTTCAGATATTTTTACGGGTTTGCAAATTAATCCACTTTTTACACCCCTCCAAATAGAGGCAGTAGAAACACCATACAAACCTTTCATTACAGGTAATCGTATGTAAGCGCTATCGGGTAATTGGTCAAAGTGGGCTAGGGCTTCTGGAATGGCTTGAGTAAGCTCAGATTTTAATTGTTGCATGATAATTCTCTCCATTTAAGACAACGTCATGTCGTCAATGGATAGTTATTTTATGCACTAAATTTTGTCTGCCTAGCTGGGTATGGCTAGGTAGGTTAGCTAAATAATAGGTGGGTAACCACACTCAAAGCCTTATTTAGTCATACTCTAATGGGTGGGTAAGTTATTTATAATTATTTCAGTCCGTACGTGGCGAACCCCCTGTTTTATTCCAATTTGCAACGGTTGCTATACGCTTTTTCGCTATATCAGATAATTTCGCATTAGCATCAAGCCACGATATTATTTGCGCTTTAGGGGCTTTACCCTTACACAAATTATTTGTTACTGCTTGCCAAGCTTGAATTGCTATATCTAACTCTGGCGGATATGTTGCACTAGCTTTATCAAAAAGCGGCTTTTCTGCTTGAGCTAATTTATCTTCGGGTTTATAAAAGCCCTTCTCTATTGCAAATTCTAGCCAGGGTATACTAATTTTTTTAGCAACTGCACGGTCAATCCAGTTTTTAGGCGTGTCATGCTCAATGTCTGGGTTATATAAAATACGGCGCAAGTCTTCATATTTACTATCCAAATCAGCGTATACATCAAACGTATATTCTCTAAAAGTAATTAGGTTAGTGAATTCTTTATTAAAGCTATCTGGGTCAACATCAACAAACAACAAAGCAGTTTCATGTAAATGCCATTTATCAAGCCTTAGCCAAAACAGCAATCTATTTTCTTTGCCATATTTATCTGCATCATAAGCACTTGTCATCATAACTGCCCCTTACGCCCATAAAATAAGAAGCCACACCAGCCATACAGGGCGTTCGGTGTTCACACGTGGTAATTAAGCACGTGTTAGGTGCGGCTAAACTGAAAACTGTTACAAGCACATCACTAGGCTTAAATGATGGCTTAAATCACTTTAGAACTGGCTTTACGCTAACTTAAATGACATTACCTTTGCACCATCTCGCATTACATCTAACTGGTCACTCCACCATTGCGCCAATTCCATACGTTCTTTATCGTATGTGGCTTCATTGTAAGTTTCTCTAATTTTGTCTTTATCGCTATGCGCTAAAAATGACTCAATTACATCACGCCTAAATAATCCGCTTTCATTTGCTTGCGTACTAAAGAAGTGACGGCACCCATGAGGCACAATATGGTAATCCGTAAATATTGTTCTAAATGCTTTGCGTATAGTCGCCTCTGATACAGGCTTTCCTGCTAGTCTAGAAGCAAATAAATGCTCGTTACCACCTGTATAGGCCTTCAACTCATTTAACGCTAATACGGCTTGCCTAGATAGCATGATGGTGTGGGATTTAGTCATGTACTTACGACTTTTAGACTGCTCCAGCGGCAAAGTCCATATAGCATTGTCTAAATCAAAATCTGCCCATTTAGCGCATCTTAATTCACTTGGTCGTTGAGCAAAATTAATCTGTAAGTAAACACACGTTGCCACTTCAAAACTACCGGCATAGTCAACAAGATTGCGTAACAACTTGCCGGCATCTACCGTATTTTTTAATCGTGGGTATTTTTCACTGACATGCTTGATAAGCCGCTCATCTTTTAGTGGAATTGGGTTTTCGGATATAAGTTTGTCACTTAAGGCAAAATCAAAAACATTTCTAATCCAACCACGCAAATTGTCCATTAATTCCAATGCGCCACGCTTTTGCATAATCAGCAAACATTTACGCACATTCATATTATCAACTTCACTAATTGGATATTTACCAAACACACCAAAAACATTGGCGTTAAATGTTTGTTTGATTTTTAAGTGGGTTGATGGTGCCAGAGTGCGTTGCTTAACCGCCAACCATTCTTCGGCTATTTTTTGAAAGGTATTGTCAGCATCTTTAGATTTCTGCTGCTTAACAAGCTTAGCCTCTAATATTGGGTCTACATGGTTAATTTTGACTTGCTTGCGCTTGTATCGTGATTGTTCACGTGCTTCACGTAATGACAATTCAGGATAGGTTCCTAACTGTATCTTCTTTGGCTTGCCATGAAGCGTTGTGCGCAGATGAAAATATTTTCCGCCATTAGGGTGAATAAGCAAAAATAAACCATTGCCATCACGCAGCGTATATTCTTTATCTCTAGGCTTTGCAGCCTTAATTGTGAGGTCATCTAGTAAATCAGCGTTTAGCTTTGCCATATCAACTCAGTACAAAAACGTACAAAAATTAAATCCAGTTGATATTTGTACGCTTTTTTGTACATACTGTAAAGCGACTTTATGCAACATCGTGCAATGACAATAGGCGTAAAAAAAGCCTAGAACGTTATGTTTACTAGGCTTTAGCTACTTTATGATACTTCTTGAAACGCTTACTTGGTGCCGGGAGGGGGAATCGAACCCCCACGCTGTTACCAGCGCGGGATTTTGAGTCCCGTGCGTCTACCAATTCCGCCATCCCGGCCTTTTGGAAAATACATTACTGTATAATTGCAACAACCGCCATTATAGCAAGCTCTTGGAATT
>CANCPF010000002.1 GCA_947379975.1 Methylophilaceae bacterium | reverse complement strand
TCGTGCGTGCCAGTATCTAACCAAGCATAGCCACGACCCATAATCTCGACATTGAGCTGATTGCGCTCTAAATAAACCCGATTCAAGTCGGTGATTTCTAATTCACCACGCTTAGAAGGCTTCAGATTTGCGGCGATATCCGCCACTTGGTTGTCGTAAAAATAGAGACCAGTGACCGCGTAATTACTTTTTGCTATCAGTGGCTTTTCTTCCAAGCTGGTGGCGCGACCTTGCTTGTCAAAATCTACCACGCCATAGCGTTCCGGATCTTGCACGTGGTAGGCAAACACGGTGGCACCTTGTTCGCGCGCCATGGCGTCTGCCAATTGCGCGTGTAAATCGTGCCCATAAAAAATATTATCACCTAACACCAAGGCACTGGGGTTGTTGCCGATAAAGTCTTTGCCAATTATAAACGCTTGCGCTAAGCCATCTGGGCTAGGTTGTTCGGCATATTCTAGATTCAGTCCCCAGTCGCGGCCATCGCCCAGCAATTGCTGAAAGCGTGGCGTGTCTTGTGGGGTGGATATAATCAAGATATCGCGTATCCCTGCCAGCATCAGCGTACTGAGTGGGTAGTAAATCATCGGCTTATCGTAAATTGGCAGCAACTGTTTGGAAACTACTTTGGTTACCGGGTACAGGCGTGTGCCTGAGCCGCCAGCGAGGATAATACCTTTACGTTGGGTCATGATTTTTCTCTAGAATTTCATCAAGTAGACGAATGACACCAGTTTGCCAGTGTGGCAAATGTAGGTCAAAAGCATTTTGTAGCTTATGGGTATCTAAGCGTGAATTAAGTGGGCGCTGTGCGGCTGTCACAAAGGCACTGCTTGCCACCGCTTGAATGGCCTCTGGTGCAACTTTAACATCAACGCCTAATTGGCGCGCATAGTCAATCACGAGGCTAGCGTAGCCGTGCCATGAGGTTTGACCGCTGGCCACCAAATGGTAAAGGCCTGCCAGTTCAGGGCGCGGCAATGCACTACGGATCGCATGGGAAGTCACATCGGCCAGAAAATCAGCACCAGTCGGCGCGCCTATTTGGTCATTAATTACACTTAAACTATCTCGTGCTTGCGCTAATTTAAGCATGGTCTTAGCAAAATTATTACCACGGGCGGCGTAAACCCAACTGGTACGGAATATAAGATATTGGCAAGCAGAGGCAATAATGGCCGCTTCGCCGGCTAATTTAGATTGCCCATAAACGTTCAGTGGGCCGGTGGTGTCAGCTTCCAAGCGAGCTTGATCGCCGCTGCCTTCAAATACATAGTCGGTAGAATAATGGACCAGCCATGCGCCACTGCGCTTAGCCTCTTGTGCCAACAACTCGGGGGCTAAGGCGTTGATTGCGTGGGCCAAGCCTGGCTCGCTTTCGGCTTTATCAACCGCCGTATAGGCCGCAGCATTCACAATAATATCTGGCGCAACATCACGTATGGTTTGTTTAAGTCCAGCCAAATTAGTCAGATCAGCGCAATGTTCAGGGCTATTAGTGGCAAGCGCTACGACTTCACCTAATGGCGCAAGGCTGCGCTGCAACTCCCAGCCAACTTGACCATTTTTACCGAGTAATAGGATTCTCATAAAAGGATCACCTGAGTGCTTTGTAAAGAGCAAAAATTATTTATCTTATACAGCATCATATAAATTTCGTCATCCTCGCGAAGGCGGGGATCCAGCCAAACGCAACGCGTTTGTTTGCAAATATATTATTGGTGAAAATTTGCGGATAAGGCACTGAATTCCGAATTTCGTCGGAATGACGGGGATTAACAAAATACTTCACTGGATCCCCGCCTTCGCGAGGATGACGGAGTTGTGGGCTTTTATGATTAAAATCGCTTCGCGCAAAGATTGCTTCAATTTATATTGATAATCAAGAATATCAGTCATAAATAATACCGGTAAACCTTTTAATATCACGCTGCTGGCGCTTGGTGGGTCGCCCTGCTCCACGCTCACGCAAGGCATATTCACCTTCACCAGTCGCTTTGGCATTTTCGCGTTTGGCAATGCTAGCGGCTGTTTCGGCGTATAAAAGCGCAGCTTCTGGCGCGCCTTTTCGTATATTGGCTAAAGCCAACACAGTAACTTCTATTTCAAAGTCTTTATTGCGGATATGAATTATTTGTCCGATTTTGACTTCTTTCGCTGGCTTTATGCGGTCGCCATCCACATGTACTTTGCCCGTTTCAATGGCGGCCGTGGCTATGCTACGCGTTTTAAAAAAACGCGCCGCCCATAGCCATTTATCCAGCCTGAGCTTGGTATCAACATTTATATCTACAACAGCCATGTTAGATATGAAATACTTTAGGTGAATTATCTTCTAGTGTTAATTTAAAGGTACCTAATCGAGCTTCGGCTAGGCGGTTAATTTCTGCTAGACTGCAACCAGTCAAATGCAAAATGCCTTCAGCCACGTTATTCATCGTGGCAATATGGAACTGGCCATTGGCAACCGCTTCCAGTACTTCATCGCTCAAAATTAAGTGGCGCTGATTACGGTCTGGCAATAACACACCTTGTTTACCATCTAAACCGATGTCTTTGCACACTCTAAAATAGCCTTCAATCTTCTCATTCAGCCCGCCTACGGGCAGCACTTCGCCGTGTTGATTAAGCGCACCGGTAACAGCAATACCCTGCTTAATCGGCACTTGAGCGAGTGATGATAGTAATGCAAACAGCTCAGCACAAGAGGCCGAATCACCTTCTACGCCATTGTATTCTTGCTCGAATACTAATGAGGCCGTCATGTTCAAAGGATTCATTAAGGCAAAATTACTGTGTAGCCAGCTTTGTAAAATCATCACGCCCTTATCGTGCGTAGGCCCGCTCATTGCCACTTCGCGGTCTATGGTCAACACATCACGGCGGCCGGCATAACAATTGGCTGAAATGCGTACTGGCGAACCAAAACTGGCATCAGCAAGATCTATATGCGTCAAGCCGTTAATTTGCCCGATGGTCTCGCCATGAACGGTAATCATCAATTCGTTATCGACAATAGAATCACGCATATGGCCTTCAATGTAACTATGACGTGCATATTTTCTATTAATGGCTGATTTTACGTCTTCGATCGCCACCAGGGTGGCACCACGCAACTCTGCAGCGGCGGCACTTTCTAGCATGAGTTTTTCTAATACGGAAAATTGTGTGCTGATGCGCTTTTGGTCTTCTTCCAACCTGTGCATAGATTGCAACAGTGCCGTAACGGCCTCCGCGGTAAAGTGACTGCATTTAAATTGCTGACATTTTTGTGCGATAAATGCTGCATAGGCCGCGTAATTTTCTGCACTGGCTTTTACTTTTTCAGCAAACTCAATTTTGATTGGGAAGTAGCTGAAAAAATCATAGTTTTCATCAATCAGTAGATAGTAATCTTCACGCGTTGCTACTAACACCAGCTTGACTGAAACGGGAATTGCCGCTTGTGCGCTGACAAAGCTACTGCCTTGACTACTGCTGCTACTTAAATCTTCAATTTGCAGTGTACCATTACGTAAAAAACGGTGTAGCTTTTCTAATATCTGCGAGCCGTTTTGTTCATCCGCTAAAATATCGCGTAAATTCAATAATAACGTACCGCCATCAGCACGCAATAAATTGCCTGAGCGTAAGCGCATAAAGTCTGGCGTGGTGCTAGATTCGCCAGCACTTTCTACGCCGCCGAATAAAGAATGCAAGCTTGGGTCGTTGTCATAAACCACAGGAGCGCCTTTATTTGCCGCATGTTCAACCAACACATTAGCGCGATAGCGACCTAAAAAGCCCTCGTTGAGGAATACTTCATAATTGTTATCGCCATCACCACCAGTATTTGGTTGCCAAGCTTCCAGCACATCCAAAATATCGCGCTGCATTAATTCAAAATAATGGTGCGGCATTTTCTCTGCACTAATTAGCGTAATACTGGCTTTCACCATGCTCAGTTGCGCTTCGACAAAAATCTGTATCGGCGCCATAGAATTTTGCTGGCCTTTGGCTTCTAACAATACCGCAAGGTCTTTGGCTAGATTACGGATCATTAAATCTAAGGCTTGCCTTAATTGCGTGCCAGCACCTGCGGGTAATTTCAAAAACAAAGGTTTGCCATTAGCATCAAATCGATACAAAGCAACCAAATCACCAGCTTCTGCTTGCTTACTTGCAGCCTCGTGCATCGCGCTTAGCATCAACGTGGTGCGGCCTGTGCCAGGTTCACCCAACGCCAATAAATTAAAGCCGGCTTGATGCAGATTTAAACCAAATTCAGCGGCTTTTTTGGCTTCAGACTGAGCGACCCAAGCGTGATGCTGGGCGCTGATATTATCTTCACTAATAAGCTCAGAGGTATCTGCAAAATTGAATTGTTTGGCAGAAATGTGATGGGTTAATTGCTGTGCTGTAAGTATTTGTGACATATCGCCTGACTGGTTTAATTTACTTATTAATATTTTAATTTAACTTACTAATCTAACTTTATGATTTTAAATATAATAGTGTATTATTTTTATTGAAAATAATACACTTACAACCATTCAAGCTATCGTTTTGGCCCAACGCTCTCTGGCTAAATCATCGCTTTGCTTGGCCTCTAGCCAACGTTCACCATCTTGCGTGACTTCTTTTTTCCAAAACGGCGCTTCAGTTTTTAAAAAATCCATTATAAATTCGCAAGCCTTAAAGGCCTCAACACGATGCGCACCACTGACCGCCACTAACACAATTTGATCAGTCGGCTTAAGCGAACCTACGCGATGAATAATGAGTGCATCAAAAAAATTCCAACGTGTTTTAGCCTGATTAATAATCCCTTCTAAGGCTTTTTCCGTCATTCCTGGGTAATGCTCTAGCGTTAGCCGTGTGACTGTATCGCCGTCGTTAAGGTCGCGCACCTGGCCAACAAAACTGACTATCGCGCCAGTATCTTTACGCACATGGCGTAGCTGATTAAGCTCAAAACCAACATCGAAATCTTCAGTTTGCACGCGCACTGTCATGATTAAACTACTTATCCACCAGTGACTGGCGGGAAAAATGCGACTTCATCACCATCAACAATTTTCGCATTATCATCGACTAATTCATGATTAATCGCGCCGCGCACTTTGAGCTTACCGAGCAACATTTGTTGCCAAACATCACTACGTTTAGCTAACAAGGCTTTCAACTTTAATATGGTCAATGCTTGTGCAAAGGCGTCGTCTGGCAACTCTAAATCTTCAGTAGAAAACTTAAGGGTTTCTTTAAGTCTGGCGAAGTAAAATATTTTAATTTTCATAAGTGGCGGATTATTTACTCTTCAATTTCATCTATGTCGTCTAGCAAGTCTTTTGCCAAGCCTACTGGTAAATCTAATGGCTTATTGGCCAGTTCTACCCGTTCTATTTGGGCAAAACGTTGTGATATTTTTTGGCTAGAAATATGCACATCTTGTGCATTTTCATGCGCTTGGCGAATATTATCAGCCAGCTTTTTCATACGTACATCAAAGCGGCCAAAGTCTTTACTTAACTTACCTAATTCTTCTTTTATTACATGCACTTGCTTACGCGTTTCCACATCTTTTAAAACCGCACGCGCGGTGTTCAACACGGCCATTAGCGTGGTCGGTGAAACTACCCAAACGCGCTTGTTCATGGCATATTCAATCACGTCAGAATGGTAAGCGTGCAGCTCAGCAAATACCGCCTCGGCTGGAATAAACATTACTGCGCCATCAGATGTTACATTAGAAATAATATATTTTTTAGCAATGTCATCCACATGCTTTTTAACATCTAATTTAAATTGCTTTTCAGCGGCAGCTTGCTCGGCATCGCTCAACTTTGCGTTAAACATGCGGTGATAATTTTCTAGCGGGAATTTACTATCGACCGCGACCGTGCCAGTTGGGTCTGGTAAAAATATTGCACAGTCGGCACGTGTGCCATTTTCAAACGTATATTGCATGGCAAAAGAGTTGACCGGCAATACATTCCGCACTAAAGCTTCTAATTGCACCTCACCAAAGGCACCACGACTACGTTTATCGCCAAGCAATTCTTGCAAACTGACCACATTGGTCGTTAAACCATCAATTTTCTTCTGCGCTTCATCGATCGTTGCAAGCCGTGCCATCACATCAATAAAGGTTTGATTAGTCTTTTTAAAGCCTTCATCTAAACGCTCAGATACTTTACCGCCAATCTGCTCTAGGCGACTATCAACCGCTTTTGCCAAGTTATCAATAGTGCTGACTAATTGTAGAGTGGCATTGCGCATGGTCGATTGAATTAGCTCTTGCTCAGCCTTGCCTTGCTCGGCTAAGGTAGTATGCAATTTTTCAAGCACGGTTTCACGGGTCAGCGCCAAACTATTGTTTTGCGCTAATTGCAAGGCTTGCATGGCGTCTCTAGTGGCCTGTAATTCAGCTGCCACACTCAAGCGTAAACGTTCACTGGTATCACCAGAAGATGCACTTAAGCGGTCGCCTAATTTATTTAAACCATCGTTAAAATCTAGCAACATGGCTCTGTGCTTTTCTTCTAACTGCTGCAAAATCACTTGCTGCGCTGTGACGGCGCGAGAATCAGGCTGATTGCTTTTCCATAACTGCAGAATCAGCAAGAATAATATAGCCAGCACCACCAGTAAAATAATAATTTGAATCATAGAGCTGAATTATACCTGATGCGCTAGATTTAATAAGATGTGGCTTTACCAAGCAGCTGCTTACGATGATAAATAATCAGCATCAACATAACAAAAAGAATGCTAGCTAGTAAACTGAAAAAGCTCAATATTCTTGCTTGCCAATGTTTTTAACAATAAACGATAGGTATCTAAATTAAACTTAAGGGGCTGTTTTTGCTTAATGATTTCTTGCAAGTCAGCTTCATGTTCTATTACACCTAAATAACACCAATGTTCAAAAATATGCATTTGGGTTTTATTGTTCTCGTTATTGTGTTCGCGTATGCCAATTTTTCCTGCATACGGCCATACTCTTAAACGATTGGCCATCATCGCTTGTTGCACACGTAAATTGTGCATGATTAACGTTTCACGACCGCAACACGCGCCTTTACAACGCTTTATTTGACTTGAAAAACAAGCGCCCTCGCCAGTTTCAAGGCCTAGTATTTTTGGGCATAAATGATGCGCTTCCGCCAGTTTTCGTAAAGCAGCAACCGCTTGTTTTTTACTTTTAAAAGTGCCAAACAATTGGCCTAATTCTGCTGGGTTAATGTCCTCTTCATGCAATAAATTCAATGCCGGCTTGGCATCTAACTCAGTATTGAGCTTCCAGGTACAAAGTTGCTGCTCATTGCGCAACTGTCGGTTATGTAGCGGTTGGCGCTCTTTCACTAATTTAGATTCTAATAATAAAGCGCTAAAATCACCGGCTGTCTCTATCCATTCAACCCGTTTGGTTTCTTGGCTAATACGCATTTCTTTGGCTGAAGCATGGTCACGGCTAAAATGTGAATAGACCCGAGCCCGAATATTTAAGCCTTTGCCGATATAAATCGGCAGGTCATTTTCACCGTAAAATAAATAAACGCCGGGCGTTTCCGGCATATCTTCAAGCGAAAGACCATCTAAATGCGGCGGTAATGCCGGGCCGCGCATTAACTGTTTGGCCGCATTTAAAATAGCCGCGTCACCTAATTCCAACTTGGCGGAATCTAAAAAAGATAGAATCGATTCAACATCGCCCATCGCCCGATGCCGCGCAATACTGATAATATTGTGGCGCTGCATAATAGCATCTAGGCCATGGCTACGATGTTGCGGATAAAGCAGACGCGACAGCTTGACGGTACACAACACTTTTTGCCGCAGCGTATAGTCTAATCGCTTGAATTCGGCTTTAATAAAACCATGATCGAAACGCACATTATGCGCGGCCAACACCGAGCCTTCTAAAAATGCCAGCAATTTATCGGACACTTGAGCAAAGGTCGGCGCATTAGCGACCATTTCATTGTTAATGCCAGTTAGCTGTTGAATAAACGGAGGGATTTCTTGCTCAGGGTTCACCAAAGTTTGCCAACGCGCAACCTCTACGCCATCATCAAACCGAACCAGCGCAATTTCCGTGATACGGTCTTTAAGTGGCGTTGCGCCTGTGGTTTCAAGATCTAAATAGGTGATGGATGGCAACATGAGTTTGTGTAATTATTGGTGAGTTTTTGGTTAATTTAAGTAAACGAAATCTTTGCATGCCTGGAAATAAACATTAGTTTCGTTCACAACAATCGAAGTAATTACTTAAGCAAACTTACTATTAATCGCCGTAATAAAAGGTCCAAGTTTAGGCGGGCTAGCCTCAACATCCACTTTAAGACCAAACTTATGCAATGCCACCGTGCAAACTGGACCAATCGAAGCAACCATACTTCGGTTTAAATCCGCTTGTAACGCTTCGTTTCGGCCAAGTTGTTGGGCGACAGCAAATAAATTATTTACTTGCGAGGCGCTGGTAAAGCAAACCATATCAATGCTATTTTCTGCAAGCGCATCCATCATATCTAGCATAGGCTTAATATTTTCCGGCAGGCTCCAGCGGTAAGTGGTAATTTCAACCACACGAGCGCCTTTGGCCTGCAGCGCTCTTTGTAGATCCCAATTGGTATCGCCATAACGCTGCACCACTACTAACTTGCCGGCAATATCGAATGGCGCGAGTGACGCTAACACTTCAGCGGTAGTGTAAGGATCACTGGCAGGCAAATCTATACGCACATTGCGTGACTTAAGCACCGCTGACGGTTTAGTACCTCGCACTGCTACAACAGCAGCATTGAGAATTTGTAAAAACTGCTCAGAAATACCTAAGCTATCGGTCGTGGAAAATAGCGCTTTAACGCCGACGCCGGTTTGAAAAATAAAAAAATCTGGTTGATTCGCTTGCCAATCTTTCACCATTTGCGCAATTAATAAGGGATCAATCTCTGGAATTTCAGCCAAGGCTGGCGCAGAAAAAGGCGTACCGCCATATTTTCTGACTAAATCAGCAAGTTGCTCGCCTGCACGATTTTCCAGAATGGCGATGGTTTTGTCTTTCAAAATTCGTTTCCTTAATTTTTTTATAAACAGACATACTTTTTAATCATGCTCTTTCCAAAGCTTTTGCATCTCTAGAAACATGAAAGAAGCGGTCCAAGAGATTAGCACTAAGCCTGTCAGCGCCTCTAATCCGGCTAAAAAGCGAATATCGCCTTTGGCTATAATGTCGCCAAAACCGAGTGAGGTGTAAGTCGCAAATGAAAAATAACTACAATCCATTAGACTTTTGTCAAAATGCCCTTCTAAGGTACCAAAATGACCGTAGTGCACCATTAAATAATAGCCAAAAGCAAAAGCCCAAATCTCTACAATGTGGGCTAATAGCGCACCAAAAACACCAAATAAAATACGTAAGCGATGCTTAATGACAAGTTTAGGAATAAAGCTAGTAAGGCGGTTAAGTGCCTCAAAGTGAATAAGCACGGCAATGGCCACAAGCAAACTGTTAACGAAAAAAGTCAGAATCATAAATTGGTATATTCGTGTAAGTTAAAGACTCATTAAGAGAGACTGTTATTTAAGATGTCACTCAAACCAAGTCTCTGGCACGTAGTTCAGACTTGATATAAGCATAATAAATAGGGGCGGCGACAACACCAGCTAAGCCAAAAGCGGCTTCCATTGCAACGATTGCAATGAGCAACTCCCAAGCATTGGCTCGAATCTGGCTGCCGACAATACGCGCATTTAAAAAGTATTCAAATTTATGAATAACAATCAGATAAAGCAAAGAAGCGATAGCAACCGTTAAGGATTGACTCAAACTGACAATGACGATCATGGAATTGGAAATGATATTGCCAATCACTGGGATTAGACCCACCACAAATGTAAGCGCAATCATGGTTTTAACCAGCGGCAGGTGTACGCCCATTAAGGGTAAAACCAGCATTAAATAAAGCCCAGTCACACTGGTGTTAATCGCGGAAATACGTAATTGTGCGAATACTACACGCCGAAAAGCATCGCTAAAAAAATCACCACGCGTCGCTAATGCTCTGGCTAAGGGCTTAAAGTTATCCATTACCACTGCATCACGCAGCGCTAAAATACCGCCGATTATCATACCAAGAAGAATATGCGCTGTAGCTCGACCAGCCTCTTTGCCTACCACTTGCAATTGATCTGCATGGGTGCGTAACCAAGTCGCCGCTTGTTCTTTAAAAGTAATGGCATCTGCCGGCAAGTGTGCGACTAGCCAAGTCGGTAATATTCTGCGTGAGTCTTCAATAATCTGCGCCATTTTTGCCAGCAACACCGTAATGCTTCCAGCATCCGACCTTAAAAATGCGACTAAACCCATGCCAGCCAGCGTTAATAAGCTGACGATTACTACCACCAAAATACCTACCGCCCATAGCTTAGCGCGCTTACTTGGACGCTTACTCGGAAAGTAACGTGCAATACACGGCGTCATGATGTGGACTAATTCGTATACCAATAAGGCTGCGAGTACGGCCGGCAGTAAGTTGAATATGAGTACAAATAATAAAACAAATGCCATCAATAGCCAGGCAGATATTTCATAGACAGAAGGTGAAAGTGATTGGAGCTTTTTCATCATTTGGCTTTTCTAGTTAGCGTTATTATTAGCACTTATTGGGGTGAATTTTCAATTTTATGGTGAGTTTAATACTAGAAGTTTTACATTTATTAAAATGGCTTAAAGCGCTTTATAAAATTAGCTGCTTCTATAGCCGGCAATAATATCTGCAAATCAACTTGCTCATTAAAAGCTTTATCTAAGATACTACCATTACACTTGGTTAATGCATGGTTTACCGCATCCATTTGTTTATAGTTAATGGTTAATTGTATGGTTTGCATTTTAACGAAATCGGCCGATTTTGTGGCATCTAACGCAAGTTTGGCGGTGCCGCCGTAAGCGCGCGCAAGACCACCTGTACCTAAATTAATACCACCGTAATAGCGAATAACTGCCACACACACGTTGATTAAATCTCGCCCTTCAATGAGCTTTAACACCGGCATGCCGGCGGTGCCTGAAGGTTCGCCAGCATCTGAAAATCTGGGCACAATACCCTGTTCAGTGTTTAATCTGAACGCATAGGCCAGATGATGCGCAGTTGGATGTTGAGCCGCAAAAGCACGCAATGCTGCGCCTACTTCACGCTCATCTGCACAGTGCAAAGCCATGGCAACAAAACGCGATTTAGTGATTGTTTGCTCGGCAAAGCCAGCTTGAGTGATGGTTAGCAATGGGTTGTGTACTATAAAGTTAAATTAATTGACGCTTATTATTTACGCCTAGGAATACTGCAAAGTATACCGCGGATGGGCGGCCAGTCTAACTGCGGCTTGGTTTATTCAACGCTGGGTAAATTAAAAAAAGCCCTACAAATCACCCTTACTAGCCTTGTAAATAATGTTTAACAGAATGGTTTCCAGTTCTTGTGCTGCTTTCTGTGCGCGTGGCGTTGGATTCTTAATACTACTTAAATCAAAAGTTGGACGTGCTAACGCAATAAATAGCTTAAGCTTTTGCTGTGCATCAGGCTTCTCGTAAATAGCAATTCTGCAAGGTGCAAAGACTAAGAACTCTGGGTGATCGAGCATGATTTCTGCACCCAAACTCAAACTACAGAAACTATGCACTTCTTTAATGCCTTGCGGATCTATGCCACGTTTTTTTAAATGTTCGCCAATTGGAAAATTTGCCGGATTCACAAAATTCAAACCTTCACTGACACTTTTCAGGCTATCTACAACATCTTGATAAGTCACGCCGTTTTGTACAGGCAATTCATAAATTGATATTGTTGTATCAATGGCGGGCATATCTGCAGTGACTTTACCGATAAGTTCAGGCTGCATTTTTCCAATTGAACTGCTTGCGCAAGCTGTTAACGTGAATAACAAACTTAGCATCAATATTAAATTTCGCATCCGTCTTACTCCAAATTTAGCAATCGAGGTTACCAATTATTGACATTACATTCAGCCTATATCTACATAGCCAGATATTTGGAACATTATGCACTTAATTTTAGCGCCTCATTAACCGCAGCACGATTAAAGTGTGGTGCGATTAGCTCAATAAAACCATACATATAGCCACGTAAAAAAGCATCTTTACGCACACCTAGGTAAGTTGTGCTATCTGGAAACAAGTGACTGACATCTATCATCGCCAAATGTGCATCGCGTTCTGTGTCATACGCCATATTCGCCAGCAAACCAACGCCTAATCCTAGACTGACGTAAGTCTTAATTACATCGGCATCAATCGCAGTAAGCACAACATTGGGTGACAAGCCGGCATCGGCAAATACTTTAGAAACCAAAGTGCCGCCGGTAAAACCAAAGTCGTAAGTAATTAACGGATAAGCGGCCAGCTTTTCCAGCGTGAGCAAGCCTTCTGCCAACAAAGGATGTCCGTGCGGTACCACCACGCAACGATTCCATTGATAGCACGGTAGGCATAATAAATTTTCATAATCACTGATTGCCTCAGTTGCAATACCAATATCAGCCTCTCCGTTGGCCACCTGTTCGGCCACTTGGTTAGGATTTCCCTGATGAATATTGAGCTTCACTTGCGGATAATTTTTCATGAATTTCTTCACCGCTTCTGGTAATTTATAGCGCGCTTGTGTATGCGTGGTCGCAATCGTAAAGCTGCCGGTCTCAATATTACTAAACTCATCACCGACACGTTTAATATTTTCTACATCAAGAATCACCCTCGCAGCCAAAGCCAACACTTGCGAACCCGGTTCGGTAATACCGGTGAGCCGTTTACCGTTACGCTGAAAAACCTGCAAGCCTAATTCGTCTTCAAACAACTGAATTTGCTTGCTGACACCGGGCTGCGAGGTATGCAAAACCTCTGCCGCACTAGTAATATTAAGGCCCTGGTTCGCCACTTCATGTAAATAACGCAATTGGTGTAACTTCATATTCGCCCCGTTTTTAAACGCTAGTAGCAATTTTCAAATAAACATTCACATATAAGCAAATGCTATATGTATAGAATAACATATTATTAAATATTTTCCGCAAGCCTGATATAGTCTCAGGCTTGCAATTGATTGCGCTTACTGACGAATACTCCATATGGAATTTGGTTATATTATTGCTGGCTTTGTAGTCGGCTTACTGGTTGGCTTAACCGGTGTAGGTGGCGGCTCACTAATGACGCCTATTCTAGTATTGTTTTTTCATATCAAACCGGCCTTTGCCGTTGGTACTGACCTACTGTACGCTGCTATTACAAAAAGTGTTGGAATTTTCGCGCACGGTAAGCTGGGTAATATTGATTGGAAAATAGTCAGACTTCTGGCCTACGGTAGCGTGCCAGCCTCTATTATTACCACGCTTTATTTGCGGCAGATGGACATTGCTTCAGATGGTGCAGTAAGCACCATTAAATTTTGGCTAGGTATAGCATTATTAGTCACATCGCTATCCGTGATATTTCGCAGTCAATTAGCCAAGTTTTCTAAGAGAGAACATTTAATTAACGCAAAATTCACACCTTATTTAACCGTATTTTTAGGTCTGACTTTAGGCTTTTTAGTTACACTCACTTCAGTGGGCGCAGGTGCATTAGGCGTCACTGCACTTTTGATTATTTACCCAAATAGATTAATTACCACCATTATTGGCTCAGATATTGCACACGCAGTGCCACTAACCTTAGTCGCAGGCTTAGGCCACGCAAGTTTAGGCACGGTAGATTACGGTTTATTAGGCACACTTTTAATTGGCTCGATTCCTGGCATTTGGTTAGGTAGTCATTTAAGCTCAAGAGTCGCCGAGCACTGGGTGCGTATTGCGCTTGCCGCGATACTGATATTTGTGGGATTAAAGCTCATTTTCCATTAAAATATCGGGTTACTGATTAAAGATTTTTTAGAATTAAGAGAAGTGCAAAATGTATAAGTATGATGAAATAGATCAAAGACTAGTTGACGAACGCGTAGCGCAATATCGCGATCAAACACGCCGTTATTTAGCTGGTGAGTTGTCAGAAGAAGAATTCCGTCCTTTGCGCCTACAAAATGGTTTGTATATTCAGCGTCATGCACCTATGTTGCGTATTGCTGTTCCTTACGGCATGTTATCAAGTAAGCAATTACATAAATTAGCCGATATTGCACAGAAATATGATCGTAGTTATGGCCATTTTAGTACACGCCAAAACTTACAACTCAATTGGCCTAAACTTGAAGAGATTCCAGACATTTTGGCCGAGCTAGCCACGGTTGAAATGCATGCGATTCAGACCTCAGGCAATTGCATTCGCAACATTACTACCGACCAATTTGCTGGCGTTGCGCCAGATGAAGTAGTTGATCCACGGGCGATTGCTGAAGTGATGCGCCAATGGAGCACCTTTCATCCTGAATTCGCGCTATTACCACGTAAATTCAAAATTGCCGTATCTGGTACTAAAGACGACCGCGCAGTAGTGCAAATGCACGATATAGGCATGGAGTTTTATCTTGATAGTCAGAACAAAGTTGCGATCAAGGTCTGGGTAGGTGGCGGTTTAGGTCGTACGCCTATTTTAGGTTCAGTGATTCGCGAACACTTAGAGTGGCAGCATGCACTCACCTATTGCGAAGCAATTGTGCGCGTCTACAACTTGCATGGTCGCCGCGACAATTCTTATAAAGCGCGTATTAAAATTTTAGTAAAAGCGCTAGGCATCGATGAGTTCCGTAGCCAAGTTGAAGCTGAATGGGCGCATTTAAAAGATGCGCCAAACACTATCACTGAATCAGAATTAGCCCGCGTTGCCAAACATTTTGAGGCAATGCCTTACGCAACGTTACCAGCGCACGATGCGAGTTTTGACGCGGCTATTGCTAGTAATCCCGCGTTTGCCAATTGGGCTAAACGGAGCTTGCACGCACATAAAACAGCGGGTTACCGCGCAGTCACGCTATCACTCAAACCACATGGCAAAGCGCCTGGCGATGCTAGCAGTGAGCAAATGCATGTGGTGGCAGATTTAGCTGAACAATATAGTTTTGGCGAATTACGCGTTTCACATGAACAAAATCTGATTTTAGCTGATGTAAAACTAAGCGACCTATTTGCAGTTTGGGAAAAAGCGCGCGCTAATGGTTTAGCAACACCCAACATTGGTTTACTGACAGACATTATCTGCTGTCCAGGTGGCGACTTTTGTTCATTAGCAAATGCCAAAAGTATCCCGATTGCAGAAGCGATTCAAATGCAATTTGATAATTTGGATTACCTACATGACATCGGCGATATTGAATTAAATATATCAGGTTGTATGAATGCTTGCGGTCATCATCACATCGGTCACATTGGCATTTTGGGTGTAGATAAAGATGGTTCTGAATGGTATCAAGTGTCGATTGGAGGCAGTCAAGGCAATCACGCTAGCATTGGTAGCGTGATTGGACCTTCGTTCTCTGCTGAAGAAATGCCTAGCGTGGTGCAAAAACTAATTGATGTTTACATTAAAGAACGTACACCAGAAGAGTTATTTATCGATACGGCGCGCCGCTTAGGTGTTGCACCGTTCAAAGCTTATGTTTACGCTAAAGACGAGGTTACAGCATGAGTCAGCTAATTAAATTAAATGATAACGTTGCGCACATTGCTGAAAACCAATGGGCGGTTGTGCAGTTACCGCCAAGCTTGGTAGAAGCACGCAAACAAGCCGGAAAAGTGGTGTTATTTAAGCTCACAGGCGAAAAAACCGTTTCAGAAGAACAGCTTAGCGGTACCATTATTCCAGAATCAGGCAAAGTGATAGTGCCACTCAGCGTGTTTATTGCACGAAAAGCACAATTGCAAGCGCGTATTAACGCTGGTGAAATCGGTGTTTGGGTCGATACGCATGAAGTATTAAACGATCTAGCCGAGCATCAAGCAGATCTAAACCAATTACCTATTATTGCGATACATGTAGAACGTTTTGCTGATGGCCGTATCTTTTCATTAGGCTTATTATTGCGCACGCGTTATGGCTTTAAAAATGAGCTTCGCGCGATTGGCGATGTGTTGCGTGACCAATTATTTTTCCTTAAACGTAGTGGCTTTGATAGCTATTTGATTCGCGCAGATAGAAATGCACAAGAAGCGATGTTGAGCTTAAAAGACTTTAGCGCACCGTATCAAGGCGCTGTTGATGAGCCTCGCCCGGCTTTTTTGCGCTACAACAGAGTGGCTTAAAGAGAACTTAACTATGTCAAATAAAATATATGTCAGATAAAACTACTTCAGCTTCAGGTTTAGTTTCAAGCTTGCGCCCCGCTGCCAGCAATCCGGCTACATCGCCAGAGCTAACCTCAAGCTTACAAGCTTCTGTTAATCAAAAACACGCCAGTGTGATTAGCCGCTTAAGTGATGCGATTAAAGAGCTAGGTAATCAGCATGAAATCACCTTTGCCAACAGCATGGGTGCTGAAGATATGGTGCTGACTGATATAATTATGCGCGAGTCATTAGCCATTGAGATTTTTTCATTAGATACCGGTCGCTTACCAGTTGAAACCTATGATTTAATCGCAGCGACTGAAAAAACTTATAACACTAAGCTTAAGGTATTTTTTCCACAGGCTGAAGCGGTAGAAACTTACGTCAGATTTAACGGCATTAATGCATTTTATGAAAGCATAGATTTACGTAAATCATGCTGTTTTATGCGTAAAGTAGAACCGCTGCAACGTGCGCTTAAAGGTAAAAAAGCTTGGATTACAGGCATGCGCGCTGAGCAATCTAGCACCCGTGTTGATTTACCATTTCGTCAGTTTGATGAAGGTAATAAGTTAGAAAAATTCAACCCCTTAAGCGATTGGACAGAACAAGAAATTTGGGCTTATATCCGCATGCATGCGG
This sequence comes from Methylophilaceae bacterium, assembly GCA_947379975.1. GTDB lineage: Bacteria > Pseudomonadota > Gammaproteobacteria > Burkholderiales > Methylophilaceae > Methylotenera. Next base: position 121,044 of record CANCPF010000002.1, on the reverse strand, counting down.
TGCCATATAACAAACTGCATGATCAGTTTTATCCAAGCATCGGTTGTGCACCTTGCACACGCCCGATTGCCATGGGTGAAGACGTTCGCGCTGGCCGCTGGTGGTGGGAAGACCCCTTAAATAAAGAATGTGGGTTACACGTAAAAAAATAATGTTAAGAAATAACGTTAAGAAGTAAAACGTAATTAAGTAAATAACGTAAAAATTGATTTTAAACTGAAAAATTATGACAACTAAACAAGAAAATCCTCGCCAGCCTCTCTCGCATTTAGACTGGCTGGAATCAGAAGCCATCTACATACTACGTGAAGTCGCTGGGCAATGTTCAAATCCAGTCTTACTATTTTCAGGCGGCAAAGATTCACTTTGCATTTTGCGCCTAGCCGAAAAAGCCTTTAGACCGGGCCGCTTTCCATTCCCACTAATGCACATTGATACTGGCCACAATTATAAAGAAGTGATTGATTTCCGTGATCAACGTGCTGCGGAATTAGGCGAGCGCCTCATTGTGCGTAATGTAGAAGATTCAATGAAACGCGGCACCGTAGTACTTAAATCAGCCGATGAATCACGCAATAAACATCAATCTGTCACGTTGCTTGAGGCGATTGAAGAGTTTGGTTTTGATTGCTGTATCGGTGGCGCACGTCGCGACGAAGAAAAAGCTCGCGCTAAAGAACGTATCATGAGCTTCCGCGATGAATTTGGTCAATGGGATCCAAAAAACCAGCGTCCAGAATTGTGGAGTTTGTACAACGCACGCTCACACAAAGGCGAAAACATTCGTGCGTTTCCAATTTCGAACTGGACAGAAATGGACGTTTGGCAATATATCGAACGTGAGAATTTACAATTACCTAGCATTTACTTTGCCCATCAACGTGATGTGGTGATGCGTGGTGGTTCTATCGTGCCGGTGAATGTGCCTTTGGTAAACGGCGAAGTAGCTAACCCAGTGAAAGCCGGCGAAGAAATTATCAATATGCAAGTGCGCTTCAGAACTGTGGGTGATATTAGCTGTACCGCACCGGTCATTTCTGACGCAGATGATGTGTCTAAAATCGTACTTGAAACGGCAACATCGACCATTACTGAACGCGGTGCAACTCGTCTGGATGACCAAACATCTGATGCATCAATGGAACAACGTAAGAAAGAAGGTTATTTCTAATGAGCAGCAACCATACACAAACTATAGATTCACAGCATACCGCCAGCCTTTTACGCTTCATGACCTGCGGCAGCGTAGATGATGGGAAAAGTACACTGATCGGCCGCTTGTTGTTTGATACCAAAACCATTTTGGCAGATACACTGACGCAAATGACGCGCACGTCTGAAAAGCGCGGCTTAACTGCAGTCGATTTGTCGTTGCTAACTGACGGTTTACAAGCGGAACGTGAGCAAGGCATCACTATTGATGTGGCTTATCGTTATTTCAGCACTGGCACACGTAAATACATTATTGCCGATGCGCCTGGCCATGAGCAATACACGCGAAATATGGTGACGGCCGCTTCTACCGCCAACTTAGCCATTATTTTGATTGATGCACGTAAAGGTGTATTGACACAAACACGTCGTCATTCCTATCTTGCCCATTTAGTGGGTATTCCACATATTGTGGTCGCGGTGAATAAGATGGATTTGGTGAATTATGACCAAGCAGTTTACGAAAAAATTTGTGCGGATTATTTAGTATTTGCCAATGAAATTGGACTAGCACAAAGTCAAATTTCCGCTGGCAACGATATTAGCTTTATTCCAATGTCGGCATTAAACGGCGACATGTTGGTGGATAGACTAGACAATATGCCTTGGTACGCAGGCGACACAATGATTGAAATGCTAGAAGCTGCACCTTCAGCACACACCGAGCACAACGAGCCGTTTAGATTTCCGGTGCAGTTTGTTTGCCGTCCACATGCATCAGACAATCCAGAATTGCATGACTTCCGTGGCTTTATGGGCCGTATCGAATCTGGCGAAATTACAGTGGGTGATGCAGTGACTGTGTTGCCTAATGGCTATCAATCAAAAGTTAAAGCCATTCAAATTGGTAATGCACAATTACAATCAGCCACTACCGAGCAAAGTATTACTTTACTGTTAGAAGATGAAATTGATACTTCTCGCGGTGATATGATTGTTAAAACTAGTGAGGCACAAGCACCAGTGAAACAAATAGATGCTTTTGTCTGCTGGCTATCAGAAACACCAATGTCGCCTGCCCGCACATATGTGATTCGTCACACCACGCGTGAATCAAAGGCAAAAGTCGGCACGATACATTACAAAGTAGATGTGAATACGCTGGAAGAACAAGCAACGACTGATTTAAAAATGAACGACATTGCGCGTATTACTTTTAAACTTGCTCAGCCATTAATGGTGGATAGTTACAATAGCAATCGTGCTACCGGTGCATTTATTGTCATCGACGAAAGTAGTAACAACACCGTTGGCGCCGGCATGATTATTTAAGCTGATTAATATGCGGCTTTAAAGGCTAAGTATTAAATCGCATATTAAATATAAGCAAAATCAATTAAAATACCCGATTAGAATTTTTAAGCTTTTTAAGGAATATAAATGACTTACGTCGTTACCGAAAACTGTATCCAATGCAAATTTACTGATTGCGTTGATGTATGCCCTGTTGATTGTTTTGTAGAAGGTCCAAACTTTTTAGCTATTAATCCTGATGAGTGTATTGATTGCACATTGTGCGTTGCAGAATGTCCAGCTGAGGCGATTTTTGCTGAAGATGATGTCCCTGCAGACCAGCAAGCTTTCATTGCGCTAAATGCTCGTTTATCTGCAGTTTGGCCTGTCATTACCTCACGCAAAGCTGCACTTGAGGATGCTGATGCGATGAACGGTGTACCTGGCAAGCTTGATTTACTTATTGAGTAATCTTCCGAACACTTAATAGATCAATAAAAAAGGAGGCGATTGCCTCCTTTTTTATTGGTCAAAGCTTTTACTGAACGCCAACAACATCACGGTCAAGCAAAAACAGTAGAAAGGCTACAAAAAACAACTTCCATCTAAGCTTTAGACTTATCAGACGTATCAGACATATCACCATCACTTTTCCAAGTTAAAAATACCCGACAATCAAACTCAAGCTGGTGATAATCAGGCTCCATGTAACGGCACAGTTGGTAAAACGATTTATCGTGATTACTTTCTTTTAAATGGGCTAATTCATGCACGACTATCATGCGCAAAAAAACAGCAGGCGTTTCTTTAAAAAAATTAGAAATGCGAATCTCTTTTTTAGCTTTAAGCTTGCCGCCCTGCACGCGTGAAATTGCTGTATTAAGCCCAAGTGCATGATGATCTATCGTGAGTCGATTGTCGTAATGTACTTTATCTAGCAATGGTGCATTACGCAGAAACTCTTGTTTAATCTCACTCGCATATTGGTATAGCGCCTTATCCGTTTGAATAGTATGTGATTTTGGATAGCGCTGGGCAATGTAATCTCCCAATTTATTGGTCGATTGCAACTGCCTAATTTGCTCTTGCAAATGAATAGGATAATGTTGTAGATATCTTAGCGGAGTCATTAATGTGCGTTAGTTCTGTTTAAGTCTATGGCGAACCATCTGCTTACGCAATCAATCCTAATTTGAATAAACTCAAGCTTGCCATATTTTACTTTGTCGAATCGCAAGCCATCCTACTAACAAGTAAATAGCCATCGCAATTGCCAAACCAGAAGGTGCATACCACACCAATGGTACGATTAAACCAGCGGATACGGTTGATAACAACATTTGCATAAACGCCTGCCCCGAAGCCGCTGTGCCGCGTATTTTAGGATGACGATCAAGTGCGGCAATAGACAATATCGGCATAGCCAAGGCCATACCTACGTTAAATAATGCTATCGGCAAAATGTTATAAATTGGGTTAATTGGTAAGACAAAACAAACGATTACATTCAGCAAAACCATCACAGCCATCCATGCATACGCCACCTTTACCACCTTTTTCTTTGCATAACGCCCTGCCGCTCGTTTTGCAAAATAAGAACCAAGTATCATGCCCAAAACCGTTGGCACAAACATGTAGCCGAACTGATGCTGACCTAATCCTAAATGCTTAACTAAAAATACCGGACTTGCCAAAACGTAGATAAAAAATCCTGCAAAGTTTGCGCCCAAGGCAAACACCACATAATTAAACTCTTTATCGCCAAAGATAATCCGATAGTCTTTAATCACTTGTTTTGCAGACAGCGGCATGCGCTTAGCCACCGGCATGGTTTCAGGTAAATAGCGCATTGCTGCCCATAAGCTTAAACTTGCGTATAACGCCAAAAATATAAAAATAGCCTGCCAATGAATGCCTAACAATAAACCGCCAATAATAGGGGCAACGGCTGGCGCTATACCAAACAACATTTGCACTGTGGCCATTACACGCTGTGCTTGTGCGCCTTCAAATAAATCCCGCACCATCGCTCGTGCTACAACATTACCTGCTCCGCCAGAAAGACCTTGCAGTGCGCGAAAGAACCATAAGGTTTCAACATTCGGTGCAAAAGCACAGCCAATAGAAGCCAAAACAAAAACACCTAGACCCCATTTAATGGTGGTGATACGTCCGATTGAATCTGAAATTGCGCCATGCCATAAGGTCATCAGCGCATAAGGTAGTAAGTAAAAAGTAAGACTTTGCTGCAATTGCAAAGGTGTGCCGTTTAAAGCGCCTTCCAATGTTGGAAAAGCTGGCAGATAAGTATCAATAGCAAAAGGCGCGAGTGCCGCTAATCCGGCTAATACAACGGAAAGGACGAACGGAGTAGATAGATGCTTCAAAATTAGGACTCTCAAATAAAAAACGCGCTGCTGATTTTCATCAGCTGGCGCGTTTAATTTAAACACATTTTAGCTAATTCATCCTAACTCATCGGTAAATTAATTAGAGTGCATTAATTAGGCTAGATTAATTAGGGTAAAGCATGAAACTCATCAACACGGTCGTTAAATTCACCCGCGATGATTTTTTTCGAGTTTTTATCATTTCTAAACACAATCGGTTGCGCACTTAATACTGGATTTTTAGAATCTTCAATCGCTTTTTCGATCAAATGATGATGCGGTGACTTACTACATACCGGATCAGCTGTTTCTGCATCGCCAGACAATAAAAAGGCCTGACAGCGGCAGCCACCTAAGTCATTTTCTTTCTCAGAACAACTGCGGCACGGTTCTTTCATCCAACTATCGCCACGGTATTTGTTAAAGGCTGGAGAATCTTTCCAAGCCCACTCCAAGCCTTTTTCACGTACATTTGGGAACTGCATATTAGGCAATACTCGCGCTGAATGGCAAGGTAAAACATCGCCATTTGCGGTAACTATCATGAAAACTTCACCCCAGCCATTCATACATTTTTTGGGGCGATCAGAAAAATAATCTGGCACCACAAAAAACACTTTCATTTTATTGTTTGGGTCTGCTCTAAACGCGTTGGTCACCGCTTCAGCATGATCAACCTGCTCCTTTAGTGGCATTAATTGATTACGATTAACTAAGGACCAGCCGTAATATTGCGTGTTGGCTAGTTCAATATAATCAGCACCTAATGCCTCGGCCATTTCAAGAATTTCTTTGATATGTCCAATATTATAGCGGTGCATCACCACATTCAACACCATCGGGTAACCATGATCTTTAATCATGGCGGCCACTTTTTTCTTTAATTCAAAAGTTTTGGTATTAGTGATGAAGTTATTAATTTCTTCAGTAATATCATGCATAGAAAGCTGGATATGATCTAAACCGCCGTCTTTAAATGCCTTAATGCGTTTTTCAGTAAGGCCAACACCCGAAGTAATCAAATTGCTGTAATAACCTAGCCTCTTCGCTTCAATAACAATATCTTCAATATCATCACGCAATAGAGGTTCGCCACCTGAAATACCAAGCTGTATCGCACCTAATTTGCGTGCATCACGCAAAGCATCTATCCACTGCTCAGTCGTCAGTTCGTTTTGAGTATGCTTATCGTAATCTGTAGGGTTGTAGCAAAATGCACAATGTAAAGGGCAACGATAAGTCACCTCTGCTAGCAGCCACAAAGGTTGTGTATGGGTAATATTTGCCGCCACACCATTATTTTGTGCCGCATGTATTTCTTTTTGCACCACAGATTTACCTAAAGAGGCTTGTGTCATTTTGCTACTCCTAATTTTTGCCTATTACTTAATGTTTAAACTTGAATAATTTAAAATACTAAAACTATATTTTACGCAGCCAACCTTTACTTAAGCCGAGTTCAAACATACCAATAATGTCAGCTTCAATACCAACGGCATCAGGAAAGGTAAGTTTTAAATCAGCAGTGACATCCGCCACTGTCACCTTACCGTCAAGCCGTTTAATCACTTCACCAGCACCACCATGTAACTTCACCATGCCTTCTGGAAATAAAATCACATAGCTTTGTTGCGCTTCTTCCCATTGAAAACGATGGTGAAATGCCAAGCCATAAACATCCTCATTGAGTATTGAAGAGCTTACCGACGGATTAATTTGCATTTGCTCCATAATTATTTAACCTTTGACTAGAATTGATTTTAGTTAAAATTAATCACAGGCTGGCGCAAATAATCTTTGCCTTCAACCTTTACATCAGTACATGCAAGCATAATTGAATCTGCCATTACCCAAAGCACATCTAACTTAAATTGTAGAATATCTAAGGCTTTCAACTGCATCTCACGTGAAGTGCTAAAGTAATCCAAGGTAACGCTCAAGCCTTGCTCTACATCACGGCGCGCTTCTGTCAGGCGTTTTTTAAAGTACACCAAGCCATCTTCGTTAATCCACGGATACATGCTAGGCCATGAGCTAATACGTTGCTGATGAATATGCGGGGCAAATAATTCAGTCAAAGATGAGCACACAGATTCTTGCCAAGGACGCTGACGGGCAAAGTTTACATAAGCATCTACGGCAAACTTAACACCAGGGCTTAAAAATTTAAGCGATGTCACATCTTCTCGTGTCAGACCAACCGCTTGACCTAATTGTATCCAAGCTTCAATACCACCAACATTTTCACCCACACCATCATGATCTGTAATGCGCACAATCCACTCTTTACGCACTTCTTTATCAGGGCAGTTTGAAAGAATTGCGGCATCTTTTTGTGGAATAGCAATTTGGTAATAAAAACGATTCGCTACCCAGCATTGCAACTGCTCTTTAGTCATTTTTCCTTCGTACATCATCACATGAATCGGATGATAGATATGGTAGCCCTTGCCTTTTTCGCGTAATTTATCTTCAAACTCTTCACGTGTCCAAGGTAAATCTTTATTAGTCATTGCATTCATTACGATCTCCTAAAGAATAATATCCATGCCGTCGTATGCTACTTCAATCCCATGTTGAGTAAGCTCGGCACGTTCGGCAGAATCTTCTCTTAAAATAGGATTAGTATTATTGATGTGTATCAAGACTTTGCGCACATCACCAAATTTATCTAACTGCTCAATCATGCCGCCTTCGCCAGATTGTGGATTATGTCCAATACTACGCGCTGTTTTAGTCATTAAACCTAAGTCCATCATCTCGGTATTTGTCCAAAAAGTACCGTCCACCATAATGCAATCTGCCTGATTCATAAGCGCTGGCAAATGCGGTTCTATCTCAGCTAAACCAGGTGAATACCAACATTTTTTGCCAGTGCTAATCTCTTCGATTAATACGCCTATGGTGTCGCCAGGCTGAGGATCATTGCGGTGTGGTGAATAAGGCGGCGCGGCGCTTTTAAGCGAAACTGAGGTAAATTTAAGGTTAGGCACGTTAGGAATAGTAAAACTAGTTTTACCATCAATTGGCACTTGGTGATGATTGATGCCGCAGTAATGTCCCAAGATATTTAACGCTTGGTTGCCTGAAGTTAAATCTCCATAGACCATATCGGTACAGTAAATTTCACGCTTCACTTGGCCTTCGCGCAACATAAGCAGACCAGTGGTGTGATCAATTTGTGCATCAATAAGTACAATCGCTTGAATGCCAGTGTCACGGATCGCCCGACCTGGTTGTAACGGTGCAAAATCTTGAATTTGTTGCAATACATCTGGCGAGGCATTAAATAGCACCCAGTTAACGCCATCACCACTTACGCAAATAGAAGACTGCGTCCGCTTAGTCGCCTTGATCGTGCCTTTGCGTAGGCCATCACAGTTAAAACAATTACAGTTCCACTGTGGAAAACCGCCACCAGCGCCAGCACCTAATACATGTATATGCATGTGATTCTACAATTCTTCTTAAAATTAAAAATCTATAAACGTGTCATTTGAATTTGGACTACAGAACTTCATTTACAACATTTTTTTGTATAAAAAAAGGCTGTCTTTCGGCAGCCTTTTTTAAACAGCGTAAACGCTAATTATTTGTTCATTACGTACATTGTTACTTCAAAGCCAAAACGCATTTCTGTAGCAGCTGGTGTAGTCCACATGATAAATTTCCTTTAAGTAAGTTTTTGTATTCGTTGTTACTCTGTTATTAGTGCCACAACGTGAAACGAATTTTGCGCCCTATTTAACTTTCACATAACCGCAAACTTACTGATTAAACACTAAGGAAATTCATGATGCGAGGATAGTCGAGACTACTCAACATCTTGTTCTAGTATTTTTTGACGACGAGCGCGCACAGAAGCTGCCAGCATATCCAACAATTCAATCGTATCTTGCCAACCTAAACACGCATCTGTGATTGATTGTCCATATTCCAAAGTGCTGCCTATGGTTTGCTCTTGACGGCCTTCATTAATATGCGACTCCACCATCACGCCCATAATGCGGGTATCACCATGAGCTAATTGAGCGCCTACGTCACACGCTACTTCTTTTTGCAATAAATAATTTTTTTGACTATTGCCATGGCTGCAATCAATCATCAACATTGGTGCCAATCCTGCTAAGGCCAAGCTAGCGCAAGCTGCGTCTACACTGACAGCATCGAAGTTTGGTAACTTACCGCCGCGCAGAATCACATGGCAATCTTCATTACCTGCGGTTGAAATAATCGCTGACTGCCCTTCTTTAGTAACCGATAGAAAATGATGCGGGCTGGTGGCTGTTTTAATCGCATCAATCGCCACGCGTACATTACCATCTGTGCCGTTTTTAAAGCCTACCGGGCAAGATAAGCCTGACGCTAACTCACGATGTACTTGAGATTCTGTGGTGCGCGCGCCAATAGCGCCCCAGCTCACTAAATCTGCAATGTATTGCGGCGTAATCGTATCTAAAAACTCAGCGCCTGCAGGCAAACCAAGCTCATTAACGTCTAATAAAAATTTACGTGCCAAGGCTAGGCCTTCGTTAATACGATAGCTACCGTCCAAATATGGATCGTTAATCAAACCCTTCCAACCCACCGTGGTGCGCGGCTTTTCAAAATACACGCGCATCACAATTAATAAGTCTGCAGATAAGCTATTGCGACACTCAACCAAACGACGTGCATACTCTAAACCAGCTTCTGCATCATGAATTGAGCAAGGTCCAACAATGACCAATAATCGATCATCGGACTGATGCAATATATTATGGATAGCCGTACGCGTTTGCAAAATATTTTGCGTGGAGGCTGCACTTTCTTTTAGGCGACTGAGCAATTCCAATGGTGTAATTAAGGTTTTAATTTCACGGATACGTACATCATCGGTTGCCGGCTTTTCGTAAGATACGGCATCACTACTGTCGTTAATTTCTAGCGCTTGCTGTATTGATTTTTCGTTATTAGTCATGAGGTTTTTTGTTGTGTTTTTCTTATAATTTTAATTATTTTTTTAGCGGTTCAAATTTCAGCTAATGACTTCTGCAAGCACCGCTAAAAAGCGAGCATTTTCACTGAACAAACCTACGCTAACACGCAGGTAATCGGCCATTTCATAATTGGCAATGGGTCTTACAATCACGCCTTTTTGCAGTAACTTTTGATTTACACTCGCCGCATTTTTGACTGAAAAACTGACGAAATTAGCGCTGGATGGAATGTAAGCCAATCCTAGCTTTTCTAATCCTTGCGTCAACTGCGCCATGCCAGCCTGATTGAGCGCATAACTGCGGGCTACAAAATCATCATCCGCCAAAGATGCAATGGCTGCCGCTTGCGCAATACTGTTCACATTAAATGGCTGACGCACGCGATTAAGCATATCCGCAACATTGGCGTGCATCAAACCAAAACCAATACGTAGGCCGGCAAGGCCATAGGCTTTTGAAAATGTGCGAGAAATAATCAAATTGTTAAATTCGCTTAACCAATCAATGGCTTCAGACTTGTCTGACGCAGATAAATACTCGTCATAAGCTTCATCTAATATGACTAACACGTCACTTGGCACAACTTTAAGAAATGCCTTTAAAGTATCTTTTGCAATTAAAGTACCGGTTGGATTATTCGGGTTAGCAATAAATATCAAGCGTGTTTTTGCTGTAATCGCTTTTAAGAAGCCGTCTAAATCATGGGCGTAATTAATCGCGGGAACTACTACCCCTGTAGCGCCAACTGCTTGCGTGACTAATGGGTAAACCGCAAAAGCATGTTGAGAATAAATAGCCTCGCAACCGGCATGCAAAAACGCCCTAGCCGTGAGCTCTAAAATATCATTGGAACCATTGCCAAAGACAATTTGCTGATTGGCTACATTAAATTTTTTCGCCACCGCTTCACGCAAGGCAAAACAATTCCCATCTGGATAACGTGCAATATCATCAATCGCCTCATCAATCGCCATTTGCGCTTTTGGGCTAATGCCCAAAGGATTCTCATTAGAGGCAAGTTTAACGATATCGGCTTCATTCAAACCCATTTCACGCGCAAGTTCGCTAATCGGCTTACCGCCTTGGTATGGCGCAATGGCACGAATATAATCTGGCGCTAAATGAGATAAATTTAAGCTTGTTGAAGTCATACACTTAAAACCTTAATTAAATAACTGCGACCGGATAAGAACCCAGCACTTTTAAAAATGATGCCCGCATTTGCAATTCTTGCAGCGCCGCTTGCACTTTAGCGTCTGTTTGATGACCCTCAATATCGACAAAAAACACGTAATCCCACAAACTTTGTCTTGATGGACGTGATTCAAGCTTAGTCATACTGACGCCGTGTCTTGAAAGTGGTTCCAATAAATCGATCATGGCGCCAGGTTTATTCTTAGTGGTCATCACTATTGAAGTTTTATCTGTACCAGAAGCCGCTACATCGTGTTTACCTAACACTAAAAAACGTGTTGTATTTTTAGCATCATCTTCTATATTTTCAGTTAATATATTGAGGTTAAATAGCTCTGCGGCACGCTTGCTGGCAATGGCTGCAGCAAAAGTGCCATCAGTTGAGACTAGGTCATGTATCATCTGCGCGGCACGTGCATTACTGGTGACCGCTTCACGCTGCGCGCTCGGCAATGTTTTATTTAACCATTCGTGACATTGCGACAATGATTGACTATGCGAAAACACATGGCTAATTTGGCTAATATCATCCTGCTTAGAAAGTAAGCAATGATGAATAGGTAGCGTAATTTCACCACAAATTTTCAACGGGCTAGAAAGAAGTAAATCTAGCGTGATACCAATCGCGCCTTCCGTAGAGTTTTCTACCGGCACCACACCATAATCAGCTTGATTAGCTTCCAGTGTGCGAAACACTTCATCAATCGAACCACAGACAACGGCGCCTCTACCCAAACCAAACTGCTTAAGTGCAGCTTCTTCACTATAGGTGCCTAATGGTCCCAAAAAAGCGATGGTCAGCTCTTTTTCTAGCGCACGGCAGTTTGACATCACTGCCCGAAAAATATTACTCACCGCCTCGTTAGATAAAGGCCCAGTGTTATTGGCTTGCAAGCGACGTAACACTTGCGCTTCACGTTCTGGACGGTAAATTACACCATCATCTTTTAAGCTACCAATTTGACGCGCAAGCGTAGCGCGTTCATTTACCAGTAGTAAAACCTGCTCATCAATTGCATCGATTTGGTCGCGGTGTTGTTTAAGTTGTTCTGACATTGAATACACTTTTCTAGTGAGCTTGTTCAAATGCTTGCATGTAGGAAACTAGGGCTTGCACGCCAGCAATCGGCATAGCGTTATAAATTGAAGCACGCATACCACCAACCGCACGATGGCCTTTTAATTGCAACAATCCTGAAGCTTCAGCGCCCTTTAAAAACGCATCATTAAGAGATTCATCGGCCAAGAAAAAAGGAATATTCATGCGTGAACGATTATTCAGCGCAACTTTATTTGAATAAAAGTCTGTGCTATCAATATAGTCGTAAAGCAAAGCGGCTTTTTCGATATTTTGTTGCTCAATGGCCGGCACACCACCTTGCGCAAGCAACCATTCAAACACCAAACCTGCAATATAAATACTGTAAGTAGGCGGCGTATTAATCATCGATTGATTTTCCGCTTGTATTTTCCAGTTAAACACCGCTGGCGTTAGCGGTGAAGCTCGGTCTAATAAATCTTCACGCACAATGACAATACATAATCCAGCTGGACCGATATTTTTTTGTGCGCCGCCGTAAATAACACCATATTGGCTGACATCAATCACACGTGAAAGTATGTGCGAAGACATATCTGCCACAATCGGCACATTGCCGGCTTCGGGTAAGCCGTCAAACTCCACGCCACTCATGGTTTCATTCGTGCAAATATGCAAATAAGCGGCATCTTTATTTAAATGCCAATCAGAAAATGCCGGCACGTCTTTGTAGTGCGTCTCTTCTGTGCTGGTCACCACATTAATTTTGCCATAGGCGCTAGCGTCTTCAACACTGCGCTTACTCCAACCGCCAGTAATAGCGTAATCAGCAGCTTGGCCATTAAGCAGATTGAGTGGAATCATTGCATTTTCAGCAATGGCGCCACCTTGCAAAAACAATACTTTGTAATTATCCGGAACATTTAATAATGTCCGTAAATCCGCTTCAGTTTTGGCAAGAATGCCGGTGAACTCTTTACCACGGTGTGACATTTCCATCACACTCATGCCTGAACCATGCCAATCTAGCATTTCAACCTGAGCACGCTCTAATACTGGCTTAGGCAATACTGCCGGTCCCGCAGAAAAATTATATATTTGCTTCATTACGTCTGCTTCTTATTCTTAATCGTTAGCTTCTGCATCCGAAGCAGAATCCGCACCAGTATCAGTATCGTTACTTGGCATTGTGTCAGCACCGGCTTCATCACTTATATCCACAACGGCATCAGTATCGTCAGTTTCAACGATTTTTTCCAAGCCAGATAACTTCTCGCCTTCTCCTAAGTTAATCAAGGTAACACCCTGAGTTGCACGGCCTAATTCACGAATTTCTGCCACGCGGGTACGAATCAGTATGCCGCCAGTAGTGATTAGCATAATTTCATCTTCATCATTCACTAACTTAGCAGCGACGACTAAACCATTACGTTCGCTAGTAGCAATGGCTTTAACGCCTTGCGTACCGCGTCCAGAATGACGGAAGTCAGCAAGCTGTGTACGTTTACCATAACCATTTTCAGTGGCAACTAAAACCGTTTGCTTGTCGTTATCGGCAATCAACAATGAAAGCACTTGCTGTTGATCCGCTAAGCGCATGCCTCTTACACCACGAGTATTACGGCCCATACTGCGAACATCCTCCTCATCGAACCATACCGCTTTCCCACCGTTAGAAACTAATATCACATCATTAGTACCATTGGTCACTTCTGCGCCGATCAGGTAGTCATCTTCGTCTAAGTTAATAGCAATAATGCCATTTTTACGTGGATTTGCAAATTCCGTCAATGGCGTTTTCTTCACAGTACCACGTGAAGTGGCCATGAAAATAAAGTGATTTTCATCAAATTCTTTCACAGAAAGAATCGCGTTAATTTTCTCGCCATCTTCTAATGGGAACAAGTTCACCATAGGCTTACCACGGCCAGTACGGCTACCTTGCGGCACTTCGTACACCTTCAGCCAATACACACGTCCGCGACTACTAAAGCACAGAATATAATCGTGCGTATTCGCCACAAACATCTTGTCGATAAAGTCATCTTCCTTAGTTGGCGCAGCCTGCTTACCACGACCACCACGTTTTTGCGCACGATACTCTTCTAGCGGTTGAGATTTCACGTAGCCAGTATGAGAAAGAGTGACGACTACATCTTGTGGTGTAATGAAGTCTTCTAAGGATAAATCTTGTGCATTTACTACAATTTCGCTACGGCGCTTATCGCCAAATAAGCGTCTAATTTCAGTTAACTCATCAACAATCATAGTAGTCACGCGTGAAGGTGTTGCTAAAATATCCAGTAAGTCAGCAATAATATCCATGACCTCTTTGTATTCGCTTACTACTTTATCTTGTTCTAAACCAGTTAAACGCTGTAAACGCATTTGTAGAATTTCTTGCGCTTGTACATCACTTAATCTGTAGCCACTAGGTGTTAGGCCGAATTCAACACTCAAGCCTTCTGGACGAGAAGCTTCCATCGCCGCACGTTTTAGCATTTCTTCAACCACTGGCGATTGCCATGTGCGCGCCATTAAATCTACTTTAGCTTCTGGTGGCGTTGGCGCGGCTTTAATCAGCGCAATCATTTCATCCACGTTAGCTAAAGCAACGGCTAAACCTTCTAAAATATGACCACGTGCACGGGCTTTTTTCAGTTCAAATACAGTGCGACGTGTAATCACTTCACGACGATGACGTAGAAACGCCTCAAGCATTTGCTTAAGGTTCAGCAAGCGCGGCTGACCATCTAACAAGGCCACCATATTCATGCCGAAAGTATCTTGCAACTGCGTTTGTTTGTATAGATTATTCAGCACGACTTCAGCAATTTCGCCACGCTTAAGCTCAATCACTACGCGCATACCAGATTTATCTGATTCATCACGTAAATCAGAAATACCTTCGATTTTCTTCTCGTTGACTAACTCTGCAATTTTTTCAACAAAAGTCTTTTTGTTTACCTGGTACGGCAGTTCATCCACAATTAAAGCTTGGCGCCCACCACGCTCTAAGTCTTCAACGTGGGTACGGCCGCGCATGACCACGCGACCACGACCAGTGCGATAACCTTCTTTTACTCCTACCGTTCCATAAATAATACCTGCTGTAGGAAAGTCTGGTGCTGGCACCAATTCAATTAACTCTTCAATACCCATTTCAGGGTCTTTAAGCAAAGCAAAACAAGCGTCTAGCACTTCATTTAAATTGTGTGGCGGAATATTGGTCGCCATACCTACAGCAATACCAGAACTACCATTAATCAATAGGTTTGGAATGCGCGCCGGCATGATAAGCGGCTCGTGCTCGCTGCCGTCGTAGTTAGGGCCAAAATCTACCGTTTCTTTGTCTATATCAGCCAACAATTCATGAGCGATTTTTGACATGCGGATTTCGGTGTATCGCATCGCGGCAGCATTATCGCCATCGACAGAACCAAAGTTACCTTGACCATCTACCAACATATAACGCAGGGAGAAATCTTGCGCCATACGAACGATAGTGTCATATACAGCGGTATCACCATGCGGATGATACTTACCAATCACATCACCAACGATACGTGCAGACTTTTTATACGGCTTGTTGTAGTCATTAGATAACTCATGCATGGCGAATAAAACGCGTCTATGCACAGGTTTTAAACCATCACGTACATCGGGTAAAGCACGACCAACAATTACACTCATCGCATAATCGAGATACGATCTACGCATCTCATCTTCTAAGCTAATCGGCAGGGTTTCTTTAGCGAATTGATCCATGTTTTTAGTGACTTATAATAGTTTTTATATTACCCAAATTCTAGCACAAATAGCCTATTTATGATTGATTTTAGCCGGATTTAACAGCGTCGAGTGATGCTCGCCTAATTGTTAAAAATAACAAAAAACAAAACTTTAAATTTAACCTCGTAAAAATGCCAAATCAGCTTTCAAATCGTCTATATGCTCTAAGCCAACAGCAATTCTAATTAAGCCATCACTAATGCCAGACGCTGCTCGAGCTTCGGCTGTTACACGACTATGAGTGGTGGTAGCCGGATGTGTAATAGTACTTTTTGCATCACCTAAATTAGCGGTAATTGAGATTAATTGCGTTGCATCAATTAGCGACCAAGCTGCTTCCTGTTGAGTTTGGCCTATTTTAGGTTTGACTTCAAAACTAACAATACCTCCGCCATTGGTTTGCTGCTGCATAGCCAACGAATGCTGTGGGTGAGATTGCAAGCCTGGATAATAAACGCGCTTAACTAGTGGCTGCGCCTCTAGCCAAGTAGCCAACGCCAGTGCATTTCTGGCATGAGCTTCCATACGGATAAATAGTGTCTCCAACCCCTTTAAAAACACCCAAGCATTGAAGGCGCTCATTGTGACTCCGGCGGTACGTAAAAAGCCATAAATTGGCTCCATTAGCACTTTACTGCCCAACACTGCGCCACCTAAACACCGACCTTGGCCGTCTATATATTTAGTCGCAGAGTGAATAATAATATCTGCGCCAAGGGCTAATGGTTTTTGAATCGCGGGTGTACAAAAACAATTATCTACCACTAAATATGCGCCAGATTGATGGGCAATGTCCGCCAGCGCCTTGATATCACAAACCTCAGTAAGTGGATTTGACGGCGTTTCAACAAAAAATAGTTTAGTTTTTGTTGTAACGGCAGCCTGCCATTCACTTGGGTTGGTCAGCGAAACAAATGTGACCTCTAAGCCCCAGCGCTTAAGAATATTACTAAATAACTGCACACTAGTACCAAAAATACTGCGTGATGCAACAATGTGATCGCCGGCCGAACATAAACCCATCACGCAAGCTAGAATTGCCGACATACCACTAGAAGTAGCAACGCACTGCTCTGCACCTTCTAATGCGGCTAATTTATCCTGAAAAACCGTGACTGTAGGATTAGTAAAGCGTGAATAAATATTACCTGGCTCAGTGCCACCAAAACGTGCCGCAGCTTGCGCCGCACTTTGGAATCTAAAGCTTGAATTTAAAAATATAGCTTCTGAATTCTCACCAAACTCCGTTGCCTGACTACCAGCACGTACACTCAGTGTTTCTGGGTGATATTGTTCAATAGCAAATGGCTTTTTAATCATATTAATCTCAATTCTTTGGTCATAGTTTTACAGCTTTAAATCAATCTAGTTTAACTCTACAACTGATACATATAGGCTGGACTATATAGGTTTAACAAGGTATTAACTAGACGCTTAAATTTAAAACCCCATTAAAAAAACCCGCTCCAGCAATAATTGCTAAAACGGGTTTTTATGATCTCCCTTTAGCAATTATTGTACTTGCTAACTGAATTAGGCCTTATCATGCTTAATTACAAGCATATCAGGCGACTTCTTCAGCCTCATTGTCAATCGCATCAATTAGATTTAAATCCATTTGCGTACTTGAATTTGAAGGCTTTTGTTTTTTGTTCACGTCACCACGGGCAGATTCAATATTAGCCAAGTAAGCTTCATCAATATCGCCTGTTACATACTTGCCATCAAAACATGAGCAATCAAAATCCTGAATGCTTGGATTACTTAATTTTACGCCGGCTACCAAAGCGTCCAAATCTTGATAAATAAGCGCGTCTGCACCTATTTCTTGGCAGATTTCTTCATCGGTACGATCAGTCGCTAACAATTCATCGCGACTTGGCATATCAATGCCGTACACGTTAGGAAAACGAACAGGAGGCGCAGCAGATGCAAAGTAAACTTTGTTAGCGCCAGCATCACGTGCCATTTGTACAATCTGCTGCGATGTAGTACCACGCACTATAGAGTCGTCGACTAATAGTACATTTTTACCTTTAAATTCAATACCAATTGGATTAAGTTTTTGCCGCACAGATTTTTTACGCAGCGCTTGTCCAGGCATAATAAAGGTGCGGCCAATGTAGCGGTTTTTAATAAAGCCTTCGCGATAATCCAAGCCTAAAGCAATACCAACTTGCAAGGCACTAGGACGACTGGTATCCGGAATTGGGATCACTACATCAATTTTTTTATCGGCCCATTCACGCTTGATTTTTTCGGCCAAACTTTTACCCATATCTAGGCGGGTTTGATATACAGACACGCCATCAATCACAGAATCTGGACGTGCGAGGTATACATATTCAAAGATGCAAGGATTTAATTGAGGATTCTCTGCACATTGACGTGAGAAAAAATTGCCATCCATATCAATAAAAATAGCCTCACCAGGCGCTACATCACGTACCATTTGAAAACCTAAAACATCTAGCGCAACACTTTCAGAAGCAATGATATATTCAGTGCCTTTTTCAGTTTCACCCTTGCCTATGACTAAAGGGCGAATACCATTAGGGTCACGAAACGCCAGTAATCCAAAATTGGCGATCATCGCAACGACCGCATAAGCACCTTTACAGCGTTTATGTACACCAGCCACCGCTTCAAAAGCCATATCCGTATTAAGTACGGCATTACGTGAAGTTTTTTCAATTTCATGTGCCAACACATTTAGCAACACTTCTGAATCAGAATTAGTATTAATGTGACGTAAATCTTGGCGGAACATTTCAGATTTCAATTGCTCTGAATTAGTCAAGTTACCGTTGTGACCCAGCACAATACCAAACGGTGAATTCACATAGAACGGTTGCGCTTCAGCTGCACTTGAAGAACCTGCAGTTGGGTAACGCACGTGAGCGATTCCAACGTTTCCAACAAGGCTGCGCATATGGCGCGTTTGAAATACATCTTTCACCAAGCCGTTATTTTTATGCATAAAAAACGTATTACCATCGGTAGTTACGATGCCAGCAGCATCTTGACCACGATGTTGCAAGACCAGCAATCCATCATACAACAATTGATTAACTGGATTTTTACCTACAATGCCTATAATTCCGCACATGAATAATGCCTTAAGTGATAAATTCTGTAATATTAAAATGCTGACTTAAATACAAAGATTTAAGCCATCAATGATCATTGATGCCTAGTAATTACATTTGTTTATTAGTCGTATTTAACGTATTTAGTAATATCCATCGGCACCCAAGGTAAAGCACTAACAACCAAGGCTTCAATTGGCGCACTAAACATGGCGTTATGCCAACGCGTATCTTTAGGAAGGTTGGTTAGGCCTGCTAAAAAAACCAAGATACAAACGATTATCAATCCACGCAACAATCCAAAAGCGGCGCCGAGAAACCGATTAAGCCAACCTAGGCCAATTTTCTTAAAAATAGCCGAAAGCGCAATAGCCAACAAACTGGTGACTAATAATGTTGCTAAAAAAAGCACTAAAAATGCGGCTAGTACACGTAAAGATTCGCTGGGAATATCCGTTGAAATCATAGGCAAAAGCTCATTAGCGTAAGTTTTAGCTACATAAAAAGCGGCTAGCCAGCCCATAATCGATAGCACTTCTCTCAGCAAACCGCGCATTACGCTTAATACTATAGATAAACCAATAATAATAAGTGCAGTATAATCAAAAATAGTCATGATTATTGAATCTGCGCAGCAATTATCATAAAGCATTTTGGCGGCTAATCATTACTGACTACCATACCACTTAAATTAGCCAATTGTAACTTGCTTAAAGCTGAAGCAGCATCGCTACGCGTTGCAAAACTACCCGCTTTTAACCTAATTTTTTCACCTTTATCGGTAGAGACATTTTCTGTACGTGAGGAAAGCCCCATTTTTTTCAATTTAGCCTGCAATAATTTAACATTGGCTGCATCTGAAAATACACCGATTTGTATAGCAAAATTACCACCATCCTTTTTTGAGTTAATTTCAGAAGATTTATATCGTGAGGTAATAACCAGAGCTGAATTAGTTTCAGTTAGAATTGCATGACTTGGATCACGAACTTTCTCTTCAGCACTTTTGTCTTTAGTGGATTTAACACCTACCTTATCTTCTAACGCTGCATTTTTTTCATTAGTATTTTTTTCAACATCATTAAATTTAACGTCTGCAGCAACTTTAGGTGCAATAATTGCCGGAGAAAGCACGTTAGCCTCAGAAGTGGAAAAAGCTTCAGGATGGTATATTTGACCACTAGTCTCTGAATTTTTGGTATTTAATTGTGAGTCAATTATTTTAGATTCACCAACTTCAACAACTATAGGCTTGGCTTCATTCATCTCAGGCATGGATATTTTAACTGCCTCACGCGGCGCCAACGCAGCTCGATCCAGCAATATTCTTGGTAAAATAATCAGCATAAGAAGGACTAGTGCTATAGCGCCAATTAGGCGACGGCGCGCACGTTTTTTTAAAACCAACTCCTGGTCGTGATGTAAATCAGGTGGCATTAGAGCTTCCTTAATGATTAGGTTTTGTAACTCAAAAAATTAGCTATTTATTCAGAAATATCAACTGCTGAAATCACTTGCAGCACGCTAGCAACTGTAAAAAAAGAACCGAACACGATCATTTTATCATTTTCACCTATATCAATACAGGCTTGTTGATAAGCATTACTGGCATTATCAAATTGTTTAATCTTGGCCAAAGGTAAAACACTCAGTACAACTTTAGCTAAATCAGCGGCTTGCGCACCACGTAAATGATTAATACTGGCCACATACCAAACATCAACCTCACTTTTCAAGGCATTCACTACGCCTTGCATATCTTTATCAGCGAGCATGGCAAACACTGCAAAAGTCTTTGCGGTATTAGTTTGTGTATATTGCGCTTTACTGGCTTTAAGGTTGTCAGCTAGCGCTTGAGCTGCGTGAGGATTGTGTGCGACATCTAAAATAACGCGCGGTGTGTTTAGCTTTGTTTTTGCAAGCACTTGAAAACGCCCAGCCAAAGTCACTCGCTGCATGGCGCTTGCCATGGCAGTGCATGGAACCGGCAACTTAGATTGCAAGGACTCCACTGCGGCGATTACGCAGGCCGCATTAGCCAACTGGTAAGCTCCCTCTAATGCCGGCTTTGGGAGCGTGTAGACTATTTTTCCCTGTTGCAGATATTGCCAGCCATTTTCAACTAGAGCATAGTCAAAATCATGATGAATTTTCTTAAAGTTGGCTAGAATTTCTTCCGCATGCTTAATTAAACTGGCTGGAGGTTTGGCATCACCACAAATAGCCGGCACAGCCTTTCGATAGACGCCCGCTTTTTCAAAACCAATACTTTCGCGTGTATCGCCTAGATAGTCCTGGTGATCTAAATCTACGCTAGTCACAATAGCGCAATTTGGTTCAAATGCATTAACCGCATCTAGCCTGCCGCCTAGGCCAATTTCCATAATAACAACGTCAAGATTAGCTTGCATAAAATGCCACATTGCCGCTAATGTAGCCATTTCAAAATAGGTCAGCGATATTTCAACGCCGCCTTTATCTATGCGCGCAGCATCTACCGCGGCGAAGGCCGTACACAATTCTCTATCACTAACTTCCACCGCATTCACGCGCACACGTTCGTTATAGCGTAATAAATGTGGTGAGGTATAACAGCCAACTTGATAGCCAGCTTGTTTATAGATTTGCTCTAACATGGCACAACTCGAGCCTTTGCCATTAGTACCTGCAACCGTAATGATGGAGAATCTTGGGCTTAGATTTAAGCGCGCTATCATTTGCTTAATGCGATCTAAGCCCATAACAATAGATTTTGGATGCAAGCTCTCTATGTAGCTAAGCCATGAGCTTAGATCTTTAGGTGACGAGTGCTTATCTTGTAAGGCTAAATTCATGCCAAGCCTAATTGCATTGTGAAAATTTCAATCAATGATAATGCGCCAATGTATCACTTAAAAAATAATTAAGCTGCCACAGGCAAGCGCATCAAATTTGACAATATTGTAGCTAAACGATTCCGCATTTCGCGACGATCAACAATTAAATCGATCGCGCCATGCTCTAATAGAAATTCAGCACGCTGGAAGCCATCTGGCAAGGTTTCGCGCACGGTTTGTTCAATCACACGCGGGCCGGCAAAACCAATTAAAGCTTGCGGCTCTGCCACGATGACGTCACCAAGCATGGCGAAACTAGCAGAAACACCACCCATAGTTGGGTCAGTTAACACTGAAATAAATGGCAAGCCGGCTTTACTCAGTTGCGTTAATGCTGCACTGGTTTTAGCCATTTGCATCAGTGAAAGTAAACCTTCTTGCATACGCGCACCACCGCTGGCAGAAATGCAGACAAAAGCCATTTTATTGTCAATCGCTGTTTGTACACCACGCACAAAACGCTCACCTACTACTGAACCCATAGAACCGCCCATGAATTTAAATTCAAACACAGCGACTACAGCAGGGACGGCTTTAATACTGCCCTGCATTACAATCAGTGCGTCAGTTTCACCAACAGATTTTTGTGATTCTTTAATACGATCTGCATAGTTTTTGCTATCTTTAAACTTTAGCGGATCAATCGGTTGCACTGAAGCGCCAATTTCAAACTGGCCATCAGCATCAAGTAACTGTGCTAAGCGCTCACGTGCACCTATACGGTTATGATAAGCACATTTAGGGCAAACTTCTGCGTTGTCTTCTAAATCTTTTTTATATAAAACGGTTAAACATGACGGACACTTACTCCAAAGACCTTCAGGTACAGTTTTTTTATCTGCGCCCACAACACGTTTAATTTTTTGCGGTAATTGATTTAACCAACCCATAATGTCATCCTCTTTAGCATCATATTGTTAAAATGCTATTTAATATTTAAATTGATTTAGTTGCAGCGTCAACCGCAGTTTTGAGCTCAGTCATCAACGCGGCAACATTGTCTAGTAAATTGTCATCAGTTGAAGCTTCTATCACTTGCACCATACGACTACCAACCACTACTGCATCAGCAATAGCAGCAGTCGCTTTAGCGGTTGCCGCATCGCGTATACCAAAACCGACGCCTACAGGTAAACTGGTTTTTTTGCGAATGGCTGCAACACGGGCAGATACTTCTACGATGTCTAAGTTGGCCGCGCCGGTAACGCCCTTCAGCGACACATAATAGACAAAACCACTGGCTTGGCTGACAATGAGATCAACACGTTTTGGTTCAGTTGTCGGTGATAACAAAAAGATAGGATCGATATCACGTGAGCGTAATTCTTGTACAAATTCACCACATTCTTCAGGCGGATAATCTACCGTAATTACACCATCAACATCGGCAGCCTTAGCACGATCAGCAAAAGCTTTTGGGCCTATGGCTTCAATCGGATTGGCATACCCCATTAAAATAATCGGCGTAGTTTGATTGCTTAAGCGGAAGGTTTTTACCATTTCCAGCACTGCGGTTAAGCCTACTTTGTGCACTAACGCGCGCTCACTTGCTCGCTGAATCACTGGACCATCGGCCATAGGATCAGAAAATGGCACGCCGAGCTCTATCATATCGGCGCCATTTGCAACTAAAGTATGTAACAGATTAACCGTATGCTTAGGGTGTGGATCACCAGCCGTAATATAGGGAATCAAGGCTGTTTTACCTTGTTGCTTGAGTGCTGCAAAAGTGGTTTGTATGCGAGACATAAGTGTTACTTTTTAATTAGGTAGGTTTAAATGAGCTAGATTAGATTATTTTTTACAGCGTAATATTGGCAAGTTTAGCAACGGTATTAATATCTTTATCACCACGGCCAGATAAGTTAACCAAAATAATTTCGTCTTTACGCATCGTTTTGGCCATTTTTTCGGCATGTGCTAAAGCATGGCTAGACTCAAGTGCAGGAATAATTCCTTCTGTGCGGCATAAACCATGAAAAGCTGCCATTGCTTCATCATCAGTAATGCCAACATATTCAGCGCGCTTGATGTCTTTAAGCCAAGCATGTTCTGGCCCTACGCCTGGATAATCTAAGCCGGCTGAAACTGAGTGTGTTTCAATAATATTGCCATCAGCATCTTGCATTAAGTAAGTGCGATTGCCATGCAACACACCTACTGGACTGTTTGTTGTTAATGGCGCTGCGTGCATGCCAGTTTCCAAACCATGACCAGCTGCTTCTACGCCAATTAAACGTACATTCGGCACATCAATATAAGGATAGAAAATTCCCATCGCATTTGAACCACCGCCGACACAGGCAACAACAGCATCAGGTTGGCGACCGACCATTTCTTGCATTTGAATTTTAGCTTCCACACCGACTACAGCCTGAAAATCACGCACCATCATTGGATACGGGTGCGGACCTGCAACTGTACCGATAATGTAAAAGGTATTATGTACGTTGGTCACCCAATCACGCATCGCTTCATTTAGTGCATCTTTTAAGGTTTTAGAGCCGCTTTCCACTGGCACCACTGTAGCACCTAGCAACTTCATTCTAAAGACATTAGGCGCCTGGCGTTTAATGTCTTCGCTACCCATGTACACCACACATTCAAGGCCCATACGAGCAGCAATAGTGGCGGTAGCAACGCCGTGCTGACCGGCACCAGTTTCAGCAATCACGCGTGGTTTACCCATACGCTTAGCTAATAACGCCTGACCTACGGTATTGTTGATTTTATGTGCGCCAGTATGATTTAAATCCTCGCGCTTTAGATAGATTTGAGCACCACCCACTTTATCTGACCAGCGTTTAGCATGATAAACTGGACTAGGACGGCCGACAAAGTGCTTGAGATCATGTGCAAATTCAGCCAAAAAAACTGGATCATGACGATACTTTTCGTACATCATACGCAACTCGTCTAGCGCCTCAACAAGCGTTTCCGCTACAAAAGTACCACCAAATTGTCCAAAATGTCCGCGTGCGTCTGGCATATCATAAAGCTGCATGTTTAGTTCTCCACATAATACTTATTCAAATTCTTACTATTTAGGACTAGATTGAGCACTGAAAAGCACCCATAAAGTGTAAGCGTAACTAGATAAAACACTGGATAGACTACTCACAAGTAAACTTGTTGCATAAATGCAGCAATTTTATCTGTATCTTTAATTCCTTTTGACATCTCAACGCCACCGCTAACATCTACCGCATAAGGCTGTACTTTTTGTATGGCCTGCGCGACGTTATCTGCAGTTAAACCGCCAGCCAGTATCACAGGCTTAGCCATCTGCTTTGGAATTAAATCCCAATCAAACACATGACCGGTGCCACCCATTAAACCTTCAGTATAAGTATCAAGCAATAAAGCTTTAGCGGCAGAAAAATCAATAGCGCATTGTATCAAATTCGTGTCCGGCTTGACACGAATTGCCTTGATAAAAGGTAATGAAAATTGGCTACATGCTACAGGCGTTTCATCGCCATGAAACTGTAGTAGATTGATTTTTACTTGAGAAATGACTTTGTTAACAAAGCTGGCCTCGGCATTTACAAACAAGCCAACCACACTGACGAAAGCTGGTATTTGGCGTGCAATTTCTTGCGCTTGAGCAATACTAACATTACGCGAGCTTGGTGCATAAAACACCAATCCAATCGCATCGGCACCATGTTTAACTGCAGTTAAAGCATCTTGCACACTGGTAATGCCACAAATTTTGACTCTAACTCTCAAATAGTTACCCACAAAAAAAACATTAAATACTTAGTAAAAATTCAAACGCTATTGTAACGCTTAAATGAGGATATTGACTGATTTGGCCATGGATTTGAGTGTTGGTAATCCCCATTTTTCATCATACCCAACCGCTGTCAGATATAAACCTGAAGGAGAAAATGTAGGCGGCGACAATGTACGGTCACGTTCTTGTAATAAAGTTTTAATATATTCAGGAGGAAAAGAGCCTTTGCCCACATAAATGAGCGCACCTATCATGTTACGTACTTGGTGTTGCAAAAAAGCATTCGCAGTGAAATCAAATCTAAAATATTGCCCTACCTTACTGACATTGGCTTTCTGCAGATGCTTGATAGCGGTTTTTGCTTGGCATTCAGAAGCCCTAAATGCGCTAAAGTCATGCTCACCTAGCAAGTAACTGGCCGCTTCAGACATTGCAGAAAAATCTAAAGGTAAATGAAACCAACCGGCCTTTGTCGCCATTAATGCGGATGAAACAGGTGCATTGTAGAGCAGATATTGATAACTTCTACTAAAGGCAGAATATCGTGCATGAAAGCCTTCATCTACCTCATGTGCCCATTCCACACGAACAGTATCTGGCAAATAGGCATTAACTCCACGCACCCAAGCGGAGATGGGGCGAATACTATCGGTATCAAAATGTATTATCTGACTAAGTGCATGCACACCTGTGTCGGTTCTTCCCGCGGCGTGCACTCGAACTTCATGTAGCGCGATAGTTTTAATGGCTAACTCAAGCGCATCCTGAACACCACATTTAGCTGGCTGACTTTGCCATCCGCAAAAACCAAAACCATCATAAGCTATACCTAGCGCTATTCTCATGTGAACACCTTAAAAGCAGCTAACATCAATGCGCTCGACACCATACTAACAACTAGCAATTTATCCACATAGTTAAAGGCTGGAGATTGCAACATAATCACTTCTTCTACCTGCAAGCTATTCGTAGCAGCATGTAACTCGTCGAGTCGACTAAAACTGAGTTTAAATTGCTCTTTCTCTGCTAGCGCTTCTACGTAAGACAAGGTCAATAGTAGTCTAGCGGTAAATCGCTCGGTATTAATACCGAATAGTTTTAATGGCGTGAGCAGTAGATATAAACCCAGCATAAGCTGTTGCTTAGAGCTCATTGAAAAAAGAATACTTAAACTCGCTAACGCGATAATAAGTTTAATTATTTGCAATATTCCAAGGGCCGAACCTTCAAATGTCGGCGCGTAATTGAGCGGAAAGAATTCAATATATTGCCCTGGGGTAGCAAACGCGTAAATGATAAAAATTGACATGAATAACCAGCGCATGCGCATGATTGTTCGCACAAACTGTTTAAGTTGTAGCTTGAGTGCCAATCCCGTGACCACGATACAAAGCAAGTAAATAAGCTGATGACTTAGAAAACTACTAAGCACTAATAGTGCGATAAAACATAGTATTTTTACAAATGGGTGCATAGATTTTAGAAGTATAGTAAGCGCGTCCTGAGTTTTATGGTGTTATCTTCTATGTTTGAGAACTTTAATTAAACACTAAAACGCAAGTTATTCGGCCAAAATACAATTGTTATGCATGAATAGCTTGATTGTGGATGAATTGTTAATTTATTTTTGTATTAGCATAAAATAAAAAACCGAGCAGCTTGCTCGGCTCTTATTCACACAAATTAATTCTATACCAAGCCTTCTAAGAGTAGTTTTGCACGTGATTTTTGTTTAACACCACCCTCTTTAACGACCTCTTGCAACAACTTAATTGCACCTTTCTTGTCATTCTTATCAATATAGGCTATGGCTAAATCTAATTTACCATTCACATCTGCAGTCGCATCCTCTTGAGATGCGACTGGATTCAAAACCGCATAATCTTCAATTTCAGTGTCAGCAACGTCTAAAGTAATTTTTGAAAAATCAAATGTCTTAGCTTCAAAACCCTTAGGATCAGCATCATCGACGTCCGGTATAATTTCATCATTATCGGTCAGTTCTTTTATCTCAGGAAAATCAAATGAAACATCCAAATTAATAGGAGAAATTTCAGATGCATTAGTCGTAGATTTTTTTACAGGCTTTTTCTTAGCCATTACTTTTAAATCGTTTTTAGCAGGTATTACATCCAGATTCTGCGCGATAGCGATAGCATTAGCAGATAAAGCCTCATCTGATCTAATAAATTGATCATCAACAGGCTTGCCGACCAATTCATTACCATTATTAGAATCAATCTCGCTGGAACTAATACTTTCTACCACACTACTGTTTTCTAGGACTAAGTCAGCTATCGCATTGTTTTCAGCACTAGATTCTTTTGAAATTGACTCTTTTAATATTTCTTTAACTTCAGCAATCTGACCAGCATCATTTGCGCTGCTATTAGTAGCAAGCCCACCATCGACATGCAATCTGTCTGGGCTTGAAATTAAGCGCTCAAAACTATCAATATCGCTTTTGTTCTTATTACGTAAATATATCCAAATCGCGCCTAGAAACGCTACAGCAAAAGCCAAACCTAACAGAAGAAAATTAGCTGAATTAATTAAGTTTGCCATAAACCCCAATGCAGTTTTTTCTTTAGTTCGCAGGTTGATGGATGGCTTAATTATTACTGCAGGCTCAGCTTTTTTTTGTAATTCCGCCATTGTTTGGTTTTTTAACGCCAACAATTTTTGCATATCATTGATTTGCTTTTCTAGCGCCTGGCTTCGGCCTTGCGCATCTTGCAAGGATTTTTCGCTAGCCGTAGCCTCATCCTGCAAGGCCATAACTTTAGCATTAGCTGTTTTTTCAGTGCTTTCCCCATCGCTGCGGTGTAGAGATTGATCGCCCGCCGATAACCTTACAACATCTTGTAGGCCGGGCTTAATTGAATTAGCTTTATCTTCTGCACTGACTATTTTTCCAGAAGCAATTTGCTTTTGTTCAGACTCAACAGTCTTGTTGGTCTTTTCAACGTTGTTAGCCAAGCTATTCCGGTAGGCATTCCAGTTATTAGCGTGTACCTTTATAGATTGTTTAGCTTGCTGCTCATCAATCGATGCGAGAGTTTCTTTAGTCGGTCGCTTGATAATTTGACCAACTTTTAGCCGATTAATATTCGCCCCTGAAAAGGCGCTCTTATTTTGCTCGTATAAGCCTAGCAACATTTGATCTAAGCTAATACCCGTTATTTGCATATCTCTGGCTACAGCTTCTAAAGTATCGCCACGCTCAGTAACAATACTAATCTCTTTAACGGCATCTACAGATTTATTTTCAGGGGCAATTAGACTCGTAGCATCAGCTATACTTGCGGTCGGCACTTGGTTGTGGTCTACATTATCAGAAGCATTGTTAATTGCTTTTTTTGTTACATCTTTATCACTCGATGATGGTAGTGATATTGGGGTTAGCGCGGCTTCAGTAGCAGTGCTTTTATATTCAGGGGGATCTAGTAGTACAGTGTATTCTCGTTGCAATCGACCTGCGGCCCAGTCAATTTGAACAAGCAGACCTAAATAAGGGTCATTAATTGGCTGAATTGAGCGTAGCGTTAACATAGTAACGCCGTCTAATTTTTTAGTTATTTCAGCTTTAATATTATTATGAATAGCTAAATGCTTTATGCCTTGGGCTACATAAGCTTCTTCTGAAGCAATTCCTGCAACCAAAGTGGAAAGCTCTTCAGGGCTGACGGATAAAAGCTCAATATCGACTTTAAGCGGCTCACCTAAGGCTGAGTGGACATTCAAATTACCCAATCCAGCAGAGTATGCTACAAAAGGCATAAAGGCGAAAAAGACCGCCAATGATATTTGCTTAATATTTGTTTTGCGCACGTTAACCCTTGATACAACTGTAGTTCTTAACTATGAAAATAACATCAAATACTTATCGGTGCAAGCTGAAGGTCGACTTAAACTCAGACCCAATATACATAAACCAATAACGTTGTAATTACCTATTTAGTGACTGCAACTGAAAGTAAAAATTTAAAATCAGCTCTCCACCAGAATACGCAACATACGACGCAATGGTTCAGCTGCACCCCAAAGTAATTGGTCGCCTACAGTAAAAGCAGATAAATAATCATCACCCATATTTAGCTTACGTAAACGACCAACAGGAGTATTCAGCGTACCAGTAACAGCGGCAGGTGTCAGTTGGCGCATGCTGGCATCACGCTCATTTGGAATCACTTTTGCCCACTGGTTGGCCTCAGCTAACATCTGAACGATTTCATCTAAGGGCACATTTTTAGTCAGCTTAATGGTCAATGCTTGGCTATGGCAACGCATCGCACCAATGCGCACACATAAGC
Source organism: Methylophilaceae bacterium (assembly GCA_947379975.1). GTDB lineage: Bacteria > Pseudomonadota > Gammaproteobacteria > Burkholderiales > Methylophilaceae > Methylotenera. Next base: position 91,188 of record CANCPF010000002.1, on the reverse strand, counting down.
CATCAATAATAATCGGGTTGGCTTCACGACCTAAAATTTTATTGGTCTCTGCGCCACCTTTCCATTCTTCTTTACTTTGGCCATTACCTAAATCTTTATCAATCCAAGGAATTAAGCTACCAGCCAGTGGCACGCCAAATTGTGAAGTAGGGAATTTTTCGTCACGCAAAGTAGCAGCAATCGTGCGATCAATATCTAAAATAGCCGAGGCTGGATCTTCTAATAAATGACGTGCGGCAGAATGTGCTGCACCCATTTGATTCAGTAATTCGCGCATATTTTGCGCACCTGCACCTGATGCAGCCTGATAAGTCATGGAAGTTGCCCATTGCACTAAATTGGCTTTGAATAAGCCATTTAAGGCCATGAGCATTAATGAAACTGTGCAATTACCACCTACCCAATTTTTATTACCATGCGTGTAGGCATCTTGAATCACATGCAGATTGACAGGATCAAGCACAATCACCGCATCATTTTCCATACGCAAGGTAGAAGCCGCATCAATCCAATGTCCTTGCCAACCCTCTGCACGCAATTTAGGAAAAATCTCGCTGGTGTAGTCGCCACCTTGACACGAAATAATCGCGTCCATTTGCTTAAGCTCACTAATGTTCGTTGCATCTTTTAAAGCTGGAGAGTCTTTGCCCACATTAGGTGCTTTGCCACCCACTTGTGATGTCGTAAAAAACTGTGGTTCAATAAACGCAAAATCATTTTCTTCTATCATGCGCTGCATTAACACTGAACCAACCATGCCACGCCATCCAACTAAACCAACTCTAAGCATATTCTTAACCTTAACTAGTTTAATGCAGCGACCACTGCGTCACCCATTGCGTTACAACCCACCTGCTTACAGCCATCGGTCACAATATCGGCAGTTCTATAACCCTGAGCTAGCGCCTTTTTAACTGCACTTTCAATTCTCAACGCATTCGCTTCGTCATTAAATGTGTAACGCAACATCATAGCTGCAGACAAGATTGTTGCTAATGGATTTGCGACATCTTTACCTGCAAGATCAGGTGCAGAACCGTGGCTAGGTTCGTACATACCTTTATTATCGGCATTTAATGAGGCTGATGGCAACATACCGATAGAGCCGGTTAACATTGAGGCTTCATCAGACAAAATATCACCAAAAATATTGCCTGTCACCATCACATCAAACTGCTTAGGAGCACGAATCAATTGCATCGCCGCATTGTCCACATACATGTGACTTAATTCTACTTCAGGATATTCAGCCGACAACTCAATCATCACTTCGCGCCATAACTCAGTGGTTTCCAGCACGTTCGCTTTATCCACAGAGCAGACTTTCTTATTTCGCTTCATTGCAATATCAAAGGCAATACGTCCAATGCGACGAATCTCAGATTCGCAATAACGCATGGTATTGAAACCTTCACGCTCACCGCTTGGCAAGGTGTTAATACCACGTGGCTGACCAAAATAAATATCACCCGTCAACTCACGCACGATCATAATATCTAAACCAGAAACCACTTCAGGCTTAAGCGTTGAAGCGCCTGCAAGCTCAGGGTAAAGCAATGCTGGGCGAAGGTTGGCAAATAAACCAAGTTCAGTGCGAATACGCAGCAAACCTTGCTCAGGACGTAAATGGCGCTCTAATTTATCATATTTCCAATCACCTACTGCGCCAAGCAACACTGCATCAGCTTCTTCAGCTAATTGCAGAGTAGTCGCTGGCAATGGATCACCAGCAGCCTCATAACCCGCGCCACCAATAGGTGCTTCATTCATTTCTAAATTAAGATTGAGTGCGTTTAATACTTTAACGGCTTGTGCGACAATTTCTGGACCTATACCATCACCTGGTAATACTGCAATTTTCATAAAGTTACTTTCTTAGCGTGTAAATGAATGCTGAATAATAAATACGTAATTAACTGAAAAGCCAAGGCTGCACTTGCTTATGCTTGGCTTCAAAGGCTTTAATCTTATCTTGCTGCAGCATGGTTAGACCAATTTCGTCCAGACCATTCAGCAAGCAATGTTTACGAAATGCATCGACGACAAATTGATGTACTTCACCGCTAGGCCTACTGACGGTTTGTGCCGCTAAATCGACATGAAGTTTATAACCTTCTACGCTTGCAACTTGAGTGAATATGTCATCGACAATATCTGCGCTTAATACAATAGGCAACATGCCATTTTTGAAACAGTTATTGTAGAAAATATCCGCATAACTCGGCGCAATTATCACTTTAAAACCGAAATCTTCAAGCGCCCACGGGGCGTGTTCGCGACTTGAGCCACAACCGAAGTTTTCACGCGTAAGTAGAATGCTGGCAGCCTGATAACGCGCTTGATTCAATACGAAATCAGGATTGATTGGACGCTTAACATTATCCATTCCTGGCTCACCATGATCAAGGTAGCGCCATTCATCAAAAGCATTCACACCAAAACCTGAGCGCTTAATCGACTTTAAAAACTGCTTTGGAATAATGGCATCCGTATCCACGTTTGCGCGGTCTAAGGGAGCAACTAAACCATTTAACTGGGTAAAAGCTTGCATATTGGGTTCTTAAATTAGTTTATTTTAATTTCTATAGTTGAATGTGTAGATTTAATGTCCATATTTCAACGCCTAGATTTCAACGCCTAGATTTAGCGCTTAGCTTTAATGCGTTGATTTCTGGATGGCTTCGCCACCTTTTTCAATATCTTTACCCATTCCTTGTATGGTATTACATGCAGTGAGTGCAAAGGTTAAAGCGACTAATGTAAATAAAGCTTTCATGAAAATCCTTTTAATTAATTGTTCGAATATCAACGAAATGACCTGCAATCGCTGCTGCTGCTGCCATTTCTGGACTCACTAGATGTGTGCGTCCACCAGGACCTTGGCGCCCCTCAAAATTTCTATTTGAAGTAGACGCGCATCGCTCTCCAGCGGCTAGTCTATCGGCGTTCATTGCTAAACACATAGAGCAACCAGGCTCACGCCATTCAAAACCTGCTGCAATAAATATTTTGTCCAAACCTTCTTTTTCAGCCTGCGCTTTTACTAAGCCAGAACCAGGCACGACTAAAGCTAACTTTACGTTCGGAGCAATATGCTTGCCTTTAGCGACAGCCGCAGCTGCACGTAAATCTTCTATACGTGAGTTAGTGCAAGAACCAATAAACACTTTATCGATATTTATTTCACTAATCGGTGTATTCGGTGTCAATCCCATGTAGGCATAGGCGCGCTCCCAATCGCTGCGCTGAACTTCATTTTTAGCTAGCGCTAAACTTGGCACGCGACCATCAATCCCAACCACCATTTCTGGCGATGTACCCCACGTTACCTGCGGCTGAATGTCTTCTGCATTTAGCATGACTACCGCATCGAAAGCAGCGTCAGCATCAGAATGCAATGTTTTCCAATAAGTAACAGCAGCATCCCATAGCTCGGCTTTAGGCGAAAGTGGCCGACCTTTTACATAGTCAATCGTAGTTTGGTCGACTGCAATCAGTCCGGCACGCGCACCAGCTTCAATGGCCATATTACATAAAGTCATACGACCTTCCATGCTTAAGCCACGGATAGCTGAACCTGCAAATTCAATCGCATAGCCATTACCGCCGGCTGTGCCAGTTTGACCAATAATAGCCAGCGCCACATCTTTAGCCGTAACGCCACGTCCTAATACACCATCCACCAACACTTGCATGGTTTTAGATTTTTTCTGTACCAAACATTGCGTAGCCATGACATGTTCGACCTCAGAGGTACCAATGCCATGCGCTAACGCACCAAAAGCACCGTGGGTACTTGTGTGCGAATCACCACAGACAACCGTCATGCCAGGTAAAGTTGCGCCCTGCTCTGGTCCAACCACATGCACAATACCTTGATTAGCATTCATGAAGGGAAAGTAAACCTTCGCACCGAACTCTTTAATATTATCGTCTAGCGTTTCAATCTGCAGCCGTGATATTGGATCTGAAATACCAGCCAATCCTTTATCCCAGCCATTGGTCGGCGTATTATGGTCAGCAGTAGCCACTATAGAATCGACGCGCCAAGGTTTGCGCCCGGCCAAACGTAGACCTTCAAAAGCTTGCGGGCTAGTCACTTCATGCACCAAATGACGGTCGATATAAATCAGCGCAGTGCCGTTATCTTCATGCACTACGTGCGAATCAAACAATTTATCGTAAAGCGTTTTTGCCATATACTTTATAAACCTAAAAAACTACTCTCTAAAATTACCAAATTGCAACGGAAAATCCGTTACGCTCTTTTTCACAAATGCAATAGCATCTTGTAATAAATCGCGTTTAGCGCCGTTTACACGAACCGTATCTCCTTGAATACTCGCCTGTACTTTCAAGCCAGAATCTTTAATTAGCCTGCTAATACGTTTAGCGAGCTCACTATCAATTCCGTCTCTAATTTCAAGCACTTGCTTAACTTTATTGCCACCAATTTTTTGCACCTCTTTGTGCTCAAGACGCTTAGTTGAGTCTGGTTCTTTCTTTTCCATACCCGGCAATAAAATATCTTTAATCTGATCCAACTGAAAGTCGTTATCACCAAACAAAGTAATTAGACTATCTTTCTCGTTTAACTCAACTTTGGCTGAAGTACCTTTAAAGTCATAACGGTTAGTAATTTGCTTACTCGCCGTATCGACCGCGTTGCTTAAAGCAACCATATCGACTTCTGAACTAATATCAAATGAAGGCATAATTAGCTCCTAATGTGTGAAATTATTCAAAGTGACAAACGTAATCTACAGTTTCAGTCACTTCAATATCAAAACTCGAGTTCGCTGCTACAGTAAACTTATCTCCCGCAGTGTAGGTTTTCCAAGCTTCTTCACCTTTAAGGCGAACATTACATGATCCCGCATTAATTTCCATCAACTCAGGAGCCGCCGTATTAAAAGTAAGTGAGCTAGGAAAAATCACGCCAATTGTGCTACGCGTACCGTTTGGAAACATCACGGTATGGCTGACACATTTACCATCAAAATAAATATTTGCTTTGATTTTTACGCTTACATTGTCAAATTGTGCCATTTGGTGAGCTTTCATAAATTATTAAAGTCTCATTATCGCAGAAAAGGCTAGCCTAACCAAGATGGGTCGCACTGATAAATAGAAGACAAATAAAAAAGCCCCGCATCGCGAGGCTAATTTTTACTGCTTTGATTTAAATAAATTACCTACAATTAATCAAATCGTAAATAATTCAGCTTAAATTAAATCAATTATTTACAACCTGACTCACGTACTTTCTCAGCAGAAATTACAACACGGCGGTTAGGCGCTAAACATTCAATCGCTTTTTTACCTTTAACACCAGTACATGCAACAACTGGCTCAGATTCACCTTTACCAACCGCTTGCAAGCGCGCCGCATCAACACCTTGTGAAACCAAATAGGCTTTCACTGCATTAGCACGACGTTCAGAAAGTTTTTGGTTATATGCATCTGATCCAATACGGTCTGTATGACCAGTAACCAAGACTAGTTCAATATCAATGTTGCCTTTAATTTTAGTAGCAGTTTCATCTAGCGTAGCTTTACCACTTTCTTGCAATTTTGACTGATCAAAACCAAATAGTTTTTCAGCTGAAATAGTCACTGTTTCTAACGTTGGCTTACATGCTGTTACCACAGGAAGAGGTGCAGGAGCAACTACAGGTGCTGGTGCAACGACTGGCGCTGGCGCTGGTTCAGCAGCAACTACCGGCATCGGTGCTGGAGCACCAAAGCGGAAAATACCACCGAGACTTAACAATGTATTGCCTACAGTACCATCAGCATCAAAAATGCCAGTCGCTTTAGCTGCTGAACGAGACCATTGATGACGTAGGTCAGCTTGTAAGCCAAAAGAATCATTAATTAAATACTGAGCACCTAAACCAACACTTGCCAACCATGAAGTTTTGCTTTTGTCTTGTACTGGAGAGGTTAGATTTGAGTAATCAACATTATTATGAGCGACACCTAAGCCAGCTAGTAAAAATGGGCGGAATTGATCACGGCTAAACATGTACAAAGCATCTAAGCCCAATGTCGTTTGTTTATAGTGACCATTAGCGCCGGCAATATTTGTACTTGCACGGTTATAACCTAGGCCACCTTGAATATCCCAGCTTGGGCTTAACTCTTTACCTAATTTAATAAATGCTCCAGCGCCATTATCAGCAGCCAAATCACTGTCAGTATTCATATAACTTACACCTGGCACTGCGTACCAAGCACCACGGTACATATCTTCTGCTGATGCAACTAATGCAACCACACTTAGTGTTGCCGCAACCGCCATACTAATAAGATTTTTTTTCATTTGTATTTTCTCCTAATTTAACTACTACTTAATTCAATCTACACTAAGATATTACGCAATCTAAACCTCAGGTGCAATGTTAAACATAGTAATCATAGGGCTTCAGATGATATTTGTTGTTTATTTACAATAGACTTACATTCAAGTTACAAATTGCCATGATTTTTTCAGCGCTGAGGGCTAATTGACGTTTGTTATCATCACAAACACCACCTCTAAAACCAATATAGCTAGGATTAAATTGTTTAGCCATAACCAAATTCTCTAACTTTAGAGAACCTGCCAAACCAAAAGTTAAATCTAGCGACAATATTTTATTTGCAAATTCTTTACGTTGCTGCACGGAATAATAATCAAAGAAAGTCTGGCCATTTTTTTTGGCTGTATCCAACATAATACCGATAAATCCGGCCTCTTTGATTAACTCAAACAAACTTTCCGGGTAGTCGTATTCTGCGAATAATACGGCAATCAACTTAGTACCATTTTGTGTAACAAGCTTCAAACCAGCTAAACATGTATTAAAATCTGCTGCCTCAAAAAATCCTATTTTAATGTAATCAACTTGCATCTCGGCGAGTAATGTAACGCGCTTTACGATCGTTTCTGCATCCATAGGTAAATCACCAATCGTTGCACTAACTAATTTTCGCCCATTAATGTGACCGACAATTTCTTTTATTAAGCTTAGTGGCAATGCACCTAGCGCGCCCGCGCTTGGGTCTTTCAAGTCAATGATATCTGCCCCACAATCTAGCGCGAGTTGGGCCTCTGCGATACTGGTCACGCTAATGAGTATTTGTGTCATGCTTAATATATCTTGATGTTTCGTTTTAAATTGATGGCTTACTAGGCAACATTTTCACCACTCATGGCAGCCTGATGATTTGTAACCGCTTCCATCAGCCATCCCCAAGCTTCTAGTTCACGTGCGCCAGCAGTTTTTTCGATGGCTATTAAATGGTAATTAATATCTTGTGTAATTTTCTCCATAGGCAATCTGGTTAATCTACTGACCAATACTGCTAGCTCAATAACCGCAGCTTGCGCACGATTAAAACCAAGAAAAGCTTGATGCTGCTCCGCATGTAACACTTCCATAAACAATTGTGGGCGTAAGGCATCATCAAGCACTTTAACCAACTTTAACTCCTTATGCGCCAAGCTGTCAGCCAATCTAAAACCAGTCACTTGTGTTGCCGGCAATAACGTCCAAGTTTGTCGTCTTGTTAGCGCACCAGCAAAAACTCGCACGTCATCAGTTAAATTCATCACGGCATGTTCTGTGGCTAAAATATTAGCTAGCGTGGTGGAAGGTTTATAAGGCGAAATCACCACTAGATTTTCATGCATGCTAATCCCAAACGGCGTCACATGAGCATTACCTAGTTCATCTATGGTACTGATGATGGTTTCATAGATCATGATAAATCTCTCGCTAATTTGGCATCATCTATAGTTTTATTTAAATTTTTAATCGCTTTTTCTTTAATCGAGGCCTCACGATGTGCTGTTTTACTGGTTTTATCTTGCACTAGTGTAGACACGCCCCATTCTATTTCTTGATCTTGTACATAGCGCTTATTTAGCTGCCAAGCGATTTGTGCGCGCGCCAACTCCACACCTAGGTAAAAAGCATGTGATGCATCATTATCTACTTTTAAGTGTGGATAAAGGGCAAAGGGATCCTGCCCTGCGTGTAGGCCATCGCGATTGTAAACATGCAAGCCCTCCTCACTCACTTGAATGCGAAAACTTGGGTCTTTAATTAGCAATGCAATTTCATTAATTTCTTCGGCGCTATAAGTAAATGGCCGTCTGTCATGCAAACCTAAAAGACCGTTACTATATCCACGAGGCAGCCTGTCGTCGCGTTTTGCTGCATACATCATCCGCCTCGCTATATTGGCTTCAGCAACGGCATTTACTGCATGCGGGCTTACTGATGTAGCTAAAACCGCATGAATATCAAGTTCACTAATAATGCCGAATAACAGCGCATTAATACCAGTCGTATCAGCATCTGTCAGCTCAGTTAAATTTCCTACGCCCATCATGATTTTAATGTCAGGATATTTTTTACGTAATTTTTGGTACCGTACAATTGAATGAGTCAGCCCAAAGTGAATGGGGTCCAGAATCGCATCAGCAATAAACGGCTTACCTGCTTTTAAGCATGCGTCAATAGCGCGATAAAGTGATGGCAGGCTATGTGGTTTAGCAGGAATTAATATAGGCGTAGCATTAACTTCATGCGCCACCCATAATGTTTTTTCTGTAAGACTTAGTAAAAAATCTGCACCTGCATGTCCCGCAGTTAGCAAGTCATCGGTATTAAGAGAATCGACACTTACTTGAAAATTCAAGGCTTTAAGTGCTTTAACTGTATCCGCTAAGTGTGGAAAAGGTACGGCCGGCAGGCAACCTAAATCAATCACATTAGCGCCTTGCGTTTGATAAACTTCTGCTTTTTTTATAATGTCAGTAATACTTAAGAATGGTGCATCGACAATCTCAGCAAAAATTTGTACGTTATAGTCACTTAAATCTGGCGCAACACCCGCATGGCCAAAATACTGTGGAAGATCCTTTAAATCTACTGGCCCTCGCTCTACTGGCACACCATATTGCGCCTCTAATTGGCTTAAATCACCTTGGCAAAGACCGGGCAAAATAATCTTATCCGCATCACCCGCCTCCTTGAGCCGACGCGCGATTAAATCTGGCGTCATCAACGCAGCAACAGATACCCCAATTTGCTGAATGCGATATTTGAATGGTGGCGTTTTTGGATTATTTTGCACTTCATCTAAAACTTTTTTTAGACTTTTTTCTGCAAGTTTACCTGTTAGAAAAAGCAAATTGTCAGCCATTAAGAACTAACCTGTAGCTTGAGTAACTGCAAGTTGAAGCCCTTGTAGCCTAGCTTGCACCTGCGCGTTTAAGGCACACATATTATCGACAACAGTAGTCGCTTCAAAGGTTTTAATTTTATCGATATTCTCTAAATCAATTTTGCGCGGATAAACTTTTACCAGGTTATCTCTAGGCGCTTCAGACTCTAGCTCGGAGGCGGTATCACAAGCAAAAACTATGCTTGGTACTCGCGTTTTACCTGCTTGCGCATAAAGATTAGTGACTAAGTTATCGGAGATGCCATAAACCATTTTGGCAATGGTGTTTGAGGTAGCTGGCGCGATGATTAAGCTATGATAACGACCTTGATAAAACAATTCCACAGGCACGCTGCTGGCAGTTTTATCTTGATAAACCTTGCCAACATTATGCTTGTAGCCGTACTGCTGCAATACTTCAGCCGCGGCTTTACTTAAAAATAAATCTACGTCTTGTAACGTATGAATAATGTCTATGCACTCTCTTAAATAATGCCCTGAGCCTGTAATTGCCCAAGCAAGGCGTTTATTCGAGAGGCTATTCATCCGCTAAGATTAAGCAAATGGATGACGTAAAACAATGGTCTCATCACGTTCAGGACCGGTAGACACGATATCTACTGGTACGCCGCAAAGCGCTTCTAAGCGTTTAAGATAATTTTGTGCCGCTTTTGGTAAACCATCCCAAGTTTTAACACCAAATGTGTTATCACTCCAGCCCGGTATCGTTTCGTAGATAGGGATGCAGCGCGCAACATCATCAGCGCCTATTGGTAGCAAATCTAAATGTTTTCCATCTAAAGTGTAGCCAGTACAAATATTCAATTCTTTAATGCCATCTAGTACATCTAACTTTGTAATGCATAAGCCAGTAAGGCCGTTAATCATGGCTGAACGGCGAAGTGCTGCAGCGTCAAACCAACCACAACGGCGTTTACGTTTAGTCACAGTACCGATTTCCTGACCTTTGACTGACATTTGATTGCCTGGGCAATTGTCAGATTCGATGTCTAATTCGCTTGGAAATGGGCCGCCGCCAACGCGCGTGGTGTAAGCCTTAGTGATACCTAAGACATAATGCAACATGTTTGGACCAACGCCTGTACCCGCTGCCGCTTGGCCTGATACACAGTTACTTGACGTAACGTACGGATAAGTTCCGTGATCTACATCTAATAAGGTGCCTTGCGCACCTTCAAACAATAAGTTTTGGCCGGCGGCATTCGCTGCATATAAAGCAGCAGATATATCAGCCACCATTGGTTTGAGCAAATCGGCTTTTTGCAGTGCAGAATCTAATTGCTGATTAAAATCAACCGCTTCAGCACCTAAATATTGAGTCAGTACGAAATTGTGATAATCCAATACATCACGTAACTTTTCACTGAATTGCTCAGGGTAGAATAGATCGTAAAGACGCAAAGCACGACGCGCAACTTTATCTTCATAGGTCGGACCTATGCCCTTGCCTGTCGTGCCAATTTTTTTATCTGCCCCACGTTTTAGCTCTCGGGCAACGTCTAATCGAACATGGTAATCTAAGATTAACGGACAACCTGAGCTTACTTTCAAACGACTTCTAACATCTAGACCATCTTTTTCAAGTGCGTCAATTTCAAATAGTAAATGTCCGGCATCAAGCACTACACCGTTGCCGATATAGCAATTTACACCAGTGCGAACAATACCGGAAGGAACAAGATTAAGTTTGTAAACACGCTGCGCATCACCTTGACCTACAACTAGTGTATGACCGGCATTATGGCCACCTTGAAAACGCACTACGCCTTGGGCGTGATCTGTCAGCCAGTCAACAATTTTGCCTTTACCTTCATCGCCCCATTGCGTACCAATAACGACGACATTTTTTGCTATGCTGGTTTTATTTACTAGGTTGTTTGCCATAACGTTTACTTTATAATTTTAATTTTATGTTGTTAATTTAATACATTTATTTACAAGCGAATACTTATTCAATCGTTGCCTGTTGAGATTTAAATCCCCTGACGGCTAAATCTTTTTAAATACTATCTACATGCCAGCAGGCATTGTAATGCACCAACTTCCTATCGCAATTTAATTCTTCATAATTTGCTTCTATACCTGCAAGCGCCTGAATAACGACAAGGCCCTCAGCCCTCAGCGTAGAAATTTTAGCGGCTAAACTTAGATCATCACTGGCCGGTGCTAAAATTGCCATGACAGCCTGAGCTGGCGGCAACGCCGTGACTACGCCACGCAAATCTAAACTAAATCCTGTTGCTGGACGTGCACGACCAAATGCCTGACCTACTTCATCGTACCGACCACCCAGTGCTAATGGACCTTTATAACCTTGCGCATAAGCCGCAAATACCATACCGCTATGGTAATGATAACCACGTAGTTCGCTTAAATCAAAACTGACCGTCACACCTAAATCTTTTAGCGCAGAGCTAACTTGATGCAAACTTGCTAATGCTGACTGTATTGCTGGAGTTGCTGGCAACAACTGAGCTGCTTTATCTAATATTGAAACATCACCATTTAGCGTGGTTAAGTTTATTAAAGCTTCACGTGTGACTGAATCTAAATTTTGCGTAAGCGATTTAACCGAAGATTGATCTTTGCTTTGTAGCGCTGCATATAAGTCTTGCTCTAGCTCAGCGCCTATCTGACTTGATTCGATTAAGCTGCCGAAAATATTAACATGACTAAAATCAATATGCACTTGCTCAACCCCAATGGCTTGCAAGGATTTAATCAGCAAACGTTGAATTTCAATATCGCTATCTACGCCAGCATGACCATATAATTCAGCGCCTAATTGCAGAGGTTCACGAGTTTGTGCCAAACCATCTGGCTTAGTCCGCAATACGCTACCGGCATAGCATAAACGTGTAATACCTTGATGATTGAGCAAATGTGCATCAATTCTTGCCGCTTGTGGCGTCATGTCAGCGCGAACACCCATCAATCTACCGGTGAGCTGATCAACTACTTTAAATGTCGCCAAGTCAAGATCATGGCCTACGCCGGTTATCAAAGATTCCATATATTCCAGCATTGGTGGAATTACATACTGATAGCCATGCACTTTAAATAAATCTAACAAAGTACGACGTAAGGTTTCAATGCGAGCGGCTTCTGCAGGCAAGACATCTTCAATATATTCTGGGAGCAACCAATTACGCATTTTTTATCTTCACTTACTTAAATTATTCTTAAATTTCTTAGATTTCACTTAATTTAAAACTACTGGCTTAACCACATAATAAGCAAACCGCCAATAATGGACATTAAACCAATAAAGCGCAACTGCCCATCTTTGAAGGCTATCATGCGCTTAAAACTTTCACGCCAAGCTTGCGGCAACAATAGCGGCAACAGACCTTCCAGCACCAGCATTAAGCCAAAAGCGGTTAATAATGACCCCGACAACGGCCTATACTACTTTTTACTAGGGCTACGCATATATTTAAAGAAATCTGAGCTTGGATCTAACACCATCACATCATTCTTGGTCTTGAAGCTATTTTTGTAAGCTTCAGTGCTACGGTAAAAAGCATAAAACTCAGGATTTTTACTATAAGCTTGATTATAGATTGCGGCGGCAGAAGCATCACCCTCACCTTTAGCTTTTTGTGCATCTCGATAAGCTTCAGCAATAATCACTTCACTTTGCTTATCCGCATCTGCACGAATTTTTTCAGAAGCTGCAGAGCCTTCAGAGCGTAATTGGTTAGCAATACGCTTACGCTCAGCAATCATACGATCAAACACAGATTTACTAATATCTTCTGAATAATCGACGCGCTTCAAACGCACATCAACGACTTGTATACCCATTTGACGAGCTTCTAAGTCAGCGCTTTTTCGTAAGCTATCCATCACCGCATTGCGCTCACCGGCGATGACATCATGCACCGTGCGTTTACCAAACTCAGCACGTAACCCAGCATTAACAACGTTAGAAAGCCTATTTTCAGCGGCAGATTCGCCGCCTTCTTTAATCGAAACATAGTATTTTGCAGGATCAATGATGCGCCATTTTACAAAAGAATCAACTAGCATGTATTTGTTTTCACTGGTATTAAACTTAGCTGGCTCTTCCCAATCAAGTGTAACAATACGGTTATCAAAAATCTTTAAATCTTCAATAAAAGGTACTTTAAAATAAATGCCAGGCTCTTTTTTTACAGAAACGATTTCACCTAGGCGCTTAACCACGATGAATTGCGTTTGATCTACCGTGAATACAGAGGTAGATAACAGTAAAATTAAAACAATACCGACAAAAAGAATACTCGTTAAATTTTTCATTATATTTACGCCTATCTACTTTCTCTGTCACGGCTACGGAAAGCATCTCGTGTGCGGTCAACTGGTGTTTCTGCGGCAGCCGCAGGTGCAGCTTGCGGATTTAGCGACTGTAAAGATTGCGACTGCTGCGGTGCTGCAGCTGAATTTGAATTCATCAACTTATCTAACGGTAAATACAACATACTGCCGGCTTTTTGATCGACCACCACTTTACTTACGCTAGATAAAATTTGCTCCTGTGCATCTAAATATAAACGTTGACGCGTTACATCAGGCGCCTTGATATATTGCGCCAATATTTGCTCAAAACGACTAGCGTTACCTTTTGCTTCGCTTTCAATTTTCAACTTATAGCCTGCTGATTCAGCTAGCAATCGCGAAGCCTTACCACGTGATTTAGGAATCACATCATTCGCGTAGGCCTGACCTTCGTTTACTTGACGCTGATTATCTTGGTTAGCACGGTTTACATCTTCAAACGCCTCTTGCACTTGCTCTGGCGGTTGTGCGCTTTGTAATGACACGCTGATAATATGTACGCCAGTTTTGTAGTTATCCAAAATAGTTTGCATACGCTGGGAAGTATCTGCCAAGCCTTTTTGCAATAAATCATCTAACTTATTCTTGCCCACCACTTCACGAATGGCTGACTCTGCCGCAGACATTACCGCGCCATCGGTGTCACGATTGTTAAATAAATAGTGCTTGGCATTATTTAAGTTGTATTGCACAGCAAACTGCAAATCAATGATATTTTCATCTTCGGTTAGCATCAGCGCTTCTCTAGGCTGCTTAGTTTTACCGCCACCGCCTTCACCGTTTGTTCTGTAGCCAACTTCCAACCTGCGCACTTGCTCCATGTTCACCACTGTGACTTTTTCAATAGGATATGGAAAATGCCAGCGTGGGCCAGGCTCAGTTGTTTCATCGGCCATTTTACCAAAACGTTGCACGACCCCTTTTGAGCCTGAATCAACTAAATAAAATCCAGTCGCTAGCCAAATGAGGAATATGACTGCCAATATAGGCAGGATAGGGAAATCAATACCACCCAAACTAGCACCATTTGGTTGATTATTAGATTGGTTACCGCCGCCTTTACCAAACAAGGTGTTGATTTTACGGCTTAAATCGCGCATTACCTGGTCCAAATCTGGCGGGCCTTCATTGTTACGCTGTCCCAAACCGGGAAATTTAATCATGCAAAACTCCAAATAATAAAGCGACAACGATTACGCATAAGCACTTTCTTCAGTACTTTGCTTTTGTAAATATTCATAATGTTCTGCCATAGCTAACCTTAAAAGGTCCATTCCTTCGCCAGTTTTGGCTGAAACATGCAGGCTTGTAATTCTACCATATTCATCACGCCCAATTGAAGGCTGCAGACCGACCCGATCAATTTGGTTATGCACTAAAATCTGCGGCACATTGGCCGCACCTATCTCTTCCAGCACTTTATTTACTTGCGTAATTTGTTCATCGCGATTAGTACTGGCGGTATCAACAATGTGTAGCAACAAATCAGCTTGCACAGCCTCTTCCAAGGTTGCACCAAATGCTTCTACCAAAGCATGCGGCAAATGCTTAATAAATCCAACCGTATCGGAAATCACAACTGAACCGCAACCTTCAACGTAAGTCTTATGCGTTGTTGTGTCTAAAGTAGCAAACAATTGATCCGCCACGTAAATATCAGCCTTTGTCAGACGATTAAAGACTGTCGATTTTCCTGCATTAGTATAACCAACCAACGATACCGTCATTACTTTAGAACGCTTACGGGCTCGCCGCTGCATACCGCGCTGCGCCTTTAGTTTAAGTAACTTTTCACGTAACTGCTTAACACGGTCTCGCAACATACGGCGATCAAGCTCTAGCTGCGTCTCACCAGGACCACCGCGCACACCAATACCGCCTTTTTGACGCTCTAGGTGAGTCCATCCGCGGACTAAGCGGGTAGACAAGTGCTCCATCTGCGCCAGCTCAACTTGCAACTTACCTTCATGACTCTGCGCGCGCTGGCTGAATATGTCCAATATCAAACCAGTTCTATCAACGACTCGCGCTTGTAAAAGTCGCTCTAAATTGCGCTGCTGCGAGGGGGAAAGATCGTGGTTAAAAATAGCAATATCCGACTCACTGGCTTGCATCATTTGCTTCAACTCATCAGCTTTACCGCTGCCAATAAAAAGTTTTGCATCCGGCGTAATACGCTTACCTTCGATCGTGCCGCGTATGAATAAACCCGCGCTGAGACTTAATTGACGAAGCTCATGTAGACTTTCTTCGTAATCAGTATCACCAAAATTGATGCTGACCAATATAGCCGCTTCGCCACCACTCGGTCGTTCAAACAAATCTTTCAATGGTTATTCGACCTGCTGTTTCATTAACGGCTTACTCTTCAGCTTCAGGCAGAGGAATTGTAACCATACGTGCTGGTACAATGGTAGAAATTGCATGCTTATAAACCATTTGTGTGACGGTATTTTTAAGCAGAATGACATATTGATCGAACGAATCAACTTGACCTTGAAGTTTAATACCGTTGACTAGATAGATAGATACAGCGACGTGCTCTTTACGTAATGCGTTAAGAAATGGGTCTTGTAACATTTGCCCTTTGGGGTTCATGGTGTCTCCTATTGTTTGGAGTTAAATAAATAAATCTTAACACTGGCAAAATTACCAGCATTACCTTTGTGTGACCGAATCTATACATTTCGTTCACTATATTGCTGAATTTTTACCTAGCTAACCAATTTAGTGAAATGATTTAACCTACACATATCGCTAACTATACAGCCTAGATTATAGAAATTGAGGCTAGTTTAAATATTTCAATAGTAAATTCAGCGCCTAATTGAAATATTTTAGAAGTTAAAATATGTAAAAACTAGCTTGTCGCAAAATTAATTCTAGCCAACACTTCATCCTTGCCCAGCAAAGCCATTACTTGATCAATACTCGGCGACTGCGCGATACCTGTTAAAGCCACCCTTAGCGGCATAGCCACTTTGGGGAATTTCAATTGATACTGAGTGACCACCTCATTAATCGCCTGATGAATAAGCTCTGCCTGCCAATCTATTGGCGCGAGCAGGCTTACCAAAGTTGCTAGTACAGGCTTAATATCGGCAGTGAGATGCTTTTCACTTGCCGCTACATCAAACACCGGTTTTTGATAAAAGTAAGCAATACTGCTTGCAAGCTCATTCAACGTGTTGATGCGCTCTTTATATAAATCGATCACAGCAGGTAAATTACCTTGTGCGCCAATAGTAATATTTAGTTTGCTCAGACGCTTGCCAATATCAGTCACAAGAGAAGTATTATCCGCCTGCTTAATGTAATGAGCATTTATCCAATTAAGCTTTTCTGTATTGAATTGTGCTGCTGAAGGCGTGATATGGTCAAGATCAAACCACTCAGCAAACTGCTGCATGCTGAACACTTCATCATCACCGTGACTCCAACCTAATCGCGCTAAATAATTCAACACCGCTTCTGGCAAGTAACCGTCATCATCATATTGCATCACACTGACCGCGCCATGGCGCTTAGACAATTTCTGTCCATCACCACCTAAAATCATAGACAAATGGGCGTATTGCGGTACTTTTATAGCGCTATCAATTTCGGCTAACGCCATCAGCATATTAATTTGACGCGGCGTATTGTTAACATGATCGTCGCCCCGTATGACTTGGGTAATGCCCATATCGCTATCATCTACCACTACACAAAAATTGTAGGTTGGCGTTCCGTCCGCCCGAGCGATAATTAAATCATCCAGTTCAGCATTAGCAATTTCAATGCGGCCTTTAACTAAGTCGTCCCATACCACTACACCCACTTGTGGATTTTTAAAGCGAATAGCAGGCTTTACATCTCGCGGAATTGCTGGCAATACTTTATTGGCTTCTGGACGCCATTTACCGTCGTAACGAGGTTTTTGTTTGTTTGCCATTTGCTGCTCACGCAAAGCATCAAGCTCATCCTTACTGCTGTAACAATAATAGGCGCTGCCAGCGTCTAACATAGTTTGAATCACTTGCTTGTAGCGATCCATTCTTTGCATTTGATAAAAAGGGCCTTCGTCATAATCTAGCCCCAGCCAATGCATACCATCCAATATTGCTTGCACCGCCTCTGGTGTACTACGGGCAACATCGGTATCTTCAATACGTAGTATAAATTGACCGCCATGTCTTTTAGCAAAAGCCCATGAAAACAAAGCGGTGCGGGCGCCTCCAATGTGTAGGAATCCGGTAGGACTAGGCGCAAATCTGGTGCGAACGATCATAATTTAACAATACAAAAAGTTTAGAACAAGGCCGACATTTTACCATGCACATCCGATTTGCTCTAAAAAGTAATGAAGCTTTAAATCGAATGTAATCATCACTTATTGCGCAGCCTGAGGCTGCCATCCGCCGCCTAGCGCTTTAAAGAGTGAGACCGTAGCTGCTAGCCTAGCTTGACGACTCTGAATAAAAGCTAAAGCATTGTCGTTATAAACACGCTGTGCATCCAACACCTCAAGATAGCCTGAATAACCAGATTTATAACGATTTTCGGAAATGTCTAAGGCTTTTTTAGCCGTCGACTGACTTAAATTAAGCGCAGTTTCGCGTTCGGTATTCTGTCTTAAATTTACCAAAGCATCATTTACTTCTCGAAAGGCGTTCTGAATCGCCGCTTCATAAGTGGCAAGCGTTTGCTTCTGCTTAGCAGTTGCTTGAGTAATACGAGCAGTATTTTTACCCGCATCAAAGATTGGTAAATATAAATTCACACCACCAGTCCATATTCTCGCGGCAGACTTCAATATATCGCCTAAAGCCAAACTTTCCCCGCCCATATTAGCGGTCAGTGAAATAGTTGGGTACAAAGCAGCCTTAGCTACGCCTATATTCGCATTTGCGGCAATCATTTGCTCCTCAGCTTGGCGAACATCTGGCCGCGCTTCTAATAAGCTTGAAGGTAAGCCTGAAGGTGGTATTGGCGGAATCGGCATCAGACTGATATCCGCTGCAACGATATTCAAATCCAATATGCCGGTCAACACTGAGAGCTGATGCAAACTCAACGCACGAAGCCTAGTCAACTCAGCCAATTGCGCGCGCATATTTGCACTGGCCACTTCAGCTTGGTAAACATCTAGTGCAGAGGCCACACCACCTTCTAGACGACGTTTGGTTAATTCTAGACTTTCATTGCGACTTTTTGAGTTGGATTGCGTCAAATTGATTTGCGCTTCCAAACTACGTAATAGCAAGTAATTGCTTGCTACTAAGCCTGTTAGTGATAACTTAACTGTCTCTTTTGCATAACGGCTAGCCAAAGCCTGCGCACGGGCAGACTCTTTAGCTCGCTGTAACTTACCCCAAAAATCGAGTTCAAATGAGGTGCCAAGCTGTCCTCTATAGTTGCTACGAGGATTAATAAGCGCAGGATTAGCACCCACTGCGGTCACTCGACTGCGACTGCTGTTCATATTCAAATCTACTTGTGGAAATAGCGCCGCGCCGACTTCTTGCATGACAGCATCAGCCTCTTCAATCCGCGCCACAGACAATTTAATATCAGTATTGTTTTGCAAAGCATTGCTAATTAAATCGTTCAGCATTTGATCTTGATACAAGGTCCACCAAGTATTAGATACTTCCGTGGCCGCTTGATTTGCAACTTCAGCATACTGTGCAGGTAACGGCAATAGCGGACGTTGGTAATCAGGACCAACAGACTTACAGCTTGCTAGTAAAACTGCAGCGACAACGACACAAACCAATTTAATTTTAGCGTGTTGAACGAGGTTGGAATTTAACTGCTGCATCATACGGTTTCCTTAGAATGATCTACTTCTGGCACTAAGCCCTTGTCATGATGTTTTCTATCTACGTGAGTATTGCTCAACCAAGTAAAAAACAAAGGGATGAATATCGTAGCCACAAAAGTAGCTAATATCATGCCACCAAAGACACCGGTTCCCATTGAACGACGTGCTGCAGCGCCTGCACCAGAGGCAAACACCAAAGGCACGATGCCTAATACAAAAGCCATTGAAGTCATGACTATGGGCCGGAAGCGCATTCTTGCCGCCTCTAATGCAGCTTGCGCTACAGGCATGCCAGATTCCATTTTTTGGCTAGCAAATTCTACAATCAAGATCGCATTCTTAGCAGCTAGGCCGACCAAGGTAATCAAGCCAATTTGAAAGTAAATATCATTCGGCATGCCGCGAAGTAGTACCGCCAATAAAGCACCAGCCAAGGCAAATGGTACGGCCATAATCACGGCCAGTGGTAAGGCCCAGGTTTCAAACTGTGCAGCTAAAATCAAAAACACCATAATAATCGCAAATCCGAAAGCGTATATGGCCGCAGAGCCTGTGCGTTTTTCTTGATAAGCTTGGCCAGTCCAGGCAATCTGGTAACCATCGGGTAGATTTTCCGCAGCAATTTTCTCCACCATACTAATCGCCTCTCCAGAACTCATGCCAGGCGCACCACCGCCCAACACTTTTGCCGACAACAGACCGTTATAACGTTCTAATTGCTCGGCACCAACCACATGGCTAATTTTACTTAATGCAGAGAGTGGAATCATCTGGCCTTTATCTGATCGCACATACACCTTACCTAAATCTTCCGCTTTCATCCGGTACTCAGCTTCTGCTTGTAACTGTACTCGGTAAGTTCTGCCGGATTTATTAAAGTCGTTCACATACAAGGAGCCCATTGTGCTTTGTAAGGTGGCATAAATATCAGCTACAGGCACACCCAAGGAAATCGCTTTTGCTTCATCAACTTCTACAAATAACTGCGGTACCGTTGGGCGAAAGAAAGTATTGATACCCGCTAAGCGTTTTTCTGCCTTTAAAGCATCGGTAAAGTTATTCACCACTGCTGACAAATGCATAGGGTTAGAATCACTGCGACTTTGGACATACACTTCAAACCCGCCAGAACTGCCTAAGCCTCGAATCGCTGGCGGATTGAAAGCAATGGCCAAACCATCCGGTTGTTGCATGCCTATGCCGAATAATTTTTTAACAATATCATCAGCTGTTGTTTCACGTGCCGCCCAATCTTTTAAACGCACAAACATAGTTGCCGCACTGGTTTTGTTGCCACCGCCGATCAAATCAAAACCGTTCACAGCAAACTCATGCGCCACTGCTGGATCTTTTGAGATTGCAGAACGCACAGCTTCCGTTGTTTTAGTCGTGCGACTTAAAGTCGCGCCATCTGGCATAATTACTGCCGTGACCACATAACCTTGGTCTTCGGCAGGGACAAAACTACCTGGCACACTTCTAAGCAACACCACCACTAAACCAATAATTACAGCAAATACCACAGTGCCGATCACTTTATGATGCAATGTTAAATTAACAGTGGCCGAATAAAAGCTAGTTAATTTTTCAAAACCACGGTTAAATGGTTTAAAGAATTTAGATTCAGTATGGACTGATTTTAATAATATGGCACACAAAGCGGGTGTAAGTGTTAGAGCGACAATGCCAGAAATGACCACCGCAACTGCAACCGTTACGGCAAACTGACGATACATTTCACCGGCAATACCACCCAAGAATGCGACAGGCACAAACACTGCACAAAGCACCAATACAATCGCCACCACAGCGCCTGATACTTGTTCCATAGACTTGACCGCTGCCAACATAGGCGACAGCTTTTCTTCCGTCATCAATCGTTCAACGTTTTCTAGCACGACAATCGCGTCATCCACCACAATACCTATAGAAAGCACCATAGCAAAGAGTGTTAGCGTATTAATAGAAAAACCAAACATCCACAAACCAGCAAAAGTACCAATTAATGAAATAGGCACGGCAATCAGCGGTATCAGCGTCGCACGCCAACTTTGCAAGAATAGGTAGACAACTAAAACCACCAGTAACATGGCTTCACCCAGTGTTTTCAATACCTCAGTGATGGATGATTTTACAAAATCACTAGTGTCATAAGGTACTTCCCAGTTGATACCTTCAGGGAATCTTTGCTTAAGCTCGGTCATTTTGGCTTTAATAGACTTGGCTGTTTCTAGCGCATTTGCACCACTTTGCAAGAAAATAGGAATTCCTGTTCCCGGCAAACCGTCTAAAGAGGTTCGTACGTTATAGCTTTGTGAGCCTAACTCAATCCGCGCGACATCTTTTAGATAAAGTACGCCACGAGGTCCGTCTGCACGAATAATAATATTGCCAAATTCACTAGGCTCAATCAAGCGACCTTTGGCTGTGACTGTGTAAACAATTTGCTGCGATGACGGTGATGGCTCTTGACCAATTTTACCAGCGGCGTATTGGGCGTTTTGTATGCGAATTGCATTGGCTATATCTGTCGTAGTAACACCTAGTTGCGCCATGCGATCTGGGCGTAGCCAGATTCGCATAGAATAATCTTGCGCGCCAAAAATACTGGCATCGCCCACACCTTTAATGCGCTTAAGTTCATCCAGCACATTCAATGTGGCATAATTACTCAAATATAGTGGATCATATTTTTTGAGCTTATCGGTCAACATCACCACTAACAAAATATCGTTTGAGCGCTTTTGTACTACTAAACCAGTTCTACGAACTTCATCTGGCAGGCGTGGCAATGCGATATTTACTCGATTGCTGACATTAAATGTCGCTTGATTAACATCGGTACCTACTTCAAAAGTGGCAGTAATGGTCAATGTGCCACTAGAATCGGCACTAGAGTTAAAGTACAGCAAGCCTTCCACACCACTTAACTGCTCTTCGATAGGCGCAGCAACTGTTTTAGAAAGCGTATCCGCACTTGCGCCTGGGTAAGTGGCTGTAATCAACACTGTGGGCGGTGCAATCTGTGGATATTGCGCAATCGGCAATTTAAGCGCAGCAGCTAATCCTGCCAGCACAATAATGATGGACAAAACGCTGGCAAAAATAGGCCGTGTAATGAAGAATTTAGTCATGTTGAATCTCGCTTAAGCTTATTTTGTTACTTTAGATAAGGCTTATTGATAAGGCTTACTTTGTGTATGCTTTTGTGGTGCTAAAGCCTAAATAGTCACGGCTAATTTTGCCGCTCTCTTAGTAACCTCAGAGGTCTTATGCGCAGATGGTGCCGTTTCAAATGGATGTGGCGCGATCGCAGCGGCTGGGTGTAATTTAATAATATTATCCACGATGACTTTTTCTCCAGCCTTTAGGCCACTTAGCACCACCCAGTTCTTACCGACCCAATTACCCGTAACGATAGGCGTTACTACCGCCTCATTCTTATCGTTTGCGACATATACGAATCGCCCCTGATCGTTAGTCATTACCGCAGTTTGTGGCACTACAAAAACGCCATTTTGGAGGCCTGTAGTCACTCGAACGCGTACAAACTGTCCTGGCAACAAACGCTTATCATCATTGTTGAAAGTTGCACGCAATTGCTGGGTACCTAATTGAGGGTCTATTCCACTGGCAGCAAAATTCAACTTACCTTTCTGTGCATACTCTTGACCATCAGGCAATAATAGACGCACCTCTTTAACGTTCACCTGTGTTAAATGGCCACCCAATTGCGCAATTTCACTATCTGATAAACTAAATCGCACCCAAATCGGTGTAATTTGAATCACCTTGGTGAGTAAACTGGTATTTGCGTTCACTAAAGCACCTTCAGAAAATTCAAATCTACCGGCAATGCCTGATAAAGGAGATGTGACTGTTGTATAAGATAAATTAAGCTCTGCTTCACGTACACTAGCGGCATATTGTGCAAGGGATGCACGCGCTAAAGCATTATCAGACCTAGCATTATCAGATTCACGCTTGCTAATAGACTGTGAACTTAGTAAACCATCCAAACGTGCTGCTTCCCGTTGTGTTTGCTCTACTCGTGCTTCTTGTTGAGCCAATTGTGCTTTCGCATTTGCAAGAGCAATCTGAAATGGCAGCGGATCGATCAAAAACATGGCTTGACCGGCTTTAATTGGCGCGCCTTCTTCAAAAAGCTTTTTAAGTAGAATTCCGCCAACGCGAGGGCGAATCTCCACTTCTTTAGCGCCTTCAGTTTGTGCAACTGTTTCAGCACTAACAGGGACACTGGTAGCTTGTAGCTCAATGACACTAACTGGCATTGCAGGCATCTTGCCATTTTGTGTAGCTGAGTCGCTTTTCTTGCCACAGCTTATTAAGGCCAAACTGGCGATGAGCGCAACAGTGGTCAGCTTCATGCTGAACATAACTGGCGCAGATGAGAATATTTCTACTTGTTTGTGTTGCACATTACTGTTAATCATCATTAATTACCCCAAGCCTTTAATTACGCTATGTTTCTAATTTTGCAGTGTTTTTTAGTTGAACTTGCTGAACAGCACTTGCTTACATACACATTTGTATGTATATTATATACAAACAAGTATGTATGTATATAGGTTTTTATGAATACGTCTATAAATCTCAGGAATAACGTTGATGATGACGTATTTAAGCTAAACGAAAACATTAAATGACAACTCGAAAAAGTTTAAGCGAACGCTCATGGTAAGAAAAACTAAAGAAGATGCAGAACTCACACGCCGGCGCATTATTGACGCCGCTCGTGCAGTATTTCTCGCACGAGGCGTCAGCCGCTCTACTTTAGAACATATTGCAAGCCATGCCGAAGTCACTCGTGGTGCGGTGTATTGGCATTTTAAAAATAAAACTGAAATTTTTCATGCTATTCGTGAGCAAGTTTTTCTACCGCTGATAGATCGTATGGACGACACATTGACCATGCAAGGCAATGAAGATCCTCTGACACAGATTGAGAATAGCCTGTGCGACACCATCAATGAATTAAATGAAAATATTGAAATGCGTCAGACTTATGAAATCATGATGATTAAATGCGAATATGTTGATGAGTTTGCCACGGTATTGCAGCAAATACTCAACAACTGTTCAAATATTACCGAAAAAATTCAACTTGCTTATGAACGAGCTGAAGCTCAGCAATTATTGATTGGCAAAAACAATCCGCGCGCGCTAGCAGTCGACACTCACTTGTTCTTCAGTGGCTTATTACATATGTGGGTTAAAGACTTCGATGGCAGCAGATTCCGCTTTCAAGCGACAGATTTGATTAAATCGCATATCAATCTGCGTAGAAAGTAACCATAAATCTAGCGATGGCTTGTTAATCACCAATAGTAAAGATAATATACTCAGTGACTCTAACTAGGAAGCCAATGTGAATATTCATACAGGTGAAATTTACGGCAAGCAGACCGCAAATAAGTTTGTTATGTATAACGTCGTTAAAGTTAGTAAAAATAAAAATACCAACCAAGCATTAGTCACTTTACAGAATATTGATAATCCGCTCAGCTTTTTTGAAGCGACCACGCAAAAATTAGCCGCTACGGGTTATATAAGAATTAGCCAAACCCCTTTTATTGACTTAGTACCAACTACAGCTAAACGTAACAAAGCCGCAAGAAAGCCTAGCCGCTGCCCACTTACATATGATTTTTTAGAAGCGCGTGCAGATAGCGAAAGACCCGCACCGATATTGCCCGATTTATTTAGCTAATTTTTCTATACGCTAACTTAAAATCCGGCCAAAACCCTAAAACATCAAGACTCGGCTTTGCTAGACCCTGCATCAAAAGGTTGATGCACTAATCCCTAGGTGGACCACCCCATAAATCATGACCATCCGCTTTTGTAATTTGTACTTCTACAAAATCACCTGGGCTTAGACCTTCAGCATCATCCAAATAAACCACGCCATCAATCTCAGGCGCATCCGCTTTAGTACGCCCTATCGCCTCAAAACTACCATCCTCTAACTGGTTGATTTCATCGACCAAAACAGTTTGCATAGTACCGATTTTAGTTTGAAGTTTTGCTGCGCTAATACGCTCTTGCACTTCCATAAATCGCGCTAATCGCTCTTGTTTAACTTCCTCAGGCACATGATTTGGCAGTTCATTGGCTTTTGCCCCATCTACCGCAGAGTAAGTAAAGCAGCCCACTCTATCCAACTGCGCTTCCTCTAAAAAGTCCAACAGCATTTTAAAGTCATCTTCAGTTTCACCTGGAAAGCCTGCGATAAATGTGCTGCGTACAGTAATATCTGGGCAAATTTCACGCCAAGCTTTAATGCGTGCAAGATTATTTTCAGCATGCGCTGGACGTTTCATGGCTTTAAGTATACGTGGGCTAGCATGCTGGAACGGCACATCCAAATAAGGCAAGATCAAGCCATCGGCCATTAATGGGATCACTTCATCCACATGCGGGTACGGGTAAACATAATGTAAACGCACCCAAACACCCAATTCACTCAAGGCCTGACTAAGCTCAGTCATACGTGTTCTAACTGGGCGACCATTCCAAAATCCCGGGCGATATTTAACATCAACGCCATAAGCCGAAGTGTCTTGCGATATGACTAAAATTTCTGAAACACCGGCATTGACTAAATTTTCAGCTTCGTTCATGACTTCGCCAATCGGGCGACTCACTAAATCACCGCGCATACTTGGAATAATGCAGAAACTGCAACGATGGTTACATCCTTCTGAAATTTTTAAATAAGCATAATGACTAGGCGTTAAGCGTATGCCTTGTGGTGGCACTAAGTCTATGAACGGCTCGTGCAATTTAGGTAAATTTGCGTGTACGGCAATCATTACTTCTTCCAACGCGTGCGGGCCAGTGACCGCTAGTACACTTGGATGTGCAGCTTCAACCACACCTTTTTTTGCACCTAAACAGCCAGTAACAATGACCTTGCCATTCTTTTTAATCGCCTCACCAATGGCATCAAGCGACTCTTCAACGGCGCTATCAATAAAGCCGCAGGTGTTAACCACCACTAAATCAGCGTCTTCATAACTACCGGAAATTTCATAGCCTTCTGCACGCAATTGGGTGAGAATACGTTCTGCGTCTGAGCCTGCTTTAGGGCAACCTAATGAAACGAAGCCGACTTTTGGATTTGAAATACTCATCAATATTGACCAATCTTTATAATTAAATTGTTAACTTATGTACATTATTGCAATTGCTTGGCTTTACGTTACCGTATTAATGGCGGCTACAGAAAAAACTGTAATAGCAGGCATTTTCACTTTTATATTTTACGGTTTATTACCTTGTGCAATACTTTTATGGGTACTTGGTGTCAAGCACCGAAGATTTAAACAGGCAGCTAAACTCAATGACGAAACTTTACTCGAGGACACTGTGGGCGAACCAGATGGTGCTAACCCCAAGGCCAATGAGTAATACTTGGCTTAAAGTGGCTTTTAATTCTGTACGTTTATGTAAACCTGGAATCAAATCTGCAACGGCCACGTAAAGCAAGCTAGAAGCAGCTAATCCTAGAATAATTGGGATCCAGCTTTGCACATATTGCAAGGCGAAATAAGCCATTAAACCACCAACTAATGTTGCTAAACTGGAAACCAAGTTAAAAATTAATGCCTGCTTTTTACTATAACCAGAGTGCAATAAAATTAAAAAGTCACCGACTTCTTGTGGAATTTCATGCGCAATAATCGCCAAAGCGGTAACCGCGCCTAATTTAATATCAGCTGTAAAAGCCGCTGCAATCAAAATACCATCAATAAAATTATGGAAAGTATCGCCTATCATAATCATCAAACCGCTGCGGCCACCATCATGCGCATGACTGTGTGAATGGCTATTATTACTTAATAATACCGAAGCTTGTTGTGGTGCATTCACCACTTTGTATTTAACGCCTTCAGCCATTGGCCCGTGCGCGCTTGCCACTTGAGGACAATTTTCTTCAGTGTGCATGGCATGCACTTCACAATGATCGCCATGACAATGGCGCCAGATGACTAATTTTTCTAGTATAAAAAATAGTAACAAACCTAGCAACAAGGTAGCAGAAACTGTTTCCACATTACCGGCAATACTAAAAGCATGTGGCAAAATCTCTAAAAACACAGCGCCCAACATTGCGCCAATCGCATAACTGACTAACATAGGCACCCAAGTGGTGCGTACACTCAGCGCAAATACCGCAGCTAAAGAAACGCTCAGCAATCCGCCGACAAAGCTTGATACCACAATCCACGTTAGCGTGGATAATGGCGCGGCTTCATTTGCAAAACTCAGCATGTAATTCTCAAATATTGCATTTAATTAGTCTAAACTTACAAAATAAAGTGTGCATTATAAACGAGCAATCACATTGAGGCGATTTATCGTAGATTAAAACTACAGATTGAACTACAGATTAGCGCAGACTTTAAGCACGGACTTTCAACCAATCTAAATTTTAAATAACCATAAACACCATGAGCAATTCAAACAAGACAGAACGCATGCCAGCATTATTTATCGGTCACGGCAACCCTATGAATGCGATTACTGATAATCCTTATCGTGACGCATGGCTAGCACTAGGCAAAAATTTACCTAAACCAAAGGCTATTTTGTGTGTTTCAGCCCACTGGCAAACACATGGCACTCAGGTTTGCATTGCTAATCCTCCCAAAACCATCCATGACTTTGCTGGCTTTCCTGCTGAATTATTCGCCCAGCAATACGCTGCACCTGGTGCGCCAGAATTTGCGAATCAGCTGTGTGATTTATTTGTGGCAGGCACAGTAAATAAAACTGAAAATTGGGGTTTGGATCATGGCGCTTGGTCGATATTACAATCTATTTTTCCAGCAGCAGATGTACCAGTGTTTCAACTAAGTTTGAATGTTGATTTAGATTTTGCCGGTCATTTTTCTTTTGCAAAAAACCTTGCGACCCTGCGTGGACAAGGCGTAATGATTATTGGCAGCGGCAACATTGTGCATAATTTAGGATGGCTAAACCCAAATAGCGGGCCCACAGATTGGGCGCTAAGTTTTGACTATTATATAAAAGCTGCGCTAGAAACTCGCAATGATGATGCCTTGAATAATATATCACTGGCTGTCAACGTTGCAAAGTTGTCCGTACCTACCCATGAACATTACTTGCCTTTGTTATACGTTGCTGCTGTACGACATACAGACGATGAAATGAAGTTTTTAACCGAATCTTTTGATCTGGCAAGTTTGAGTATGCGTAGTGTGATTTATCGCTAAGTGTTTGGAATATACCAACGCTTAAAACAGCAGAAAAAGATTAAGGCACTAGCCAAATCATACTCGCCATACGTCCTGTGACGCTGTCGCGCCGGTATGAGAAAAACCGCATTTCATCGGTATAAGTGCAAAAATGCTCATTAATACCTCCGCCGTAAACCAGCGTAACGCCTAATTTATTTAAGCGTTGTTGCGCGATTAAATACATATTACACAGCCACTTAGCATTTAATTGATGATCCACATGCGGCTTGAACGCCAACTCAGATTGCGCATCTTTAAGGATGAATTGTTGCCTAACATCATCGCCAACCTCAAAAGCATGCGGCCCGATTGCCGGACCTAACCAGACTAAAATATCCTTTGGGCAAACAGCCATTTTATTGACCGCGGCCTCAATCACACCATCACACAAACCACGCCAACCTGCATGCACCGCGGAAATAACTGTGCCAGCCTTGTCACACAACAAGACCGGCAAACAATCAGCGGTCATGGTCACACATACAATATTCGCTTGTGTCGTAAAAGAGGCATCGGCATTTTGCAGACCCGAATTTTTTGCCGCATCAATAATGTCGATACCATGCACTTGATTGACCCACACAGGCTCACTAGGCAAATATGCGCAAAGTAACTGGCGATTTTTGACAACTACAGAAACATCATCGCCGACATGCATACCTAAATTTAAACTCGCATAAGGTGCCTGACTAAAACCACCAATACGTGTGGTCTGTAGTGTTTTTACATTTGCAGGTGCTGGCCAACTAGGCTTGATAAATTCAATTTCACGCATGATTACTTATTATGCTTTTCCTTTAGGCGCTAAATCATCACTTTCTTCAAGATCATCTTCTTCAAGATCACCATCTTCAAGCTCAACGCCATCAAAATCGCCCTCTTCGCTTTCATCATATTCAAAGTCGTCATCAGCTTCATCTTCATAATCTTCATCAGCAAGGTATGGCTCTGTTTGTAAACCGCCAAAACTCAACTCAAAATCATCTTCATCGGTACTTGGATCTTCATAACGCATCGCTTCAAGCAGGGCTTTCATATCATCTGCCAGCTCAATTTGCCATTCCATAAATTCATCAGTCTCAGGATGTAGCAGGCCAAGTTTAATAGCGTGTAAGGCTTGGCGATCAAACTTATCAACAGCATCGCGTAGCGTTTGCGTCATGGCACGAATAGGTACAATGCCACGGAAACCATAAACCAAATCGCCTACGATAGGCGCTTTTAGATGTTGCATATGCACACGAATTTGGTGCGTACGTCCTGTCTCTAAATTACAGCGCATATAAGTCTGAACAGAAAAACGTTCCAGGACTTCATAGCGCGTCACCGCTGCCTTACCATTGCGATTAATCGACATTTTGGTACGTGAGCGCGGGTCACGGCCTATAGGCTGATCAATGACACCATTGCGCCAAATCTGCCCCCAGATAATACAGCGGTATTCTCGTTTAACAGTACGCGCTTGTAACTGACGCACTAAATTAGTTTGAGCGGCTAAAGTTTTTGCTACCACTAATAAGCCGCTGGTATCTTTATCTAGCCGATGAACAATACCTGCGCGCGGCACAGCGTGTAATGCTGGCTCATGAAATAGCAAAGCATTTAATAAAGTACCACTCCAATTACCTGCCGCAGGATGTACCACCATACCAGCTGGTTTATTTACCACTAAAATATGTTCATCCTCATAGACAATATTCAGTGGGATGTCTTCAGCGACATAAGCTTGTGTTTCAGGTTTAGCTTGCACTTGGACTAATACTTGCTCACCGCCCCATACTTTAGTTTTAGAAGTAGTGGCATTAGCATCCACAGTCACTAAGCCAGATTTGATCCAAGCTTGTAGGCGTGAGCGAGAATGGTCTGGTAACATGCGCTGCAAAGCAACGTCTAAGCGCAGACCGCCTAAATCGTGAGGAATAGTAAGTGCAAGTGTATTGCTAAGAGATTGTGGAGTAGCGTCTATCATCGGTTATAATTATCATTAATTCTTAAAGGTGGTTTCGGCATGAAGTATATCTTAATTTTAATGTTTGCCTTATTACTCAATGCATGTGCGATTTTTGGCAAGCCTACTGAGCTTGATGATACCAAAGGCATGACGGCAGAGCGCATCTATCAAGAAGGTGCCGCAAAAATGCTCGACAAAGACTATGATAAAGCCATAGTCTATTTTGGCAAATTAGAGTCGCGTTATCCTAATGGCCGCTATGCCGCTCAAGCTCAGCTTGAAACCGCTTATGCTCAATATAAAAAACAAGACCCTATTTTATGCGTAGCTGCCGCAGATCGTTTTATTAAATTGCATCCAAATCACCCTAATGTTGATTACGCTTATTACTTAAAAGGCCTAGCCGTATTTAACGAACGCGGCGTATTAGAAAAGCTGACGAAACAAGAAGTTAGTGACCGTGACCCGCGTTCATTACGCGATTCCTTTGTCACATTTAAAGAATTAGTAACGCGCTATCCAAACAGCCGCTATACCAAAGATGCCCAGCAACGCATGGTCTATTTGGCTAACAGCCTATCTGAACATGAGCTACACGTTGCACGCTATTACATGAAGCGCCAAGCTTATTTAGCCGCAATTAACCGCGCTAAATATGTGTTGGAATATTACCCACAATCTCCAGGCACTGAAGAAGCTTTAATCATTATGATCAGCGCCTACGACTTGATGAGCTTAGACGACCTTAAAACAGACACTTTACGTATATTGCAGGCCAATTACCCAAATAGCCCCATGCTAAGCAAAAATGCGCCTAAGGATGAACGTGTGTGGTGGAAATTCTGGGAAAGTTTATATTAAGTAGAATTTACAATAAATTGTTATTTAGTAGAACTCTAATTAATTCTTGAATTAAATATAGTTGAATAAAATAAAGGGTGGCATTTAGCCACCCTTTATTATTTTTGCTACCTTAACTTTGCATTAAAACTTAATTTTAAAGCCTTACGTTAAAGTTATTCAAATATAGCCTAGCGCTTTTTAGCGCTTCTATCTTTATCTTCTACTTCTTTTTTCGCTTTTAATTCAGCACGATGTGCGGTTTTACGCCTACGCATACTTACAATACCTTCGCCTGGTTTACGTTTATCGTCGTCTTCAGCAAATGGGTTGCTACCTTGCTTGTATTGAACACGTAACGGCGTACCAGAAAGCTGGAATGTTCTACGGAAGGTTTTCTCTAAGAATCGAGTGTAAGCGTCTTTTACGCCATCGACATGGTTACCGTGAATCACGACAATCGGTGGATTACTGCCGCCTTGGTGGGCATAGCGTAATTTAGGACGTATACCTTTACTAATAGGTGGCTGATGTTGCTGTAAGGCGTCAATCAGCACGCGTGTCAGTTGCGGTGTAGAGAGTTTGGCAAACGCGGCTTTAAAAGCAATATCCACAGAAGCAAATAATTCAGGCAAACCTTTTTTTCGTAGCGCTGAAATATAATGAAATTCTGCAAAGTCTAAGAACATGAGTTTACGATCAATTTCACGTTTAACCCAATCGCGCTCTTCTTCTTTCAAGCCATCCCATTTATTGATAGCCACCACTAATGCACGGCCAGCTTCTAAAATATAAGCAGCCACATGGGCATCTTGCTCAGTAATCCCTTCTTGCGCATCCACCACCAAAATAACCACGTTGGCTTCTTCAATAGACTGTATGGTTTTAATGACCGAGAATTTCTCTACTGCTTCCAATACACGACCGCGCTTACGGACACCTGCGGTATCGATTAAAGTATAGTGCTTACCATTCTTTTCTAAATCAATCGAAATAGAATCACGCGTGGTACCAGGTTCATCAAAAGCAATGACACGCTCTTCACCAAGTAAAGCATTCACTAGCGTCGATTTCCCTACGTTAGGACGACCAACAATAGCCACTTTCGGCACTCTGTCACCGGTATAATCTTCTTCAGCCTCTTCTTCAACCACATGAAAACTTTCTAAGGCTAAATCAATAATATCCTTAACGCCTTCACCATGCGCAGATGAAATTGACAAGGGATCACCCAAACCTAATTCATGAAATTCCGCACTGACAACAGCCTTATTCATGCCTTCAGTTTTATTGACAGCCAAGAAAACCGGACATTTTGATCTGCGCAAACGGTTGGCAATGTCCATATCCTGCGGCGTAGCACCTTGGCGACCATCGACAATAAAGATAATTACATCAGCTTCATCAATCGCCAATAAGGTTTGCACCGCCATCGCTTTAAGAATGCCGCTATCAGTGTTTGGCTCAAAACCACCAGTATCAACCACTAAATAAGGCTGACTTGCGCCTATGCCACGGCCATAATGGCGATCACGCGTGAGGCCAGGCAAGTCGGCAACAAGCGCATCACGGCTTTTGGTAAGACGATTAAATAAGGTGGATTTGCCGACGTTAGGTCGACCAACCAAAACTAGGGTAGGTAACATTGGAGCCTTCTAAATAGTGCTTATTACTAAACGGTTTAGCTTAAAGAACTTAACTAATTAAGCTAATTAATACTTTAAAAAATTATTGCCAGCAATTAATTGCTGAGATATTACATAAGTAAAATCAGTGTTTACTTAACCTGAATAGCGAAAATTCCACCATCTCGCGTCTGCGCTAACAGGGTATTGCTATTAATCTGCACCATTTGCGGCATTACTGCACTGTTATTAGTTTTAATTCTAGATGAAATAGCACCATCTTCTCTACTTAAGAAATGTACATATCCTTCTAAATCGCCAACAGCAACCAAGCTGCCCATAGGCAATGGTGCGGTCAAGTTTCTGTTTTTGAGTGCTGCCTGACGCCAAAAAGTCTTACCTGTACTGTAGTCAAGCGCATAAACCGAACCCATAGCGTGTGAAACAAAAATACGCGCATCTTCAGTACTTAAGCCTGATAAGCTTGAAATATCACGGTTCCACACAACGCGACCGGAAGCTCTATCTACTGCAGCTATTTTACCTTGGTAAGCAACCGCATAAATTAGGGGGCCATCAACCACAGGCAAACTAGTAATGTCGGCAATGCGCTCAATTTCAGTGACACCTTTAGGCTGAGCAACGGATGCTTCCCATAACATTTTTCCATTATCAGCACGTATCGCGGCTAACTTACCACCAGCAAAACCGGCGTAAACTACACCGCCATCAACCACTACGCCAGCACTACTGCGCAATGTTAGCGCAGGTGTAGTGCGCTCATAAACCCATTTGCGACTGCCATCATTGGCATTAATACCAAAAATACGGCTATCACCCGTACGTACAATCACTAGTCCATCAAAATATTTTGGCGCACTAAGTACTTCACTACTTAGCTTAGCTTTCCATTGTAGCTTACCTGAAATATCGTAGGCATAAACTAAGCCTCCCTGTGTGCCGACCATGACTAAACTGCCACCAACACCAACACCGCCTGTAATTTTTTGACCAATATTGACACGCCATGCTTGGCTACCATTACTAGCATCAAGCTTAAGCAATTCACCAGCGGCACTTGCTGCATAAGCATAACCAGCCTCTATCACAGGCGTAAATTCAGAATCTTCGGCTGCGCCTATTTTGGCCTGCCAAAGCACCTTAGTCATAACCGTCTGCTTTATTTCAGCTAAAGGTTCTGGCGCTTCTGCACTTTCTCTACCAAAAATTTTATCAGACAGGTCTGATTTCATTTCCGTGATAGTGCTACAAGCTGACAACAACAATAAACTTGATAATACGAAAATACTCAGTAGTGTTTTCATGAATTTATTAGAGAACAATATAATGCTCCAGCTTGGTAATTTAGGACTGATTAATAAGATTTCGATACTTAAGTGCTTAACTTAACAAATTACTAACTACATTACTCGCCGATCGCTTCCAGCTTCTTTTGTGTAAGTGCGCGATATTTACCTTGAGAATCCAGCTTATTCAGCGCATCTTGATAGGCAGTTCTAGCCTCTAAGTTCTTACCAAGAGCAACTAAAACGTCACCTTTTAGATCTGAAAACAAACCATCAAAACCTGCATCATGCGGTGCATTGAGTAATGTCAAAGCTGCTGTGTAGTCTTTTTCTTCCGCTAAAATATTTGCTAATTGCAAACCCGCTAAGGCACTAACAGTGCTTTCTTTAGCATTTTTTATGGTCCACTCTAGCTGTGATTTTGCACTTTTACTATCGTTAGCCAAATAATTAGCTTTAGCTGCATACAAAGCAGCACGTCCAGCATAAGGTGTAGCACTAAACTTATCCATTAACACTGCTGATTTAGCTTGTATGGCTTTTAGGTCTTTTTCATCAGTCACTAACAGTTCTTGAAACTGCGTAGAAGCTTCAACTGACTGATTGTTTTGGTAGGATTTCCAGCCTTGGAATGCCGCGTAAGCGACAATTAAAGCCAACGCGACATTAGTCACTAATTTTCCATAGCGTTTCCACCACGCTTTAAATTCATCTAACTGTTCTTGCTCTTCTAAATCGTATGCCATTTCGTATCCTAAACTTGTTAAATCTAACCTGATATTTCTTCATTTGTACTATTTATGCAGCATTTTATACGGCATTTATGCATAAACCAATTTTTTACCTGGAATAGCCGACAGTAAATTACGGGTGTATTCATGTTGCGGTTGCTCATAAATATCAACCACCGAGCCCTGTTCTACCACCTTACCTTGATTCATCACCACAATATCATCAGCAATATGGCGCACCACACGTAAATCGTGACTAATAAACACATAGCTCAAGGCCATTTCCGCTTGCAACTCTTTGAGTAACAACAATATTTGCGCTTGAATCGACACATCTAACGCAGAAACCGGCTCATCACACACCACCACTTTTGGTTTTAATACCAGTGCACGTGCTATACCAATCCGCTGCCTTTGCCCACCAGAAAACTCATGCGGGTATTTTTGCATATCAGCTTCGGTTAAACCCACACGTTTTAGCATGGCTATCACATCTTTCTGTTGCTCGGCACTACTGCCTAAAGCGTGAATCAACAATCCTTCACCAACAATCTCACCGACACGCATCCGAGGATTGAGCGATGCAAAAGGATCTTGAAAGACCATTTGCAGGTTTTTTCGCACGGATCTTAAATCTGCCCCAGCTAATTTAGCCAAGTCTTGTCCGGAAAATAACACTTCGCCGCTATCCAAGGGTTGCAATTGTAACAGACAACGTGCCAACGTGGATTTACCGCTACCAGATTCGCCTACTACTGCTAGCGTACTGCCTTCACGAAGCGTAATACTGACATCATCTAGCGCTTTAACTAATGTGGTACCAAAGCCGAATTTACCACTGCGCTGACTATAGGTTTTAACTAAATGCTGGGCAACCAATATTGCTTGCCCTGAATTTAATGGTGTTGCACTCATAAAGCCACCTGCTCAATTTGATTTTCTGGCAACCATGCATAATCGATAGGTTTTAATGGATTTTTGCCTTCTGCATCAGGCACGCAGGCCAGCAAAGCTTTGGTATAAGGATGTTGAGGGTTATTTAACACCTGTGTTTTGGTGCCAGATTCTACAATTTCGCCTCTGAACATGACCACCACATTATCTGCAATATCAGCGACTACGCCAAAATCGTGTGTAATAAACAGCATACCCATATTCATTCGAGTTTTAAGTTCGTCCAGCAAGCTAAGTATTTGCGCCTGCACGGTAACGTCTAAAGCGGTGGTGGGTTCGTCGGCTATTAATAAACTTGGTTCGCAGGCAATACTCATCGCAATCATGACGCGTTGACGCTGTCCGCCAGACAGTTCATCAGGATAACTATTTGCACGGCTAGCAGGTATGCCGACCATTCCTAACAAACTCGCGATTCTATTTTTCAGGGAATCGCCCTTAAGGCCTAAATGCGTCGTAAGGCTTTCACCAATCTGATAGCCCACCGTCAGCACCGGATTGAGCGAAGTCATCGGCTCTTGAAAAATCATAGCGATTTTTGCACCGCGAATTTTTCGTAAACTTTCCGCATCAATTAAAGTTAAATCTTTAACGCCAGCTTCACCATCATTAAATAATACTTTACCTGCGCTTAATTGCAGCTGTTTAGACAGTAATCCCATCACAGATAATGCCGTTAAACTTTTACCACTGCCAGATTCGCCGACCACACAAGTCGTTTTTCCTGCTTCAATAGTAAAGCTCACATCATTCACTAGTAATTTTGACGGCATCTTCTTAGATGCAATACTCAAGTGCTCAAGCTGTAATAATGCTGTTTTAGGCGTCATTTTGTGTGCTCAATATGCTGTTCTAAATTTTAATTGCTAGTTAAAACCTTAATCGCTTCTTCAATACTACATTGTAATTGCTCGCCCTTTGTTTCGGCTTGCATAGGCTTTAATGTGACTTGCTGGCTGTTCACTTCATCATCACCTAAAATCAAGGCATATTTAGCCTGACTTCTATCAGCTTTTTTCATTTGTGATTTAAAACTACCACCGCCAGCATGTAGAACCACCTTAATATCAGCGTTACGCAGCTTCTCTGCAAGGCTAAATGCAGCACTTTCAGCCAATTCACCCACATTCACTAAATACACATCTGGCGCATCTTGTACGCTAACACCATATTCTTGCATCAATAAAAATACGCGTTCTAAGCCAATACCAAATCCACAGGCTGGCGTTGAATCGCCACCTAGACGCTCGACTAATGAGTCGTAACGCCCGCCGCCGGCAATCGTACCTTGCGCGCCTAATTTGGTAGTGACCCACTCAAACACTGTGCGGTTGTAATAATCCAAGCCACGTACAAGTCTGGCGTTGATTAAATATGCTATACCAGCTTCATCCAACAATTTGCATAGACCATTAAAATGCGCGCGGGTTTCATCGCCCAAGCAATCCATCAATTTAGGTGCATTGTCACAAATTGCCTGCATGCGCGGATTTTTATTATCTAAAATACGTAGCGGATTCGTATGTAAACGGCGCTTAGCATCTTCATCAAGCACATCAATATGTTGCTCAAAATAGGCAATTAACGTGTTGCGATAAGCCGAGCGCTCATGCGCATCACCTATGCTATTAATTTGCAACTCAACATCGGCAATGCCTAATTCACGCCATAGCCTTGCCAACAACACAATTTGCTCTGCGTCCACTTGTGGGCTATCAAAACCAAATGCTTCCACACCAATTTGATGAAACTGGCGCTGACGACCCTTTTGCACGTTTTCGTGGCGAAACATTGCACCGCTGTACCAAAGCCGTTGCGGGCCATTATAAGTAAGATTATGTTCAACCACCGCGCGTACACAACCAGCCGTACCTTCAGGCCGCAAGGTTAATTTGTCGCCATTTAGCGCATCTTCCCAAGCATACATTTCTTTTTCTACAATATCAGTATGCTCACCTACCGAGCGCACAAATAAATCGGTAGGTTCAACCAATGGCATACGGATATTTTTATAGCCATAATGGCCCAATACGCGACGAGCGGTATCCTCAAGCTTGAACCACAAAGGTGTGGCCTCAGGCAAAATGTCGTAGAAACCTTTAATGCTTTGAAATTTAGTATTGCTAGCTTTTTCTTGCTTAGTTTTTGTTGAGTTTTCAACCATAGTGTCAGTGCTTTAATTAATTGCTTTAATTGGAATAATTTTTTGTGGTTCATTGCTAAGCGTATTATTGGCGGTATTACTGACATGCAACTTGCCGCCTAGCGCGTAATTAGTTTGCACATAATTTTCTACGATAGCCTGAAATTCTTGGGCGATATTATCACCCTTAAGTGTCACGGTTTTCTCGCCGTCGACAAACACTGGCGCGACCGGAGTTTCACCAGTACCCGGCAGGCTAATACCGATATTGGCCAATTTAGACTCGCCCGGCCCATTAACTACGCAACCCATTACCGCAACACTCATGTTTTCTACGCCGTCATATTGACCGCGCCATACTGGCATTTGATTGCGCAGATAACTCTGAATCTGCATCGCCAACTCTTGAAAATAAGTGGATGTGGTACGCCCACAGCCTGGGCAAGCGGTGACCAAAGGTGTAAAAGATCTTATGCCCATGGTTTGCAAAATTTCTTGGGCAACAATCACTTCTTTGGTGCGGGATTCATTCGGCTCTGGTGTTAACGATACGCGTATAGTATTGCCAATGCCTTGCTGTAAAAGTAAGGCCAAGGCTGCTGTAGAAGCTACAATACCTTTAGAACCCATGCCCGCTTCTGTTAAACCTAAATGTAAAGGGTAATCGCTACGACTGGCTAATTCTAAATAAACTTTCACCAAATCTTGCACATTGCTGACTTTGCATGAAATTATAATTTGATTGGGCGACAATCCTAAATCAAGCGCTTGCTGCGCACTTTCTAAAGCTGATTGAATCAAAGCTTCACGCATCAAAGCTTCTGATGATAATGGCGTGGCTAATTTCGCATTATCATCCATCATTTGCGCCATTTTGGCTTGGTCCAAGCTACCCCAATTAACGCCTATGCGCACCGACTTTTTATACTGAATAGCCGCTTCTATCATGGCAGCGAATTGCTCATCGCGCTTGGAGCCTTTACCTACATTACCAGGATTGATACGATATTTAGCCAGCGCTTCAGCGCAGTCAGGATATTGGGCTAACAGTTTATGACCGTTATAATGGAAATCGCCGACTAAGGGTACATTACAACCCAAGGCATCTAGACCACGACGAATATTACCCACTTGCGCTGCGGCTTCTGGCGAATTAACAGTAATTCGCACGACTTCGCTACCCGCTTGCCATAGCTCAAAAACCTGTTTAATCGTGGCTTCTGCATCGGCTGTGTCGGTATTGGTCATACTTTGCACAACCACTGGAGACGCTAACGACCCAGCAAGACCACCTCCGACAGGCACGTGACCAATCATGACCTGCAAAGTGCTACGCGCTTGATTAAGATGAAATAAGCTCAACGACTGCTCCAAAATTTAAACGCGTTGACTAACCACTTGTTTTTAACTTAGCTACTACAAACAAGTCGTTGACCATACCCGCTATTAAACACACTGGTGATTATAAAAATAATTAATATACAAACGACTATTCTAGGGTGACGCGCGCAACATTGCTATTAGTCGTAAGATTCAAATCTACAGACTTCCCCGCATATATTAGCGTAGCTGCTTTTGCATTACCAATCACCACATTCATCGGTGGCAAAGCATCAAAAGCATCAGTGCTACCTGCTTCAAGCATTTTTTCAAAAATTACTTTACCTGATTTATTCGTCACACGTACCCAAGTTTTTTCAGCGAAAGACATACTGACATGCTTTGTAATAGTAGCTGGCGTTAAGCTAGCAAGATCGCTAGACTTAATTACAATATCAGACTTAGGTGCAACAACTTGTTTATTAGCGGGATCATTTACTTTAGGCGTAGGCAATTGTGCAGTAGTTTGCATTTTTGGTACGTCCACACTAGCAACAACAGCCGAGGCGACCGGTTCAACGACAGCACTTACAACATTGCTAGTCGAATTTCCAGCATCAATCACTACGCTATCATTGCTATCGAGGGCGCGCTCCGCGGCAGGCAAAGCGACTTCTGGTAGAGCGATTGCCTGCTCAGGAACGTTGGCAACTATGGCTAAATCACTAGATTTTTTGACTGATTTTGGCATGTAATCCATATAAAAGATCCATGACAGTAAAAACAGCAACACCAAAATGCTAGCCATTATGTATTTAAGCCAAGACTGACTTTCCCTAGCTGGCATTACTTGCGCCATTGAGGTCTGCACACTCAGCATATTAGGTAATTGATCAGGTACAAGCGAGCGATAACTTGCTAACAATGGTTCGGCATCTAACGCTAAAAAACGTGCATAGTTACGAATAAAACCGCGCGTAATCATCGGGGCCGGTAACCAACTAAACGTATTGGTTTCTAGCGCTTCAATTTGTTTGATACTTAAACGTAAATTATCAGAAACATCTTTTTGCGTAAGGTTTTTTGCAACTCTTGCGGCAAATAAAACCTCACCTAACAACATATTGCCTTGTGGAGCTTTATCGTTTGGTTCTAGCTCAACAGTATCAATCTTGAGT
This sequence comes from Methylophilaceae bacterium, assembly GCA_947379975.1. Taxonomy (GTDB): domain Bacteria; phylum Pseudomonadota; class Gammaproteobacteria; order Burkholderiales; family Methylophilaceae; genus Methylotenera. Next base: position 50,485 of record CANCPF010000002.1, on the reverse strand, counting down.
TCATCTGACATTATTATTTTCCATTTTGCAATAATTTTTGGCGGCAATCACATCATTAGCAATAAACTGTTCATTGATAGCTTAGCATATGGAGCAATGAACTTAATTACCGCACTTTTGCCATCAAAACAAAGATTAAATCGGCTCAATCGGGATTCTCTTAGAAGTGCGCTTTGTCTTATCTAATACTTTGCCAGCCAATTGTCCGCAGGCGGCATCAATATCTTCACCGCGGGTTTTTCGCACTGTGACCACATAGCCAGCCTGCATCAAAATATCGCGGAATATTTTGATATTGATCGCTTTTGATGTGCCATAACCGCTATTTGGAAATGGATTAAACGGGATCAAATTGAATTTACATGAAACATTTTTAACTAAGGCCAATAACTGGTGCGCGTGCTCAACCGTATCATTAACGCCATCCAGCATCACATATTCAAACGTAACAAAGTCTCTAGGCGCTTTTTCCAAATAACGATTACAAGCGGCCATTAAGTCTTTAAGCGGATATTTTTTGTTAATTGGCACGATTACATCGCGTAATGCATCGTTAGGTGCGTGTAGGCTAACGGCTAAGGCCACAGGGCAATCTTCTTTCAGCCTATCCATTGCTGGCACAAGGCCGCTGGTAGAAAGCGTCAATCGGCGGCGACTTAAACCATAAGCGCTATCATCCAACATAATCTGCATAGCAGTCACGACGTTATCGTAGTTAGCCAACGGTTCGCCCATGCCCATCATCACCACATTGCTAATAATGCGCTCTGAAATTGGCAGCATGTCGTAACCAGTTTCCAAACGCAAAGAACGGTTTGCAATCGCAAGCTGTCCAATAATTTCTGAAACACTTAAGTTTCGGTTAAAGCCCTGACGACCTGTACTGCAAAAAGTGCACTCCAAAGCGCAGCCCACTTGACTGGAGATACACAAAGTACCTCTATCATCTTCAGGAATAAATACAGTTTCAATGCTATTTGCAGTATCAGCGCCTATCAACCATTTACGCGTACCGTCGTTAGAAACTTGTTCTAACTGCACCGTCGGCAAAGTGATTTCAGCTTCGATGGCTAATTTTTCACGTAATACTTTGGCAATATCAGTCATCTGCTCAAAATCATGCTCACCAAAATGATGCATCCAGCGCATCAACTGCTTAGCACGAAATGGTTTTTCACCCATCTCGGCGAACCATTGCGCCAGTTGTGGTTGATTGAAGTTGAGCAAATTGACCAAAATTGTTTTTACCTTTTTATAAAACTTAAAACTAAAACTTATTTACCGAAAAAGTAAGCGATTTCAATCGCCGCATTTTCTTCTGAATCTGAACCATGAACAGCATTAGCATCAATGCTTTCAGCAAAGTCAGCACGTATAGTGCCTGCAGCAGCATCTTTAGGGTTAGTAGCACCCATTAAATCACGGTTAACTTGAACGGCGTTTTCGCCTTCAAGTGCTTGAATCATCACTGGGCCAGAAATCATGAATTTAACTAAATCAGCAAAGAACGGGCGAGCAGCGTGAACTGCGTAAAAGCCTTCAGCTTCAGCTTGTGTTAATTGTGCCATTTTTGCAGCAACCACTTTTAAGCCAGCGTTTTCAAAACGCGTAAGAATTTTACCAATTACATTTTTTGCTACTGCATCAGGTTTGATGATAGAAAGTGTGCGTTGAACAGCCATAACAACTCCATTAATTTAACATATTGAAAAGAACGATAAAATACCATTTTTGACGCTTAAAATAAACCTACATTTTCGGATAAACGACTATCAGGCCAAATTGTAGATAGACTTATATTTATCTTTATCTAAAAACACACGATAAACAGCAACCTAGATTAGCCCCATTGCAAGAAATTTACTTGCGCCTTAAAGCTTATTAAATGTTAATTTTAGCTATAAATAAACCTGCATTAATCCTTTTTATTTATGCTTATAGTGACAATCTTTGTGGCAGAATAACGGTCAAATGAAAACTTCTAATGACACAAGCCCAGCCATTAACTTTAGTTGCCCTGCTTGCGGCCTACTTTGTGACGATGTGGCCTTAGTTTCAACTTCACCTGTTCGCATTCAGAATGGTTGTACTAAAAGCATTACTTTTTTTGAGCAAGCTTATTCAAATGAGTACGACAATATTGCGTCAGCTAGCTTATTTGGCAAAGCGACAGACTTAAACACTGCCATAAAAGCGGCTACAAAAATATTAAGAGGCAGCAAGCAGCCATTATTCTCCGGCTTAGGCACAGAAGTTACTGGCATGCGCTCAGTCATGCATTTGGCAGAAAAAACTGGTGCCACGCTAGACCATATGCATAGTGAGGGCGCAATACTTAACACTTTAACCTTGCAAAATGGCGGTTGGCAAAACACCACGCTGACAGAAGTTAAAAATCGCGCCACGCTGATTTTAGCAATTGGTACAGACATCGTCAGTAGTCATCCACGTTTTTTCGAAAAACTGGTGTGGAATGCCGATAGTATGTTTGATAAAACTAGCCCAGAAATCATCTATTTAGGTGTGCCGAAAGAAAACACTCAGGCAGGCATTTCACCTAGTGGCACACAACCGCTAGTAGTTGAAGCCGAGATAGCAAAGTTGCCAGAAATCATGAATGCCTTGCAAGCTTTAATGAACAGCAAAAACCCTCTGCATAAGAAACCAAGCACAGACCAAGTTGGCGGCGTGTCGATTGCCTCATTACTGAACATTTTAGAAAAATTAAAAGCCGCACAATATGCCGTGGTGGTTTGGGCTGCAGGTAATTTTAAATACGCGCATGCAGAACTGACAATACAAAGCATTACCCAGTTAATTGTTAAAATTAATAAAACCAGCCGTATTGCTGGCTTACCACTGAATGCTGGTGATGGTGACTTGAGCGTGAATAACACTAGCACTTGGTTGAGTGGTTTTCCTACTAGAAACCGCTTTACGCACGGCAAAGCTGAATACGATGCTTATTATTTTTCTAGCGCAGAGCAACTAAAAAGCTGTGATGCATTATTGTGGATTAGCACGTTCAATGCACATCTCCCTCCTGCCACCGGCGTTCCAACCATAGTGATCGGCCATCCAAATATGCAGTTTGAACGTGAACCGGATGTGTTTATTCCAGTGTGCATTCCTGGCATAGACCATCTAGGCGCGATGGCGCGCATGGATAATGTAGTTTCATTACCATTAAAAAAGGTGCGCGAATCGACTTTGCCCACTTTAAGCTATGTAATAACACAAATTAAAGATAGCCTGACATGATTACTCAACTTAAGAACGGTAGGATTTACGATCCTAAACATGGTAAGAATGGGCTGATTCAAGACATTTACATCCGTAATGGCCGCATTATCCACAAACCTGCTGCCAATGAAAGAATCAGCCAAACTTTTGATTTAACCGGCAAAGTGGTGATGGCGGGCGCGATCGATATGCATAGCCACATTGGTGGCGGAAAAGTGAATATCGCCCGCATGATGTTGCCTGAGTTTCAAGAACGCAAAAGTTATACAGAACCAGAAGCGCATATTTGTACGCCGGGCTGCACGCACAACGCCACGCCGAGCACCACTGACGCCGGTTTCAGATATATTGAAATGGGTTATACCGCCGCTTTTGAACCAGCGATGTTACCGATTAATGCTCGCCAAGCACATTTAGAAATGGGCGATACGCCTATGATAGATAAAGGCGGTTACGCAATGTTGGGTAGCGACGATTATTTTTTGCGCATGTTAGCCGCTAAAAAAGATCAAAAAGCCATTAACGATTATGTCGCTTGGACTATGCATGCCTCGCAGGCCATTGGCATTAAAGTGGTAAACCCAGGTGGCATTAGCGCGTTCAAGTTTAATCAGCGTAAGTTAGATTTGGATGAAAATCACAGCTATTACAACATTTCACCGCGTGAGATTTTAAAAAGCCTGAGTCGTGCGGTGTATGATTTAGGCATCGCCAAACCTTTGCATGTGCATTGCAATAACTTGGGTGCGGCTGGTAATTTTGAAACCACACTAAATACCATGGGCGCCTCAGAAGGCTTGCCTATGCACCTGACACATATTCAGTTTCATAGTTACGGCACTGAAGGCGATAAAAAATTCTCATCTGCGGCTGCGCAGATTTCTGAAGCATTAAACAAACATAAACACATTACCGCCGATGTTGGGCAGATTTTATTTGGCCAAACCGTCACAGCTTCTGGTGACAGCATGATTCAGCACTTAAATTCCAAGCATGCTAATCCTAAAAAATCTGTCATTATGGATATTGAGTGTGATGCAGGCTGCGGTGTGGTGCCGTTCAAGTACAAAGATCAGAACTATGTAAATGCATTGCAGTGGGCGATTGGCTTAGAGATATTCTTATCGTCCGAAGACCCTTGGCGCATCTTTTTAACCACAGATCACCCTAATGGCGCGCCATTTACCAGCTATCCGCACCTTATTCGCCTGCTGATGGATAAAAGCTTTAGAAACGAAACTTTTGCCAAATTAAATTTAGATGCACAAAGCATGAGTAATTTAGCCAGTTTAGACCGCGAATATAGCTTGTATGAAATTGCCATTATGACGCGCGCAGGTGCAGCCAAGCTAATAGGTCTAAATGATAGAGGTCATTTAGGCGAAGGCAGTGGCGCAGATATTACCGTTTACACTGACCAGCCAGATCGCGAAGCCATGTTTAGTAAACCTGATTTCGTGTTTAAAGATGGTGAATTGGTAGTAATAGATGGAAAAGTAGTTAAAGTCACTTGGGGTACAACTCATACTGCAAAACCAGCCTTTGATATTAGTGTGGAAAAAGATTTAAAAGACTACTTTGACAAATACCACACCATGCAACTGGATAATTTTAAAATCAGCGATGATGAAATAAGCAGTGACGGACGCGGTAGTATTGTAGTGCATGAGCATAAATCAGCAACGCAATAACTAATATAAGGGGATTTATCATGAGTAGATTGTATGGCGAGCAACACCGCAGTATTCAAGATGACTTTGGCACACGTGGTATGGCTGACCGAGTAGAAGAACTTGTATGCAGAACCGAGTTTGATGATGGCGCAAAAGGCTTCATGGAAAGCGTGGAAATGTTTTATTTATCATCCATAGACCATCAAGGCCGCCCTACCGTCTCATTCAAAGGTGGCGATACCGGGTTTGTAAAAGTGCTAGACAGTACTACATTGATTTTTCCTAGCTATGATGGCAATGGCATGTTTTTTTCTATGGGCAATATCCGCGGCAACCCTCAAGTCGGCTTGTTGTTCATGTCATTTGAAACGCCAAACCGTTTACGTGTACAGGGCACAGCCAGCATTTCTAAAGACCCGACACTGCTAGCACATTACAAAGAAGCAGATTTTGTAGTCACGGTAAAATTGTCTGAATTTTGGCAAAACTGCCCGCGCTATATTCCACAATATACCAAAGTACGTGACTCTCGTTACGTACCACGCGAGCATTGCGAAACGCCTTTAGCAGGCTGGAAACAGCTAGATTTAGTGCAAGATATATTACTTGAAGCTGACCTAAAAAGAGTAGAAAAATTAGGCACCATCAACATTGAAGAATGGGTGGGTAAAATTCAAACTGGCGATCCGACCGCTTAGCGCACTGATATTTATAAAGATTATTAATAAAAAATATGTTGATCAATGGCGTAAAAATAGATGACACTTTTGCAGAAGCATTCAATATGCGCGGCACACGTGTCATTATCACGGCACAAAATCTAAAGTGGGCTTATCACGCGGCCAATGCTATGACAGGCTTTGCCACCTCAGTGATTGGTTGTGGTGTAGAAGCGGGCATAGAACGCGAACTTAATATTGATGAAACGCCAGATGGGCGACCAGGTTTAAGCATCCTAATGTTTGCAATGGGTAGCAAAGTACTGATGCAACAGTTGGAAACACGCATGGGCCAATGCATACTCACCTGCCCTACTGCAGCGGCTTTTGCTGGTATTGAAAGTGACGACCGCATTAACTTAGGTAAAAATTTACGCTTCTTTGGCGACGGTTATCAAACTTCGAAATTATTTTCTAATGCTAATGGCGTGACCAAACGTTACTGGCGCATTCCTGTCATGGATGGCGAATTCTTGTGTGAAGAAACCACAGGCATGGTGCGCGCCATTGGTGGCGGGAATTTCTTGATTTTGGCTACATCGCAAGTTGCCGCGCTAGCTGCTGCTGAGGCGGCAATAGAGGCAATGAAGCTAATTCCTAACGTCATTATGCCGTTCCCTGGTGGCGTTGTACGCTCAGGTTCAAAAGTTGGCAGTAAGTATATAACCATGTTTGCTTCCACCAATGATGCGTTTTGCCCGACTTTAAAAGGTGTCACCAATACCGAACTTTCTCCTGAAATTGAAAGTGTCATGGAAATTGTAATCGACGGTTTAAACTTTGAAGATATTGCTGAATCTATGCGCGTAGGCATACAAGCCATTTGCGATTTAGGTGCAGCCAGTGGTGTAAAACGCATTTCAGCTGGCAATTATGGCGGAAAACTAGGCCCACATCATTTTAAATTATATGAAATTATGGGTAAGCAAGCATCATGAATGCACTCACTTTCACCTTAAAAGAACCATTAAAATTCAGTCTAAACTGCCAGTTGCTTAACCCTACGCATTTGGCCGATAAATCCAGCTCAGACATTGCAAACATGCTGCTTAATTATGGCAACAGCCAATGCCGTATTGACGAGATTTTTGAAATTTCTGGCGATGATGCACAAAATATTTTATTTAAAAACAGTTGCGACAAGCTCGATTATTTAGGTGCAAACATGGCATCTGGCAAGATGGTTATTGAAGGCGATGCCGGTGCTTATCTTGCCTATAACCTTAAAAAAGGTGAGATTCACTGCAAAGGCAATACCTTGGCTTATGCCGCATGCAACATGGTCAACGGCTTACTAACCATCAACGGCAATACTGGCGATTTTCTAGGCGGTGCAAGTGCTGGCCTGCGCAAAGGCATGCGTGGTGGCACGGTAATTATTAAAGGCAATGCCGGTGACCGGGCGGGTGACCAAATGCGTAGAGGCTTGATTTTAATCGAAGGCAATGCTGGCGATTATTGCGCCAGCCGCATGATTGCTGGCACCATAGGCGTATTGGGCAAAGTTGGTGAATATGCGTGTTTCAACATGAAGCGCGGCACCTTATTACTCACCACAAGACCAAAACTACACGCGACCATTCATGACTGCGGCTGTCACACCCTACCATTTTTAAACTTGATGTTTAAATCATTTGCACAATTCAAAACAAAATTTAGCAACATTGAAACTCAGCGCGCACAACGTTTTGTTGGCGATGCTGCCTGCTCTGGCAACGGTGAAATATTGCTTATTTTGCCCGCCGAATAATAGCAGTTTAAGTTAAGCGCACTGCAAGTGTTAAAATAGCGCTTTACCATTATTTATATTGCTATGAACTCGCACTTAACGCCCAAAGATTTAACACCGCAGTATTTAACTGCCGCACTTTACAAATTTGTCAGCCTGCCAGACTACAAAACTCTGCAAGCGCCTATTCTTGAAGCTTGCATGCAGCACAAAATAAAAGGCACATTATTGCTAGCGGAAGAAGGCATTAACGGCACCATAGCTGGTTTTTCTGAAAATATTCACGGTCTGCTTAATTATTTACGCACCAATCCTTTGTTTGAAAATCGCTTTGCAGATTTAGAGCACAAAGAATCATTTGCCAGCGAACATCCGTTTTACCGCATGAAAGTAAAACTCAAAAAAGAAATCGTCACACTAGGTGTTGCTGGCGTAAGCCCTACCAAACTAGTTGGCACTTACGTGAAACCGGAAGATTGGAATGCCTTAATTTCTGATCCTGAGGTGCTTTTAATTGATACTCGCAACGATTACGAAGTAGACATAGGCACATTTAAAGGTGCGATTGACCCGAAAACCACCACATTCCGTGAGTTTCCAGCCTATATCGCCGAGCATTTTGATAAAACCAAACACAAAAAAGTAGCGATGTTTTGCACCGGCGGCATACGCTGTGAAAAAGCCTCGTCATACATGATGGATCAAGGTTTTGAAGAAGTATTTCACTTGCAAGGCGGCATTTTAAAATACCTAGAAACCGTGCCAGAAGCCCAAAGTATGTGGGAAGGCGAATGCTTTGTATTTGACCAACGCGTAGCGGTAAAACACAATTTAGAAGTAGGCGAGTTCGACCAATGCTACGCCTGCCGTCACCCATTATCACCAGCAGAAATGCAAAGCACACAATATACACCTGGCATTTCCTGCCCTTATTGCTACGATAAAATCTCTGAAGAAAAGCGTGCCAGCCTCACAGAAAGGCAAAGACAAGTGATTTTAGCCAAACAACGCGGCGAAATGCATATAGGTGAAAAACAAAGGAAATAGAAAAATTTAGCTTTAAAGTTATTAAGCAATAAAAAGGGAGCTATACGCTCCCTTTTTATTCAATAGAACCTAATTCAGGTTCTTTTTTGATTTCTTTACTGTCTGTTTTTCAAATTAGCCGCAATGCGCAATCTTAGTGCATTAAGCTTAATAAATCCGCCTGCATCTTTTTGATCGTAAGCGCCTTTATCATCTTCAAAAGTAGCAATCGTTGAGTCAAACAGCGAGTTAGTTTTACTATCGCGGCCAGTGACAATCACATTACCTTTGTACAACTTAACCCGCACCCAACCATTAACCACAGTTTGTGTGTGATCGATTAGCGTTTGAATAGCGACACGTTCTGGGCTCCACCAATAGCCGTTATAAATCATACTGGCGTAGCGCGGCATTAGGTCATCTTTCAAATGCGCTACTTCGCGGTCTAGCGTAATTGATTCTATAGCACGGTGTGCTTTAAGCATAATAGTACCGCCCGGCGTTTCGTAACAACCGCGAGATTTCATACCCACATAACGATTTTCAACTAAATCTAAACGGCCGATACCATGTTTACCGCCGATTTTATTCAAGTGCGCCAATAATTCGTGCGGCTTCATCATTTCGCCGTTTAAGCTTACAGGGTCACCATTCACATATTCAATATCTAAATATTCAGCAGCATCTGGGGCTTTTTCTGGGCTAACACTCCAACGCCACATTGATTCTTCCGCTTCAGCCGCTGGGTTTTCTAGGTGACGGCCTTCGTAAGAAATATGTAACAAGTTAGCGTCCATGCTGTATGGGCTGCCGCCTTGTTTGTGCTTCATTTCTACAGGAATACCATGAGTTTCAGCATAAGCCATCAATTTTTCACGGCTTAATAAATCCCACTCGCGCCATGGCGCGATGATTTGAATATTTGGATTTAAAGCATATGCGCCCAACTCAAAGCGCACTTGGTCATTACCTTTACCAGTAGCACCATGTGAGATTGCATCGGCATTTGTTTCAGCGGCAATCTCAATTAATCGTTTGGCAATTAGTGGGCGAGCAATTGAAGTGCCTAATAAATATTCGCCTTCATAAACGGTGTTCGCGCGAAACATTGGAAACACAAAATCACGTACAAATTCTTCACGCACATCATCAATATAAATGTCGCTTTCTTTAACACCAGCCGCTCTTGCTTTTGCACGCGCTGGCTCTAGTTCTTCGCCTTGACCTAAGTCTGCGGTAAATGTCACCACTTCACATTTATATTCATCTTGTAACCACTTCAAAATGACTGAAGTATCCAGACCACCTGAATAGGCTAAGACTACTTTTTTAACGTCTTTTTTAGCTTCTTTATTTTCTGCACTCATTACTAACATTCCTAATTTACTTAATTCAACACATTTAAAAACAAATCAAAAGCCTGCTAGCTTAATGATAAAAACGATTATGTTTAAGACTATTTATTAAAGTCTGCCTAACAGCAAATACTCCATTAAGGCTTTTTGCACATGCAAGCGATTTTCAGCTTCATCCCACACGACCGAGTGAGCGCCATCGATCACCTCGGCAGCCACTTCTTCGCCACGATGGGCTGGTAAACAATGCATAAATAGCGCATCTTTAGCCGCAACGCGCATCATATCTGCATCAACTTGCCAGTCGGCAAAATCACGTAAGCGCTCTTCATTTTCGGCTTCAAAACCCATGCTAGTCCACACATCAGTCGTGACTAAATGCGCATTTTTAGCTGCTTCCATCGGATCAGAGAATTCTTCGTAGTGATCATTGCCGTATAAATTAGCACGTTCCGGTTCCACTTCATAACCTGGTGGCGTAGAAACGTGTACGTTAAAATCAAGCACTTCAGCAGCTTGCAACCAAGTGTTGCAGACGTTATTACTATCGCCAATCCAAGCCACCGTTTTGCCTTGAATCGGACCTCTGTGCTCAATAAAAGTGAAGATGTCGGCCAAAATCTGGCAAGGATGATATTCGTTAGTTAGCCCATTAACGACAGGTACCCGCGAGTTAGCTGCAAAGCGCTCTATGATTTCCTGCTCAAAAGTACGTATCATCACAATATCACTCATACGTGAAATCACTTGCGCAGCGTCTTCTACTGGCTCGCCACGGCCTAATTGTGAATCACGAGTATTTAAATAGATGGCAGAACCGCCCAATTGTTGCATACCCGCTTCAAAAGACAAGCGTGTACGCGTACTGGCTTTTTCAAAAATCATCACCAGTGTGCGATCTTGTAGCGGCCAATATTGCTGATAAGCTTTAAACTGGCTTTTAATCCAGCGCGCACGTTCAAATACGTACTCAAGCTCATCCCGATTTAAGTCATTAAACTGTAAAAAATGTTTTATTGCCATAATGTTTACCGCAGTGGTTTCTGTTCTTTTGGGTTTTAACGTCTAGTTATAAAGTCTAGCTTTGACTACTAGTATAAATGTTTTTGCTTGATTAACAACGTTACTCAAAGTAATACTAAGGAAATACCGAGTAGATGGTCACTGAAATGCAACTGAAGACTAGCTCTGTAAAAATAGTTTAATCACCGCCGCCAAGCGTTGCACCAATTCCCGCGCCTCGGCTTCATTCATGACTAATGGTGGTAATAAACGCACCACATTGTCTGCGGTAACATTAATTAACAAGTGTTCAGCTAAAGCCATTTTAACCAATTCTGCACACGGCCTATCCAACTCAATACCTATCATTAGGCCAGCATTTCGTATCGCGGTGATGCCTTTAGTCTCTTTAAATTCAACTTCAAAACCATGATGAATTAAAGCGCCAATTTTTACAGAATTTTCACGCAAGCCTTCTTCTACAATGGCATCAAGTGTGGCTAAACCAGCAGCACAAGCTAGAGGATTACCACCGAAAGTTGAACCATGCTTACCATAGGTAAATACTTCTGCCGCTTTGCCTCGTGCAACACAAGCGCCTATCGGCACACCTGAACCCAACCCTTTAGCTAAACTCATCACATCTGGCTTAATTGCAGTATGCTGAAAAGCAAACCAAGTGCCAGTACGGCCTATGCCGGTTTGCACTTCATCCAACATTAATAAACAATCATGCTCATCACAAATTTGGCGTAAGGCTTCTAAATAGGCACTCGCGTCTTTTGGAATATTAATTCCGCCTTCACCCTGCACAGGCTCAACCAATATAGCGACTACACTAGCATTATTTTCCAGCACTTGCTTAACCGCTTTAATATCATCGTACGGCACGTGAATGAAACCGCTGACTAGCGGCTGAAAACCAGTTTGCACCTTAACATTACCCGTAGCTGAAAGTGTTGCCATAGTGCGTCCATGAAACGATCGGTTCATGACGATGATGGTAGGATTTTGTATGCCTTTTCCGTAGCCATATAGGCGCGCTAACTTAATGCTGGCCTCATTGGCTTCACAGCCTGAGTTGCAAAAAAATACTTTGTCCATGCCAGAAATTTCACAAAGCTTGTCGGCTAGCGCTGCTTGCTCGGCGATGTGATAGATGTTGGAGACATGAATCAGCTTTGACGCTTGCTCACTAATGGCTCGTACCAACTTAGGATGCGCGTGACCTAAGCCATTAACCGCAACGCCAGCTAGCGCATCTAAATATTTCTCGCCTTTATCATCCCACAGCCAAACGCCCTCACCCTTTACAAAAGTGACCGGTTGGCGCATGTAGGTATTCATTAAATGGTTTGTCATTGATTGCTTTATATAAATTAACTTTTCGACAAGCTGAGCAAAAAATGCCAATGCTTGTAATACAAACGGCGACCAATGCCGCCGTGGGGTATTTGTTTAGTGCTGTGTATTTTTAGTCCAATATAACTAAACTACTTTATATTTATTCATGTGTGAGATTATCTGAAACCCCATTGATTGGCAAGCCTGCGTATACTGCTTACTTTTAAATAACAACCGCCTGTAAATCAAATATATGTTAGAAAAAGTCCAACTTAGGCTTAAAAAGCCATCCTTACCTAACTTAGGTAGCCTTTGGATGCTAGTTGCCGCGCTTGGATTTGCCATTATGGGTGCTTTAGTCAAAGTGGGCGCAGAAAAATTCAGCAGTGGTGAACTGGTATTTTACCGCTCAGCATTTGGCTTAATCACCATTTGGCTATACATCTACACAAAGAAGCTACCGCTAGCAACGCCGGTTATTTTTAAACAAATGTCACGTGCGCTGGTTGGCTTCGCCTCACTGGTACTATTTTTCTACGCAATCGCGCACTTACCTTTAGCCACCGCCATTACACTTAATTACACTTCGCCACTATTTTTAGCGGTGATTACCAGCTTTATATTGCGTGAAAAACCTAAAAAATCATTGTATATTTGCCTAGCCATTGGCTTTATTGGCGTTAGCTTGTTACTAAAACCCAGTTTAACAGGCGCAGATTGGCTGGCGGGCAGTTTGGGTCTACTTTCTGGCATAGGCGCGGCGTTTGCATATATGCACGTGAAACTCTTAGGTAAAGCCAATGAGCCAGATTGGCGCACGGTTTTTTATTTCACACTTATCTCCACCATAGGTGCAGGTCTGTGGATGTTCTTTGATAGTTTCCACAGCATTGAATGGCAAGACTTACCAGTGTTACTCGGCTTAGGCGTCTCCGCCACCATCGCACAATTAGCAATGACGCGCGCTTATCGGACAGGCGACACGCTGGTAGTGGCTAGCCTGGCCTACGTAACAGTAGTGCTGGCAACTTTATTGGGCGTGGTCTGGTGGCATGAACATTTAAGCTTAGATGCCTATCTAGCGATAGGTTTAATTATTTTAAGCGGCGTGATTAGCGTGCGCAGCACACGCTAGAAAATTTAATTAATCAAGGATCTATCAAACCACTACGCATCGCAATCAGAGCGATTTCTGCGGAATTATTAGCATTGAGTTTTTGTTTAATATTGTAAAGATGCGTACCCACAGTGCGCGGACTTAAAAACAGTGTTTCTGCAATTTCGTTAGTAGTTTTGCCTTTCGCCAACGCCATGAATACTTCAAATTCCCTAGGCGACAATACATCTACTGGGTTTTGATCGCCAGACAATTGTTGAATAGCCATTTGCTGAGCCACACTAGCTTCTAGGTATTTTTTTCCGCTTGCAACGGTGCGAATGGCCTTAATCATTTCTTCAGCCGCGCTCCGTTTTGTTAAATAACCCATCGCTCCGGCATTAAGTACACGTTTAGGATGCACTGAATCTTCGTGCGCGGATAACACTAATATTTTAGCGGAGCTATCTTTGGCCAAAATACGTTCTATCGCTTCTAAACCGCCTATGCCTGGCATGGTAATATCCATTACCACTACCGTTGGCTTAAATTCCATATAGCGCTGAATACTCTGCTCGCCGCTTTCTGCCTCAGCAACGACTTTAATATCAGCATCTAATTCCAGCAACATCTTAAATCCCATGCGAACTACGGCGTGATCATCAACTAGCATGACATTAATTTGACTCATGTTGCTTACCTTCCCCCATGTTTGGGTGGATTAATATTATTTATTTAGTAAAGTTTCGCTTAGTAAAGCTTCGCGACATTTTCATAACACTAATTCTAAATATGATTCACGGTATGACTTGGAATATTGATATAAATTGCAGTACCTTGGTTAGTTGCTGCATTCACATTAAAACTACCGTGTAAAGCTTGCACTCGCTCACGCATCCCTAGCAAACCAAAATGTTTAGTCTGATCAACCGCTTCAACATCCATTCCAATGCCATTATCCTTAATATTTAACTGCAAATCACCTGCTATGGATTTACTTAAAGCAATGTCAATCGTTGTCGCATTTGCATATTTAAGCGCATTATTGAGCGACTCTTGTACTATTCGATACAAATTAATACTGACAGTTTCACCTAAACCTTGCAAATCGCCTTTTAATTGCAAATGAATGCTGATGTTAGGGTTCTGTGTTTGAAAAACACTGACCACATCTTTCAATGTTTCCGCCAATCCCAAGTTATCTAAAGAGCCAGGCCTGAGTTTACGCACAATATTATGCATACCGTCATAAATTTGATTCGCGGCAGAAACGATCACGCGTGCATTCGCTTCAATATCTGGCAAACCCGGATTATCTTGACTCGATTTAGTTTTATTAGCGATGCCTACCGCAAATGTTTTAATCGCTGTCACATATTGACCTAATTCGTCATGTAGCTCTCGTGCCAAACTTCTGCGCTCATCTTCAATATGCTGTTGAATTAAATGTGTGAGCTGTCGATTTTCTTCTAACTGACGCTCAGCTGTCAGCGATTCAGCCATGCGATTTAAGCTATGCCCAATTCGCTCAAATTCGGGAAGACTAAATTCTGGCAAACGCGTAGTTAAATCGCCCTGCTCCATACGATTAATAGAAGCAAGAATGTGTTTAATCGGCCTTAAAGAATAACGTAAAAGAATGTAAACCATGACATTTAGCATGACAAAAAATACCAAACCAACCCACATCAATTGACTAAAACCAGACCAAGCCTCGCGCAAAGAGCCTGCAGCGCTAGATGAAACCACCAGTGTTCCATAGCGAATTTTACGTTCAACCGTTTCTACTTTTGGAGCGACTAATTTTACGAACCATGCCGGTGGATGAACATCGCTTTTAAAGGTAGATTCTGGAGAGTGGTAAAGCAAATTGCCACGCATATCGTAGAGCATAATTTGACTGCTACGTACATAACCGAGCGATTGCAAGAAGTTTTCTAGCACTTTATGCGTGGGGCCATATTCAGGATTGAGTGCAGAACTAATAATCACCGTATCAAGCAGTTGCACAGTAACGCGACTTGCAGCTTCTACACGTTCGCGAATTGAGGTGCGCGTATCGTTGACCAATATTGTGCCAACCACCAAGATAAACGCCAAAGACAGCAGCGTTATTAATAAATTTAATCGGAATTTTAAGCTCATAGTTAATGATGGTTTGATTTATATGGTTTTATTTATATGTCGCTAAATTGGCAATAACTATATATTAAGTCGCCTTGTAGGCAGTGGCCAAAATTCTGTGACCGTTGAATAAAGCGAGAGTTTAACAACATTAATCAAATCTCAATATAGTGTTAATCATGAGATAAAAAAGTCAATAATGGCATGGACACAGAATGAAACATAGACTGAGCCATAGCCATTGAGTACGCCATCTTAGTCGTTGGGTTTATTTCAACCAGGTAAATGCTCAGCTATGCAAAATCGATTGTGTAGCGACTCTAAATTAAGCTCGTGCAAAATTGACTCTAATCTTTCTTGTGTATTTTTACGTGCTTGCCCAGTGTATTTAGCAATTATCAGCTCATTTTTCATGGAATGCTCCCAACCGACCAACTCAGTGACGGTCACTTGATAACCCGCCGCTTCTAATTGCAAACAACGCAACACATTGGTAATTTGGCTGCCAAACTCACGCGTATGTATAGGGTGTCGCCAAATCTCACTTAAAGGCGTTTTGGCAAAACTTTCATTTTTATGTTGGCGCAAGACTTCTGCCACTTCGGCTTGGCAACAAGGCACAAGTACCATGTATTTTGCTTGTTTTTTGAGCCCAAACTGAATCGCATCATCGGTTGCAGTATTGCACGCATGAAGTGCAGTCACAATATCGATCTTGTTTGGCAGTGCTGCCGAAGTAATGGATTCTTCTACGCTTAAATGCAGGAAATCCATGCGCGAAAAGTTTAAATCTGCCGCCAATTGTTTGGATTTTTCGACTAATTCTAACCGTGTTTCTATACCAACTACTCGGCCAGCGGCCTGTTGTTTGGTAAAGAGATCATACAAAATAAAGCCTAAATAGGATTTACCAGCGCCATGATCGACCAGCGTAGGATTAGGATTTTGTAACATCACATCGTTAAGTAAAGGCTCGATAAATTGGTAAAGATGGTAAACCTGCTTGAGCTTACGGCGACTATCTTGGTTAAGTTTGCCGTCACGCGTCAGTATGTGTAGCGCTTTTAAAAGCTCGATAGATTGGTTGGGGCGAATTTCTGGAATAGAGGTCATGGCGCTATTTTAAGGCAAAAACAAAATGTTCGACTAGATTTGCTTATAGGCTGGCACATTTATAACAGCGAATAATGCTCAAAAAGGATAAATGCAGATAAAAATTAGAATTGATGCGCAAAATGTTAAAATGCCCGCTTAAGTTGCATCGTTTAATGCCTCGAAAAATATAAATGTTTAAGTAAGACGAGGCGCGAAATGATTTTGGGTGCGAAGCATAAGCTTTATATGTGAGCAAACAAAATCATTGAGTAACGAAGTATTGCGACAATATTTTGATTTTTAGAGGTATTAAATGGCAATTCAATGGTATCCAGGTCATATGACCCAAGCACGTAAAAAAGCCGAAGAAACAATGGAATTTATGGACATTGTGATTGAAGTGCTAGACGCGCGCGTGCCAGAAGCCAGCCACAATCCCGTCATCAATGAAATGCGTTTATTTCGCCAACGACCAAATCTTAAAATATTAAATAAAGCTGACTTAGCTGACCCTGTCGCCACACAAGCTTGGCTCAATTACTTTAATCGCCAGCCTAATACCAAAGCCGTAGCGCTTTCGTGTAAAAAACCGGGCGAAGCTAACAAGATTCCTAAACTATGTTTAGCGTTAGCCTCACACCGTGGCACACATTTAAAACCGTTACGTATGTTGATTATGGGCATTCCTAACGTGGGTAAATCAACATTGATGAACGCTTTATTGAATCGCCGCGTGGCTAAAGTGGGCGATGAACCCGCTGTAACTAAAAGCCAGCAACGCTTTGATATTTCTGAAACCATGAGCATTACCGATACACCAGGCATGATGTGGCCAAAAATTCAGTATGAATCTGACGGCTATATGCTGGCCGCCAGTCATGCGATTGGCCGCAACGCGGTAATTGATGAAGATGTGGCGCTATTTTTAGCCAACAATTTGCTGAAAAACTATCCGGCATTACTCAACGCGCGCTATAAACTCGACACAATGAAAAGCGAAACGCATAAACTGGACGGCACGTTTTTAGATGTTAGTAAAATGGATGGTGTGGATTTACTAGAAGCGATTGCTAAACGCCGCTCGTACAAACGCCATGATGGCGTGTGGGATACCGAAAAAACAGCGGTGGCATTTTTAACCGATTACCGAAGTGGATTGATTGGTCGAATTAGCTTAGAAACGCCGAGTAGCCGTTTATTGATGACGCAGGCTGAATTGCCGGTAGTAGCAGAATCACAGGCGGATACTGTTGAAGAAGAAAAATTAGACGAGTGAGTTTAATTAGCGCTGATTTTTTAAAGCTTGCTGTACCAGTACTTTTTAAAAAATCAAACCTCTTTTTTAGCATTCGCCTTAGCCAACTGCTTACTAAACTCAACTTCCAGCTTACTCACACGTTTTGGCGTTTGCGGACCATAGCCATTCACGAAAACGACAAAGTCATCCAGCATCATAGCCTCGCATAAGCGTTCAGATTCACCTGAGCCTAAGGCTAGCACCAAGCTAAATAGGCCATTGCTGCTTAAAGTCATTGAATATTGCTCATTACCACTCCGACGCTTTAATCTATCAATGGCTGCGCTGGCCTTGGTGGATCTGGGGCTAGATCTCATGCGGTTTCCTTAATTCGATAATTGCCTGCTTAAAAGTAATTCTTTTCATAATGTGATTATGGCACGGTTTAATCAATAGCATTTATATAGACAAGATTAGATAGCTACAAGATTAGATAGCTAGTTATGGTCTTAAACGCTAAAATCTGACGCTTAAGTTTTACCGCAACAACAGCCATTATTAACGATACCAATCAATACAAGTAAGCATGCTAAACACCCTGAACAAACCACAGCGCGAGGCGGTTAAATATCTAGACGGTCCTTTGCTAGTTTTGGCAGGCGCCGGTAGCGGAAAAACGCGCGTGATTACCCAAAAAATCAGTTATTTGATTGATGAGGCTGGCTATTCGCCCAAAGAGATTGCGGCGATTACTTTTACCAACAAAGCCGCACGTGAGATGCAAGAGCGTGTGGGCAAGCTGATGCAGGGCAAAAATATCAAAGGTTTGACCATTGCTACGTTTCACTCATTAGGCTTGCAAATGTTGCGTGCTGAAGCCGCCCTACTAGGTTACAAACCGCAATTCTCAATATTAGATTCTTCCGATACTTTTAAAATCGTGGCTGATATTTTAGTCACCACTGACAAGCAATTATTGCGCAAAACGCAAACACAAATTTCTGCCTGGAAAAATGCCTTTATCAACCCAGATCAAGCAAAAGCGCAAGCTGATGAAGAACTAACGCACGCGGCGGCTAAGGTTTATCAGCTTTACCAGCAAACACTTAAAGCCTACCAGGCGGTTGATTTTGATGATTTAATCAAGTTGCCGGTGGAGTTATTTGAGCAACACGAGGTAGCGCTAAATAAATGGCAACGTAAGTTGCAGTATTTATTGGTAGATGAATACCAAGATACCAACGCTTGCCAATATAAATTAATTAAAATGCTGACCGGTGTGCGTGGGCAATTTACCGCAGTGGGTGACGATGACCAAGCGATTTATGGCTGGCGCGGTGCGGATGTTAAAAATCTGCATCAACTCACCGAAGATTTTAGCAAACTAAAAGTGATTAAACTCGAGCAAAATTATCGTTCAACGATTCGTATTTTGCGTGCGGCCAATTCTGTGATTAGTAATAATCCTAAGTTATTCGACAAGAAATTGTGGAGCGATTTAGGCATGGGCGATTTGATTCAAGTAACGGCAGCGCTAAGTGAAGAAGCTGAAGCTGAATCGGTGATTATGAAGCTGCAAGCGCATAAATTTGAGAACCGTACAAAGTTTTTGGATTACGCAATTTTGTATCGCGGTAACCACCAAGCGCGTATTTTTGAACAATATTTACGTAATCATAAAATCCCTTACACGGTCTCCGGCGGCCAATCATTTTTTGATAAAACTGAGATTAAAGATTTAATCAGTTATTTACGCTTAATCGCTAATGAAGATGACGATCCAGCATTTATACGTGCCGCCACTACGCCTAAAAAAGGCATCGGCAACACTACCCTAGAACGGCTGGGTGAATTTGCCAGTGCGCATAAAATTTCATTATTTGCCGCGGCGTTTGAACAAGACTTCCAAAGTGGTGTTGGCAATAAACAGTTAGAAGATTTATTAAATTTTTGCCAATATATTAACAAGCTGCAATTTCGTGCAGTGCGCGACCCAGCTGGTGAGGTTTTGAACGACTTGCTCAACACCATACAATATGAAGCCTTTTTGTATGATGGTGAAGAAGCGCGTGCCGCTGAAAGTAAATGGGCGAATGTACTAGACTTTATCGGTTGGCTGACCAAAAAAGGCGAAGCGAATACCGAATTTGGTAATGAATCAGCCGGTAAGAACCTGCTTGAACTGACGCAAATGGTTTCGCTGATGAGCATGTTAGAAGGCCGCGAGGATGCCGAACCAGATGCGGTAAAGCTGTCTACCTTACACGCGGCAAAAGGCTTGGAATTTGGCCATGTGTTTTTAATCGGTTGCGAAGAAGGCATATTACCGCACCGTGAAAGCATAGAGCTGGGGCTGCTTGACCCAACAAAAATTGAAGAAGAACGTCGCTTAATGTATGTTGGTATTACCCGTGCGCAAAAAACGCTGAATATTTCATGGTGCAAAAAACGTAAACGTGCAGGTGAGATGCAAATGTGCGACCCTAGCCGCTTTATTGCAGAGCTACCAAAAGATGATGTACGACATTTTGGCAATCCGTTTAATAAAGATGCGGAAGTGAGTAAAGATTATGGAAAATCAAAAATGGCGAGCATTAAAGCCATGCTCAATAAAAATGCAGCCATGCTTAAATAACCGATTAAACACAAAAAATTAACAAACCAAATAAATAAATTAAAATTAACAGAGAGTAACAACCATGCCATTTATTACCTTAGACAACGCCAGCTTGGCTTTTGGCCATCACGCCCTACTGGACCACGCCTCTTTCCAATTAGACGCAGGCGAGCGAGTAGGCTTGATTGGTCGTAATGGCGCGGGTAAATCTAGCCTGCTAAAAGCTATTGCCGGCACCATTAAATTAGACGAAGGCACAGTCTGGCGAGCGCCTAACGTGCGTGTGGTTTATGTGCCGCAAGAGCCTGAATTAGACACCACACATACCGTTTTTGAAGCGGTTGCCGAAGGTTTAGGTTCGCTACAACAAACCATTATTGATTACCACCAAGTGACGCACGATATGGGCATGCAAGACGCCGATATTGAGGCGCTAATGGCCAAAATGCAGACTTTGCAACATGAGCTAGATTCACAAAATGGCTGGGCTGCACAATCGCGTGTTGAAAACGTCTTAACACGCCTAAAGCTAGATGCGGATGCCTTAGTTTCTACACTTTCTGGCGGTTGGCGAAAACGCGTGGCTTTAGGCCGTGCATTAGTCGCAGAACCTGAGGTTTTATTACTAGACGAGCCAACCAACCATTTGGATTTAGAAGCGATTGAATGGCTAGAAGACTTATTATTAGGCTTTTATGGCAGCGTATTATTTATCACGCATGACAGACGCTTTTTAGATAAATTAGCCACACGCATTACCGAATTAGACCGCGGCATACTCACAGACTTTGTCGGAAATTTCTCAGAATATCAAATTAAAAAAGAAGAACTGGCCGCAGTAGAAGAAGTGCACGCAGCCAAGTTTGATAAATTCTTAGCACAAGAAGAAGTATGGATACGCCAAGGCATTAAAGCGCGTCGTACTCGCAATGAAGGCCGTGTACGCAGACTTGAAGCTTTACGTTTAGACCGTGCCGCACGTCGCGAACGTCAAGGTAGCGTTAAACTTAATTTAGATAGCGGCGAGCGTAGCGGTAAATTAGTGGCCGAGTTAGAAAACGTAGTAAAAGCCTACGGCGATAGAACGCTGATCAACGGCTTTAGTACCCGTATTTTACGTGGCGATAAAATTGGTTTGTTAGGGCCAAATGGTATTGGTAAAACCACCCTACTCAAACTTATTTTAGGCGATATTGAAGCCGATAGCGGTGATATTCAACGCGGCACTAAAATCAACGTGGCTTACTTTGACCAAATGCGCGAGCAACTAGACGAAGAAGCAACTTTGGTCGATACCATTAGTCCGGGTTCAGATTTCGTAGAAATCGGTAATGAGCGCAAGCATGTGATTAGCTATTTGGAAGACTTTTTGTTTCCGCCACAGCGTTCACGCTCACCGGTTAAATCACTTTCTGGTGGCGAACGTAACCGTTTGTTATTAGCGCGCTTATTTGCCCGCCCGGCCAATGTATTAGTGCTGGATGAGCCAACCAATGACTTGGATATTGACACGCTGGAACTATTAGAAAGCTTGCTGCAAGAATTTGCTGGCACACTATTTTTAGTCAGCCATGACAGAGCTTTCTTAGAAAATACCGTCACGCAAGTGATTGCGTTTGAAGGCAATGGGGTGATTACTGAATTCGGCGGCGGCTACGATGACTGGCAGCGCTTTACGCAACAACGCCAACAAGAAGGCCGCGCTGAAGACAAGCGTATTGCCGATTTAGCACAATCAAACAAGGCTAAACAAGCGCCATCAACACCCGCTAAAATTACCACTAAACTTAGTTTTAAAGAGCAAAAAGAGCTAGACGAAATTCCAGCACAAATTGATCAGCTAGAGGCCGAGCAAAATGATATCAACACACAGTTAGCTGACAATGATATTTACAAAGCACAGGCTGATAAAGTCAAAACCTTACAAGCAAGACTAGCCACCATAGAAACCTTGCTGGAAAACTTGCTGGCAAGATGGGAAATATTGGATGCTAAAAAGGTTTAATGTCACTACTTTCAAAGTTATAACGTTAATATCATCCCATATTGAGAAAAAAACCTAAAAACCCTAGTAAGGATTAATTGCTAGGGTTAGCTTAATAGAGTTACTTAATAAAATTTGGCAACAAATACAATCAATTGAGGTCTGAGCTAAATAGAAAATTTAACTAGATGGTTACACTCAATGAAAATAGCCAAACTTGCCCTGCTGTTATGCATTATTTCCAACGGTGCTTACGCAGAAGCCTTAGCCGAACCTACAGATGAGCTTTTATACACACTTAAAGACTCTTTAGTTAAAGTCATTACTGCCACAAAATCCGGTGGTCATGGCTTTGGTACTGGCGTGGCGATTTCTAAAGATCATGTAGTGACTAACTGCCATGTGCTGAGTAATGCAAGTGGCATTGGCATTAGCCGCTGGGGCGTAGAATATACGCCAGTATCATTGCAGGCAGATTGGCGCCACGACATCTGTATTTTAAAGTTCGAGTGGGCCGATCTTAAGCCTGTGAAAATAGCTGATTCAGACATATTGCAATATGAACAAGCTATTATTTCCATCTCTATGCCCAGCGACTCCCCCGCACCTTATGTCGCGTTAAGCGCAGTTAAAGCACTGTACCCAATGGATGATGGCGAAGTTATTCGCACACAAGCAGCCTTTGCGATCGGTGCCAGCGGTAGCCCAATATTCAATTACGCTGGCAGCTTAGTCGGCATCAGTACGTTCAAAAGCCCCGGCCGTAACGCCTATTATTACAATATGCCAGTTAAGTGGGTAAAAGAACTACTGCTGACCCAGCCTTCCCAATTAAATAGCACACACGCTCTACCTTTTTGGGATGCGCCCGATAATTTACGCCCATTTTTCATGCAAATTGTGCTGCCTTATCAAAATAACAATGGCGAAGATATGCATAAAATCGCCTTAAACTGGACAGCACAAGAACCTAACAATGTCGAGGCCTGGTATTACTTAGGCATAGCAGAAAAACTAATCGGCGAAAAAGTCAGTGCCCATGCACATTTGCAAAGGGCACTTACTCTGCAGCACAACCACCCTGCTAGCTTGCAAGCACTCGCCTTAATGGCACATAGTGAAGGCAATAATATTGAGTTTGAACAAATGCGACTAGCGCTTAAAACAATCAGCCCAGAAGCATTAGAAAACTTGGAATTGACATTAGCAACGCCACATTAACCTGGATAGCACCTCATATATGAAACAAAAATACTTCAAAATTGCGATTATTTTAGCTTTATGCATCGCAGCAATCACTTATTATGTGAAGAATAACGACAGCCAAAACAGCCTTGCTTCATCAGTTGTTGTGCAGGAAAAGTTAAAAAATAGTCATTTGGCCTTAACGATTGATACCTGCACCGGGATTGCCGATAAATCCGTTGCTCACTTATCAGCCATTGTTGAGTTTCAGAAACTAGAAATTGCTGGCAGAAGAATTCGTGTGATGCAAAACTGCATGAATGACAAAGGTTTTAAAGAAAATCCAGCTTGGGCACTATTTACCGAATCTTTACTGCGAAAAAATGTTAAATCCGCAGATACTTCGGCCAACGAGGCGTATGAAAACGATAGACGAAAAGATATGTTTAGATATATTACGATTAAAAATAAGCCCTTATATTGGATAGTTACTAAGCAATAATAAACTGCTTTTTCATTAATGAGTCATGATTGAATTAAGCCGCTAATACCGCTCTTCGATTGCTTGGTTTTGCCAGCAACAAATGTACATCACCAAGAGCACGCTCTTCAAAACCGCCTTCACAGTAACAAAAATAGAAATCCCACATTTTAATAAACTCTTCCGAATATCCAAGTTTACGAATATGCTGGATATTCGCGAAAAAATTATCGCGCCATAGACTCAAGGTGGTAGCGTAATGTGGGCCAATATCCTCTAAATCGAACAAGCGCAAATCGCTATTATTCGTCACGCTATTTAACATAGCCGTGTTTGAAGGAATACAGGATCCTGGAAATATATAGCGCTGAATAAAATCTACCGAGCTTTTGGCCGTTTCATAACGTTGATCTGCGATCGTGATGGCTTGTATAAGGGCCAATCCATCGGGTTTTAACAGCGAAGCCACTTTTGCAAAATAGGTGTCATAAAACTGGTAACCAACCGCTTCTACCATTTCTATGGAAACTAGCTTATCAAATTGACCTTGCAAATGACGATAATCTTCTAGCAACAGCGTTACCTTACCCACCAAACCAGCATTCGACACTCTCTCTATAGCCAGTTCATATTGCTGTTTGGAAATAGTAGTGGTCGTTACTTTGCAGCCATAGTGTTTAGCCGCATAAATAGCGAACCCGCCCCAACCAGTACCAATTTCCACCACATGATCGCTGGGCTTTAAATCCAACTTATCGCATATGGTTTTAAGTTTAAGTTCAGAAGCTGCCTGCAAATTATGCGTATCAGCATTAAACATAGCACTTGAATACATCATGGTTGGGTCTAAAAATAAGGCAAACATCTCGTTGCCTAAGTCATAATGCGCGGCAATATTTTTACGGCTACCTTCGGCGGTATTGCTATTAAGCCAATGCAGAATTTTCATAAACGGTTTTGTAAACCACTGATAACCACCTTCTAGCGTATCCATCACCGTTTGATTAAGGCACATTATTCTAATCACGTCAGTCAAGTTATCGGCCGTCCAATAACCGAGCATATAAGCTTCACCAGCACCTATGCTGCCACCAAATGCAATCTCGCCATAAAACCTGGCATCATGTACGTATATAGTCGCGCTTATTTCATCATTGCCATTGCTAGTAAAGCGATAAACTTCATTGCCATCTATAATTTTTAATTGGCCAAGCTTAAGTTGTCGCAAATTTTTAAGAATTTGTGATTTCGCAAAATTAGCCACCCACTTGGCACGGCTTTTTTGTTTGAGGCTGGCAGTGAGTGTTTCTTGCAGTAAGCTATTATTTGTCATATTTATTTAGCAGAAGATTGAGGTCGTGAATAGAATGGCGTGCGCTTAAACCATAGCATTAAGGCATTCCAGTAAATAGCCGCTATCACTTTTATAGTCATAAACGGATAACTAATGAGTAGCCAATTGAGCGTTTTTTCATTGATTTTACTGCGCTTTAATGCCAACACTGCGTTAAAAATTTCAGTGCCATGCTGTAGACTTTTCATATTAATCAATAGTCGGCCTGCCTGAAGCTGAAACGCCCAGTGGTAGTCAATATTCATTGGCATAAATGGCGACACATGGAAATTTTTTTCAATCTTAAAAACTGTTAATTCGCAATTGCTGGTTTTTTTAATGGCTTTATCATAATTAAAATCATGTACATAGGCATAATTATCACCCCACGGTGTATTGGTAATATGGCTGACGATGGCTTGCAGAACAACGCCATCGGCTTCAAAGCAATAATAAAAACTTACCGGGTTAAAGCAATATCCAAAATAACGCATATTCGTCAGCAGTCTTATGGGACCTCGCGGAGCGGAACCTGTCGCCTGATTAACTAAGCTAGAAATTTCCTGCTTGAGTGGCCGCTGCGGATCACCGTAATAATCTTCGCGCTTAAAATATGCCCAGTTTTTTATTTGATAAGACCAGCGCTTATATCCCTTAAACAAATCGGGCAGTTCATCTAGGTCTAAATACATCATAAACACGCGATAACTAAAGCCGTGTGGCTTGGGTAGATGTCGCTGATGGTTAACGACGCCTTGATATATTGCACTATTTAACATTTAGTCTAGACTTGATTTAGTTTATGTTGAATGGATGTTATGCCACGTTTGCGTGACGTTGCTCAAAATGCTTTATTGCTTCTAAAGCGCTCACTACCCCGTCCTCATGAAAGCCATTACGCCAATAAGCACCAGCAAAACCAGTATTATTTTTGCCACAAATTTCTGCATGCCTTGCTTGCGCAGCCACACCGGCAACCGTATAAACCGGGTGCATATATTTAAGGCGTTTGATGACTTTGGCTGGATTAATCAAATGAGTGTGATTAAGCGTGACCAGCAAAGGGTCTTTACTTTGTAAATTCTGTAAGATGTTCATGTTATAAGTCACTGATACTCGGTTTGCACTAGGCACAGTCACATGGTAATTCCAAGCGGCCCAAGCAAGTTTACGTTTAGGCATTAGCGAAACGTCGTGATGCAAGAAAATAGTATTTTCCTGATATGGAATGGCACTTAAAATTTCATTCTCTATAGTGCTAATATCACGGAGCATTTTGATTACCTGATCGCTGTGACAGGCAAAAAATACATAATCAAATTCTTCTTCATCAGCGAATTTAGGTTTAATACGCACTGATTTTTCTAATCTACGTACGCTTTCCACTGATGTGTTAAGACGAATTTTATGCTTAAAACTCTCAGTTAAAGCACTAACATAACTAGCCGAACCGCCTACAATTGTCCGCCATTGCGGCCTATCATTCACTGTAAGCATGCCGTGATTATGAAAAAAGCGCACAAAGAATCGGGCCGGAAAATCTAGCATTTTTTGAGCTTCTGTCGACCAAATAGCTGAGCCCATTGGAATAATGTAATGATTAATAAATTGTTGGCTGTATTGCCCAAGCTTTAGATAATCACCCAACTTAATTTCATTACCGTCATTGAGCAATTCCAGCGCACTTTTATTGAAACGTAAAATATCCCGTATCATTTTGTGAAAAGATGGCTTAAACAAATTGCTACGCTGTGCAAACAAACTATTCAAATTGGTACCGTTGTATTCCAAAGCAGTTTCTTCGCAGCGTACACTAAAGCTCATTTCACTGGGCTGCCAAGCGACTTTTAGCGTATCTAACAGCGCAATAAAATTAGGATAGGTACGATCGTTAAAAACAATAAAACCAGTATCAACGTTATAGCGCCGGCCTTCATGGCTGACGTTATGGGTATGCGTATGCCCGCCGATATGGCTTTCAGATTCAAATACGGTAATGTCATGCTGTTTATGTAAATGATAAGCAATGGTGTTGCCGGCAATACCGCTTCCTATAATTGCAATTTTCAAACAATCACCTTCTTGGTTGCTAGTTAATTTTTTTAGTTAATTATTTTTTTGGATTCACGAATGGTTAATGGTACTGTCCTTATGTCCCATATTAAACCGCAGGCTGCGAGTAATTTTAAGCCGTAATACGTGAGGTCAATTTCCCACCAATAAAATCCTTGGCGTGCTGAGCCTGGATAGTGATGGTGGTTGTTATGCCATCCTTCACCCAATGTGAATATTGCAATCCATGCGTTATTCCGGCTACGATCGCTGGTTGCGTAGCGCCGATTGCCCCATATATGTGCCAGTGAATTTACGGTAAAGGTAGCGTGATACAAAACCACGGTTGATATAACAAAACCCCAGATTAATAACTGTGGCCCACTAGTATTAAGAATAGGAAAGCTAGATTCAAGCCATTCGCCCAAGCAGTAAATACTGGAAGCCAACAATATAGGCACAATGACATCGAACCGATCTAACCAGCGCAATTCAACAAATTTATTCAAATCTTTGACTCGCTGCGTATTAGTTACAAAATTTTTATTCGATAAAAACCAGCCTAAATGACTCCATAAAAATCCATGCTGCGATGGAGAATGCGCATCGCCAATTTGGTCAGAATTGACATGATGATCTCTGTGGTGTGACGCCCACCATAAAGGACCACGCTGCACCGCTGTTGCACCTAACAACGCTATTATGAATTGAAAAAAACGTGTGGTTCGGAAAGCTTTGTGAGAAAAATAACGATGGTAAAATCCAGTCACAGCAAACATGCGTAAGCCATATAAAACGACGGCAAAAATCAGCGCAAACCAACTAAAACCAACCCAAAATACACAGAGACAAGCTAAATGCAATAATACAAAAGGCACCACACGCCACACATCTATTTGCCGCCAATCAGCATGTAATGCAGTGCTTTCAGCTTCAATATTGACTGAGTCATTATCAAACCATTTAATAAGTTTTTTTAACATAATGTACTGACTACCTTTAGCCGTGGCTAAATATTAATATAAATGAATTAGCGTAAAACATTGTGTGGCACTTTTCGCAATTGGTTGAGATCATAGCCAAGATTAGCGACAAACTCTCTAAGTTTGGTATATTCCGTATCGCTAATGCTAGGTGTACGAGCCATAATCCACACATAGTCTCGGGCATTTCTAGCAATAATCGTTTGGCTATAGTTATCATTTAAATAGGCAATTTTATATTCCGCCTTAATCGGCCAAATAAACTGCATACCCCACAATGCATTGCCGGTATTTTTAACCACAAAACCTGTCGGTTGGTAAGTTTTCACGGGGCCGTCCAAACGACCTTTGTTAAAGGTAAAAGTCGTAGCAATCGTGCCATCTTGGGCTAATCGATAGTTCTCAATCGCGTTATAAGATTCAGTTTCAATCATGGTTGGAATAGCAGCAATCACGTACCAATCGCCCATAAATCTTGGTAAATCTACTTGAGGTACTGTGGCAATATTCGCGAACTTAGTACTCGCGCAAGAGGATAAAATAGTCGCTAATATAGTTATCATTAATAGTCTCTTTGTAAATTTATTCATCATATAATTCGCTCTTTAACGTAGTTTATACTCAATAACGTAACCCTCTGGCGTGGTAGATTTAAGCGCTAGCCATTCATTTTGCGCACCATACCAAAGCTCTATTTTCAACTTAGTCTTACCTTCAGCACTGGCCAGCAATTTATAATGCGTTGCTGCGACCTTTTCACCTTTTACCACTATAATCTGCGAGCCGAGGTCGGTAAACTTCGTATCCAACCACTCGGCATTTTGTGGATTCAGCAATTTCTCCTGCCCGACAATTTCTCGATTCCAGTAGGCAAAAGTCATACTGCAAGCAGGTAGTTTTTGCTTAGCTTTTCCAGCATCCACCATAAAAAAATCTTGAGTTAATTTGCCATTCACAACAGTTGTTACTTTATTTTCAATAGTACGGGCTTCTAAACTGCTTAAACAGTCACCTTGCCATTGTTCAAGGGCAGTATGCTGGTATTGATAGGCATTAATAAAAAACACTTTCACCTTAAAATCTGCAGTACTAGTCAACTGAAAATTATCGCTTAAATCAAAAGTGTGGCTTCCTATTTTGTTTTGATTTAGGTAAACGTCAAAAGCCCATTGTTTAGCCATTGCCGCATGATTAAAAACCATTCCTAAAACTAGCGCCAAGTTTACAGTTAAATATTTACGCGCTATCTTAGACATTTATAAACGTTTAGGTAACCAAGGAATAAAAGCATTGGTAGTCTTGATGTAGACTAAGTAAGCGGGACGTCGTTCAGCGATATCTTTCTCTAATAAGGCTACACCAGAAACTTTAAGCAGTAACAAGGTCATCAGTAGCGGCGCAACTAGGCTCCACCAAGCACCAGCGGCAAATGCTATGATGTAAAAACCCCACCAAACACAACATTCACCAAAATAATTTGGATGCCGACAATACCGCCAAACGCCAATGTCGAGCACTTTGCCATGATTATGTGGGTTTGCCTTAAAAACACTCAACTGCCAGTCTGCTGTGACTTCCCATATAAATCCTATCGCAAATACAGCAATACCCAATACATCTAAATAATTGAAAGCTTTATTTGATTCAATTACTCCAAATAATGGCATAGAAATAATCCATGCCAATAACGCCTGTAAGCCGAATACAATATAGAGACTACTGAACCAAAAGTGCGGCTGATTATTGTTACGAATAGCAGCATAGCGATGATCTTCGTGCGGACCCCAATTACGCCAAGTTAAGTATAAACAAAGCCTAAGCGCCCACACACTAAGCAGAAGTAACACTAATATCGCCCTTAGATTAATATGATCTAGATATAGTGCGTAGATAAGCGCCGATGTAAGTAAAAAGAGACTCCACATACTATCCACGTGCGTTACATTATTACGCACCAAACTTAGCAGCCAACCACCTAGGGACATTACAAGCAAAGCGGCAAACCCACAGAAATAGATGTCCCAATTAATCATCCATTGAACCCATTTACATTTGATTTTACGTTCTTAATTAATTTTATATTTTTCACATTGATAGCCTCTAATTTTTAGCATTGAATTGGTGCTTATATCCATCAAAATAAGTTGAAATAACTAATAGTAATGGCGTGATGGCCGCCCAAAGTATGGCCAATGCAATGTAGCTATTTTGGCCATGCAATATGACCGCCCCTATTTTTTCTGCACTAAAATAAGCCAAGGGTCCACCGACTGCACCAAAAATCACTGCAATTAAATACCGCCCTTTCATCCAACGTAAACTGACGTTCAGAATGGTGGAAAATCCTAACCATAAGGCCAAAATCCAAACTGGCACTAAGGCATTACTCCAGCCATTATTGAGATAGTCAATCAATCTAAAAGATAACATAGCTTGATCCGATATTGCGCCTATCAGCAATACACTGAGCGCCAGCAACAACTCCTGCTTAGCTTGTTTTGCCTGATAAACATGAAGGCCAAGGACATAGATGCTAATCAATACGCCTAGCCATGGCATGCCTTTCGCAGCGCCAATTACGCAAGAAAACCATGCCAACTGAAATAGAATGAAGTTTATAATCATGCTAGGTTAATTATGTAGATAGTCATGTCGATTCCAGCGACCAATTATTCTGGGCGCTGAAACTGATAGTGTGACACCCACCATTCTTGCCCATTGTTATAGCCAAACAGCTCAGCACAAGATAAGTAGAAAATACGCCAGCGATTACGCCATTTAGTGGCCTCTTTTTTACCGTATGTATCTTCTAAAATAGGCGTGATAAGTGCTTTATGTGTATCCATATTAGCCAACCAAGCATTGGCTGTTTTTTCGTAGTGTGTGCCATCCCAGCGCCAGCGCCGATTAAGCTTTAGCTTGTCTTGAAAGTGTAAAGGCAAATCATCACTGGGCATCATGCCGCCAGAGAAAAAGTATAGGCTCATCCAATCGTCATCACCCTGCACCTCAAAAGCATAAGGCGTTGAACGATGTACAAAAATATGCATGAAAAACTTGCCACCCGGGACTAGCCAATCATGTATTTTTCCGTATAACTCTTGATGATTGCGCATATGTTCGAACATTTCTACGGAAACAACACGGTCAAATTTCTTTTTTATTGAGAACGCATGAGGCGTAAAACTGTTCATGTCACAAGTAATCACCTTAATATTACTTAATCCTAACTGGCTCGCGGCAAGGGTAATGTACTCACGCTGAGAATTAGAATTAGATACAGCGGTAATTTGACTGTTAGGATAATGTTCCGCCATCCATAACGTAAGAGAACCCCATCCACAACCCAACTCAAGAATATGTTGGCCATCTTGCAGATCCGCATGCTCACAAGTCAGCTTCAAGGCATTAGCCTCGGCTTCCTGTAAGGTTTTAGTCTCAGGCAACCAATAACAACTACTGTATTTTCGATGCTTGCCTAAACATAATTGAAAGAAATTTGTGGGCAATTCATAGTGCTGTGAATTTGCAAGCTCTGGCACAAGCGCTATGGGAGCATTATTCATGGCACAAAAAAAGTCAGATTCAATTTTCGCCCCCTGCTCACAATTATCTACGTGAATTCCTTCAAGCCGAGTTTTAGACAAAGTTCTTATACCTTGCCTAATAATAAAGTCCGGTAACAAGCCTTTTTCGGCTAAATTAATTGCTAATTTGGTTAATTGCACGCTTAGCCTTTTATCGTTTGGTTTTAAGTGATATTTAATTTTAACTGGATTACTTTGAGTATTAATTAATATGCATTTAAGTTTATCAATTTTTTATCATCCTTATCAAGACATGGGCTTCCTTCCATAGTTCAAACCATAGGTAAATCATAAAAATAACGACTAGGTATATACACTTATTTACCTGAAGACAATTAAGATTTAGGATAATTTGATAAATAAGGCCAAGGGCTTAGTTCATGAATGTAAAAGCACTTAACCATTACCAATCTAGGCTAAAAAAATTACGCAGTGAGGCTGAGTCTAGCCTTGACGCGAACCAAGCCGATTCGGCCGCCTTAAAAAAAATAAATCAACAAAAGATTAATGCTTCAGATTTACTTTTATGTGAATTACAAGTACACCAAGTTGAACTGGAGATGCAAAACAAACAGTTAATACAAGCGAATTTGACTGAAGAAATTTTACGTAATCGTTACACTGATCTGTATGATTTTGCACCCATCGCCTACTTTACGATTAACCCAGATGGCATTACTACTGAGCTCAATCTCAAAGCTAGCAGTATGTTTGGTATCGATCGAAACAATCCGATTCAACGCCGTTTTGCTAGGTTTATTGCAGATCAAGACAAAGATCGTTGGCATCAAATTTTTATGCGCTTAAAGAAACAAGCCACTGGCTCAGAAATAAGCGTTTGTTTGATTTTAAAACGCACTGACGACAGTTCATTTTATGGCCAGCTTAATTGCCGTCGCGCTAAAGATGAAGATTCACTAGGAATACTACATGTTACTGTAGCTGATATTAGTGAAATCAAAAAAGCTGAAGCCGATTTGCGGATAGCCGCGACTGCGTTTGAGTCTCAAGAAGGTATATTTATTACAGATCCGAACACCGTGATATTGAAAATAAATCGCTCATTTACGCGTATTACTGGTTATACCGAAGAAGACATTGTTGGGAAAACACCAAGGATACTGCACTCCGACGTACAAGATACTTCTTTTTATAAACACATGTGGAATAGCATCAATACCAAAGGTTCTTGGCAGGGCGAGATATTTAACAAGCGTAAAAATGGTGATACCTACTTTGAACTGCTCAGCATTACCGCTATTTATGATAAAAATAATGTATTGCAGAATTACGTAGGATCACTCATCGACATTAGCAGTCAAAAAGCCGCTGCCGAACAGATTGAGAAATTAGCCTTTTATGACCAACTCACTGGCATGCCAAACCGAAGACTATTACTCGACCGTTTAAAACATGCCTTAGCCTCAAGCAGTCGTAGCGGTAAAAATTGTGCCTTAATGTTTATTGATGTCGATAATTTCAAATCACTCAATGATACCCAGGGACATGACATGGGTGATTTGCTACTCAAAAAAATGGCAGAAAGGCTCACAAATTGCGTACGAGAAGGTGACACCGTTTCTAGAATTGGTGGCGATGAGTTTGTAGTGATGCTGGAGAACCTAAGCAATAATTTAGAATTAGCAACCAATCAAACGCAAACGATTGCAGAAAAAATGTTAGCCGTTCTTAGTGAACATTACTTACTGGCTAGCCACGAATTTCGTTGCACATCTAGCATTGGTATTATTTTATTTAGTGGCCACAATGCCAGTGTAGATGATTTATTGAAACGTGTTGACATTGCCATGTATCAAGCCAAGCATAGTGGTCGCAATCGACTATGTTTCTTCGATAAAATAATGCAGTCACGCCTAGAAACACGAGTGAAATTAGAGCAAGACCTAAGGCTAGGAATGTCTCAAAATCAATTTCTGCCTTATTATCAAAAACAAGTTAGTCACGATGGCAGCACTATAGGCGCAGAGCTACTCATACGCTGGCTACACCCTCAAGACGGCATTATAGCGCCTATGCAATTCATCCCCTTAGCTGAAGAAAGCGGCATGATATTGCAAATGGGTCAATATATGTTAGAAATCGCCTGCAAACAGCTTGAAATATGGAAGAATAGTCCAGTCAATAAATCTCTATCTATAGCAGTCAATGTAAGTTCTCGCCAGTTTTATCAACCTGACTTTGTGAATACCTTAGTTGCACTGATTAATAAATATGCGATTAATCCAAACAAGCTAGATCTAGAACTAACAGAAACCGTAGTGCTAGATAATATTGATGATGCCATGACTAAAATGCGGGCTCTCAACCAGCTTGGCATAAAGTTTTCAATTGACGACTTTGGCACGGGCTATTCATCACTAGCATACCTAACTCAGTTACCACTCAGCTTTCTGAAAATTGACCAGTCTTTTGTGCGGAATATTGGCGTTAAAGCCCATGATGGCGTCATCATACAAACGATATTAGCGATGGCAAAAAGTTTAGGTATGACAGTAATTGCTGAGGGGGTAGAAACTGAAGCACAACGAGACTTTTTGGCCATTAATGGCTGTAAATTATATCAAGGATTTTTGTTTGGTAAACCAGTGCCGTTGATTGAATTCGAACAATCACTTTTAGCTAACTGAAATATAGCGCCGCCACATTCACTTTTATTAAGAACTGCCACCCGCGTGTGGCAGAACAATCACCTTTTGCAATCAAAAATTTAAATCAATAATCCCTGAATAAGCTTTTTCAATAAGCGCCTACAGGTTACAATGCGTTTACAATTTTGTTAATAACAATTAAGTACAAAATAAAATTTAAACGCAAAAAAGTATGATTACAAATAAACAACTTTTAATTAAAAGTGCACTTTTTTGCTTGGTAGGCCTTACTGGCTGCAGTATGTCACAAGTAAATTCGTTCAAACCAATTCCGCCAGCAGTTAAATGGCAGGAGCCGCTACCAGCCACACAAGCGCATGATGGGAAGCTCAGTGATTTAAAAAGCTGGTGGGAACAGTTTAATGACAGCACATTAATTACACTCATTGAAGCTGCACAAAAAGTCAGCCCAGATATTGAAAGTGCAAAGGCTAGAGTGATTGCTGCGCAGTCATCAACTACTATCGCAGACGCACAATTACTGCCCGCAATTACATTAGATGCCAGCGCAAGCCGAGGTCGAAGTGGCCAAATATTGCCTACTGCCAATGGCATTACCTTTCCAACATCAAACACCTTGGGAATTAATGCCAGCGCGAGTTGGGAGCTAGATGTTTGGGGCAAAAACAAAGCCGCACAAAATGAAGAAATGGCAAAGTTAGCCGGTACTAATGCGCTGTGGCATGAGGCTAGAGTCATTGTTGCCGCGCAAACAGCCAATTATTATATTAACTATCGACTATGTGAGAATTTAAGCAAGATTGCTGAGCAAGCGGCAGACTCGAGCACAGAAACAGCACGACTCTCTGACTTAACAGCTAAAGCTGGGTTTTTGGCAACGTCCAGTGCTAGCCAAGCAATAGCACAGGCAGCAGAGGCAAAAAATCAGCTTAAAAAACAAACATTACAATGCACTTTAATCATCAAGAATATAGTCGCATTGACTGCCATTACAGAAGCTGAGTTAAGAGAGTTGTTAGCTAAAAATACTGGCATAATACCTATGCCTAGCGGTATTGAAGTAAGCGAAATTCCAGCCAAACTACTTAGTCAGCGCCCCGATGTACTCAATGCCGAACGAAATGTGGATGCCGCTAGCTTTGAAATTGCTAATAACGAAGCACAACGTTACCCGCGGTTAAGCTTAGCCGGCAATATTGGTCTAACCTATGATTCAGCTTCGCATAAACTTATGACGAATAGACGTCGGTCTAGCTTAAATGGTTTGACTTGGTCTATTGGCCCGATTGAAGTTTCTTTACCCATTTTTGATGCTGGTGTGCGCGATGCAAACATAAAAGCGGCTAAAGCACAGTACGAGGCCACAAAAAGCACTTATGAAAGTGTTGCACGCAATGCAGTGCGTGAGGTGGAAGATGCTATGGCAACGTTAAACAGTGCGACAGCCCGCTTGGACGATGTGAATAAGGCCGTAGATGGATTTGCCATTTCTTTAGCCGCCACAGATAGTCGATACAAAGCTAGCCTAGCCAATTTATTTGAATTGGAAGAAGCCCGCCGCGCTAGTTTTCAAGCTCAAAATAATTTATATGCTTTAAAAAACGAACAAGCGCTTGCTTGGGTTTCTTTGTATCGTGCAATGGGCGGTGGTTGGACACTAGCGATGAATACGCCGACACTTGCTTTTGATCGTGAACTAAAAATAGCTGAACCTAGCAACTCAGCAACAATTTCAGCTATTCCAGTAATAGATTCAGCTTCCATAAAAGAACAAGCTAAGCCGTAGACTACGGTTTAACCATGAAATTAACCATGCAATAAAACATGAGATTAAACATGCAATTTTCGATCAAACCATTATCTAGCTATGTAATCTTCAATAAGTCTCTAATGCTGCTAGCGCCACTTTTATTACTGCTAGCCATAGATGCATATGCAGATAAAACTAAGCAAATTGATCCAGCAAGCAACGTAACGCCGGCGCTCACGGTAACGCTAACACAAGCCAAGCAAGTGACATTGCCACTTAAAATATTTGCCAATGGTAATATTGCGGCATGGCAAGAAGCCATTATCGGCAGTGAAGCTAATGGATTACGCCTGACTAACGTGCTGGTAAACGTTGGTGATGTCGTTAAAAAAGGTGATCTTTTAGCAGATTTTTCTGCAGAATCTATCATTGCCGAACTTAACCAAGCCAAAGCCAACTTAATGGTAGCAGAAGCACAAGGTAAAGAAGCGATAAACAATGCAGACCGTGCACGTACATTGCTAAATACCGGTGCGCTATCTAACCAACAGATAGACCAATATACTACCGCAGCAGATAGTGCAAAAGCAAGAATAGAAGTAGCTAAAGCAACCGTGGCCGCTCAGCAGATTCGACTCAACAATACCAAAATTTTTGCACCGGATAGCGGAATTATCTCCAGCCGTAGCGCTACAGTAGGTGCAGTTGTAGGCACGGGCACCGAGCTTTTTAAACTGATTAGGCAGGCTAGGCTTGAGTGGCGTGCTGAAGTAATTTCATCTGATGTAACAAAGATTAAAGTTGGCACAGTAGCCATCGTCACAGCGGCAGATGGCGCTATCTTCAAAGCAAAAGTAAGGAAAATATCCCCAACGGTAGACCTAGAAACGCGCAATACGCTTATTTATGTAGATTTACCGGCTAACACTTCAGCGAAAGCCGGTATGTTTGCCAAGGGTGAATTTGTCATGGGGCAAACTAGCACCTTAGCGCTAGAACAACAAACATTGGTGATGCGTGATGGATTTACTTATGTATTCGTAGTTAAAACTACAGATGGCAAGCAAGTCGCCAAGCAAATTAAAGTGCAAACTGGTAGACGCATGGGCAATTTAGTGGAAGTAATCAGTGGAATTACGCCTAAACAAATGTTGATAGCAACTGGTGGCGCATTTTTATCAGATAACGATATTGTGAAAGTTGTTCCGGGAACGATACCTCTATCCAACAAACATCCAGTCAGTAGCACTAACATTAGTACTAACAAGAGCACTAAAAAATAAACACATTAAAATACGGCCAATATAAAGACCTAAAACTGCATGAATATTTCCGCTTGGTGCATTAAAAACCCAATTCCAGCCATCATGTTGTTTGTGATGCTCTCGTTCGCCGGCTCGATTAGTTATCAGCTGATGAAAGTGCAGAACTTCCCTGACCTCGATTTACCAACCGTTACGATTGTCGCATCCCTGCCAGGCGCGTCACCCACACAATTAGAAACTCAAGTTGCTAGAAAAATTGAAAATAGCCTTGCTAGTCTGCAAGGCTTAAAACATATTTACACTAACGTGCAAGATGGCGTAGTGTCTATGACAGCTGAATTTCGCCTAGAAAAACCAGTGCAAGAAGCGGTAGATGATGTGCGCTCTGCCGTTGCACAAATAAGAGCTGACCTTCCAACAGACCTGCGCGATCCACAAATTAACAAACTCAATGTTTCTGGTGCGCCAATATTAGCCTATACCATCAGCGCGACTAATATGGACGATGAGGCATTGTCTTGGTTTGTAGATAACGAACTGACTAAAAAACTATTAAGCGTTAAAGGTCTAGGCCGAGTAAGCCGCGTCGGCGGAATTAACCGACAAATCAATGTCGATTTAGACCCGTCAAAATTACAGGCGCTAAACACTACGGTTGCGGATATTTCCAGCCAACTAAAATTAAGCCAAATGGAAGCTTCTGGTGGTAGCACCAAGTTAGGCGGCACTGAGCAACCGGTTCGCACACTAGCTACAGTCAGTTCTGCAGAGGACATCAGCCGCATTGAACTCAGTTTAACTGACGGTCGTAAAATAAAATTAAGCCAAGTTGCTAGCATTACCGATAGCTTTGCCGAACCAAGATCAGCCGCCTTGCTAGATGGGAAACCAGTAGTGGGATTTGAAATATCTCGTAGCAAGGGTGCAAGCGAGATTGAAGTGGGTGACGGCGTACAAAAAGTATTTGCTGACCTTAAACTCAAG
Source organism: Methylophilaceae bacterium (assembly GCA_947379975.1). GTDB lineage: Bacteria > Pseudomonadota > Gammaproteobacteria > Burkholderiales > Methylophilaceae > Methylotenera. The sequence continues at coordinate 11,991 of CANCPF010000002.1, read as the reverse complement.
CACCCAGAAATCGTGCTGACAGAAGCATTTAACTTTGTGCAGCCGGTAAAAGATGAATATGAAGCATCAATCACCATGCTGATTGAAGGCGCATTATTAGCCGTTTTGGTGGTTTTTCTATTTTTACGTAATTTCCGCGCCACATTTATTTGTGCGGTGGCCTTACCTTTATCAGTGATTCCGGCATTTGTAGGGATGGCTAGCTTTGGTTTCAGCATTAATATTGTCACGCTGTTAGCATTATCTTTAGTCATTGGTATTTTAGTCGACGATGCCATTGTTGAAGTTGAAAATATTGTTCGACATCTACGCATGGGCAAAACTCCTTACCAAGCAGCGATGGAAGCGGCAGATGAAATTGGCTTAGCCGTAATAGCGACCACATTTACATTAATTGCCGTATTTTTACCTACCGCTTTCATGAGCGGCATTCCAGGGAAATTTTTCAAACAATTCGGCTGGACTGCCTCTTTTGCAATTTTCGCCTCTTTAGCCGTCGCGCGGGTATTAACGCCAATGATGTCGGCTTATTTACTAAAACCAAACATAGCACACACTCAAGACGGTGCGCTGATGCAGGCTTATTTGAAGCTAAGCCGTTGGTGCTTAAAAAATAGATTAATTACCGTCATAGCAGCGGTGGTATTTCTTTTTGGCTCAGTCAAACTCATACCGTTATTACCGACGGGTTTTATTCCAGCCGATGATAGCTCTCAAACGCAAGTGTATTTAGAGTTAGCTCCTGGCGCTACCTTAGCGCAAACTAAAGAATCTGCAGAACAAGCACGACAATTAATTAGCAAAATTGCGCATATCAAAACCATATACACGGCCATAGGCGCTGGTAACGCCGGAACCGATTCCTTTGTAAGTGCTGGTACACCAGAAACAAGAAAAGCCACACTGACTATTTTATTAGATGATCGTAGCGCAAGACCACGTAAGCAAATAATTGAAAATGAGATTCGTGAATCTTTACTCAATTTAGCCGGAGTGCGTAGCAAAATTGGTTTGGGTGGTTCAGGCGAGAAATATGTATTGATGTTAAGTGGCGACGACCCAGAAGCCCTAGTGCAAGCGTCAAATGCCGTCACCCAAGATTTACGCACCATACCTGGCATAGGTAATATCGCCTCGAGTGCAACCTTAATTAGGCCTGAAATGATAGTAAGGCCAGACTTTAGCAAGGCCGCAGACTTGGGCGTAACCAGCAGCGCTATTAGTGAAACCTTGCGCATTGCTACTAATGGCGATTACGATGTTGCACTAGCAAAACTGAATTTAAACCAGAGGCAAATTCCCATTGTAGTAAAATTGGCCGACGGCGCACGCCAAGACCAAAGTGTACTAGAACATTTAACCGTATTAGGTGCTAAAGGTCCGGTCATGTTGGCTCAAGTTGCCAGCTTCAATCTAGCAGGTGGCCCATCAGTAATAGACCGCTATGACCGCTCACGCAATGTACAAATCGAAGTTGAGCTTTCTAAGCTCACTTTAGGTAGCGTAACAGCGGCAGTCAAAAAACTCCCTAGCATTCAACAGCTACCCGCTGGTGTAAAACAAGTTGAAATCGGCGACGCCGAAGTCATGACCGAATTATTTGCAAGTTTTGGCCTAGCAATGCTCACTGGCGTACTGTGCATTTACATAGTATTAGTGATTTTGTTTAAGGACTTCTTACATCCACTGACTATTTTAGTTGCCCTACCCTTGTCATTAGGCGGCGCTTTTGTAGCCCTGTTAGTCGCTGGAAAAAGCTTCTCAATGCCATCACTGATAGGTTTAGTGATGTTGATGGGCATCGCCACTAAAAACTCAATTTTGCTAGTTGAGTATGCAATCGTCGCCCAACGCGACCACGGCTTAAGCCGCTTTAATGCACTTATGGATGCTTGCCACAAACGCGCCAGACCCATTGTAATGACGACTATTGCTATGGGTGCAGGCATGCTACCGATTGCAGCAGGCTGGAGCGCTGGCGATACCTCTTTCCGTTCGCCAATGGCGGTGGCAGTAATCGGTGGCTTGATCACTTCAACCTTCCTAAGTTTACTGGTTATCCCATCGGTGTTTAGCTATGTGGATGATGTTAAAAACTACTTTAAGCTTAAATTTAAATTTACCGACTCAAAAACCAACAATAAGTAACTGATAGCTTACAGTTAAATCGCTAGAATTTATTGAGCTGGGCTAGTTAAGCTGATCAATTAGCCCAACCTAAAAGCCTTAAATTTGAAACAACGCTAATACAGCAAAAATCAGTCCACCCAAAGTCATACCATATACACCCGCCAGCAAAATTTTCTTACGTGTTAGCAAGGTAATCGCAGCTAAAGAAATTGCGACTTGTATCATGGTCATGGCTAACGCCCAGCGATGATGCACATGCATCTTTGCTTCAGACTTGTCATCCCAGTCTTTTGATTCCGCTTCCAGCTTTTCAGCCACTTTTTTAATGGCAGACTTCTCACTGCTGTAACGTTCTATTGCTAAGGTATATTTAGACTTATCTGCAGTAGGTAAACTTACAGCTAATTCAGCTAAATTTTCTTTACTACTCTTTGCCTGATAATAATTCCACTGGTTTGAGGCTTCGGTTTTTTTCATAGCAGCATCGTTTTTAAACATTGCCGCTTCATTTTGCGTAGATCCAGCTTGGTAACTAAAAAATGCACCTACAGTGGCTAATATCGCTGTCATCACCGCAATTTTTCCCGAAAAAGAATCACCATGCTCTGCGGCGTGTTCCAAATATTCTTCGTGAGGTCCACGCACTTCAAATTCTTCATCTGCCATACTATTTCCTTAAAAAGATATGATATCTGTGAGTAAATTAATCCTAGTGCGAAGTATTAATTAAACTTTCTTTGCTAGCCTCATCCACGCTAATTTTCTTATCTTCTTTACTTTCATCGGAGAAAAATGGGAACAATAGCGGCAATAGTAACAAGGTAAAGAATGTTGCCGTAATTAAGCCTCCTACAATTACCACTGCAAAAGGACGTTGCGTTTCTGAACCTATGCTATGCGATAAAGCTGCTGGCAATAGACCTAAACCAGCCATCAAAGCGGTCATTAGTATCGGCCTAAGTCTAGCAACCGCGCCATCTAGGATGGCATTAGATAAGCTTGAACCTTCTAGTATCAGGTGTTTAATTTGCTCCACCATAATTACTCCATTTTGTACGGAGATACCGGCTAGCGCAATAAAGCCAACAGCCGCTGAAACGGATAAATGTAAGCCAGCAACACCCAACCCGGCTAAGCCTCCAATCAATGTAAATGGGATCATGAGTAAGACTAATAGCGCGTTACGTACTGATTTGAATGCCCAAAATAAAATGACAAAGATTAGTAGTATTGATAAGGGCACAATGACTTCAAGGCGCTTCATGGCACGCTGCTGATTTTCGAACTGCCCGCCCCAAGTCATGCTGTAACCGGAGGGCAGGTTAACATTGGCTTTAACTTTAGCCATCGCTTCCTTAACAAAGCCTCCTTGATCACGGTTAAGTAAATTACATTTAATCGATACCACGCGCGATACGCCCTCACGACTGACGCGCGACGCGCCTTGTTTAATAGTAATGTCGGCTATTTCACTTAATGGAATGGTGCTAACACCGTCTGCTAAAGTAATAGGTAAATTATCGATACTATCAACTGATTGGCGATATGCGGCATCTAGTCTTAAAGTCACATCAAATCGACGATCGCCATCATAAAAAGTATTCACTACTCGATCTGCCAGTGCGGTTTGTACGGTATTGTTTACATCACCTACCGCCAAGCCATAACGTGCCAGCTTAGTCCTATCCAAAGTGATATCCAATTCGGAGTTACCTGAAATACGTATCGCCTCCACATCAGTGGCACCATGCACAGTATTTAGCACACTAACTACTTGATTTGCCTTCTCTTCAAGTATGCCTAGATTAGGGCCAAAAATCTTAATTGCGATTTCCCCCTTAACTCCAGACATTGCTTCTTCAACGTTATCTTGAATCACTTGTGAAAAATTGGTTGGGATGCCCGGAATCTTATGAATCTTTGCCGACATATCTGCAATAAGTGCTTGTTTATTAGAAAAACTCCATGTGTTAGATGGTGTCAGGTCAGCCAATATTTCTATATTATTAGGCCCTTTTGGGTCGGTACCGTCATCTGGGCGACCTACACCAGAACTCACCATTTTGACTTCTTTATAACTGGTTAGAATTTTTCTTACATGACGCTCAATTTCTTTTGATTTATCAAGGCTGGTAGAAGGCGGCAAACTCATAGTCAACCAAATATTACCTTCATCTAATTTTGGTAAGAATTCAGAACCTAGCATCGGTGATAAAACTAAGGATAAAACTAGTAATCCAATAGAAGCTGTAATCACAGCTAGCCTCATTTTAGCCATATTCAACAAAAAGTTTTTATAGCTATTCTTAACACTATCCATCCACAGGCTATGTTTTTCGCCCATATCCTCTCGACGCATGGTAAACGATAGCATGGCTGGCACTAAAGTAAGCGTTAACACGATCGCGCCCAATAACGCAAAACTCAGGGTAAATGCCATCGGGGAGAATATTTTTCCTTCAACACGCTGGAAGGTAAAGATTGGTAAAAACGCCAAAATAATAATGAATTTGGAGAACAGAATTGGCCTACCCATTTCCACCGCAGTGTTTTTTAGGGTCTGAATCCGCCAACTATAGCTTGCATGTTGAGGAAACTTATCGAGCTGGGTAAAGGCGAGTTTGACCATCAAAGCCTCGACTAACACCACAGCACTGTCGATAATAATACCAAAGTCCACCGCCCCTAAGGAAATCAGGTTTGCAGACACACCGCAGATATCCATGATAATAAATGCGAACAATAACGATAGCGGAATCACAGAAGCTACGATTAATGCGGCGCGCCAGTTACGTAGAAACACGATAAGTATAGCCACCACCAGTAACGCGCCTACAATTAGATTTTCAGTAACGGTGCTAACAGTGTGGTTAATCAGGTTCGTTCGGTCATAAAATGGTGCAATACGCACACCTGCTGGTAGCTTCCCATTGGTTTCTTCAACTTTGGCGCGTAAGGCCGCAATCACTTTAGCTGGATTCTGACCTTTATTCATAATGACAATGCCTTCAACGACATCATCTTGATTATTATAGGAAATAATCCCTGAGCGCGGACGGTCGCCAATAACAACAGTCGCCACGTCACTGATTAATATCGGTTTTCCGCCGCGGGAAGTAATCACGGTTTTAGCAATATCGTCTAGACTTTGATACAAGCCGACTCCGCGAACGACCAAGGATTCATCGCCACGCCTAAGCAATCCACCGCCAACATTGCTGCTGTTATTACCTAATGCCGTGTTAACTTGATCAATACTGATGCCAAACTTTGTTAGTAAATAAGGATTAAGTTTTATTTGATATTCTTTTACCGACCCACCAAAACTGGTGATATCCGCAACACCGGGTACAGTTCTGAGTACGGGGCGAATTTGCCAATCTTGTATTGCACGAATTTCGCGCTGCGGCATATCTTTAGGCGCTTCTACGATATAACGGAAAATTTCACCTACAGCAGTAGTTAGCGGTGCCAGTGTAGGTTGCAATCCTGGTGGCAAAGTGACGCCCTGTAATCTTTCTAGTACTTGCTGACGTGCAAAATAGTCATCGGTATGCTCAGAAAAAGTTAGTGTCACCACAGATAAACCGGTAATAGACACTGAGCGCATTTGGGATAAATGTGGCACGCCACTCATCTCATGTTCAATCGCTAACGAGACCACCCGCTCAACTTCTTCCGGTGCCAAACCAGGCGCTTGCGTAACGATACCAACATGAACATCTTCTACATCTGGAAACGCCTCTATGGGCAAGTTCTGTACCGCAAAGTAGCCGGCAATAATAACAACTAAGGCGCCCAAAAGCACAAATATGCGCTGCTGAAGGGAGAATGTGATTAGACTTTTTAGCATGGAATTGTCTTTACTTAATGAGTTACTTTACTTAGAAATTGCGCTAGGTATAGAGTTGCTATCGTTAACTTGTGATTTTACTTGGCAACGGCTAATTCTGAGTTAAGCAAAAAAGCGCCAGAAGTAATCACACGTTCGCCGACGGATAAACCGGTTTTAACCGTTGCAAATTCACGCTCTTGAGAATTCAGCGATACACGACGTTTTTTAAAGTGGTTAGGGCTGACTTCAACAAACACGTAGCTATACAAACCCTCCGTAATTAAAGCAGTATTTGCCAAGCGTATAACTTTGATATTTTGCGTATTAAGCGGTGAAATCTGCGCGTACATTTCTGGTTTAAGTTTTCCGCGGCTCTGCACTGTGCAACGCACATTGATGCGCCTAGTCGCGGGATCGACCATCACGCCAATAGAATCAATATTGCCGCTAAAAATTTCATCTGGATACGCATCCACTTGAATGGCTAATTTTTGGCCGGGGACTACTTTGGTTAAGTCGCGCTCTGGTAAATCTATGCTCGCCCACAAATGCTCAGGATTAGTGATAATAAATAGCGGTGCTGGCGCATCTGGTCGGACTTCTGAGCTTGGGTTAACCTGACGATCAACCACGACGCCAGCAATTGGTGCGCGTAACATAAAGCTTTCATCAGCATTACGTTGTGCACCTAGATTTTTAAGGCGTGCATTGGCTCGCTGCTCTTCGGCGACGGCCTGAGCTAAATCAGACTGACTAGTTTCTAGGTCTTTTCGTGCAATTACGCCACCTTCTAGCAACAAACTATTGCGCTCAAATGCTTTATTTTTGAGTTGTAGGTCTGCGTATGCTTTGCGAGCATCCGCCAATGCACTTCCTAGCTCCGGAGAATCTATCGTCATCAGAACTTGGCCGGCTTTAACTTTATCGCCAATTTGCGCTTTGATACTCAGTGCACGGCCTAATATTGGTGAGCTAATGCGGCTAGTATAGTTTTCATCAAAAGTAATTTTGCCGTTAAGTGGCGAGGTCGTTGAGGCTGTAATTTCAATCACGGGTTCTATTTTAAGATTTGCTAACTGTGGTGAATTAGCCGCGAACACCACTTCATCAGAGGCAGTTTTCTTTACAGCAACTTTATTCACTGCAGTTTTATTCACTACCGCAATCTTTTCTGTAGCTTGGGCAGTCGATAGTGTGATGCTGGTTGTTAGCAGCAGCGTTAATAAAGTTTTATTCATATATTTTCCTCGTTATCAGTTGCGGCTTGCCATGCAGAATAAGCTTTAGCGTAATCGGCATGTGCTGCTGCCGATTCCAATTGTAGTGCGCGCAAAACGCGGCGCGAATCTAATAAATCAGTCACACCAATGGCGCCATGTTGATAGGCAAACTCTGCAGCGTCACTAGCTTTTTGAGCTTCGCCTAGCATTTGTTGCTCAAAGCGCTGTACTTTATCGATTGCCGCATTAAGATCAGCTCGGCTACGTGAGATTTCACCGATGGCAGTTGCACGGGCTTGTTCCTTGGCTTCTAAAGCTGCCGCAAATTCAACTTCCGACCTCGCAACTTCACCTTGATATTGATAATTGGTAAACAGCGGTATGCTGACAAAAGCGCCAATAGTATTATCACCCACAGCAGGACCTTGGCCGGGAAAGTGCTGATACTGAACGCCGAGATTCAAGTCTCTGGTTTTGAGTGAATTAGCAAAACGTCTATTCTCCTCAGCTTGCTGCGTTCTGGCTTCTGCGGCCAAAATATCAGGGCGCTGGCTAACTTTGTTGGCTAGATTAGCTTCACCCATATTAGCCGCCGCACTAAGCGCAGCGTCCATCGTTGGCCATTGATCAGTTGCAACGATAGTAGAGGCTTCATTTTCTTTACCCAATAAATAAGCGATATTTGCTTGAGCTTTTTGATGATTAGCAATCGCTTGTCGAAGATCATTTTTAACACGTAGTGCATCTACGCGAATACGTGCCACATCAGAATTAGCAATATCACCAGCTTTCAATCTCAACTCTGCTGCCTTTAAAGTGCTTTCATACAGGGCAACATTACTCATTTGAATTTGTTCTGACTCTTGCGCTAGGAGCAAATCATAATAGGCGTAAGCTAAGCTTAGCGTTTGCTGTCTGCGCGTATCTTTTAAATCATAGTTAGAGGCTTTGATAGCATCTTCAGCTGCAGCCATACGCAACTCACGTTTATTGCCTCGTTCTAGTAGTTGATTAATTTGCACACTACTATTTAAGGTTTTATCTACAAGACCGTTACCACCATTAGGATTAGTGTTGCCTTGATTTCGATTTAGATTGAAGTTGGATACGCCAATTGAGAGTACAGGATTAGGTTTTTGGGCGGCGATGACTGCACCAGCTTGTGCGCTTTCTAGCATACGCTTAGCCAATAGCAACTCACGGCTATTGTTGCTAAATAAGGTGCTAGCCGCACTATAGCTAAGATGTTCTAGCTTGGGCTCTTCGGCCAAAGCCATGTTGGTATAAACTGAAACGGCAGACAAGGCCAGGTAGGTAAAAATGCTAGATTTCATGGTGTTGCCTTTAGGTGGTCATCTATCAATAAAACCGAAATTAAAATAACACTAATCTTGTGATGTTAGCTTGCTTAACAACTGATTACTGCGCAACAAAACTTGCTGCACTATAACGATTTTAGCTTACGTTAACCTTACACTTTAAGGGCTCAGATAAATATAAATACAGCTTTTAAATGCTCTGTATTTTTGAGGCTGGATCTAAATTACCGGACTAAAAATAGTTTTGAAAGTTCAACTAGAAGCGCATGCCCAGCGACAAGCGAGTGAGTGTGTTGCTAGAAAAATTTGAGTATTGGTCATAGCCAATTTTGGCAAAATATTGATGATAATCATAATCTAGCGTAAGGCCATAGCCATGCACCTTCAAATAATCACTGTCCAGGCCAGTTTTATAGCTAGTATCAATACTTAAACGCTGTTCATCCGCCGTTTTATAGCGCCACAATAAATGGCTGATTTGCTGCCCAGTGCCTAAACGGTCATCTCTCACCTGGAACAAAGAGAGTTCTGTATCGGGTAATGCGCGCGTACCGACACCAATAGTAATCGCGTCATTTGGATCAAAATTTAGATTGTAATAGTCATGAAGATTCGTGCGTGCAAAACCTACAATGGCAAAGGTATCGCCGCCAATTTCGGTGGTAATAGAACCACCGAGAAATCCACCGCTAGCCGCTTGTGCAGATAAAACCGAACGGGTAAAACCAAGGTCAAGCTTATATTCGTAACCAGCACGGCTTTGTTGATAGCCGACATGATCACGATACTCACCTAACCATATGGTATGTTTGTCTACGTTAGCGCGAAGGTTAATGTCTACAGCATTATTACCATTAGAAGCTTGATAGTAAGAAGGTGTGAACTTGTAAGATATTGTTTTTGGCACATTAATAAAAGCTTCAGTCGAGTCAGCCGCTAGCGCAATGGTACATTTGAAAAAACATAAAACCGCTAAAGAAATACTGGCTCTCATGTAGATTTTTACCATAGGCACATTAGTCACTTTTGACTTTAAAGCTAAATTTTTATCTGTGTTTGGCCTACGAATAGTCTCTAAGACTAATCTGGCGCACCGTCATCAGAAACAGTAAAAACACCTAATACAATTAAGATGACACCAATAATCTGACTCCAATGTAATGGTTCATGCAATAACCAAGAAGCGCTAAGCGGAATCGTCACAAACACCAGCGATGTCATTGGATGAGCAAAACTTAAATCCACTTTTGAAATAAGTGTTAGCCAAGTAAAAAAGGCTAAAAACAAGGCAATGATGCCCCCAAGAACAAAAGGGTTCAGCGCCATATTGGCACAATATTTAAAAACAGCGGGGAAACTACTGGTTGGAAATTCACCGAGATGCGTAACGCCCATTTTGAAAGCAAGCTGCGCAAAGGTATCAAGCACTAATAACAAGCCGATTAAGGCTATCACGTCCCAAGTTAAGCGTGAAGGCAAGCGCATTATTTAGTAGCCTTTAATGCTGGATCAAAATTACCATAAGCGAGCACACGTGCAGCTAACTTTAATAGAGGATTAATGAATCGATTACGATGTTTAAATAAAATATAAGTTTGTTCTAAGCTAGCACCAAAACTTAGCTTAACGTCATAAGCGGCTTGACCACTTTGCATAGTGTGGAAACCATCACGTATACACATTTTAATTTTATGTAACCAAGCCAGTGAGTACAAATTAACCTGTGTACTGTAGATATAATCCATACCGATATATTTATCCAGCATCACGCCATTACCAATCAATAAACAATTAAAGCCTATTAACTTTTCATCAAGGTAATACAGCACAAAGCGACATTGACTAGCCATTACAGTGGCTAAGGATTCAAAAAATGCCAATGTGAGCTTTTCAAATTTCAGCTCACTTTTTTCGTAGCAATTTAAATATAGCTGATAGATTTTCTCTAAATGTGGCGGCATGCCGTCGTATTCTTCAATACGTATTTGATCGAATTTTTTGAGTTTACGACGCAAATCTTTACGTGTGCTGGCACTTATACTGGCAAAATAAGCATCAAGATCTTTGAAGTTGATGGCATTTCTAGCTACCGGCATATTATCTACGCATGAATAGCCATGGGCTACTAGCAAAGGGCGTAATAAAGTAGCATCGCGCTCTAAAATATCTTTAAAAGCGATCACGCTTGCACCTTCGGTCTCAGCAACTGCATCCAGTGTTAACGACAATTGCCTGATTATTTCACTATCCATCAGAATATTTTTGTCATAAGCAATTTGTGCAGAATCAGTCACCGGTGAGCCTACGCAGAGTAAACGCAAGGTCATTAGCCTTGGTAACCACTTATTAATACTGCGAGTGAAAGTTTTCATGGCGCCTTGTACCGTAGTATCCAACGCATAATCAGTAATAAAAAATGGTGCGATGCAAACCACTTCAGCATCTTTTAGGATTGAAATGTAACCCGTTTTAAAACCTTCAACATTACCCAGATCAAAGGCTAAATGGTAATGATATGCCTCTAAACAATTCGGCAGCAATCGCTGCCAATTAGCCGCGTCGTCTTCTGTTGCAACAAATGCATGGCGCGCGGCATATCGCGGTTCCTGCTCTAAATTAAAATCAAGTCGATTAGAATCAGACTGGTCATAATCAAGCGCAGCCATTGTCATTAGTTTATTTTTTTCAATATCAATGCAGCACCAGTGCCGCCAAAAGCAAATGAATTAGACATTGCATATTCAAGATTAGCTAATTTCTTAGCGACATTTGGTACGTAATCTAGATCACATTCAGGGTCTGGATGCTTTAAGTTAATGGTAGGTGGCAGCTGATTATTCTGTAGCGCCATGGTGGTAATAATAGTTTCCAGCGCACCTGCCGCACCCATTAAGTGGCCATGCATAGATTTAGTTGAACTCACACTTAAATCGTAAGCATGCGCGCCAAATACATTTTTAATCGCATTCGTTTCTGTAATATCGTTAAGCTTTGTGCCCGTGCCGTGCGTATTAATATATTGAATCGCTTCTGCCGCCAAACCAGAATCTTTCAACGCAGCCTGCATGGTTGCGGACTGGCCAATGACTGACGGTTGCGTAATATGGTTACAATCATTCGCCGCGCCATATCCAACCACTTCTGCATAGATTTTTGCACCGCGTGCTGTTGCATGTTCGTAAGACTCCAGCACCAACATCGCGGCGCCCTCGCCTAATACAAGGCCAGTACGATCTATAGAAAACGGTTTGCAGGAGGCACTCAAATCTTCAGCATCTTCTTCCGCTAATGTTCTAAGGGCTTCCCAGGCTTTAATTGTGCCAAAAGTTAATAGTGCTTCGCTTCCACCGGCCAACATCACATCTACATAACCATGACGTATCAGCCTAGTGGCCTCACCAATAGCAACTGCAGAAGAAGAACAGGCGGTAGAAAATGTTTGATTTGGGCCCGTGAGTTGATACTCAAGGGCAATAGCAGAAGCCGC
>CANCPF010000001.1 GCA_947379975.1 Methylophilaceae bacterium | reverse complement strand
TATTACTTGGCTCAACTCTTAACGCATTTGCGGATGAAGCAAAAAGCCTTTCAGCACATGAAGAAGTGACTATCAACGCACCTGCTACAAAAGTATGGTCTACAGTAAGCAACTTCAATGACTTAGGTGCATGGCATCCAGCTGTCAAGTCAACAGAAATCGTTAGTGGTACTAACAATAAAGTTGGTGCAGAGCGTTTATTAACATTGCAAGATGGTGGCACAATCAAAGAAAAGTTGTTGGCTTATAGCGCAAAAAAACACAGCTTTAAATACTCAATTATTGAAGGTGTGCTTTCTGTATCAAGCTATGTTTCAACCGTAAGCGTAAAAGCACAAGGTAAAGACAAAACTTTAGTAGTATGGACAGGTACATTCAAACGTAAAGATACAGCAGCCACTCCAGCAGCTGGCCAAGATGACGAATCAGCAGTTAAAACGATGACTAGCGTTTATCGTGGTGGTTTAGATAATCTTAAAAAAATATCAGAATAAGTTTAGAATGACTATAAAAGGCGCTTTAGGCGCCTTTTTTCAATTAAAGACCAGCAGTTTATATATTTAAACAAATAATGACATGCAGAAAGCAGCCACATAAAATCTTCATTTTCGACCCTAAGCAGACGTTCAAACTTAGCGTATCTTGGCAGAATTCATACTAAAAATTAATCCCAAGATTCGCATTCAGTGTATTTGAATGATATGAATTTGAGCCTTGAGAGTACAAGTAATTAAAGCTCATGAATGAATTTTTAAGGGTTTGGTAAGTAAGGCCAAATCCAAGTGAACCCAGATCACTTGGCATGCTTTTGAAGGATAAAGCCACATCGCTCGTTCCAGATCCAGTGTCGGCGTAATACATATTCTGAGTCATATCACCAAGATAGTTATGTGCGTACTGAAAGCTCACTGCCGGCCTTAGAGTGCCGTTCGATGTAGCAATGTTAGTAAACATTTTGATGCCAGTTGAGACGTTATTAGACCTTATGTCTGTTTGATCGTATGTCGCTGCCAATGATGACCCCGCTTCACTATAGGCATCCAATTTAGCCTTACTCATATCTGCTTTCAAATAAGGTTGAAATGTTATATGGCTCATCTCGAACAACTTGCTTATTTTTAATCCAGCGAATGTGACGGACCCATTTCTATTTCCAGAAAGCAATACATCAGAGTATCTAAGGTTATCAAAACCTAGCCCCCCGTATCCAACTACAGCATCAAGCAACAACTTATTGGCTGATTGATAGCTTAGATAAACAGACCCTGTTTTTTGATTGGAGTTGGTCTTTGAACCAAGTCTATCAATATCAGTATGGCTATGGCCATAACCCAATGCACCACCAACAAGAAAGCTGTTATTAATCCTTCGGTCTATCCCCAAGGTAATGCCATTGGTATGAAATTGATTAGTGCCACCTAATGCGCTCATTGAACCATAATCAATACTGCCTGATGTCCAAACATTGACAGGTAAATAGGATGCAAGCTTATGGCTAAAGGATTCAAGTTGACTGGTCGCCAATACGTCTTGTTGAGTTGCTTGGTAGGCGGGATCATTTTGCGCTACCTGAGTGCCCGCCTGGCCAAAAGTACTTGTGTTATTGAATAGTGAAACTTGGTTTAATGAACCAGTCGCTCCTTGGTGTAAGGCATCTAAATGACTCCAAACATTATTAATCTGCGCACTTGCAAATTGTTGTACTGCAAAACCTTGGACTAACAACTGAGTTTGAATAGAGGCATCAGAGGATAAAACTGGATTAGAATACCCCCGTAATCGTAAAACTAGATGCAAAGTACTTTCTTTCTGGATATTGTAATCACTCAGCGTTCGACCGTCCTCCAGTTGCTTACCAGCGAAAATCAATCGCTGCTGATCTGGTGGAATACCCTCTTTATCCTGAATCTTAGCTTTTACATTGTCGATACTATCACTAGGCTCAACTTCTAATGTAATCGTCTTTCCTGTTAATGTTTTAACAAAAATTTGCATCGCAAATACTGAAGGAGACACAATAAAAATTGTTAGAAACAAGATTACTTTACTGATAGTACTGTGAAGAAAATTCGAGTGATTTATCTTAGCTGAGGATGTGAAAGTAATGCCGCTCGATTTGGAAACAAGGTTTAATTGACTATTATTTTTGGGATTGCCTTGAAGCCGCATTCGTTAAACCTTAATGTATTATCTAAATATAATACCTTAATATAAAAGATATAATTATTATTAAAATGAAATTCACAGAAATACTAGAAAAATTTAGGGCGTTAGGCGGTGTTGCAGATAATGTCGAACTGCGTCACGGACAAATTGGCCGAGGTATATTCCCTATACACCCCAATTTACCCATAAAAATAAAAGCGCCTGCACATCTACTTGCTTCGCCAAGTTGGTTATATTTGGACCGTGATAATCATATACGTGTTAACAAAATGTTAGGCTTAGATCCTGCATTCATCTCTTTTTATGAAGATTATCAAAAGTTCTTTGGTTGGAGCAATGGCGGCCTGGAAGAACTAAGTACACATCACAATGCATTAAGAGGATTATCGAAAACTCTTAAACAACATCTCCTGCTCTTCGGTTGGATAAAGTCTGACTTTGACTCAAAAACCATTAATGATCATATGAATGATTACTTTGTTAGTCGGCAGATTGGCATTGAAAATGAATCAAAATTAATGCCAATGCTTGAACTAATCAATCACTCACCTACTGGTATGCAATACATTATTAAAGATGGGGTTCATGTTGAAGGGATATTTGAAACTGAAGTCTTAACTTGCTATCGTAAAAATTTTGATGCGTTTCATTTCTTTAGGAATTATCATTTTGCTACAGGAACCAGCACGGCTTTATCTTGCAATGTCAAAATTGAAGTGCCTGATATTGGCACAATTAATATATCGAGGTTTGATTCAACATTCGATATAAAAGACGGCGTTATTAAGTCAAAAATCACGAAGAATAATTCAGAGATTAACATCTCTTTTCTTGATCTTGTAAGTGATGGAAAAATCACTTCACCTAGAAAAGAATTCGCAGACCGAATGCATGAATTTAACTTACCTGCACATACATCAAATGAAATTTTTGATGGATTGATAATACATAATAGAATAGCGCTTGAGGATATGATTGTTGAGTGCAAACTAAGTAGTAACAGGATAGCTAAAGAGCTTGAATATATTGCAGTAAAACAATTGCAGCTCCTAAAGTGAATGTCTCCTAGTTGCGCCTACTTAAGAAACGCGCCTACCTATAGGCCATCTGTGGAAATAGTCGTAACAAAACTTCCCTAAAGCAGACCTATGAAATCGTCACTTTCGAGCCTAAGCGGTCATTCAAAAACACCTCTCAATATATGTTAAGCTAAAACTAAGTTTGGACTTTTACCATAAAATAGATTTTTATATATAATGAATTTTATAAACGCAATTTATGGAGATTATATTCGTGACCATGGTGGCATGAACGGAATTATAGTTTCTGTACAACGCTAATCATCAATACCCAATAACATTCAATCTATCTGGATAAACCAAATGCGCAAAACAGCAGTAATTCTGGCAATTTTTCTAACCGTCATTGGCAGTGAAGGTTATAAAACTGGGTTAGTAGATGATTGGGACTTGACGAATAATTAACTCCCAAGCTTCTTGAACGGAAGCTGATAATGATCGGTTCATCTCTTCAAGATTTGCAATGTGGTCGATACGATTTTGCAGTCTGATTAACTCCGAAGCCGAGAGTAATCGATTCATGATGCCAGTTACGTGTAATAAGCCAACTAAAAGCGCATCTCTTGGATCAGGGATTTCATCACTATTTAATAGTGCCATAATTCTTGATCTTACTTCACGCTCTTCAATGCCACTGGTTGCAGGGTAGGTACGTGTTTTAAGTACCCATAACAAACGCTTCTCAACTAACTGAAGGATGCCTTTAGTGACTAGACTCTCGATAATTTGATCAATCAAGTCATCACAATTGTGTGCAAATCTGTTTAACCAATCGGAAGTAGTCAGGTGACTTTTTTTAGCCACAATTGTGGATAAAGCTTGATCTAAAATAGGGTTTCCAGTCGCTTCTGAAGAAACGACGAAAAGCTTGTTGGCATCAGCATCTAATTTTCCCTTGAGCGATAGCTCCATAATTAATGAGGCTGCGATGGCAATTTCGAATGCAAATGGTTTGATTGCATCCACCAGCCTCCCGGATTCATCATCAAGAGAAACTAGCAAGAGTTCTTCAGCCAAGCTCAATTGTTTAGATGGCGTCATTCTATCGGCCACCTTATTTTTCTATCTCAATAATCTTGTCAAATCCGCTCATGAGCAGGAGATCTAAAATTTCTGAATTTGGTTTTGAAAGAATGAGTTTTTTATTGTGACTTTTTAATTCTTTAGCTGTTTTTAAGAATACTCTAAGACCCAAGCTACTAATGTAAGTCAGTTCTGATAAATCAATCGAAAAAGACTGCCCCGCCGTTTTCAGTAGTACTACAATTTCAAGGTCATAATGATCTGCATTAGTCCCATCTACCCGACCACTCATTTTATAGTTTGAATTTAAGCGCATATACCACCATAATTTTATTTTCTATTAATATTCAAAATCTCTTATATATAGATATGACTCTTCACAATTTCTTAATTTATCACAAATCAATATAATTGATATCAAATATCCACATGCTATGATGAGAAAAATTGAATTAATTAATGCATTTATCGATGAATAATAGCCCAAAAAATACAATAGAAATTATATTGAAAGGTGATCTCGAAGAGATTGATCATTTGGCGACAGCGCTTAATTCTTTTTTTGACGACGCTGAGATTGATGCATTGGTTAAGAATCAAGTCAATTTGATTCTCGAAGAACTTTATACTAATACTAGCAATTATGGTTTCCAGGGAGTCGCAAATGGCCAGGTGAGCATTACCCTTTCTTTGATTGATTCTCAACTTGAAATAATATATCAGGATAATGGCATTGCCTTTAATCCACTGGAAATGGAAGCCCCCGATTTACTACTCAGTATCGATGATCGTCCAATAGGTGGACTGGGCGTTTACTTTGTGAAGGCGATGACAGATCAAGTCGAATACTCCCGCGTTGGTGAATTCAATCGGCTTAAAATGAAAAAATTGATTGATTAAACTGCCTTGAATTCATGCATTCTGTGTTGAAACGTTCAACATTTGCCTGAGCTGCCATAAGATTCTCTCAAACACACGGGTGCTTACAAATAGTGACTTTCTAGCTGTAATGTCAGTGCTTGATTCCGAAAGCAAAGTATTACGGATGTTATCCATGAGCTGACTTTTATCCGAAGTAAGTTCGATTAAAAAATCAACATTTTCATCGTTGCTCACAGTTTCTTCCATCAGCGTTAAAATCAAATGAAGACTTTCGATGATTGAGCCAGATAGCCCGTCTTTAAAATTCTCTGTTTCAGTCACTGCAGATATGAAGCTATTTAAGGATCCCAATAGTGAAATGATAGCTTCATTGTGGCTTTGAAGCTCCAATACACCTGCCATCTCTTTGCCTAATTCATGTTGAGAAATTTCATCGATAAATTGTTTGATTTCATGCGCCAACTGAAGATTAGCTTCATGTCTAACTTTTACGGGTATGAAGTCTAACTCAGAGGTTCTTATCGGATCGAGGTATAGTGAAAGTGTCGATATTATTCGTTCTTGCTCTTTTTTGACTAAGCTAATGGCGATGTCTGGGTCTTCAATAGCCTCAGGATAGATAAATTTAGGTTTAGCTAAAGAATCTTCTTCCTTCTCAGGAAATAATTTGGGCAGCATTGTGAGGATTTTGGACTGGAATAAAGTCACCATCAAGGCGCCTGCAATCTGAAGGGTTAAGTAAATGCAGGAAATTTGAAAGGCAATTGCCATTTTTGCACTCAATGCTGTGGGGGCATTGATATGCAATTCGAATAGACTTGGGAATGTGATGAACACTGGCATTACTGCTATCACCCCGCCAAGCTTTGTTAGAAACTGATAGAAGGAAATTTGTTTTTGAATCCCTGATAGATGTGATGTAATTAATAGCAAACTCAGTCCAGATCCCAAATTAGCACCAAATACTAGAATGACTGCAGCTTCAAATGGAATGATGCTTGATAACACCAAAGTAATGCCAATAATAGCTACGGTGGAAGCTGATTGGGTAATAACGCTAAAAAACAGACCGATAATAAAACAAATCGTCGTGGTTTCTGATGCAAATTCAATAAAGTCTCTTATCCATTGAGACTCATTAAGCAAGTGTGCACTTTCTTTAATCATACCAAGACCTAAAAGTAACAGGCCTAGTGCGAACAGCGTCGCAACTAGGTACTTCACTTTTTCAATACGGTTAGCATTAAACAAGTTGGCGATTCCAACGATGGCTATTAACAATAGCCCAGCTAATCGAATATCAATTGACACTAAGAAAACGAGTAATGAACCTCCAACACTCGACCAAGCGAGAATGTTGAGGGCATTTCTATATTTAAGTGAGCCCGAATTAACTAACCCCATGCACACGAAGGTTGAGCCACTAGTACTTTGCGTTAATGCGCCAAGCATTGTTCCAGCGACAGCGGCACTAAAATAGTTACCGGTCATTTTTGAGAGTATCTGCTTCATTTTTTTACCAGCAAGCGGCTTCATGCTGGCTGATAAAAAGTGAAGCCCAGTTAAGAAGAAACTTAACCCTGCTAGTGAAGAAATATATTCAGACATGGATGGTTAGTCTTTTGTGCTACGAAGAATACTATAAAGACTAACGGCACTAATACTGATTGCAAAAAACATGATAATAATAATAAGCCTTCTTAATACATGGTAACGGTTTTCTAAACCTTGTTTAGTTATGAATAGTTGATTTTTTTCAATATGAGCAATGCTTTCATAAATTGTATCGATATGACTTTCTAGCGTTCGGTCGATGCCCCTTACATTTTGATCGATTTGATGAATACCCTCATAATTTTCCAAAGATCCATTTTTCAGATTCTGTTTGTAAACTCTTCCTAGTTCTTGGTGTTCAAAACGGATTGTTTCAATCGCCTTACAAAGCTTATTAAGATTGAGCGCTAAACAATTTTTTTGTGCTTCTTCAAGGTGTTTTGTAACATAAGCTTCTTCTTCTTGGAGGCCCGAAAAGTACTTGGCTCTATCAGTAATATTTTTGCCTCTCAGTAAAATATTTTTCCACTCTTGAACCTGAATTTTAAAATGAATTTCTGCTGAGAGCACTTCAGTTTTTAGTTGATTATTATTAAATGCTACCTTTGCCCCATCGTTATAGGCGCGGTTCATTGACCAGATAGAAAAGAGAGACATAATGCCAATGAATATGAGAAGACCAAGCCATGCCCATGCAAAAGAAATGATATTTTTTCGAAAATTAGTACTGAAAGTTAGAGACATATTTTGTTATCTTAATAATTCGTTTTCAAATTTTTTTAATAAGGGCGGTTTCAAGCTTAAAAATCAACATCAAATTTAATAAAAAATATTATATGAATATAATGTGAAATTTATATGACATTACTCGTTAATTCTATTTGTTTAATGAGCCCAGCAAAATCCAATACAAGCAACAATTAACAAGCGCTTAGAGTATCGGCTTTGTTTGGTCTCATTAATTTTTTAGACACGAATTTAACGTAGTCAGTTATTTTTTAATGATAATGTTTAGATTATTCTTATTGTTTTCCCAAGCATAATTCATGTTGGATGAAAAATTCTTGATTAGATTAAGTCCAATTTCATCTGGCAATTGATCAGTCTCTAATGGATTAAATAGACGACCATCACTTTCGCAAACCAATTCTAAAACTTCAGTTTTTTCCGAGTATGAAATAGTGAGTTGAAGATTGATATCATTTAACAACGGCTTATAAATGAGCAGCAATTCTTCAATAATCAGCAGTAAGTTATCCCTTAATTTTTTTGCTAAGAATTGCTTCTCGCAGAACAATTCAACTTCAGCATTGAGAGCATAAAGGTCGAAGTCTTGGGAGTTGATGTTGAATACCAAATTTCTTATGCGATTAATGAACGTCTTTGTTCTGTCTTTTTGTGGATTATCAAAAATCTGCTCTGGGGTGCCTTCTTCATAGATCAAGCCTTGATCCATATAGAATACGCGGTTTGAAACATCACGGGCAAAAGCCATCTCATGCGTTACGATCGCCATGGTCATGCCTTCTTTAGCTAATCGACGGATCACCGATAAAACTTCGCTCACCATTGTAGGGTCGAGCGCTGATGTTGGCTCGTCGAACAGAATGATTTCCGGCTCCATCGCTAGGCATCTTGCAATGGCAATCCGTTGTTTTTGGCCACCGGAAAGCTCGTCAGGATAGTTATCTGCTTTTTCAGCTAGTCCAACCAGCCTAAGTAAACCCATCGATTTTTCTTCTGCGTCTGCTTTAGATAGCCCCTTTAGCTTGATTGGAGCTAAGGTCAGATTTTCTAGGACAGACAGATGAGAAAATAAATTAAAAGATTGAAATACCATATTCATTTTCTGACGAACTTTAGCAACATCAGTTTTTTTATCTAAGATGTCTTCGTCATCGATGCTAATCGAGCCGCCACTAGGTTGGTCAAGTAGATTCAAGCAGCGCAGAAAGGTGCTTTTCCCTGTCCCTGAGGGTCCGATGATCGAGATCACTTCCCCTTTTTTTATTTCAGTGCTGATGTCTTTTAATACGACCAAGTCACCATACTTTTTTGAGAGGTGTTCAACTTTTATCATGATTTAGATCTCAATTGACGTTTGAATTTAGGGTCTGTAATCTTTTCTAGATAGTCTAGGACCTGCATGAGCACCCATGAAATTAAGAAATATAAAATGGCAATCATGATGAGGGGGAAGAAGGCATCAAAGGTGCGACTTCTGATAATATCACTAGCCTTTGTAAGATCCTGAACAGCAATGTAACCCACGATGGAAGTCATTTTAACAAGTGAAATGAATTCTCCTTTATAAATTGGTAGAATTCTTCTTATGGTTTGTGGCAGGATAATATAGATAAATGTTTTTATCTTATTAAAGCCCATCGCAATACCAGCTTCCATTTGACTTTTTTCTATACCCTCAATTCCACTTCTAAAAATTTCAGCAGCATAGGCGCCAAAATTCATACCAAATGCAATTGTGGCGACCACAATCGGATTGATATTAACGGAACCAAAGACTACGTAGAAGATAAGCATTAGCAACACGAGGACAGGCGTGCCTCGTAATATGCTGATATAAATTTTGGCGGGGATGTTTAATAGATTATTCTCTGACATTCTTAAAAAGCAAATTATCCCACCTAGGATTGTGCCAAAAAGGGTTGCTAATATAGAAATGATAACCGTTGTTTTTAGGCCATCCCAGAGTAAAAGGTAACGTTTTTCTTGAATAATGTTACTGTTAAAGCTATCTACTACCCCTTGTAAGAATGAAGGATCGCTGGATTTTTTCTCGGGTAAGTCATTGTAGGCAGCAATATTTTTTTTGAGTGCGAAGGCACGCATACCAATTTGATAGAATGGATCAGCGAAATCAATTTTTGTTTTTCGCTCTTCAGTTACCATGAGTGTCATGCCAACGAAGTCTATTTTGCCTGCAGTTAGTGCGGGAATAATGCTGCCAAACTCCATATCATCAAATCGGACGGCTTTGCCTTGAGAGGCTGCAAAGCGTTTAGTCAGTTCGATATTAAGTCCAATCAGCTCATTATCTTTGACGGTAACAAAAGGTAACCCGCTGTCACTGACGTGACCGACTCTAAATTCACCATTAATAGGAGGGGTATCAATTTTTGGCATGTTGGTATCGCCTTTATTGATCCAACGATCTAACATATCGTCGTATACGCCACTTTCTTTAAGCTCCTTGAAAAATTTATTAAACTTCTCGCGTAACTCTGAATTGTTCTTATTAAAGCCATAAGCCACTGGATGGATTTCTAATACATCACCAACAAAACCAAGACTCTGGTCTTCTCTCAGTCTTTCAGCGAGCAATTCATTGACGTACAAACCTACCTCTACTTTATTTGTTTTAACCCCCAAGATCAAATCAGAAGGGGATTTATATTGCAATACGGTCGCATTTGGATAATTTTTGTGCGCGTAAGTATCATGTACTGAGCCTAGCAAGACCCCAATGCTTTTATCTTTAATATCATCGAGTGAATTGAGAAGCTTAGCTTTGCTTGCAGTATTCTTTTGATCTGGATCTGTTGGATTTTTGGACAGAATATTTGCTTTCAAAGCAAATGCGTTAGTTCCCATTTGATAATAGGCGTTAGAAAAATTAATCTGTTTTTCTCTCTCGTCAGTGACGTAAATGGAACTGGCGATTATGTCTGCCTTGCCACTCGAGACGGCTGAAATTAAACTGCTAAAATCCATGTTAGAAAATTTAATGCCCCGGCCTTCAGATGCAGCAAACCTTTTAGCCAGTTCGATATCAAAACCTACTAAATCGTTGTCTTTCACGATGGTGAATGGAAGACCTGCATCGCTGACCCCAACCACCAACACGTTATTTGTTTTAGGCAGTTTAATTTCTGGCATGGTTGTTTCGCCTCTGGTCATCCAGCGATCCACCATGTCTTCGTAGACCCCATCTTCCTTTATTTTAGCTAAGAAAGTATTGAATCTATTTTTAAGCGCATCATTGTTTTTATTAAACCCAATGCCAAGGTCAAAGGAAAAAAGAGAGTCTCCAAGCACGCCTAATGAGTTGTCTTGCCGAATGATATTTCGAAGGGGCTCTGTGTCGTAAAGAGCTACATCAACCTTGTTCGTTTTCACTGCGAGGATGACATCTGCAGGTGACTTGTATTGTAATATAGTGGCATGCGGGTAGGTTTTTGTGGCATAACTTTCATGCGCAGAACCCATTAAAACGCCGATGCGCTTGTCTTTTAGATCGTCTACTGAGGATAGCTTGCTGGTCAATGGCGATTGGTTATCTATATGCGATGTGGCATAAGCTTTGATAGGAAGAACTAGTGCGAGCATCAGAAGGAAAATTTTAAACATTTTTAGAATAACCTTTTTCAGTTTTCATGAAATGTAGCATAGGTTTCAAACTTAAAGTCACCATCAGTCAATATATTTAGGAATATTTTATTTAATTATTTTTTTAATGTATATTCACTTTAATTTGTAACCTAATAAATAAAATAGGAATTCTAAAGATGCTGGAAATTAACAATGAAGTAATAAATAATGTGTTAGTGATTAAATTGATTGGGCGTCTCGATGGAATCACTTCTAAAACTTTTACTGAGAAAACTAATGCGCCCGACCAATCGGATTTTTCTCAAATTGTTCTAGATTGTAAGGAGCTTAGTTATATTAGTTCTGAAGGACTTCGTGTCATGTTAATGGCGGCTAAAAAAGCAAAATCTCAAGGTGGCGCGTTAACGTTGTGTGCCACTAATACCGCAGTGAATGAGGTGATGATGATTAGTGGATTTGGTGCTTTATTTGGAATTCATTTAAACGTTGAAAATGCTATAAAAGCAATTAGTTAGTATTTTTAGGCTAGTTTTAAATGATTGGTACAGCATTTTTTTGACCATCTAAAATGCTTATTCAATTACCCCCTTTACTTTCGCAATCCACTTTTGTCGCTTTGAATTTCTAGGGTTTAAGTGTCACAATATATTGTAGGCATTGGTGCATCAGCGGGCGGCCTAGAAGCCCTTTTTTCTTTGTTGCCGCATATCAAACCAAATGGCAATATAGCCTATGTGATTGCTCAGCATATGGCTCATGATGGCCATAGTGATCTCATGCACAAGCTACTGAGTCGTTATGCCCATTTAGAGGTGGTACTCGCAAAGGACGAGCAAAGAATCAAGTCTGACCATATTTATCTGATTCCCGCTGGCAGCGATGGCATTGTGAGTAATGGCTGCCTTCATCTTCAACCGCCAGTCGACGGACATGTTTCCACTCCTTCAGTGAATGTCCTGTTCCAATCACTTGCGCAATCGTTTCAAACTTATGCTATTGGAGTGGTACTTTCAGGTACTGGTTCAGATGGGGTAGTTGGGTGTCGCGCCATTAAAAAATTTCAGGGGATGACCTTTGCGCAGGATCCAAGTGCTGCCATCTTCAATGGGATGCCAAGTTCCGCCATTGAGGCTGGTGTTGTGGATCTCATTTTAAGTCCGCAAAATATAGCTGAAGCAATTGCACAAAAAATCATAGGTGCGCCTAGCTTACCCCAGGAGATAAATTCTGAATCTTATATTCAGACTAATGATAAAGATGAGCTATTACCAATTTTAGAACTCGTGTTTAAAAAAACGGGGATTAACTTTGTCGGCTATAGAACAGAAACCTTGAGGAGAAGACTAGACGCGCGAATGGCGGCTATTCGAGTCGATGGGTTGGCCGCGTACTATATCTATCTTAAAGCACATCTTGAGGAGATTTTTCACATACAGCAATTGTTTCTAGTTTCTTTTTCCTCTTTTTTTCGTGATGCCGAATCATTTGAGGTATTAGCTCAGCAGTTGCTTACAGTGTTGCATAAAAAAAAGGAACAGTCTCATGTGAGTATCTGGGTGGCAGGATGCGCTTCTGGAGAAGAGGTGTATACATTAGCCATGGTGCTTTCTGAAATTAAATTAAAGATAGGTAGAGAGTTTTCTATTAAAGTAAAGGGAACAGACCTTAATCCGATTGCATTAAAGCAAGCAAGCTCAGGCATATACTCAAGCAAGGCTTTCAAAGAGATGAAGCCAGAACTAGTAAAAAAATACTTTAAGCAAGAAGGTGAGCATTATGTGGTGAATGATGCCATTCAATCGCTATGTGAATTTGAACAAGCCAGTGTTTTTGGATGCGATCAAGCTGGGACGATCGATTTAGTGAGTTGTCGTAATTTGCTGATTTATTTAAAAAGCCCTCTTCAGGCTCAATTGATTGGAGAATTCCACCAAACTTTGGTGCCGGGTGGCCTGTTATTCTTAGGGCAGTCAGAGTCGTTAAGTCCCTCAAGTCATACTAAATTTAAACAAGTTGATTTGACACATCGTTTGTATATGCGAAGATAGTACTTGATATCATTAAACTACCCTTTGGATATCACGAATAAGATAATGTGTTTGGAGTGTTTGCATGAATAAGTTACTGGTGATTCTCGAAAGACTCAAATTAAGTACTAAGCTAAATTTAGGGTTTGGTGTTGTGATTTTGTTCTTGCTGTTAGCTGGCATGCAGGGCATCTATTCGCAATATAGACTCAATGAATCGACGAAAAAAAATGGCGAGCAATTGCTCGCCATTTCCAATATCAAACAAGCAAACATCAATCTAATTTATATTGCGCGGGCCATTAGGCAAATGGCCTTAGTGCAGCACCAAGAAGATAGAGATAAATTAAAGCAAAATATTTTTAAGTTTAGAGGCGTGATTCGTCAGCATGTTGATTTAGCAAAAAAAAACATTCTCCATGAGGAAGGATCAAAAAGTTTCTCAGCATTTGATGAGCACTTTGCGCAATATAACCAAGACATCAACAATGTCATCGCCTTAATTAATAGTGGTAAATCCAGTAATGGGGATGTGATTAATTATTTAACTAACCCTGCGTTTATTCAAAACTTTCAGGCAGCTGACGATGCACTAGGTGGTATTGCTAAGCAGGGTGAGCTTGCCGCCAGTAATACCTCTAAAAATGCGCTAACTCTATATCATCAAAGTATTGCGATTACGATTGCATTTATTCTCGGCGGTATATTACTCAGTTTAATATGTGTATTAATTATAGGTTTTTCGATTAGAAAGCCGTCTAGTCGACTGCAAGTCGCAGTGAAGGCTATCGCGGATGGAAAACTCGATACAGTTGTACCATATAGCGATTATCCCAATGAAATTGGTGAAATGTCTGTTTCTGTTGGGGTGCTTCAATTAAGCGCTCAAAAAATGGATGAGCAGAGTTGGGTGAAGTCAAATTTAGGCATTGTGGTAAATGCTATTCAACATACGGATAGTTTTAGTGATTTATCTAAGACACTCTTCACTAAAGTGGCGCCATTAATTAATCTTGGCAGCGCAGTGTTTTACATTCTTGAGGAAGAGCATCTTCGATTATTGGGCAGTTATGCTGGAAGCAATCTTAAAGAGTCATTTTTGATTGGGGAAGGCCTAATTGGTCAAAGCGCCTTAGAGAAAAAACAAATATTTATTACCAACCCTCCATATGAGTACGTAAAAATTTCTTCAGGCCTTGGGCAGGGTTCACCCAGAAACCTTTATATTATGCCTGTGATTTCAAATGACCGTGTGTTAGGCGTAGTTGAATTCGCTTGTTTTGATCCATTTAATTCACGCCAACAATTATTATTAGATGATTTATTTCCACTACTTGCAATTAGCATGGAAATGCTTGAGAGAAAGATTAAAACTGAAACTTTGTTGGAGGAGGCTCAAAAGCAAGCTGAGCGGATGGAAATCCAAACAGCGCGAATGGAAGAGCAGGCGGTTGAACTTGAGGCTCAGCAAGTCGAGATGAAAACGACTGAAGCTTGGTACCGAGGCATTGTTGAATCTGCCCCTGATGGGATGATGGTGCTGGATGATTCTGGAATTATTATCTTGAGTAATACCATGCTGGACGAGGAGTTTGGTTATGGAAAAGGAGCTCTTATTGGATTACATGCAGATGACTTATTGCCGGAGGACTTAAGGTCTTCTGGATTTAGCTTTCTTAACGATGCCTCCTTGATTAATCCATTGGGAATCAGGAAAGATAATACAAGCTTTCCAATTGAAGTCTCACTTTCAATCCTCCCAAGTATTAGTGGCCGTGGTTCCTGTCTTTGCGTTTCAATTAGAGATATTACAGAACGTAAACTAATTGAGGATCGTATCAGAGAAAGTGAGCAAAGCTTCAGGCATATATTGGAGTCTAGCCCCGCAGCATTGCGTATTAAGCATCCTCATGAAAATAGATATCTATTCGCAAATCAATCTTATGCCTCTCTGTTTGGCTTCGCACTTGAGGATATTGATTCTATTGATATGACGAGAGTCTATTCAGACACTAATGATCTTAAAATGATTGTAGAAAATCTTTCAAATGGTCAAAGTATCCTGAATCGTCGTTTTTCTATGCGTAAAATTACGGGTGAGACTGTTCAGGTTATTGCTTCTCATATTCCGGTTAAATTTAATGGCCAAGATGGCTATTTGGGGTGGTTCTTTGATGTAACAGATATGCAGGAAGCTATGGATAAGGCTGAAGATGCGACCCGTATGAAGTCAGAT
The DNA here is from genome assembly GCA_947379975.1 of Methylophilaceae bacterium. Taxonomy (GTDB): domain Bacteria; phylum Pseudomonadota; class Gammaproteobacteria; order Burkholderiales; family Methylophilaceae; genus Methylotenera. Next base: position 124,257 of record CANCPF010000001.1, on the reverse strand, counting down.
TTCCTGTCAAATATGAGCCATGAAATTCGGACACCAATGAACGCCATTATCGGGATGTCTCATCTAGCTTTAAAAACAGACCTTAACCCACGGCAACGGGATTACATTAAAAAAATTAGTGGCTCAGGTCAGCATCTTCTCGGCATAATTAACGACATCTTGGATTTCTCTAAGATTGAGGCTGGCAAATTAACCATCGAACATACAGACTTTGAAGTATCCAAGGTGTTTGATACGGTCGCCAACTTAGTCGCAGAAAAGGCTGCAAATAAAGGGCTGGAGATGGTGTTTGATATTGACACCGCGATTCCCTCGGTCTTAAATGGAGATTCCTTGAGGTTAGGCCAGATTTTAATTAATTACGCCAATAATGCGGTCAAATTTACTGAGGTTGGTGAGATTGTCATCTCGGCTAAAGTGTTAAAAGAAAGTGAAAATGACTACTTTGTGCATTTTGGCGTGAGAGATACTGGGATTGGCTTAACAGAAGAACAAAAAGGCCGTTTATTCCAATCATTCCAACAGGCAGACACTTCAACCAGTCGTAAATATGGCGGTACTGGCCTTGGTTTGGCGATTGCCAAGCAATTAGCTAACCTCATGAATGGTGAAGTGGGTGTCGATAGTGAGCCTGGAAAAGGAAGTACTTTCTGGTTTACCGCGCACTTAGGGAAAGCAAAAGGTGCGGTCAGAAAACTGCTCCCAAGTGCTGAACTCCGTGGCAAAAAAGTCTTGGTGGTCGATGACAATGAAATCGCACGTAATGTCCTTGATGACTTATTGGCTAGTATGACCTTTGTAGTCGAGCAAGTATCTGGTGGCGCAGAGGCTGTGGAAGAGGTAAAAAAAGCGGCCTCTAGTAACAAGCCATTTGAAATTGTATTTTTAGATTACCAGATGCCTGGTATGAATGGGTTTGAGGCAGCTAGAGCCATCAACGAACTTAATCTTGATAACAAACCTCACATGGTGATGGTAACCTCTTATGGTCGAGAAGATGTGATTCTTGAGGCTGAAGCTGCGGGCTTAGATGAAATCCTGATTAAGCCTGTCAATGCATCCATTTTATTTGATTCCATTTTAAGAGTTTTAGGCGAAAAACATGATGTTGAAGGGCGTCGTCAGGATGTCCCTGAGTTAGCACAAAAGTTAGAGTCCATTGTGGGGTCCAAAATTTTGGTCGTGGAAGACAATGAGCTCAATCAAGAGGTTGCATTAGGTTTACTGGAGAGCGAAGGTTTTGTGGTTGAAATTGCTAACAACGGGCAGGAAGCTGTTCAAATGATTGGTCAGCATACATATGACATTGTCCTAATGGATATGCAAATGCCTGTGATGGATGGATTAACTGCTACCAGAGAGATTAGAAAGCTTGATCAATTCAAAAACCTCCCTATTTTGGCGATGACTGCCAATGCCATGGATCAAGATAAAGAGAAGTGTGCTGATGCTGGCATGAATGATCACGTGGCGAAGCCGATTGATCCGAATGAATTATTTAACGCATTACTTAAATGGATTCAGCCTAAAACATCATTGCTAGACAAAAAAGCAATTCAAAAGAAAGTAGTTGATGTTGTTAATGACGCCTCTAGATTGGAGGCAATCCCAGGGCTAGATATTAAGTTAGGGCTAAAACGCGTCATGGGTAAGATGCCCCTTTATCTCAATATGTTGAAGAAGTATGTTGAGACTGGGTATACGGCCGTTTCAGATCTTAGAAATGCCTTGGTAGCGAATGATCAAGAAGTCGCTGAGCGGGTTGCACATACCTGCAAAGGCGTGAATGGTAATATTGGCGCCAGTGCCTTGCAATCGATGGCAGGTAGCATAGAGAAGTTGGTGAAGAGTAATTATGACCGTGATCAGATGATGCGCGAGTTCGAAACTTATGCTGCTGCCCAAATCAGTATGGTTGATGCTATATCTAGTGCATTGCCAGTCGTCCCTAGTGAGGCTAAAGTACCTGAGAGTAAGGTGCTTAAGAAGCTTATGGATAAAAAAGTATTCGATAAGTTTATCGCGCTCCTTAAGGATGATGACACTGAGGCAAGCATCTATTTAGAGCTAAATGAGACAGACTTTAAAGCCCATTTTACTGAAGTAATTTTTAATAATATGACCGAAGCATTGCTTGATTTTGATTTTGAAAAAGCACTTGCATTGGCGATAAGTTAGGGTAAAGCTATGTCTGAATCTAAACCATCAATTTTAGTTGTGGACGATACCCCTGCCAATTTAACGCTGATGACGGGGTTGTTGCAGGATGATTATCAGGTGCGGGCAGCCACTTCGGGAGAGAAAGCCTTAAAGATTGCATTTTCAGATAATCCGCCCGATTTAATTCTACTTGATATCATGATGCCCGAGATGGATGGGCATGAGGTCTGTCGGCGATTAAAGGCTGATGAAAAAACGCGAGAGATCCCCATTATTTTCTTAACCGCAATGTCGGAGGCGGAAGATGAAGAAAAAGGCTTAAAACTTGGAGCGGTCGACTATATAACCAAGCCAGTTAGCCCCCCGATTGCGCTCGCTAGAATTTATACGCATATCACCATGCACCGACAAAAGAAGGAACTGTTGCTGAGTCAGAAAATGTTGGCAGCTGAAATTAATGAGGCTGCGGACTATATTCTAAGTGCGCTGCCTGCAGAGCTTGATGGGGAAATTGTCACAAGATGGAAGCATATTCCTTCAACTGCTCTAGGTGGGGATGCCTTTGGTTATCATTGGGTGGACTCAGACCATCTTGCAATCTACTTACTGGATGTTTGTGGCCACGGCGTTGGATCGGCCTTAATGTCGGTTTCTGCTATTAATGCGCTACGTTCTCAGTCACTGAAAGCGGCAGATTTCAAGCAACCTGCCTCCGTCCTAGCCGCGATTAATAATGCCTTTTTAATGGAAGATCATAACAATAAATTCTTTACCATGTGGTACGGCGTTTATAAGCGCAGTAACCATACACTAACTTATGCCAGTGCAGCCCACCCACCTGCTTTCATCAGGACAGGGGATAGCGCAGATAAGACGGAATTATTGGAATTGATGACAGGTAATATGGCCATTGGCTTTATGGAAGACTCAAGCTTTAAAGAAGCCTCATTGTCGCTAAAGAAATTCAACCAACTCACTGTTTATAGTGACGGGGTCTACGAGATAGAAAAGACAAATGGAGAGATGGTCACGCTAAATGAGTATACTGAGATAATGCAAAGCTTGTCCGATGTTAAGGTTACGCATATTGATAGCATTCTCGAAACGATGAAAAAACTTCAAGCAACGGAAGGTCCGTTTGAGGATGATTTTTCATTGCTTCAGATGAATATTCATAGCGCCTGATAAGCACCCTCTTTTTTTGACTGTAATTAGTGCATCAATAGTTTAATTTTACAATTGTCACAAAAAATTCCAAGCGCCTTCAGGAGTAAAGTCTTTAGACTATATTTTTTAATTAAACTACGTTGAAATAACCATGGCAAAGAAGATGCATTAGCACTGTAGTTGGAGATTGAGGATTAATATCTTAATGAGTGGCGTGAAAAGATTGCTAAAATCAAGAGTTAGTCAAAGAAGTAACCTAATAACTGAATGATCTGCGGCACTTTTCTTAATTACCTCTATGTCTGCTTGTGGCCCGATGCAGACAGATGACCTATAAATCAAGTAACTTCTAAGCAGACGCCCACAAAAAAGACTGGCCTTTACACCAACCCTTCGTCATTTAATTGCTTTTCGGCGCGCACTAAAAAATTGGGATAACTCCGCACCACATTCCTTAGCCATAATGCCTCCAGACATTTGTGTGTGATGGTTTAGTTTAGGCTCAGCCATTAAATTTACTACGCTACCACAAGCCCCTGTTTTAGGGTCGCTGGCGCCAAAGACCAATCTGGCGATACGTGCATGTTGGATAGCGCCAGTACACATTGCACAGGGCTCTAGCGTCACATATAGCGTACAGTCGACTAGGCGGTAATTGGAGATTTTTTGAGCTGCATCGCGCATGGCTGCTATTTCGGCATGCGCGGAAGGGTCATGCGTGCCAATAGGCGCATTGCTGCCACGGCCAATAATAATGCCATCTTTAACAATAATTGCACCTACTGGCACTTCTCCGGCTAGCGCGGCTTCATGCGCTAAGTCTAGGGCAATCTGCATGTAAGCTTGGTCTATGTCTGTCTGTGTGGCCCGCATAGTTGGTTGATGGCTAAGTCGATTATCGGTACTCATGTTGCTTGTTTTGGTATGATTCATTTTGGCCTGGTTGCTATTTAAGCTTAAACTTAAATTTTTCGACTGATAGCTATAGTCAATTTACTGCGGCTGTTTTTGACTCCAGCGAATTAGTACATAGAGTAAACCCATCATAAAAGCTCCGCCTACCCACATACTAATTTCTTCAACAGTTGGTGTGGCATCTTGCACAGGCATCACAATTAATTTTCTTAAAAACAAAACCAAAACGACTTCAATAAACGTTTCGACGACTAATTTACTGCCGTTTAAATAACGAATTTCTGCAGAAATTAATGCTGAAATAGACCATAGCAACATGAGTGTACCTAGTGCATGTAAAAAACCGTGTACGAGATTGTGTGCGTAAGCAGCTTCTTGCACATCCTTAAAAAACAACCAGGTAAACATGACGACTGAGGCCGCTAGCGCTAAACCAATGACTATATGTGCAAAGCCATTTAGCCATAGCATTGCTCTTATCGCAATTTTAGTTAGCTTTAAAAATTCATCTGGTAATTGGTCTTGAGACATAAGTTATGTGCCTTGCAGTAAAAGAGTATGTATATTATTAGGCGTGATTACCATAATAATTGATCTAATGAGAGTTGCTCTAGCCGTGTTAATAGCCATTTTTGCGCCTTACCACCTTCGCTACGCCAAGCTAAATAGCTCATAATTTCAGGTTTAGGTTCAGCAACTAATTTAATCACTAACTGACCAGTTTCAGCATATTTCTCCGCGAGCGATTTTGGTAAATAACCTACACCTAAGCCTGCAATATGCGCTTGTAATTTAGCTTGCACATCCGGCACTGTTAGCACGTCTTGCCCCGATAATATACCTGAAGTGCGCGGCGCTAGGTTTCGTGAGCTATCTGCCCCAGAAATAGAACGATACTGCATGATGTCTAGATTTTGTAGCGGTTCGCTTAACTTTGCTAAAGGATGGTGGGCGGCCACGGCAAAATGAAACTCTAGTATGCCAATCGGCTTTATGCTGTAACCAACCATCGGAGGGCCGTCACCAGGTGCGCCTAAAGAAATATCAGCGCGGCCTGAAATTAAGGCATCCCAATTTCCGCCATACACTTCAGTGAGTATTTTAATGCGAGTGCCAAAATTTTGTGCATAAAATTCATGAAGGATAGTGTGCAATGCGGAGATATTAAATAAGTCGCTAACAGCAATTGTCAGCTCAGTTTCTATGCCGCTGGCGATGCGTTTAACGCGAAACTGCAGTTCACTGGCTGCATTGAGTAAATTGCGGCCCTCACGTAGTAATTCAGCGCCAGCTTCTGTGAGCTCCGCTCTGTGTCCACTTCGATTAAATAGCGATACACCAAGATCTTCTTCTAACTTCCTTACGGTATAAGTAACGGCAGAAGGCACGCGAAACAGTGACTCTGCGGCTGCCGCAAAACTGCCTTTGCGTGCAATGGCATCTAATACTTCAAGTGAATCTAATGAAAGTTTTATACTCATAATTATGAGTGTAATTCTACATCAAAATATTTGAATAACTATTGCAAAACTATTCGCTATAAGTATTTATTTAATCAGCCTATGATCTATACAAAATAACGCTAGACTAGACTTATGCTTAATTCAACTTTATTGAATAAGTATAAACATTGTTATGATGAATATTATAGTAATTTAAATTAGACGCGTTGAATACCGAGTTATGCTATAGGCGCTATCTGTAAGATTCTTGCATTACTCACTGAATTTATAAATACAAAATGATGAATTATTGTGGATAATAATCGTCAATAGCAGCAAATAGCATTGGTCAAGAATGATTGTTAAGTAAAGCATCACAATCTTTGATTTTAGATTTTAATTTGTAGTTTTTGGAGAAATATATGGCATTTGATTTATTTAGTCCTGTCAATCTAGGCGCAATCAGCCTTAAAAATCGTATGGTGATGGCGCCATTAACTAGAAATAGAGTCACTGAAAGTGGTGTGCCGCAAGCCATGAACGTGACTTATTATGAGCAACGTGCAACGGCAGGCTTAATTATTACTGAAGCAACGCCAATTTCTGCAATGGCTCATGGCTATCCTGCATTGCCCGGTATTTATAGCGATGCGCAAGTGGCTGGTTGGAAAAAAGTGACCGATGCAGTGCATGCCAAAGGCGGAAAGATTGTCATTCAGTTATGGCATGTAGGCAGAATTTCACATCCGACATTATTGCCGAATGGTGCACTTCCGGTTGCACCTTCTGCGATTAAACCAGCGGGTAAGGCCTTTACTTATCAAGGATTGGTTGATTACGTCGAGCCGCGCGCATTAGATGCTAGTGAGTTGCCTGGCTTAGTTGCAGACTACGTGCATGCCACTCAGTGTGCTTTAGCGGCGGGTTTTGACGGTGTAGAAATCCACGCCGCCAATGGCTATTTAATAGATCAGTTTTTACGTGACGGTAGCAATAAACGTAGCGATAATTATGGTGGTAGTTTTGAAAATCGCGCACGCTTATTAATGGAAGTGACCAAAGCGGTAGTCGCCGTTGCTGGTGCAGACAAAGTAGGTGTTCGTATTTCACCAGTGAATCCTTTCAATGATATGCATGATAGCAATCCGCAAGCTTTGTTTAACTATGTTGCGAGCGAACTTAATCAATTTAATCTCGCTTATTTACATACCATTGAGGGCGACATGACGGGTAATGAAAACACCTTCGATTTTGACGCCTTACGCAAGCTATTTAAAGGTGCTTACATGGCTAACTTGGGTTTCGATAAAGTTCGTGGTAATGCTGTGATTGCTAGCGGTCATGCTGATGTGGTGGCTTTTGGTGTACCGTTTATTGCCAATCCAGATTTAGTCGAGCGTTTTAGAACTGATGCGCCACTCAATGCAGCTGATTCTAAAAGCTTTTACGGAGGCACTGAAAAAGGCTACACAGATTATCCTTTTTTAAGCGCCTAAATTTCAAAGGATATTCAATATGCATAAACCAGCGCTTACCCAAGTGACTATTAACGAAACCATTGCTAATCGCTGGAGTGGGCGTGCTTACGATGCTAGTCTGCAGGTTAGCCATGAGCAGATTATTGCCTTGCTCGAGGCTGCCCGTTGGGCGCCTTCTTGCTTTGGTGATCAACCTTGGCGATTCATCGTTTGGAATAAAAATACAGACGCAGAACCTTGGCAGCAAGCCTTTGATTGTTTGGCCGCTAGTAATCAAACTTGGGTAAAAAATGCGCCGGTATTATTGCTGGTTTGTGCCGATAGTTTATTTAATCATAATCAGCAGGCCAACCGTTGGGGCCAATACGACACAGGTGCTGCTGCGCAAAATGTTTGCCTGCAAGCGAGTAGCATGGGGTTAATGGCGCATCAAATGGGTGGTTTTAATGCAGATAGTGCAAAAGCCACTTTTGCAATTCCAGCACAATTTACACCAATGGCGATGCTGTCAATTGGATATGCGGCGGACATTGCTACATTAGAAGGTGAAGTGTTAGCCCGTGAAATTGCAGCACGTACACGTCGGCCACTGAATGAATTATTCTTTGCTGATCACTGGGGAAATGCACTCGATAAAGTTTAGATAGTGAGACATCCATTGTTAGGCATTTCATGCTAAGTTAGCGTGTATGCTTAACTAAAATGGCGGTGTCTGATAAACTGGCACTAGTTGTTAAATTAATCAATTAAATTTAGGATTTTGTTATGGCAGTCATTGCACTAAATAAAGATAATTTCAAAGATACTATTGAAAATAATGCCTTTGTCATCGTAGACTTTTGGGCGCCTTGGTGTGATCCATGTGTGGCTTTTACGCCTACATTTGAAGCGGCCGCAGAGGCAAATCCAGACATCGTATTTGGTATGGTTAATACTGAAACTGATCCTGGCATTGGTGAGTATTTTGAAGTGAATCAAATTCCAGGTATTTTAGTTATTCGCGAGCAAGCGGGCATTCACGCACAAGTGGGTGAAATTGGTGCGCCGGCATTTGCAGAAATTATTAAATGGGCTCGCGAGTTTGATATGACAGAAGTCCATGCTTATTACCAGCAAGAAGATAAAAAAGCGGCAAAATAAGCTAACTAGTTAGTTTGGCATTTACCCACAAAAAAGCGGCTACATTGCCGCTTTTTTGTGGGTGCTAATCTGTGAGAATAACTAGCATCTAGATGAAATATGGAGTGTTTAACTAGCGCTAATTTACCGCTAAATATTTGCTTGGGTCTACCGATTTACCTTGGCGGCGAATCTCAAAATGTAACTTAACTGAGTTGCTATCTGAATTACCCATTTCAGCAATTTTTTGGCCGCGGCTGACGACTTGACCTTCTTTTATTAATATCTGGCTATTGTTTGCGTAAACAGACAAATAGGTAGAATTGTGTTTAATAATGACTAAGTTACCATAACCGCGTAAGTCTGAGCCGCTGTAAATAACTTTTCCAGCAGCGGCAGCATTGACAGCTTGTCCTGTGGTGCCAGCAATATCTAGGCCTTTATTACTGGCTTCATTAAAGTTTGCTACAACTTTACCTTTGGTCGGCCAAGCCCAATCAATGTTTTCTGCTGATTCTACGCTAGTCTTTTCTTCAGCTTTAGGCTTGCTTGTCGCTTCATCTGCTGGTTTTTTAGCATTTGTAACCGCGGCATCTTTCTCAGCAATCGCTTTGGTTGCGGCTGGTAAAGGCTTATTAAAGGCTTCATCGCTGTAAGGCTCACGGATGGCTTTAGGCTCGCTAATGGCAACAGTCGTGGCTGCAGTTTTGTTGGGGTTAGTCGTATTTGCATCATTATTGATAGGCGTAATCTCCACGCCGTCATCATTCTTTTGTACCAGCTTATTATCGCTAGCGGTAGCTTTGTCTTTTAATGCGCTAAATTTTAGCGATTGTCCCACTTTGATATTGTATGGCGCATTAATATCATTACTTTGGGCGATCTCTTTATAATCGTAGCCATGTTCAAGACCTATGCTAAATAGCGTGTCACCTTTTTTTACAGTGTAAGTGTCAGGGCGCCAATCTCCAGTTTTGTAAACAGGTCTGCTAGACACGAGTTTGCTGACTACAGTGGGCTTAATAGTAGGTTTATTAGTCGGTAAGCGATCAATGACTGGTGCAGGTGGGCTACTAGCACAGCCTGCAAAGGCCAATATTAGGCAGGAGATAGCAATAAAGCGGGCAGAATACATGATTAGCTAACGCCACCCAATAAAGGTACAAATTTTACTGGCTCTAATTTAGTTTGGCGATAGTTTGACTCTGAAACACGTTCTACTAAATATAAGATTTGCTCTTCGGTACCCACTGGGATCACTAAACGCCCACCAACGGCTAATTGGTCTAGTAAATCTTGCGGAATATGGCTGGCAGCGGCGGTGACTAGAATGGCATCAAATGGCGCTAATTGTGCCAAGCCCATATTGCCATCGGCATGATCCAACTTTACGTTGATACATTTAAGTTCGCGCAGATGGTTACGCGCTTTCATCACTAAGGGACGAATACGCTCTACTGAGTAAACTTCTTTTGCTAATCTGGAAAGTACCGCTGTTTGATAACCGCATCCGGTGCCAATTTCTAGTACTTTTAGCAACGGTTTGCCACTGCGCAGAATCTCGGACATGCGAGCCACAATGTATGGTTGCGAGATAGTTTGACCAAAACCAATTGGCAGTGAAACATCTTCGTAAGCACGAATTGATAGTGCCTCATCTACAAAAATATGCCTTGGTATTGCTGAAATTGCCGCAAGGACAACTTCATCTTGAATGCCTTGTTCGCGTAAACGCACCAACATGCGCTCGCGCGTGCGTAGCGAAGTCATGCCGATACCGGCTTGGGTGCTTGATCTTATTAGTGCCAATTAGCTATGCTTTCTTGAATTATCTTTTTTAACTATATTTTCTGTGCTGTTTTCTAAATGCTCAGCCAATCTTTAATACCTGTCAATTGCGCATGATTGGTTAAATCTACTTGAATTGGCGAAATAGACACTTGATTATTGGCTACTGCATAAAAATCGGTGCCAGCACCACCATCGTTAGGCTGACCAGCGGCGCCTACCCAATACATCGTTTCATTACGTGGTGTTTTAAGTTGAATCACCGGCTCGGCCTTATGGCGTTTGCCTAAGCGCGTAACAACACGGCCTTGCAATGCTTCATAAGGAATATCAGGCACATTTACATTAAGTAAAGTCGGTGATTTTAAACCATTTTTTTGGAAGTGCTGCACTAATTCAACCGCCACTTTGGCCGCAGTTTCAAAATTTGTTGAGTGATGTTGCGACATTGAGATTGCGATTGACGGAATGCCCAATAAATAACCTTCCATCGCTGCAGCTACTGTGCCTGAGTAAATCGTGTCATCGCCCATATTAGCACCATCATTAATGCCGCTAATGACCATGTCTGGCATCGTATCCATCAAGCCAGTTAAGGCAATATGTACGCAATCAGTGGGTGTACCGTTAACGTAAAAAAACCCATTCGCGGCCTTTTTAACACTTAAAGGTCTGTCCAGTGTAAGTGAATTGCTGGCGCCGCTTCTGTTTCGTTCTGGCGCAACTACCGTAATATCAGCGATTTTAGCGATATGTTCTGCCAGAATGTTAAGGCCCGGCGCAAAATAACCGTCGTCGTTTGATAGTAGGATTTTCATGATTAAATTATAGGTAAAGGCGAATGATTGAATGGCTAATGTTAAAAAGTCTTGCACATAGAGCTAAATTGCTAATGCTGACATTGTAAACCTTACAAGTTGATTAAATGCGTTTCAAGCTAAATATTAGTTAGGCTAAGTAACTAGTTTGCTAAAAAATCAGTTGGCCTTAATGGTGGCTGCGGGTTAAGCGCGCATAAAAAATAGCACAGAGAAAAAATACTAAAGTGAGTATTACTTCTAGCAGCGCCAGTTTGCCTGACAAGCCAACATCTGACCAAGCGCGCACCACGCCTTCTGTGAAATATAGCAAAATAAACATACTGGCCCATTTGTAGGTATAGCGTTTTCCGCCCAATATGCCGAATAAAGGTAGTAGCAAAGGCAGTGATTTTAAAATCAGTAATGAACCGCTGGGCTTAAATGGTGCCAACACCGTTTCCCAGGCGAGACAGAGTAATATTAGTGCGATTAGACTGACGCTTGCGCCTAATTGAAGGTTTTTAATCATAATTTAGCTGCCTTAGACATGCCGACCAGCGCTAGTCTAGCGGATTGGGCATCGTGAATGGGTTGGTCGAAATTGAAGCGTATCGTTTTTGTATAAGTGCCGGCTTGCAGATCAGCATTTGCTATATCTACTTTGACATCAAAACCACTATTATCAATGCCTAACATTTGCGCGTGTGTTGCTGTAATTTGATGAAAGTGTTTGCAATAAGCCAACATGCTTTCTACGTGATCAGCATTCATGTGCTCGATAATGGCGGTTTCCTGCCTTGCCAGAGGTGAATCAACCGAGAAATTGTCATTAGCAATCTCATCGCCGGCAACCCAACCCATTTTACCAAAGCCGGCAATATAGCGTGTTTGAGCAATTTCAATACGGTAAAAGCTAAAATCATGCATAGTAAAATAACTGGCCGCTTGTGGAAAATAGCGCAAGTAGCGAGCACGTAAATCCAAATTTTCTTTATCAATTTTGACCGCCTCACCGATGATAGTCAGGCGCGCATTGGCTTGTAAATCATTATCGCCGGCAAATACCAGTAATGATACTTTTGGGTTGGCTATAATATTTTTGGTGTGTTCTGCAATCGTACTAATTAGAATGATGGGTTGGCCGCTGTGGTCTAAAACAAACGGCGCAACTGAACCAAATGGATAGCCGATAAATTTTTCTGAAAAAGTTGAAAGTACACCACTTTGTGTCGTGCGTAAAAACTGTAACGCTTCTGAAGCTAAAGCCATATTTCTTTGTTCCAATATTCTTAATTAGTTTTACAGCAGGCTTATTTGAGTTCAAAAATTCTTAATTAGCCAGCTTCAATGCCACTTCAGCCAAGCGCTTACCTAAAGCCAAACACAATTTACGTTCTTCTGCGCTGATAGGTTTATCATTATTAGCACCGCCGATATGGCTAGCACCGTATGGCGTACCGCCAGATTGTGTGCTGGATAGCTCTGGCTCAGAATAAGGCAAGCCGACAATCAGCATGCCGTGGTGTATTAATGGCAACATCATGGTTAACAAGGTAGATTCATTGCCGCCATGCATAGAACCTGTGCTGGTGAAAACTGCCGCTGGTTTGCCAATTAATCCACCTTTTAACCATGCGCCTACCGTGCCATCTAAAAAATACTTCATAGGCGCGGCCATATTGCCAAAGCGGGTAGGGCTACCAAGCGCTAAGCCTATGCATTCTTGCAAATCTTGCAGCTCTACATATGCGTCACCACTTGTTGGAATATCAGGTTCAGTAGCCTCGCAGTTAGTCGAAACTTTAGGCACAGTACGAATGCGCGCTTTGATGTTGCCTACGCTCTCAATGCCACGTGCTATTAACTGCGCCATTTCACGAGTGGCTCCGCCTTGTGAATAATACAGAACTAGGATTTCGCTCATTTTTTGTTTTCCTGATTTATTTCATCATAACTGCAAAATATTAGATTAAAGCTTTGCGATATTTTGACCTATGTTTATTAGCTTGATTCAGGCTCATGTGATTTATTTAAAGCTGAAAGTATACAGCACATCAACCGCGCTTTCGGTGCCTGCGGCAGCTCGTATTGACCAGAGTGGCGTGATATTAAATGTGAGCCTAGCAACGTCTAGCAAGCCGCTGATGCTTTTCACGTAGCTTAGATAAAGTTTAGAAGAAAGTCGTTTGCCAAAAACTAGCGATGCGCTAGTGGCATTACCACCCGAAAAGCTCAATTCATCCAGTCCGGCAGCACGTGCGATTTGTGTCTGTAGTGGCACTGATTGGCCTTGAGAAAGAACGACGCCAGCAGCTAGCGACAATATACCGTAATCATTTTTAGTGGTTTGGTCCATGCCATGCCCGAGTAGCAGCCACGAAAGCTTTTCACTATCAGCGATATTGGGGACTGAAACAAGCTTGGTGATAGGTGAAAAAGCGCTACCAGTCAGTTCTATGCCTGCATTAATGGGCGTGCTGTTACGCATGGCGCGGATATTGATGCCGGGATTTTCTAGTGTGCCACTGAAATTTAAAATGCCGCGCTCTATGGTTAATATTTGTCCGTAGGCCATATAAGTGCCTTTTACAACCTGAATGCCGCCTTCAGTATGTGGGTGATATTGAGTGAGACCAGTCAACGTGAGGGCGCCCGTCAGTTCAGCGTCTAGGCCACGCCCGCGTAATTTAAAGGCTTCACCTAAGTTAACATGTAGCCCATTTAATAACAGTTTAAGAGCTTGTTCTTGAGTAGATTCTGGGCTTGATTCAGCCAGCCCAAGTATCACAACATCATCGCCTAGCGTTGGTGCATCTTCATTGACTAATTCTATTAACCCTTTATTTACCGTAAAATCGCCAGAAATTGCCAGCATGCTTTCAGCTAAAGTGGATCTACCTGAACCGCTTAATATCAATAATCGATCCGCGCGTGAGATTGCCGTAAATTTATCTGCAGTCCAGTCTAAATCTATCGTAGGCTTACCTTGGCTTAGTGCAATCAAACCGCTGGATTTTAAATAGCCTTCGCCGCCTTTCCATGTGGCTAGATTGATTAAAAGTTTGTCATGCTCAAAACTAGCTTCTAAACTCCCCTCACTAAGCGCGACGCCTTCTGTTGGTAAAGTGAATAACAAATTTTTTGCTGAAATATTTCCGCTTAAATTCGGTGCTTGCATGGTGCCATTGCCAGATACTGACAAAGCAAGTTCGCCATTGATATTAGCCGCCATTAGTGAAACTGGTAGCGGCAGCCATGCCAAACTATGCAATTGCGCTTTGCCATTAATAGTTAGCGACGCATTGCTTAGTAGGGCAAAGCCAGTATCGGTTTTGCTTAGTGCTGTGCTTATATTGGCTTCTAAATTACCTATGCCTAGCCCATTTATGTTTGCCGTAATAGTTGCCTGATTGTTGATGATAATTACATCAGCTTTTAGTGTTTCTAAGCCCAGTGGTTTTATTATGCCGTCTGATGCGGTCATGGATAAATCACCAGTTTCTCGCCACAGACTAAGTTTGCCATTAACCTCTTCAGCGGCATTTACATCCCAATTACCAGAAAAAAGCACATTACCTTTCAAACTGGCAGGCCATAGTGTTACTGGTAAGTCTTGCAGCGCAAGTTGATCAATATGGCCTTTGCTAGAAAAGGTATTAGCGCCAATTGTTAATGAATCAATCACTGCGCTACCTTTTGCCAGTTGCAAGGTGGCTTTTTCTAGGTTTACATTATTCTTATCAATAATCAGCATAGCCGGAGCGGTCAGTTTGATGGGTGACACACCAGTCAAATCAAGGCTTTGTAGCATACCTTGCCATTTATTTAAAGGGCTTAAGCTACCTTGTAGCTGGCTGGATAATTTGAACGATTGGCCTTGTGCCGCGATGTTTAGCAGATGTTTGTTTCGTGCGCCATTTAACGAAATTTGGCCATCAATCGGTAAATTTTTGCCATATTGCAAAGCACTAACCTTTAACTCACCAACCACTTTGCCGTTTTCTTCAGGCGTTATTATGGCCTGACCTTCCAAGTTTTCCAGCTTAATATCACCAGCTAAATATAGCTTTTGGGCGCTTAAATTAAATTGCAATCCTAAGTTGTCAAAAGTGCCGCTTAGCGTGCCTTTTGCGCTTGCTACGCCTGAGTAATCTGCACCAAATTTTGCTAAGTCAGCTAGTGTTGCACTCCATTCTAGCTTGCTATCCAGCTTGCCTAGGCTACCTTGAGCCTTAATTATATTGTTGCCTATCGCCGCTTGCAGGTCGATATTGCTAATGCTACTACCTTCAATGAGAAGTTTCCCTGAACTCACTAAAGCTCGCTTTTGCCATAGGCTATCATGTGTGGTGAACTGTATATCCAATAAGGCTTCTGGCAACAGTTTCCCTTGCGCATTCACTTCTAAATTTATTGTTGCGGCAGGGTAGTTGCCAAGCCTTTCAGACTGAAACTCGGTGATATTAGCTTTGAATGTTAACGGATAATCATCGGTCAAGCTAAGCTGTCCATGCACAACAATGCGTGCTGCGGAGCTGTTTTTTTCTTTATTAGCCTGATGAATGATAAATTTATCAGCCTGTTTTGCTAGTACAGCAGTGCTTTCAAAATGCACTGTTTGTAAATCGCCAGAAAGTTTGGCTAGCACATCATAAGGCGTGTTATTGCCAGTTTGTTTGAGTGAGGCCGTACCATTGAGTGAGAATGGTTTTGCTGTACTCATTGTTAGCGTAACGGCGGTTTCACCTAAAGGTGTGGTGGCGTTTAATTGATTAAGTCGTATGCTTTTAGTATCAGCTTCTAGGTCAAATTTAACATGGTTAAAAGTCTGGGTTTTATCTGTACTGATAATGATGACTTCGGCAATATCCGCTTGCTGAATTTTGATAGGGAAGGGCGGTTTTATACGATCCGGCAGGCCAGAGCTATTGCTATTTTTAGGCTCGTCACGCATGGTAATAATCAGCCGTTTAGCCTGCATTTTCTCGATTAATAATTTACCATCACCCAAAGGAGATAGCTGCCAGCGCGCTTCTAGTTTTTCCAGCTTTAGGTGGATGCTATCAAGATCATAGCTAAAGCTATCCAAGCTGGTATTTGCGCTAATCGACATTTCACCTCTGGCAGGTGAAAAAGCCAGCATTGCAAAGCTAACGATAAGCATTAATAAGGTGCGGCGCATCATTAAAACGCTACACCAATATTGAAATGTAAGCGGTACTCATGCGTTGCCTGTCCGTAGGCAATATCTGCGCCGATAGGGCCTAGCGGACTTTTCCAGCGCGCGCCTAAGCCATAACCATAAACAGGCTTTAAATCTTGCACACGGTTAGCGGCGTTTCCAAAATCTACAAATGCTGCGGCTCCCCATTGCTTGGTAAGCCATTGCACCACTTCAACACTGCCGGTAGCCAAGTATTTTGCGCCTACAATCGCATCGCCTTCTTTGATACCCAGGCTCTGAAACGCATAGCCACGCACAGATTGATCACCACCGGCGCGAAATAGATAAGCTTCTGGTGCGCCATTTTTGCCGTTCACCATGCCGACTTCGGCACGGGCTATTAAATCTGTACTGTCAGTAATTGGGTAGTAAGCTTGTGTTTTGAGGTGGCTTTGCAAAAAACGGCCTTCGGATAAAGAATCAAGTGGTGCCCCTGCAAATTGCATCGTTAACAAATAACCTTTAGTTGGTGCAAAGTCGCTGTCTGTGCGTCTGAGTGTGACCCCATAAGACAAAGTAGCTACTTTTTTGGATGTGGTATCGCCGCCATCTACACTTTGTTGTTCGATTAAGTAGTTGCTACCGACATACTGCTCAAATTTACGCGGACCCCATGCGCGTCTAAGCCCAGCTAGCCCTGATGTCAGGGTTTGTCCTTCAATTTCGCTGCGATTAAAATTGCCGATTATGCTATCTCGGTAATCCTGACTGGTCACTGGTAGCTGAATCTGACCGCCTAAAAACTGTGCTTTTTGTTCAATTTTTAGGCTGCTATTTAAGCGCCAGCCACGATTCATTAAATCGAGATCATCATAAGTGAGTAGTGTTCTAGCCCCAGTATTCGTGCTATAGCCTGCCCCCACGGCAATTTTGATGCTTTTATTTTCTTCTACAGTGACCTTGATTGGTGCAATATTAGTCACTGCATCATTAGTCATTAATGCTTCATTATTCTTGCCTAAGCTTGCAGATTTAGTATCTGCCGTTACTGTCACGCTTTTAAAATAGCCACTTTCCTGTAAGCGCGTTTGAAATAAAAGTAAGCTGGCTTGTGTGTAAATGCTATTGGGTTTAATCGGATTTAAATTTTCTACAATGCGATTTCGGTAACGCTCTAAGCCGCTAATACTCAGTTCACCAAATTTAAAAGCCGGTCCGCTATCAACTTCAACCAGCAACGCAACTGTCTGCGACTCTAGGTTAATTGCGGCTTTACTGTTAGAGATAGTAGCATTAGGAAAACGTTCTACCAGCAGACTGGTCAGCAGCTTACGTTTTGCTAGCACCCAATCTTCCTGTCGAAAAGTTTGGCCTTTCGCTAGCGCCCAATCATTTTGGAGTTTCTGACTATTGGGCGACAGGTTTTTAATGGGTGCTTGTAAATTAATTGCGCCGCTAAACTTGAGTTCAACGCTGTCAATCAACACAGGCGCGCCGAGCGCTACAGTGAATTTAGCAATATCTACGCCATCTATTTTTTCTAGTAAGGGCGTAATAGTCGTTGAGAAGTAGCCTTCAGTGGCCAACAGTTCTTTGATATTTTGTGGCGCAAGATTGTATAAGCGCTGCCATTCGGTTGCAGTCATGCGTGGATTGTCACGCCATTTGATAATTTGTAGATGCTTTTCAAGCAGAGCCTTGAATGGCGCAGGCGCTACAATTTCTACCTGATAACGGTTTTCATCAGCCTGCGCAAAACTTAGGCAAAGTAACAATGCAAAAAATAGTAGAAATGGCTGAATTAAGCGATGTGTAGTTTTGCAGGTCATATTATTGAGCATCACATGCTGGTGCCTGTGATGCTCAATTGCATTAAATACGGTTTGCAAGCTCCGTAGCCTTGCCAATATAACTTGCTGGGGTCATGTCTAATAAGGCTTGTTTAGCTTCGCTTGGGATTTCTAAATCGCTAATAAAGGTATGTAAGGAAGCCTTATTGATGCCACCTTTACCACGCGTTAATTCTTTTAATTGCTCGTAAGGATTCTGAATGCCATAACGGCGCATGACCGTTTGGATAGGCTCTGCGAGCACTTCCCAACTGGCATCTAAATCTAGCGCAAGTTTTTCTGGGTTGATCTCAAGTTTATTCAAACCACGTAAACATGAATCGTAACCTAACAAAGTGTAACCAAATGCCACGCCCATATTACGCAACACGGTAGAATCGGTGAGGTCGCGCTGCCAGCGAGAAATCGGTAGCTTTTCAGCCATGTGGCGCAATACCGCATTGGCCAAGCCTAAATTACCTTCTGAATTTTCAAAATCAATCGGGTTCACTTTATGCGGCATGGTTGAAGAACCCACTTCGCCTTCTTTAAGTTTTTGTTTGAAATAACCGACTGAAACATAGCCCCAAATATCACGATTAAGGTCAATCAAAATCGTGTTGATACGGCTTAAGCAATCGTATAACTCAGCCATGTAATCGTGCGGCTCAATTTGAATCGTCATTGGGTTGTAAACCAAGCCCAATGATTCTACAAAAGTCTTGGCAAAACTTTCCCAATCAAACGATGGGTAAGCAGATAAATGCGCGTTAAAGTTACCCACTGCGCCATTGATCTTGCCTAGGATGTCATTATTTATTAGTTGTTTTTGCTGACGTTGCAAACGGTACACCACGTTCGCTAATTCCTTACCCATCGTCGTGGGCGAGGCAGTTTGGCCATGAGTGCGCGACAACATGGGTTGCGCCGCAAGTTGGTGCGATAACTCGCTTAAACGTGCGATTAAATCTGCTAAAAATGGCAACATTACCGCGTCACGCGCAGTTTTCAGCATTAACGCGTGTGATAAATTATTAATGTCTTCTGAAGTGCAGGCAAAGTGAATAAACTCACTGGCTTTTTTAACTTCCACGTTGCTGTCAAACTTGGCTTTAAGCCAATATTCAAGTGCTTTTACATCATGATTGGTACGCGCTTCTATGGTTTTAACTTCAGCGGCATCTGCCTCGCTAAAGTTAGCAATAGCAGCATCAAGCTCTTTAACAGTGGCAACACTAAAAGTTGCGATTTCAGCTAATTCAGGGGCGGCAGATAACGCTTTTAGCCATTCAATCTCGACCCAAGCGCGGTGTTTAATCAGTGCATATTCACTAAAGTAAGGGCGTAGCGCATCTAATTTTGTTTGATAGCGGCCATCAAGGGGAGATAGCGCGTTTAGGGTGGTGAGTGACATAAAAAAAGCTCAAATAACGAATGAATAATGCGCTATTTTACCTTAATTTATAACGATAACTTTATTGATATTTTGTTCGTAATGTATAAATGCTTGCTGAAGCTAGTCGCAGTCATTCCGATTTGTGCCGGAATGACTGCGCGTCAGATTGCTTACGCGACTAACATATCTACAAACACATTCACTGGCGTAGCTTCTAATTTAGCTTGATCTAAACACAATGCTAAAATATCTGCTTGTTTCTTTGCATCAAAACGGCGTGCTAAATTCACTTGGAATTTTTTAACTAACTCAGGGATGCCTTGGCCACGGCGGCGTCTATGGCCGATTGGGTATTCCACGGCGATATTATCTGAGCTGCTACCGTCTTTAAAGAACACTTGAATGGCGTTGGCGATTGAGCGTTTTTCTGGGTTTAGGTAGTCTGCTGAGTATTCCGCTTTTTCTACACAGGCCATTTTTGCACGGATC
Source organism: Methylophilaceae bacterium (assembly GCA_947379975.1). GTDB lineage: Bacteria > Pseudomonadota > Gammaproteobacteria > Burkholderiales > Methylophilaceae > Methylotenera. Next base: position 104,510 of record CANCPF010000001.1, on the reverse strand, counting down.
GCGTCGATGCGTGGGTCACTCGCCACGTCATTTTCATAATCTTTGGCTGTTAAGTTGCCTTTTAGCAAACCAATGGTTGCCATGTATTGAATACAGTGGTCACGGTCAGCTGGATTATCTAGCGGGCCGGTTTTGTCAATAATACGAATTGCTGATTCATGTGTGGTGATGACAATTCTATCGATTTCGGCGATTTGCGCTAGCGTTTGTAATTTATTGCCCACTTGCGCGTTTAATTGAATCGCGCATTCCACTGCTGTTTGTGCGTGAAATTCAGCTGGGAATGAGATTTTAAACAATACTTGTTCCATCACATAAGAACCGTAGCCACGTTGAAATTTGAATGCATTGCCTTTAAATAATACATCGTAAAAGCCCCATGTTTTTGCAGTAAGTGCTGATGGATAACCCATTTCACCTTGCATGGTCATCCACGCTAAACGTACAGCACGGCTGGTTGCATCACCCGCTGCCCATGATTTACGTGAGCCAGTATTTGGGCTATGGCGATAAGTACGTAGGCTTTGGCCATCTACAAACGCGTTAGAAACGGCGTTGATAATATCTTCTTTATTGCCACCGAGTAATTTCGTTACAACGGCTGTTGAGGCTATTTTTACTAAAATAACATGATCTAAACCTACGCGGTTAAAGCTATTTTCAAGCGCTAAAACACCTTGAATTTCATGCGCTTTAATCATGGCAGTCAACACATCTTTCATGGTGAGTGCAGCTTTACCTTCAGCAACATTTTTACGTGAAAGATAATCAGCGGTGGCTAAAATGCCACCTAAGTTGTCCGATGGGTGACCCCATTCAGCGGCTAACCAAGTGTCGTTAAAATCTAACCAGCGGATCATCGCACCAATATTGAATGCCGCTAGAATCGGATCTAATTGGAAGCTAGTGCCTGGTACTTTTGCACCATTTGGTACTATAGTGCCGGCGACTACTGGACCCAGTAATTTGGTACAAGCTGGGTAGTCTAGTGCTTCAAAACCGCAACCTAATGTATCCATTAAGCAATTACGGGCGGTATCAAAAGCTTCGTCAGATTTGATTTCAAAATCAGCCACATAATTGGCAATATCGACGATTACTTGGTCTGGTGCAGGGCGTACGTTAGAGATATGAGATGACATAGGGCGCTTTCAGAGATTTAAAAATGGTTAAAATTAACGATTATTTAGGGCAACGTATGGGCGATTATCTGGCCCGGTATATTCAGCATTTGGGCGAATGATTTTATTATCAATGCGCTGCTCAATCACATGCGCAACCCATCCGGTAGTGCGTGAAATAACGAAAATTGGTGTGAACATGCCCGTTGGAATGCCCATCATGTGATAGCTAGATGCGCTATACCAATCGAGGTTAGGGAACATTTTTTTCTCACGCCACATCACTTCTTCAATTCTTGCGGAGATGTCAAAAAGTGTCATGTTGCCAGCATCAGCACATAACTTGCGGCTAACTTCTTTGATTGATTCATTACGCGGGTCCGCAATGGTGTAAACCGGATGACCAAAACCGATGATAATTTCTTTTTTAGCCATGCGTTCCAAAATATCTGCTTCGGCTTCGTCAGCATTTTTATAACGCTCAATAATTTCCATTGCCGCTTCATTCGCGCCACCATGTTTCGCGCCACGTAGCGCGCCAATCGCGCCGGTAATGCAGGAATACATGTCAGATAAGGTGCCTGCGATGACTCGGCCAGTAAAGGTCGATGCGTTAAATTCATGCTCAGCATAAAGGACTAAAGATGTATTCATCGCATCTATATGAAGTTGGCTAGGCGCTCTGCCGTGCAATACGTGTAAAAAGTGTGCCGCGATGCTGTCATCACCAGTTTCTACGTTAACGCGTTTGCCATTATGGCTAAAGTGATACCAATACAGCAAAATTGAGCCAAAACAGCTTATCAAACGGTCACCTAAATCTTTTGCCGCTGCTGTATTACGGTCAGCGTCTTCTGGTTCTAAGGTGCCTAACATCGCGCAAGCAGTTCGCATCACATCCATCGGATGCGTATTCTTTGGAATTTGCTCTAATACGGCTTTAAGTGCATCTGGCAAACTACGTAATTTTTTAAGTTTTGCATGGTAAGCACTTAATTCTGATTTATTTGGCAATTCACCGTGAATTAATAAATAAGCCACTTCTTCAAACGTCGAATTTTTGGCTAATTCAATAATGTCGTAGCCACGGTAATGTAAATCGTTACCGGTATGGCCTACGGTACAAATGGCTGTTGTGCCGGCAGTAACGCCAGCAAGGGCTACACCTTTTTTTGTTTTTTTAGGTGCTTCAGTGGTGTTGGTCATGGCTAGTTTCTCCCGATATTGCTGTTTAGCTGGTTTTATAATTAAGCTTTTTCTTGCTTAAACAAAGCATCCAATTTTTGCTCAAAGGCGTGATAACCCAAATGCTCATAAAGATCGGCACGTGTTTGCATTAAGCCAATGACATTTTTTTGCGTGCCTTCTTTACGCATGGTTTCATACACGGTAAGCGCGGCTTGATTCATAGCACGGAAAGCTGACAGCGGGTAAAGCACCATGCCGACATCAGCGGTGCGTAACTCATTAACGGTAAATAATGGCGTGCTACCAAATTCAGTAATATTGGCTAAAATTGGCACATTAACCGCGGCAGCAAACTGTTTGTACATGCTAAGTTCAGTAATCGCTTCAGGGAAAATCATGTCGGCACCTGCTTCAACACAAGCACAGGCACGGTCTATGGCAGATTGCAAACCTTCAACAGCTAAAGCATCAGTACGCGCCATAATTACAAAGTCATCGTAAGGTTTAGCATCAACTGCAGCTTTTACGCGGTCTACCATTTCTGCTAGTGTCACAATCGCTTTATTTGGTCTATGGCCACAGCGTTTTGCTTGTACTTGGTCTTCAATATGTACCGCTGCGGCGCCGGCTTTTGCAACTGCTTTTACGCTACGGGCAATGTTGAACGCACCACCAAAACCGGTATCAATGTCCACTAACAGCGGTGTATCTACTGCATCGGTGATTCTACGCACATCAATCAACACATCTTCTAAAGTAGAAATGCCTAAATCTGGCAAACCCAAAGAACCAGCCGCCACGCCGCCACCAGATAAGTAAATTGCTTTGAAGCCGCTTTGGGTGGCAAGCATGGCATGATAAGCATTAATTGCACCAATAATTTGTAGTGGTGATTCTGCTTTAAGGGCAGCGCGAAATCGTGCGCCAGCGTTGGTTGCTTGTGTCATATTTAATTACCTGAATGATTTAAACTTGTAGTATTAAAACTTGTATTATTAAAACGGCTACGATTCAATTTTGAAGAATTCAAACTTGTCCTGTGTAAAGCTAATGTACGTAAAACTAACTAAAAAATGCCGCGTTTGCTTCTGCTGGAATCTCTACTTTGGTTAATTTGGCTTTCTGCAAAATCTCCCAGAAATAACGATAAGTTGCGCGGTCATGCAGTTCACCGTCATATTGAATTGGGCCCCAATCGGCTTTTTGTGCGGCTAGTAAAATATTTGCGCCATCTTGCACTTCATCAAAATTCGGCTTCATCGCGTCAACAATCGCTTCAATTTGTGTAGGGTAAATGCTCCACATACGTAAAAAGCCAAATTCGTTGCGCGCGCGCGTAGCATCCGAATGGGTGGTTTCTACGTTTTTAAGATCTAAGGTCACGTTATGAGCTGGAACGACGCCATTAGCCAAGGCTGCTGCTACTAACTCAGCTTTAGCGCGTGCCAATAAGCGATGCTCAAATTGGCCTGGGCTACGCATTGCCGATGCTGGAATTGCGCCATGATGGCCACTGACAAAATCCATTAAACCAAAATCCAATACTTGCACCCAAGGTAAAGTCGCAATTTCATGTACGGCTTTCAGTGCACCGTGGGTTTCTACTAATATATGTACTGGAATTTCACGGCTAATATTATTTGCTTTTGCCACTTGCTGAATGTAGCTAATCATCTCTTTGGCTTGTGTAAAAGTAGTACATTTTGGAATGGTGATATAACTTAATACCTGCCCAGCGCCACTGACTAAAATGTCTACATCTTGCTTCCAATTGGCATGCGTGTAATCGTGAATACGCGCACCGGCCATTTTATGTTTGTTTGCGTCGCTGGTTAATACTCTAACGATCATTGCGGCGTGTTCGCGTTCTTGGCCAGCTTGTGCGCCATCTTCACAATCGCAGGTAATATCAAACACCGCGCCTATGCTGTCTTGTAGCGATAAAGCCTTTAGAATTAATTTTTCACTGCCAGCAAAATGCTCGCATGACGGAATGATAGGAAACGATTTTTCACCGCTGAATAATGCTTCGCTGGGGTGAACTAGATGCTGAGTTGTCATATTTTTTGTCCTAAATTCTTAACTATTATATTTATGTAAACTTAATTTTATCTTCGCGGCATTAGCACGGTGTAGTCCAAATCTAACACCACGTTTGGGTGATAGCTTTGTTTGCCGTCGTTGCTTATATGCGTGTTTTCAAGCGTATCAGCCGCTAGGTTTTTAACGCCTACCATGCGTAATCTCAATGCCGCAACATCGCTACGATTAGGTATTTCCCACTTGTCTAGAATTTCAGTCCAAGTATAAATAGTGTCATCGCCAAAAGTTGGATTGCAGTGTGTGCCAGCATTAATCGCTAAAATTGATAAGGCGTTTTCCAAGCCATCATGCGACAGCGCACGGCACAATGAAATAATGTGTCCGCCGTACATTAATCTGCGGCCAAAGGCGGTTTTTTTCATCATCACATCATCAAAATGTAAGCGTGCATTATTTTGATAAAGTTTAGTCGCCAGCGTATGGTCGCTATCGCTAACTGTCATACCGGCTGGGTGATTAATGCGCTCGCCCACTTGGTAGTCATCCCATAAATATTGCCCACCAGTGATGCTGGTATCAAATTGACCGGCATCAAGAAAGCCCGGTATGTTGAGCTCAGCAACCGGCACGTAATTGAGTAAATTCGGCACCACGGTTTCAGGTGCAGCTGCAGTTAAGTCTTTTTTATGCACCATCACCCAACGTACCCATGAAAATACCGCTTGCTGGTCTTGATTAATTGCTACTGAGCGCACATAGACCACGCCAGATTTTCCATTGGAATTTTGTTTCAGACCAATCACGGTTGAGCTGGTGCTCAGTGTGTCGCCAGCATAAACTGGTTGTAAAAAGCGCACGTCTGCATAGCCTAAATTCGCCACGGCGTTGACGGAAATGTCTGGCACAGTTTTACCAAAGGCAATATGAAAAGCCAGTAAATCGTCTATTGGGCGAGTTTTGTATCCTAAAGACAGCGCTACCGTTTCTGCTGAATGTAATACTTGGCGTGCGCCTGTTAATGCGATGTGCAAAGCCGTTTCACCATCAGTAATTGTGCGTGGTGTGGCATGTTGAATCACTTGATTGAGGCGGAAATTCTCAAAATAATTACCTGCGTTTATTTTCGAGCCGATATTTACACTAGACATGGCTTTCTTCCAATTTTGCAATAAGTTCGCTTAATTTTAATAAGCGCGTGGCGGCTTTAACATGGTGCTGCTCTACCAGTTTATCGTTTACCACCACTGTGCCTTTGCCCGCTTCGTTAGCTGCTTTTAATGCTTGAATAATTTCGCGGGCGTGGCGCACTTCATCAGCTTTTGGCGTGTAAGCATCGTTGCTGTAAGCTAGTTGAGCAGGGTGTACTAATGATTTTCCATCAAAGCCCATGTCCCGACCTAATCGGCAAGCATATTCAAAAGAATGCATATTTTTAAAATCACTAGTAATGCCGTCAACTACAGCTCTGCCGTAAGCGCGAGCGGCCAATATCACTAGTGATAAAGAAGTCAAAATAGATGAACGTTCATGCGTGACTCTTGCGTGCAGTTGCGAAATTAAATCGGAAGTTGCCATAACAATGCAAACAATCCGATTGGATGCGCTAGCAATCTCTTTTGCGTTGAGCACGGCGATAGGGCTTTCTATCATCACCATAATTGGGATGTGGCTACCGCCGGCTGCATCTAGCATTGATAGTGCTGTGAGTACATCTTCGCGTGATTCAATATTAGGAAAAAGAATCGCGTCTACTTTCGTTTTCGCGATAGCTTTGATGTCATCCGCGCCCCATGGCGAATCAAGGTCGTTAACGCGGACGACTACTTCACGTGAGCCATAACCACCCTCATTAACAAAGCGCACGACATTGTCACGTGACTCTTCTTTGCATTCCACCAATATAGGATCGCCTAAATCAAGAATGACCGAATCCGCATGTAGTGTACGCGCACGCTCTAGATAATGAGTATTGCAGCCAGGCACATATAACATGGAGCGGCGAGGGCGAAAATATTGATTCATCTTAATACCTTTTTGAGCCTTGGTTTACAGAATTTTAATTAGTATAGTTATTCACTGTATTTTGAAATTATTTTTTTACAATTTGCTAATGGTTTTGATTATATAGAGTGAAATTAAAATCTGTCAACAAATATCTTATGTCTTATATAAGATATAAAACACTAGACTAATTAAAATGGTCGTGATATAAATGCACTTAATGTAAATAAGCGCAAACTGTATCTGCACTTGAACCATTAAGCCGCAGCGCATTAGACCTTGGATGAAATATTAAACTTATGATAGATAAACACTACAACTCGCCAAGCTACAAACCGCTTTATGACCAAATTAAAGTGTTACTTACACAAAGTTTGATCGGTGGTGAGTGGCGTCCAGGCGATATGATTCCTAGCGAAATTGAGCTGGCTGGCCGATATAAAGTCAGCCAAGGTACAGTTAGAAAAGCAATCGATGCATTAGCCACAGAAAACATTCTGATTCGTCGCCAGGGTAAAGGCACGTTTGTCGCCACGCATAGCGCAGAAGGCATGAAGCTTAGGTTTTTAAGGCTCACTTCTGTCGATGGACAAAAAGAGCTTTTGCAAAACGAATTTATCTCATGCACTAAGGGTAAAGCCGATGTGCGCATGGGTCAGATATTGGATATGAAGGCTGGTGCTTCAACCATAGAAATTAAAAGACTACTTACTTTTTCTGGACGGCCGCTGATTTTTGACCATATTGTGGTGCCGGCGAATGCATTCAAAGGTCTTAATGGCACGCGCGTAGAAGAGAATAACGGCTCTATGTATAGCATGTACGAGTCTGAATTTGGTGTGCGAATGATACGTGCGGAAGAGCGCTTGAAAGCAGTTGCTGCCGCCGGTGAGGTGGCAACAGCCTTGGGTTTGAGCGCAGGTGAGCCGCTATTGAGCATAGAGCGTGTTTCATTTACTTATGGTGATAAACCTATGGAATGGCGTTTAGGTTCGTGTGTGACCGACAATCACCATTATATGAATGAACTTGAATAACCACTTTTGAAAATACGCTTTAGCGGCAAAATCAATAGCTATACAAATAAATACTGCACAATTAGCAGTAAGCACTTAAAAAAACTAAATTCTTAATAAGGCATAGAGAATAATGGACGATTTAAAAAAACGCGCACTTGATTACCACGAGTTTCCTAGACCAGGAAAACTCTCCGTTGAGTCATCTAAACCATGCGCTACGCAAGATGACTTGTCTTTAGCTTATACGCCGGGTGTTGCGGTGCCAGTGCGTGAAATTAATCGTGATCCGGCAAATGCATATAAATATACCAATAAAGGTAATTTAGTGGCGGTAATTACTGACGGCACAGCGGTGTTGGGCTTAGGTAATATGGGCGCGCTAGCCAGTAAACCAGTAATGGAAGGTAAGGCCGTACTGTTTAAACGTTTTGCCGGAATTGATGTTTTTGATATTGAAATTACTGCGCCTAGTGTAGAGGCGTTTATTGAGACTGTAGTGAATATTGCGCCTACTTTTGGTGGTATTAATTTAGAAGATATTGCTGCGCCGCATTGTTTTAGAATTGAAAAAGAATTACGCGCACGTTTAGATATTCCAGTATTTCATGATGATCAGCATGGCACAGCGGTAATTGTCGCGGCTGCGTTAACCAATGCTTTAGAGATACAAGGTAAAACGCTAAGCACGGCAAAAATCGTATTTTTAGGCGCAGGCGCAGCAGGCTGCTCTTGTGCCAGATTACTTAAATTGATGGGCGCTAATAATATCACCATGGTCGATAAATCTGGTGTGCTCGACACTTCACGTGCTGACCTGCACGACAATAATCGCCATTTAGCCGTTGCGCCTAGCGCGGCTAAAAACTTGGCCGATGTAATGCCAGATGCGGATGTTTTTATCGGCGTTTCTGCGGCTAACACCTTGATGCCTGAGCTGCTTAAACTCATGGCAAAAAATCCTGTGGTATTTGCTTTAGCCAATCCTGATCCTGAAATACAACCAAGTTTGGCGCACGCGGTGCGTGATGATCTTTTAATGGCTACCGGCCGCTCAGACTTTCCAAACCAAGTGAATAATGCGCTGTGTTTCCCTTATTTATTCCGTGGCGCTTTGGATGCTAAAGCCAAACAAATTACCGATGAAATGCAAATTGCAGCTGCACGTGCTTTAGCTGCGTTAGCGCGTGAACCTGTGCCTGAGGATGTGCTCAAAGCTTACAATTTAACGAGCTTAAGTTTTGGCAAGGAATATATTATTCCTAAGCCATTTGACACGCGCTTGCTGAGTATCGTTTCTGGCGCGGTAGCCGATGCAGCAAGATTGCAGCAGGCTAATAGCTAATAGCCAACTAAGTAACATAATAAACATAAAAGTGACCTTTATGCCAGAAAATGACATTCAAGCCAGCCGCAAGGCTAAAGCCAAAAACCGGCCAAAAAATCTTAATCTATTAACAATTAGATTGCCGATTAATGCCCTAGTTTCTATTTTACATAGAGCCACAGGTTGTGCTTTGTTTTTGGTGTTGCCTATCATGTTGTTGTTGTTGCAGTTGTCCTTAAGCTCAGCGGCTCATTTTGAAGCAGTCGTTTCAATTTTAAATTCACCTTTCAGCAAACTTATTACGCTTGGATTTGCTTGGGCATTTTTTCATCACTTCTTTGCCGGTGTAAGACATTTAGCCATGGATGTGCATTGGATGACCACGCTAATGAAAGCGCGTTATACCAGCAAAATCGTATTGGTTTTAGGCGTGTTGGCTACTTTAGTATTGGCGATTAAATTATGGTAATTGAGTTACTCACCAAGCGTTATCCCGGCATGCGTGCATGGTTGATGCAAAGGCTAACAGCCTTAATTATGGCTGTTTACAGCGTCATGTTGTTTCTGCGCATTTGTATATTGCAACCCGATACTTATGCAGCATTTTTAGAATTTTTTCAGCCAACTTGGTTTCGTATCGCTAGCTGGTTGTTTTGGATTAGTTTATCTATTCACGCATGGTTAGGAATACGCGATGTGTTTAAAGATTACGTGCCGAATATGCAAGTACGCAGTGGTTTGTTGAAAATATTAGTGGTGTTGTTATGGGTTTATATTGCATGGGCAAGCTGGTTATTTTTAACGTAAACAGCAATAAATCCCAGATTGAATGATATTCGACTGATATTTGACTCATATTTTTTAGAACATTTATTTTAAGGTTTAAAAGTGATGGCATTAGCAACTCAAACATTTGATGCACTAGTGGTAGGTGGTGGTGGCGCTGGTTTGCGCGCTTCATTGCAATTAGCGCAATCTGGCTTGAAAGTAGCTGTTTTAAGTAAAGTATTTCCAACGCGCTCACACACGGTGGCGGCGCAGGGTGGCATTGCCGCCGCGCTCGGTAACGTGGCCGATGATAAATGGTTGTGGCACATGTATGACACCATCAAAGGCTCAGACTTTTTGGGTGACCAAGATGCGATTGAGTTTATGTGTAAAAACGCCGCCGCTGCGATTTACGAGCTTGAGCATTTTGGTATGCCATTTGACCGCTTAGAAAATGGCAAGATTTTCCAACGCCCATTTGGCGGCATGACGCAAAACTTTGGTGAAAAAGCCATCTCACGTACTTGTGCGGTGGCCGATAGAACCGGTCACGCCATGTTGCACACTTTGTATCAGCGTAACGTGCAATCTAATACGCAGTTTTTCGTAGAATGGCTGGCGTTAGATTTGTTAAAAGATGCTACTGGTGATGTTTTAGGCGTACTTGCGCTGGAAATCGAAACAGGCGAAGTACATTGCATTCGTGCCAAAGCTACTTTGTTAGCCACTGGCGGCGCAGGTCGTATATTCAAAGCCAGTACTAATGCGTTTATTAATACGGGTGATGGTTTAGGCATGGCGGCACGCGCCAACATTCCATTGCAAGATATGGAATTCTGGCAATTTCACCCAACTGGTGTACTTAATGCGGGTGTTTTGATTACCGAAGGCGTACGCGGCGAAGGCGGCTATTTACTCAATAGCGAAGGCGAGCGTTTTATGGAGCGTTACGCACCTAATGCAAAAGATTTAGCCAGTCGCGATGTGGTTTCACGCGCTATTGCTACAGAAATTAAAGCCGGTCGTGGCGTGGGTAAAAATAAAGATGCGGTCTATTTAAAATTAGACCATCTTGGTGAAGCCTTAATTAACGATAAGTTACCTGGCATCCGAGAAATTGCCAAAACCTTTGCTAATGTTGATGTGATTAAAGACCCAATTCCTATCGTTCCTACCGTACATTACATGATGGGCGGCATTCCAACCAATCTGCAAGGGCAAGTAGTGGTGCCAAATGCGAGTGGCGGTGAGTCAGTAGTGAATGGTTTGTATGCGGTAGGTGAGTGTGCTTGTGTATCTGTGCATGGCGCGAATCGTTTAGGCTCTAACTCACTATTAGATTTAGTGGTATTTGGTCGTGCGGCTGGCGACAAAATGGTGGAAGAAGTTAAAAAAGACGCCAATCATAAACCATTGCCAGCCGATGCCTGTGATATGACTTTAGCCAGACTGAATCGCCTAGATACTCAAACAGAAGGCGAAACCGTGAAAGACGTAGGCAATGATTTGCGTTTAGCCATGCAAACACATTGTGGCGTGTTCCGCTTTCCAGACTTGTTACATGCTGGCGTTGCGGAAATCGATAAAGTGGCAGAACGTGCTAAAAACACCATAATAAAAGATAAGAGCCAAGTCTTTAATACAGCAAGGGTCGAGGCTTTGGAGCTGGATAACTTGGTAGAAGTAGCCTTAGCCACCATGCACGCGGCGGAAGCGCGCAAAGAAAGCCGTGGCGCACATTGCCGCGAAGACTTTAGCGAGCGCGACGATGTGAATTGGTTAAGCCATTCATTGTATTACCGTGAAGGCCATAAACTTGCCTATAAACCAGTTCGCCTAAAACCGCAAACAGTGCCAAGTTTTGAACCTAAGCCGCGCGTTTATTAAGCCAGCTATTAAATCTACAAGCGCTCAACCTGTCGCCAAACAAATTTAGTTATTTAGAGATACCCTAATGAAATTCTCAATTTACCGTTTTAACCCAGATGTCGATAAAAAGCCTTACATGCAAGATTACGATGTAGTGCTTGAAGATAGCGATCAAATGTTACTCGATGCCTTATTGCGCATTAAAGATTTAGACGATAGTTTAAGTTTGCGTAAGTCGTGCCGCGAAGGTGTTTGCGGCTCAGATAGCATGAATATCAACGGTAAAAATGGCTTGGCTTGCGTCACTAAGTTATCCGATTTAGAAGAACCAGTGGTGCTACGTCCTATGCCAGGCTTACCAGTTATCCGTGATTTAGTGGTGGATATGACACAGTTTTTTGAACATTACAATTCAGTAAAACCATATCTAATTAATAACGACGCACCGCCAGAAACTGAGCGTTTACAGTCGCCTGAAGACCGCGCGAAATTAGATGGTTTGTACGAATGTATTTTGTGCGGAGCTTGTACTACTTCTTGCCCTAGTTTTTGGTGGAATCCTGAAACTTTCGTCGGTCCGGCAGGTTTGATGCAAGCCTATCGCTTTATGGCGGATAGCCGCGACCAAGCTTTGGATGAGCGCCTAGAAAATTTAGAAGCGCCTGATCGTCTGTATCGTTGCCACAATATTATGAATTGCGTGGATGTTTGCCCGAAAAAGCTCAATCCATCTTTAGCGATTGCCAAGATTAAAGACCTTAAGTTTGAACAAGCACGTGAACATAAAGTGATCGCTAAGAAAAAAATAGAAATTAAGGCGATTTAGTCGGAATATTCCTACTGATAATATGGTGACGAGAATGGCTGATACAAAAAATATGACAGACGAAGAAGTGAGGCGACTCAGTTGGCGTTGTCGTCGTGGCTTGTTAGAGCTTGATATTGTATTGCAACGATTTTCCCAAAATCATGTGGCCACTTTAAACGCGCAAGAACTATTAGTTTTTGATAGTTTGCTAGATTTGCCGGATAACGAATTTTTAGACGTGGTGACCTCAAGAATTAGTTTTTTAAATGTTGAGGTTTTAGTGGCTAAAAAATTAGATGCTTTAGCAATGAAAAGTGTGTTGATTAAATTAAGTGGTCATGAAGCAGTTAGTGTTTAAGCATAAGTAATCAAAATAACTAAAATAATTGAAAGAATTAATATGAGTAACACACACCAAAATTCGGGGGATGCAGGCATGGATCATCATGGAAAAATTAAGTGTTATACCAATAGCGCAATGCTAGGTGAAACTTGGCCTGGCATTCAGTTATATTATCCACCGGTTAAATATGCGCCATCTTTAGGCATTTACGAAGATATGGATCAAGCCGCGGCGCGCATGAAAAAACATGCACATAAGACCAACGCACACACGCTTATTTTTGACTTGGAAGATGGTTGCCGCCAAAAAGAAATGAGCCGTAATTTGCTGCGTAAAGAGTTGCCGGAACTACGCAAAGTGAATAGCCAAGTGACGATTGCGATTCGTTCAAATTCATTTCGTACTGATGAATATGAGTTAGATATGCAATTAGTCAGCGATATGGCGGATTGCATTGATGTGGTAATGCTGGCAAAAGCCGGCGAGGCTTATGGCGCGGCAGAAGTGCGTGATTTATCCAGCTTTTTGCTAGACCTTAATCCTAATATTACGATACAGCCGATTATTGAGCATCCAAAATCACTGAAAATCGCGCCAGAATTAATGCAATACAGCACAGTGAAACACGTGGTGTTTGGTATTCATGACTTTTCAAAAGCAATGGGTATTCATATTACGCCTGAACATTGGATTGAAGAGTTGCAGTTTTACATGAATCAATTGATGTTCGAAGCGCGTATTGCCGGTAAAGGTGTGATTGGCGGCGTGGAAACATTAATCGGCTCTAATATTATGCCTGAGAAGTTTTTAGAACCGCATGATGTACGCCGTTGGTTGGATTTACATGGTGATCACGAATCACGTATTGTTTATAAGCACGCTTGCCAAGAATCAGCGATGGGATTAACTGGCAAGCAGGTGATACATCCTGGCCATATTCATTTGTGTAAAACCGCTTATACGCCTTCGCCTACTGAAGTGAACCAAAAAGTGCGTATTTTAAAAGCAGCCATTGAAGCAGATGCTTTACACGGCGGCGCGATTAAATTTGAAGGCGAAATGCTGGATCCACCTATGTTTGGTAAAGCTTTGCAAACCTTGTTACGTGCTCACGCATTGCGAGCGCTTAATCAGGATGATATGGATTTTGCTCTACACGTACTTGAGTTGTTGCCAGCGCAGGTGATACGCCAAAACTGGCCGTATGGTGTGTTGTTATAAGTGTTGATGTGATGTGCTTGAATTTTAGATTTCTACTAAGATAAAAATACCAAAGTAGAAATGATGAGTGTTTAAAGAATAGATGAAGGTTAAATATGCAAAAATTTGAACAATTCCCAGCTTGGGTTTGGAACGTCCCGGCCCACTTTAATATTGGTGCGGCCTGTACTGATAAACATCTAAACACGCCAGCAGCTCAAGAAATTGCCATGATAGTTGAAGACGACGCGCAAGGCACCTCGCAAATCACCTTTGAACAATTGGCCAAACGTACTGATAAATTTGCTCAATTGCTTAGAAACTTAAACGTAGGCTTGGGGGATCGTGTTTTAATCCGTTTGCCGAATAGCCTAGATTACCCGACAGCATTTTTGGGTGCAATGAAGCGCGGCGCCATTGCTGTGCCAACATCAACTTTACTCACCGCTGAAGAAGTGGCTTATTTAGCCCGTGATTCTGGCGCAACGGTTCTAGTGACAGATAAAGCAGCTTGGCCGTCACTGCAAGATCATTTAAACAATTTGCCTAATTTAAAGCATATATTTTTATCTGGCGTAGGCGAAATTTCTGCGCATGCAACATTAAATGTATGCGATTTAGAAACGCAATTATCTGCCATTGATACATGTTTGCCAGCCGAATTAACCGCTGCCGATGATCCTGCTTATTTGGTGTATACCTCAGGTACCACCGGCTATCCAAAAGGCGTGTTACATGCGCACCGCGCCTTAATCGGTCGTGAGCCAGCGTCTAAATATTGGTTTAATTTTTCTGCTAACACACAAGATCGCATCATGCATTCCGGCAAATTCAACTGGACTTATGTATTGGGTTCTGGCTTGATGGATCCGCTGTATTTAGGCAAAACCGTCATCGTGCATGAAGGCAAGAATGATGCAGACACTTGGACACGTTTGATTGCCAAACATTCAGCCACTATTTTTGTTGGCGTACCGACTATCTATCGCCAAATCATACAAAAATGTAAAGCGCTACAAGCGGATGTACCTAGCTTGCGTCATTGCATGAGTGCGGGTGAGCATTTGTCTGACGAGGTATTGCAACAATGGCGCGAGCGCTTTGGTGTGGATATTTACGAGGCGGTCGGTATGAGCGAATTTTCCTACTATTTGAGCCAAAGTATATACCGGCCGATACGTGCTGGTTCTGCTGGTTTTCCGCAACCTGGCCATGCCATTAAATTGCTTGATCCTGACACTTTACAAGAAGTACCGCAAGGCGAAGAAGGTATGATTAGCGTGCCAGATTCAGACCCGGGCTTATTCTTGCGTTATTGGAATTTAAATGAAGAAACAGCTAAATACAAACATGATGGCTGGTTTTTTACAGGCGATTATGCGCGCTATGATGAAGATGGCTATATTTGGTTTTTAGGCCGTAAAGACGACATTATCAAAAGTTTTGGCTACCGCGTATCGCCTTATGAAATCGAGCGCGTATATAAATCGCACCCTGATGTGGCAGATTGTGCAGCGGTTGGCGAAGAATTGGAAAAAGACAAATTGCTAGTGGTGACTTATGTGATTTTACAAGCCAATTCAACGGTTACTGCCGATGAGTTGCTGGCGTTTGGCAAGCAACATTTAGCCGCTTACAAAGCGCCTAAAACCGTATACTTGACCAAAGATTTTCCACGTACCAAGAATGGTAAAATCTTGCGTAAAGATATCAACAATACAATTGCTTACGCGAAAAGTGCACGCTAAAAAATAAAAGTTAAACATCAAGACCAATACCCATACCAATACCCATACCAATACCAAGACTATGACTATTATCAAACAAGCTGATTTCATACAAAGCATCGCCGATGCCTTGCAATATATTTCTTACTATCATCCGCTAGATTATATTCAGGCTTTAGGTCGTGCTTACGAGGCCGAACAATCGCCAGCCGCTAAAGATGCTATTGCGCAGATTTTAACCAACTCGCGCATGTGTGCTGAAGGCAAGCGTCCGCTATGCCAAGATACCGGCATTGTGGTGGCCTTCGTCAAAGTGGGCATGGATGTTCGTTTTGAAAGTGGCCTGACTTTAGAGCAAATGGTCAACGAAGGCGTGCGCCGCGCCTACATGTTGCCAGAAAATAAATTGCGCGCTTCTATTGTTTCTGATCCTGCTGGTAAGCGCGCTAATACTAAAGATAATACGCCAGCCATTACGCATGTGGAGTTAGTGGAGGGTAATAAAGTTGAGGTTAGTATTGCCGCAAAAGGCGGTGGCTCTGAGAATAAAGCCAAGCTTGCCATGCTGAATCCAAATGACAGCATTGTCGATTGGATATTAGAGGTCGTGCCGAAAATGGGTGCAGGCTGGTGTCCACCGGGTATGTTAGGAATTGGCATAGGTGGTAGCGCTGAAAAAGCGATGTTGCTGGCTAAAGAATCACTGATGGCGCCGATTGATATTCATGAGCTTAAAGCCAGAGGCGCAAGTAATAAAGTTGAAGAATTGCGCTTAGAGATTTTTGAAAAAGTGAATAATTTAGGCATAGGCGCGCAAGGTTTAGGCGGTTTGGCGACGGTACTAGATGTGAAGATTTTAGATTATCCTACCCATGCCGCTTCATTGCCGGTAGCGATTATTCCTAACTGCGCTGCTACTAGGCATGTGCATTTTGAATTAGACGGCAGTGGTACTGCGGTATTAGAAGCGCCCAACCTAGACGACTGGCCTAATGTTAACTGGGCACCTAGCGATGCGTCTTTACGCGTGAATCTAGATACCATTAGCAAAGCTGATATTCAAACATGGCAACCTGGGCAAACTTTATTATTAAGCGGAAAATTACTCACTGGTCGCGATGCCGCTCATAAGCGCATTGCCACTATGTTGGCCGCAGGTGAAAAATTACCGGTGGACTTCACCAACCGTTTTATTTATTACGTTGGGCCGGTAGATCCAGTCCGCGATGAAGCGGTCGGTCCAGCGGGTCCAACCACGGCAACGCGCATGGATGGTTTTACCGAAATGATGTTAAGTAAAACTGGCTTATTAGGCATGGTAGGTAAAGCTGAACGCGGTGATGAAACGATAGATTCGATTGCAAAACATCAGTCTATATATTTAACAGCGGTAGGCGGTGCGGCTTATTTAGTGAGTAAAGCGATTAAAAAAGCTGAAGTACTAGCCTTTGCCGATTTGGGCATGGAAGCGATTTATGAATTTACTGTGGAAGATATGCCGGTGACGGTGGCAGTGGATAGTAAAGGCAGTTCGGTTCATACAACAGGTCCGGCGGAATGGAAAGAAAAGATTCGGCTACATCAACCTATTGAAATACATTCTTTGCTGTAAAGTGTATCGCTAATAATAGTTCGCCATAACCTATTTGATTTAAAATCACTCTGATAAAAATATTTAGGATATGACTTAAATGAATGAAAATAGAGTACATAAAACGCTAGTGCTAATCACTATATTGGCCAGCCTTAATGTTGTTTCAGTCGCCCATGCCGAAAATGTTTTAAGCTACTTAACGGACAAATCTGGTGCCTACATAGGCCCGTCGTTAGAAGATAATGTGCTTGCAATGGATACTGATAAAAATGGCTATGCAGATGTGTTTGAAGTGCGTGCATATTTAGAGTTAAAACACGGCAAAGGCTACCAAAAAGAAGTATTAGATAGAATGGAAGCCTCAGCTAGCAGCAAAAGTTGTGGCACGACATTTGCTAATGATTTATATATAAACAAGAATAATCAGTAATAAAACTAACACTAACGCAAAATTTACCTGTGCCTATTACCACCACTAATGGGTTTTAAGTGTTTTGTGCTGGTTGTATAATTGCCATTAACCATTTTAATTAAACTTTAAAGACGCTATCACCATGTTAAAAGCCTATCGCCAGCACGTTGCAGATCGCAATGCAGTTAATCTTCCGCCATTACCGCTTTCAGCTGAGCAAGTGGCTCAGGTTGTAGAGCTTCTGAAAAATCCACCAACTGGAGAAGCTGAAGCATTACTTGATTTAATCACCAATCGTACGCCAGCAGGTGTGGATCAATCGGCCTATGTTAAAGCAGCATTTTTGTCTGACATTGCCCACGGTAAAGCTACCTCACCAGTCATTGATCCAGATCATGCTGTATGTTTATTAGGGACAATGCTAGGTGGTTACAACGTGCAAGCGTTAGTTGGGTTGTTAGATACGCCTATGGCCGATAAAGTGGTTGCTACTTTGTCAAATACAATCTTGATGTTTGATGCGTTTCACGATGTGGCTGAAAAAATGAAAGCCGGCAATGTGCATGCCAAAAAGCTAATCGAATCATGGGCCAATGCAGAATGGTTTACCAGCGCGCCTAAGTTGGCTGAAGAAATAAAAATGGTGGTATTTAAAGTCGATGGTGAAACCAACACCGATGATTTAAGCCCTGCGCAAGACGCTTGGAGTCGCCCGGATATTCCTTTGCATGCCAAAGCCATGTTGATTAATAAGATGCCAGAAGGCTTAGCTTTAATCGACACTTTGAAGCAAAAAGGCTTACCACTCGCTTACGTTGGCGATGTGGTCGGTACTGGATCATCACGTAAGTCTGCCATCAACTCATTGCAATGGTTTATGGGCAATGATATTCCTAACATTCCTAATAAACGCACCGGCGGTGTGATTTTAGGCACCAAAATCGCGCCTATTTTCTTCAATACTGCTGAAGATTCTGGCGCTTTGCCAATTCAATGCGATGTTTCAAAAATGCAAACTGGCGATGTCATCACTATCCAGCCTTACGCAGGCAAAGTATTGAATGAAAAAGGCGAAGTTATTGCTAGTTTTGATTTAGCGCCCATCACCTTGCCAGATGAGGTGCGCGCAGGTGGCCGAATTTCATTGATTATTGGCCGTGGCTTAACCACTAATGCGCGTCAAACTTTAGGTTTACCTCCTACAGAATTATTTATTACTGCGATTGCACCTAAAGATTCAGGCAAAGGTTATACCTTAGCGCAAAAAATGGTCGGCAGAGCCTGCGGTTTACCAGAAGGCAAAGGCGTTCGTCCTGGCACTTATTGTGAACCGAAAGCGACTACAGTTGGCTCGCAAGATACCACTGGCGGCATGACACGTGATGAGCTTAAAGAGCTGGCCTGTTTAGGATTTAGTGCAGATTTAGTCATGCAAAGTTTTTGCCATACCGCTGCTTATCCAAAGCCGGTAGACATCAAACTACAACACAGCTTGCCAGAATTTATGAGTAGCCGTGGCGGTGTATCTTTACGTCCAGGCGATGGCGTGATTCACTCTTGGATTAACCGTATGATATTGCCAGACACTGTAGGTACCGGTGGCGATTCTCACACACGCTTCCCGATAGGTATTTCATTCCCGGCTGGTTCAGGTTTAGTCGCCTTTGCGGCAGCGATGGGCGCGATGCCGCTGGATATGCCAGAGTCAGTATTGGTGCGCTTTAAAGGCACCATGCAACCTGGCATTACTTTACGCGATTTAGTCAATGCGATTCCTTATGCGGCGATTCAAAAAGGTGAATTAACCGTTGGTAAACAAGGTAAAAAGAACGTATTTAACGGTCGGATTTTAGAGATTGAAGGCTTGCCAGATTTAAAAGTGGAACAAGCTTTTGAGTTTGCTGATGCTTCTGCCGAGCGTTCTGCCAATGGTTGTACGGTAAAACTAAACAAAGAACCTGTGATTGAATTCCTAAATTCAAACATCGTATTGATGCAAAATATGATTGATAACGGTTATGAAGATGCACGCTCATTGCAACGCCGTATTGCCAGCATGCAAGCATGGTTGGCTAAACCAGAATTATTATCACCTGATGCCGATGCAGAATACGCCTACACGATTGAAATTGATCTAAATGAAATCAAAGAGCCATTATTGGCTTGCCCGAATGACCCTGATGATGTTAAACCACTTTCAGCCGTAGTTGGCGATAAAATTGACGAAGTATTTATTGGTAGCTGCATGACTAATATTGGCCATTATCGCGCCGCTGCAAAAGTGTTAGAAGGTACGGTGAATATTCCCACGCGTTTGTGGATTGCACCGCCAACGCGTATGGATGAAGCGCAATTACGAGAAGAGGGTGTCTATTCTGTATTTGGTATCGCTGGCGCGCGGACTGAAATTCCTGGTTGTTCATTATGTATGGGTAACCAAGCACGTGTGGCCGATAAATCGACGGTATTCTCAACCAGTACACGTAACTTTGATAACCGTATGGGCCGTGATGCACGCGTTTACTTGGGTTCAGCAGAATTGGCAGCCGTTTGTGCAAAGCTCGGTTATATTCCAACGCAGGCTGAATATTTAGCCACTATTGGCGATAAATTGCAGAATGTGGCTGAAATTTATAAATACTTAAACTTTGATCAGATGACCGATTATAAAGCGGCCCTAGAAACGGTTAGTGGTGGTAAAACTAAACGTGTGATTCCGATTGCAGAATTGGCTGTTTAGTCCTTATTTCAATTATTAAAATTCACTTGTGACATTCATCGGTTATGCAAGAATAAATGTATCATACGTATTTTTGCATAATCGATTATGACGCTTCCCGAGCACCAATTTAAAGCAGACCTAGATAATTCGGACCTAGACAACGCACATATTTTTAGCGAAGAAAGCATTGTCTCGCCTACCAAATTAGGTGCATGGAAATGGATGTTGCCGCTAAGTATAGCCCTAGTTTTGGCGGTATTTGCAGCTTGGCATTTCGGTTGGCATGCTAAAGCGGTTACCACTGGTGTGGTGCTATTAGCCGCAGCTTCTCATGTATTTGCTTGGATATTAGGCATTATTACGCTAGTGCCTATTATTGGCCCTTTACTTGTAAAGGTGCTCAGCTTGTCTATCATCTGGCTGCTGAATGCAGTTGGTTATCTGGTTTCTTATGTCGCCATCAAGCGCGGCTATTCTAAAGATGTGCTTACTTATCGCGCTGTTACTATTGCGCTAATCACGGGTATTGTCATCGGTTTTATTCTTGCTAACCTGCTAAATTAAATTTGTGATTTGAATTAATAGTTAAACGACAGGTTTAAACCAACTCAATATGTTCATCACCACCATAAAACAATCTAAGCACGTACAAAATTTAGTTCGCCACATGTTAAAGGTGCGCGACTTCTTCCCAGCCATTTTCTTTTTTGGTGGTTTTGCTTGGGATGCCTTCACCATAGGACGGAACGTAGCCGCGCAAGATTTATTTATCTTTGCGGCTTATTTAGCTACGGCAGGTTTGATTCTTTATGTTATCGGTAGGCCTAGCTATATTTTGGCTGATTCGACTTGCTTTCCAAGCTGGCTAGGTAAAATTTATATACGTTTTAATCTTTCTAAATATCACTGGCCTAACTTTCCTTATTTTTTATTGCAGTTCATTTACGGTAACTTATTAAGCTCTCTTTTTATTTTATATTTCAAAAGCGCCAGCCATTGGTTGGCCTGGCTAATGTCATTATTGTTAGGCGTCATGTTGGTTGGCAATGAGTATTTAGAAGATGAATATAAACGCTTCACTTTAAGCTGGGCGCTATTTGGTTTTTGTGCGATGTTATTGTTTAACTTTGCCTTGCCCTTTTTAATCGGCAGTATTCACCCGATTTGGTTTTATTTAAGTACCTTAATGGGCTTAGGCGCTGCGCATTGGCTATACAAAAATACGCCTAATCATTACGGTAGCATTGTCCCAGTTTGGTTAATTGCCGCAGGACTAATGTTTGCTTATGCTGCAGATATGATTCCACCAGTACCGCTAGTGAAACGCGATATTGCAGTGGCTTATTCACTCAATAAAGTGAATGGCGATTATCAGTTGTCGCAGCAGCCGTCAGATTGGTGGGTATTTTGGCGTAAAACCAGCACTGATTTGGAAATTACAGCAGGCCAGCGCGTTTATTGCATTTCATCAGTTTTTGCACCATCTGGCTTAAATACCAAGCTCTACCATCGCTGGCAGTTTTACGATAAGAAACAAGGCTGGCTAACACAATCACATATTGGTTTCACCTTAGCTGGCGGCCGCTACAACGGTTTTAGAGGATACACTTATAAACAGAATTTACAGGCAGGCCAATGGCGAGTGGCGATAGAAACTGAAAGTGAAAAAACCGTCGCGATTTATGATTTTAGAATTAAAACTGTTTCGGTAGCGCCAACATCCATTATGCAATTGTTCTAATTATATACATCTGGTCAATTGCTCTTATGATTTAGGCAAACACAAGATAAATCGCCAGAAGCACACCAACGCATGCTATGGAAAAACTTAGCAAAGATGATAGCCAATTGATAGCGAGTTTAGGCACATCTTCTGGCGGAAGTGTTTGTACATAGCGGCTATGATTGAATTGCGCGCCTAATATAATGGTAACGCCAATAATCACCAACGCAATGCCAAACAGGCTAGAGAGACTGCTGCTTTGGTGTAGATGGTTTGCAGCCGTCTTTGAAGCTGTGCTGGAAGACAAAATAAGTGTTAGAAATAAACCGAATTTAGCCACTACAAATCCAAGTGCCATAACCGTTATGCCTGACCTTACCCAAGCTAATAATGTACGCTCAGCGGCAAAAAACACTCTTGGGTCTGAACTCATTAGAGCCCCTTTCATTACAATTTATTTTTGCAAATTAAAGGAAATTGCATTCTACAATTTCCTTCCTATCCGATCTGACTTAGTTTTTACAGGTATTGATGCCAAATATTGTATATGCCGGACACCAGCCAATAATGCCTGTAGCTAGTGGCACAATGCCGATGTAAGCCAAAGCAGGGCCATTAAATAAAATAACCCAAGCCAAAAGTGCTATCCCAGCTAAAACGCGCACGATGCGATCTATACCACCACTATTAGATTTCATTTTAAATCTCCTTGAAAAAATACGAAAAATAGTTACATCCTTACGTCTTAACTAATCATTGACCATCATCTGGCTGCTCAGACTCTAGCCACATGACATTGATAATGCCAAATGCAAGAGCTAATCCAACGCCTAATATCCAGGTGAAATACCACATCGTTTTTCTCCTAATTTGATCAAATTAATACGCAGTATGCGTATTGTCTTTAATCGATTGAACGGTTACTTTGCCACGCAAAACTTTGTACACCCATGAGGTATAGATCAAAATCAAGGGTAAGAAAATAATGGTGACTACAAACATAATCCCTAAGGTTTTTTGACTTGAAACTGCATCCCAGATTGTTAAGCTACTTACTGGATCTGAACTGGAAGGCATAATGAATGGGAACATTGAAAAGCCTGCCGTCAGAATAATGCCTGCAATGGTGAGGCTGCTGAAAACGAAGGCGGTGCGTTCCTTATTAAGGCTTGCAGTTAATAGTGATAATGCAATGCCGCCAAAACCGAGTACGGGGGCTAATATCATCCATGGATAAGTTTGATAGTTGGTGAGCCATGCGCCAGCAGATTTTTGTACTGTTTTAGCAAGTGGGTTAAGTGCACTATTCACATCTTGGGTTGAAGTGACGACATAGCCATCAATACCGTATGCAATCCATATCCCTGCTAGCGCGAATGCTAACGCACAAACGATACCCGTAAAAAGTGCTGCCTTTTGAGCACGTTTCTGTACCGCGCCATCTGTACGTAATTGAAGGTAAACAGCACCGTGCATCATCAGCATCGTTAAACTGACTACACCACAAAGGAGTGCGAATGGATTGAGCAATTGCCAAAAGCTACCCGTGTAGAATGAACGCAGGGTGTCGTCATAATGAAAAGGTACCCCAAGAAACAGGTTGCCAAAAGCAACACCAAATACTAACGCTGGAATGGCACCCCCTGCAAATAGCGCCCAATCCCAGCCATTACGCCAACGTGGGTCAGCCAATTTGCTCCGATAATCGAAACCGACAGGACGAAAGAATAACGCAAATAGTACCAACAATAACGCGATATAAAGCCCTGAAAAAGCTGCGGCATAGACGAGTGGCCATGCTGCAAAAATAGCGCCGCCTGCAGTCACCAACCAAGTCTGATTGCCTTCCCAAGTAGGCCCTATGGTATTAATAATCACCCGACGTTCATTGTCTGACTTTCCTAGAAATGGAAGCCAGCATGCAACGCCCAAATCAAAACCATCCATGACGGCAAACCCTATCAGTAGAACCCCTATAAATAGCCACCAGATGAGCTTGAGCATTTCGTAATTAAAGAATGTCATGATGTACCTTTACGCGCGACTAGTTGCGGGTTGATTTTTTTCAAAAAAGTAACGGCCTGTATGTAAGCTAGATGGCCCAAGGCGTGCATATTTGAACATTAAGAACATTTCAATGATCAAAAGTATCGTATAGAAACTCATAAAGCCTATCAAACTGAAGTATAAATTGCCTGCGGATAAGGACGATGTCGATAAATGCGTAGGTAATATGCCTGAAATCGTCCAAGGCTGGCGACCCATCTCAGCAACTACCCAGCCCATTTCTGCAGCAATCCATGGCACCGGTATTGAGTAAAGTGCCAAACGTAGCAACCATGTTTGCTTTTCTAAATTACGCTTGATCATGAAGTAGAAGGATGCGGCAAAGATAAAGAACATCAGGAAGGCCATCGCCACCATGACTCTGAAAGACCAGAATAGGGTAAATACATTAGGAATGGTATCGGCAGCCGCTTGATGGATTTGCGCTTCAGTCGCATCCGTTACATTGGGCGTATATTTCTTAAGGAGTAAACCGTAGCCTAAATCCTGTTTAGTCTTTTCAAATGCGGCCATGGACAGTTCAGATTTGTCGCCACTCTTTAGTCGCTGTAAGTCCGCATAGGATTGCATGCCATTGCGAATCCTCGACTCATTCTGTGTTTTAATTTCTGATAAGCCTGTGACTTTTTCATCTAAGGAGCGTGTTGCAATGAGACCCAATAGATAAGGCACTTTAATTGCGAAGTCAGTGCGCTCTTCAGCCTGATTGGGTAAGCCGAAAATAGTGAAGGATGCAGGAGCGGGTTCTGTATGCCATTCAGATTCAATTGCAGCTAGTTTTGCTTTTTGCACCTCGCCGGTAGTGTAGCCAGACTCATCACCCAAGATAATGACGGATAGAATTGAAGCTAAACCAAAGCCGGAGGCAACTGCGATTGATCTCAGCGCAAAGCCAATATCACGTTTTTTGAGTAAGTACCAAGAGGAAATACCTAGAACAAACATTGAGGCTGTTGTGTAACCAGCGGCTACTGTATGCACAAATTTCACTTGCGCCACAGGATTGAAAATAAGCGCGGTAAAACTAGTCATTTCCATACGCATGGTTTCATAGTTGAATTCAGCACCTACCGGATTTTGCATCCAACCATTAGCAATCAAAATCCATAACGCTGATAAATTTGAGCCTAAGGCCACTAGGAACGTAACCATTAAATGTTTCTCTTTTGAGAGCTTATCCCAGCCAAAGAAAAAGAGTCCTACAAAGGTAGACTCTAAGAAGAAAGCCATCAAGCCTTCAATGGCCAAGGGCGCGCCGAATATATCCCCGACATAATGTGAGTAGTAAGCCCAGTTGGTGCCAAACTGAAACTCCATGGTTAAGCCAGTAGTTACACCCAGAGCAAAATTGATACCGAATAACTTGCCCCAAAACTTGGTCATATCTCGGTAAATTTGCTTCCCCGTCATGACGTAGACGGATTCCATAATGACTAGAATCCACGACAGCCCGAGTGTAAGAGGGACGAACAGAAAATGATAAAGCGCAGTTGCACCGAATTGCAAACGGGAAAGATCGACAACTTCAGCAGAAGGTAACATAAAGTAAAAGCCTATTTAATTAGATCGGTTCAATATCATTCGTGTAACAGCCAATTGCCTAGCATCCTTAGCGATTGGCTGAGAAAAACAGAGTGCCCACAGCAACCATAGCAAAATTACTTTAAGCACAATAATTAGGGTAATTTCAAGCATTAAGTGACTAGTATTACTAGCTTCTTTGAGGCGCTTTAAATGGTTAATATAGTTAGTTAGCATTTGTAAACTTTAATATTTTATAAAACCAATCTGTTATTAATGGCCTATTGTAGGCTAAAGGTTCTTTAATTAAAATGTGGCACGAAGTCGCTGTTTAAGGCTACTACTAGCGCGAGGCCTACAAACCTTGAAACATGCCAGCTATAGGTTATCTAGGCACCAAAAACACTGATTTTTCAGTCACTATTTCTTTACTCTCAACCGCTTCAATTTGAAACTCGATTTTATGTGAGCCTGACTCCAAACTACCATCAGGAATTTTTAAATCTACAATCAACCAGCGTGATTCAGTAGGATTGACCATAATCGTATTGTTATGTTTTTTATAATCAGATTCATCGCCTTCAGTCACGGCTTCTGACTCGATTTCCAAATCTTTAATGCCAGTTGCACTAAGTCTATAGTGTTGTACAGACTCAGTACCATTCATAATTTGTAAGCGATAGACATTTTCCAGTTTGCCGTCATCAGACAAGCGCTCCATCACACCACGGTCACGGATTACATCGACCCTGAAATGTGTTCTCAGCCATAGGCTCGTTATCAAGCCTATGATAATTAAGCCTAGTATCGCGGTATAAATTAGGACTCTAGGTCTTAAAATACGTTGCACCATTTGCTTATGCGTCCATTTGTTAGTGATAGCATTTTGTGTGGAGTATTTGACCAACCCACGCGCATAACCCATCTTATCCATCACCGTGTCACACACATCTGCACAAGCACCACAACCGATGCATTCGTATTGCAAACCTTTACGAATATCAATACCGGTTGGACAAACTTGCACACACAAACTACAATCAATACACGAACCTAATTCTTTGGTGTTCACTTCCGCTTTGCGTGAACGACTGCCGCGCGGTTCGCCACGTTCTTCATCGTAAGTCACAATAAGCGTATCGTCATCAAACATCGCACTTTGAAAGCGGGCATAAGGGCACATGTATTTACAGACTTGCTCACGCATAAAACCTGCGTTGCCATAAGTTGCGAAACCGTAAAAACAGATCCAGAAGGTTTCCCATGGACCTAAGCTTAAGCTTAAAGTTGATGATGCAAGATCGCGTATGGGCGAGAAATAACCTACAAAGGTAAAGCCAGTCCATAAAGCAAAAGTAATCCACACAAAATGTTTGGCGCCTTTTTTATATAACTTTTTAGCTGATAATTGTGTGCCATCTAACTTTATGCGTGCGGCGCGGTCACCTTCAATCTTATGTTCTATCCAAAGAAATATTTCGGTGTAAACGGTTTGTGGGCAAGTGTAGCCACACCATAAACGACCGGCGATGGCAGTAAAGAGGAAGAGTGACAGCGCCGATATAATCAAAATCGCAGTCAAGTAAATTAAGTCTTGCGGGTATAGGACTAAGTTAAAGATATAAAAACGTCTAGACCCTAAATCAAATAACAGCGCTTGGCGCTGGCCCCATTCGAGCCATGGTATTCCATAAAAAACTAACTGAGTCAGCCAGATCATAGCCCAGCGCCACTTGGTAAAGAAGCCCGAAACGCTGCGTGGGTATATTTTATCTTGAGATTCATAAAGGGAAATAACCAGCTCGTTTAAAGGAACCGTGTTTTTCTCATTTTTGCTGATGCCTTCGTCGTTCATGTTTTCAACTTTCTTTTATAGGTTTGCGGCTAGCGATTATTTTTATAAACGAAATATTTACTGATCTTATTGTTTTTCTAGGCTTAATATTTTAGATATTTTGTCACTATCTGATCGGCATTTGTTTTGCATATCTTTTAATGCATTAACTATGCCAGTGCTACTTTTAATTATCCATCTTATTGATTCTGTTAGGGAAAATAATCTACCTACTACATTTGTAATTGTTAAAAAGCGTAATTAAATACGAGTGTGTCAAAAGTGGCATTTTTATTGTTGAATTTTGGCGTAAACTGTCAATTTTGGCGCTTAAGTTGGAATGTGTAATGTCGGACTCTCAAATTGTAGAATTACTCTCCTATTTAGATAGCCAACCTCAACCACGTATCGTGATGGATAAAAACTACACTATTATTGCCGCTAATAGTGCTTATAGAGCTGAATATGGTGATTCATTACCGCTTGCAGGTAGGCATTGTTACGAAGTTTCTCATCACTTTAGTCGGCCTTGTGATGAGGTTGGAGAATCTTGCCCGCTCAAACTAAGTGCAGTTACTGGTCGTTCGCAGCGTGTGTTGCATTTGCATCAAACACCGCGCGGGGAAGAGCACGTCGACGTTGAGTTAACACCAATTCTTAACAGTAGTGGTGAAATCGCCTATTACGTAGAAATGATACAAACTATTCGAGATGCCAGTGCTCAACCATCCGCACGCGGTTTGGTCGGGCGTTCGACTGTGTTTAATAATATGCTGGGTCTAGTTGAGCGGGTAGCACCATCAGAGGCTTCAGTGTTACTGCTAGGCGAGTCAGGTACTGGTAAAGAATTGCTAGCGCAGGCGCTACACAATGCCAGTCGCCGTGCAAATAAGCCTTATGTGGTGGTCGATTGTTCTGGTTTGACTGAATCTTTATTTGAGAGCGAGCTGTTCGGTTATGAAAAAGGCGCATTTACTGGCGCAACCCAGCGCAAACATGGCTTAGTAGAAAGTGCCAGTGGCGGCACCTTGTTTCTTGATGAAGTCGGCGATATTCCGCTTAATCTGCAAGTTAAGTTGTTGCGTCTACTTGAAACTGGCACCTACCGTCGCGTTGGGGGTGTCGAGCCGTTAAGGGCGGATTTTAGGTTGGTGTCAGCGACGCATCGTGATTTGAAAAAGATGGTGGAACAAGAAAGCTTCCGCAAGGACTTGTATTACCGCATTAGCACGTTCCCGATTCATCTGCCATCATTATCAGATCGGCGCGAAGATGTTCCTTTATTAGCCGCTACTTTGCTGGCTCGTATTAATCCTGAACGTAAGCTTAATTTACATCCTAATGCGCTCGCGCAACTTAAATTATACGATTTTCCAGGAAATATTCGCGAGCTACGTAACATTCTTGAGCGTGCAAGTCTGATGACCGACAGTGAAACTATTCTGCCTGAGCATTTGTGCTTAGAATCTGTTGAATCTAAGCCATTGGAGCAGGTTATTTCGCCGACTATTGTTCCACTAGAGGAAGCAGAGCAACATTATTTACAATGGGCTGCTACAAACCATCAAGGAGACCGTAAAGCGCTGGCTAAAACGCTAGGGATTAGTGAGCGTACTCTATATCGAAAGTTACATACCTAAAACTTAGCAAGCGTCGCTGATTAAGAATAACTGTTTCTGTAGTATCTGCTCTTAAGCACGGCTACTTTGATTAAAATCAACGTAATCATATTGCGATTAGGCTAGAGTGTGAGAGCTGATTTTAATGTACAGAAAAATGGAGAAAGAAGTGCAAATTAAGTGTCCTCATTGTGCAAAAGAGAATCGCCTGCCGAGTAATAGGCTAGGCGCTTCACCGATTTGTGGTGCTTGCCGCAAGTATTTGCTATCAGAACCTATCGTGCTTAATCAAAGCAATATAAATGACGTGCTATCACAGGAACTATTGCCGGTAATGATCGATTTTTGGGCGCCTTGGTGTGGCCCTTGTAAAACATTTGCCCCGACATTTAAAGCCAGCGCTAGTAAATTTGCCAACCAAGTCATTTATGCCAAAGTAGACACTGAAACCGAGCAAATGTTAGGTGCCAAATATAATATAAGATCAATACCAACCTTGGTTTATTTTTGGAAGGGTAATGAGCTTGGGAGGTTAAGTGGTGCTTTAGCGCCTGAACAGTTAAACGACTTAACTGAGAAGCTAATTCGATCGATTAAAGCGATATGATAATTTCTTAGAAACTGTATTTTGGAATCTAAATTTAGAGTAGTTATTAGATCTCTGTAATTAGGCAAATTCTCAAAATAATCATGACCGCTTATAGGCCTTTAGTAAATATAAAACTAAAGGCCAATCAATATGTACAGATTAAATACACTTATAATCTTTCGTTAACTAGACTATCTCATGCGCTAGTGTCTATCATCAGGGTGAGACATCAACTTATCAATATAAGCAATGGCAACCGCTGACAACACAAAAGTCATGTGGATGACGGTTTGAGCGATGAGTACTTTATCACTCAAGTTTTCAGCATTGATGAAAGTTTTGAGTAAATGTATCGATGAAATGCCAATAATTGCAGTGGCTAATTTGACCTTAAGTAGGTTAGCGTTTACGTGAGATAACCAATCTGGTTCATCTGGATGCCCCTCTAAATTCAGGCGAGACACAAAGGTCTCATAGCCACCCACAATTACCATAATCAATAGATTTGAAATCATCACTACGTCAATTAAACCTAATACAATCAACATAATGTCTGCTTCTACAAGGTGGGCAGCTTTACCAACTAAGTGGACTAATTCAAGTCCAAAAAAGTAAACATACACCGCTTGCGCAACAATTAAGCCCAAATAAAGCGGTAATTGCAGCCAGCGACTGCCGAATAAAATGTTGGTCATCATACTTTTTTGTTGATAAGCAATCGAGGATGATTTTGATTTTTCTTGCATTAGGTTGTCGCCTTATATGGGTGGAGTTTGTTGCAGATCAGCTAAAGATAAACTGTGACTCCGGCCATTGTATCAGCTTAAGTAATGGCTGATATTTAAGAAATATGACTCTCTAGTACATATTCGGCTGTTTCGTCTAAAGCCAAAAGCTTGGTTAAAGTGGGCATTGTTTCTTCTAAGGTTTTAGGTAATGTCCAAGGCGGGTTAATGATGAATAAACCGCTGCCAAACATGCCAAATCCTTCTGCAGATGGCTCTTCAATGGTCATGGCAATATGTAGCCAGTTGGGCGCATTTAAGTCCATCAGGCTGTCTATCATTTCGTTAGGTTCCGGGCGCTGTAGCAGCGGATACCAAACGATATAGGTGCCAGTGGCAAAGCGCGCCAGACTTTCTTTAATTGTTTTGACTACGCGCTGATAATCTTGTTTATCTTCATAAGGTGGGTCGATTAATACTACTGCGCGACGAGTCGGCGGGGGTAACATGGCTTTCAGTCCAGCAAAACCATCTTGTAGCTCAATTTTGACTTGCCTGCCTTGGCGTTTAAAATTCTCTAGTAGTAATTTATTATCGTTAGGGTGTAGTTCAAACAAGCGCATTTTGTCATCAGCACGCAAATATTGTTGTGCCACTAAAGGTGAACCAGGGTAAAACGCCAGCGTATTGGCATTAAAGCTTTTAATCTGTGTCACAAACTCGGCAAGTGCTGTTGGCAGGCTTTCCGCGAACATTAATTTTTCAATGCCTTGTTCAAACTCTGCATTTTGCGCGGCGTAGCCTTCAGTAAGGCTGTATAAACCAGCGCCGGCATGTGTATCAACATACCAATAAGGCGCTGATTTTTGTATGATATGCGCCAACACCAAACCTAAAACGTAATGTTTTAATACATCTGCATGATTGCCCGCATGGAAGGCATGACGATAACTGAGCATAATAATTGACTGCAAATAATTGAAGATGGTGAGCATTATAGCTTTCATCAATTATCGGCATTAAGTTATTCATGCTAGTCGTGTAAATTTTTATATTTTTAAAGTGATTAAAAATTCATTACCTAAACTAGCTTTTCGGTTAGCATTTCATCTATGACAGAATTTAATCAAAGCTCAAAAAATCATCTTCATAGACCGCAGGACGCGCATGCGCATCATCGCCATGAAGTCGATCACAATCATTACTTACTGCCATTCTTGCTGATTTTAATCTTTGCTATAGTTGAAGCGATTGGCAGTTGGTACACAGGTTCTTTAGCGTTATTAAGTGATGCTGGTCATATGTTCACGGATGTTGCAGCGCTAGGTTTAGCTTGGTTGGCAAGCTCGCTTGCCAAAAAACCTAATGTTAAAAGACATCATTCTGGGGTCAGTTATGCCGAGTTGGCAGTTTCTATTTTTAATGCGCTTACCATGCTGGTGGTGATTGTTTTCGTGATATACGAGGCGATAGTAAGGTTTAAGCAACCGCATGCGGTGCAAGGATTAGGCTTAATGATTATTGCATCTTTAGGTTTAATTGTTAATCTAGTTGTCGCTAAGTTACTGCATCAGCAAGTGTTGCATCATGGAGAAAGTTTAAATAATCGTGCGGCATTTTTGCATGTGATGGGTGACTTGTTAGGCTCAATTGCAGCTGTTGCCGCCGGTGTGGTGATTTACTTTAGCGGCTGGTTGTTGATAGACCCGATTTTATCTTTGTTAATTTCAATATTGCTATTGGTATTTACGCTGAATTTAGTCGGTGATATTTGGCAGACAATGCACGGCAAAGCCAGTTTAACTAAACATGAGCACCAGCATGATCATTAAGCAGCACAACACCTTGATACAGCAATCTGAGGCGCATTTTTCAGATTGCGAGCAATATCGCTACTGGTTACGTCGTGATTGGGATGCCAGCAAACCTGCGATTAGTTTTTTAATGCTTAACCCCAGTACTGCCAATGAAATTGATAATGATCCAACAATCGAACGTTGCCAGCGCAGAGCCATTACCATGGGTTATGGCAGCATGATAATTGTTAATTTGTTTCCATTCCGCATGACGGATTCTAGATTGTTGAATACCGTGGATAATCTTTTAGGTGATATTGCCGAAGCGGATGGGTGCATTTTACGCGCTGTACAGTTGTCTGATATGACGGTTTGCGGCTGGGGAAAACACCCGCTGGCTGCATCACGAGGACGTAATATTGCAGCAATGCTCACGCAAGCTAATTTACAGAATAAAGTGATGTGCTTACAATTAAATGCGGATAAAAGTCCGCAGCACCCACTTTATATTGCCTATGCAAAACAGCCGGTCCCATTTGTGATCGATGCTAATTAACCTCATCAACATTGTATTTATAGGAGAAATTGAATGCCATATGTCAATATTAGGCTAGCCGGTACGGTAACGCGTGAGCAAAAAGCACAAATTGCTAAAGAAATTACCGAAACTTTAGAGCGCGTCGCCAATAAACCTAAATCGTATACTTACATTACCTTTGAAGAAGTGGCTTATGAAGATTGGGCCATCGCTGGTAAGTTGTTGGATGAGTAGTTTTTTAGTGAATGATTCTGCATTCATAAGTTTCTCGCTAAGCTAATCGAAGAGAAATTTCTGTAAGGCTGTCATTCCGTACCAAGTACGGAATGACAGCAGTAATGCTAAAATAACGCCATGTTTGACCCAAAACCTATCTTAAAAAATCTACCTAATTTACCTGGCGTGTATCGCATGATAAATGCCACAGACGAGGTGA
Organism: Methylophilaceae bacterium; assembly: GCA_947379975.1. Lineage (GTDB taxonomy): Bacteria > Pseudomonadota > Gammaproteobacteria > Burkholderiales > Methylophilaceae > Methylotenera. The sequence goes on along the minus strand of CANCPF010000001.1, from coordinate 71,523 downwards.
TTTACGTAGGTAAAGCCAAAGACCTTAAAAAGCGCGTTTCATCGTACTTTAATAAAAATTTACCCAGTCCACGTACGCGCATGATGGTGAGTAATATCGTCAGAATTGAAACTACTGTGACCCACAATGAAGCTGAGGCTTTACTGCTGGAAAACAACATGATTAAGGGCTTAATGCCACGCTATAACGTGTTGTTCAGAGACGATAAATCTTACCCTTACATCACACTGACCGGTGATACCTTCCCTCGATTGGCGTTTCATCGCGGTGCGCAACGCCAAGCAAGTAAGGCTAAGAATTCTAGCCAATATTTTGGTCCTTTCCCCAATTCTGCCGCGGTGCGCGATAGCATTCATTTATTGCAAAAAGTATTTAAGCTGCGGACTTGCGAAAATACCGTGTTTGCAAACCGTAGTCGACCTTGTTTGCAGCATCAAATTGAGCGTTGTACTGCGCCTTGCGTGGGCTTGATCTCTGATACGGACTATCGAAACGATGTGCATCAGGCCGCCTTGTTTTTACAGGGAAAAACCAATGAGGTGATTGATGCACTGGGCGAGCAAATGAATGCAGCGGCGGAGAATCAGGATTATGAGCTTGCGGTGGTTTTTCGTAACCGGATGCAAGCCTTACGACAAGTGCAAGCCAAACAGTTTGTTAGCGACTTCAATGTGTCAGATGCGGATATCGTTGCCTGTGCCGAACTACAAGGTCAGCACTGTATTAATCTGGTGATGATACGTGGCGGTCGGCATTTAGGTGATAGAAGCTTTATGCCTAAGAATTCTGATGGGGAAACCTTAGAAAATAGCATGGAAGCCTTTTTAGCTCAACATTATGTAGCGCAAAATACCCCGCCACTAATAGTCGTTGGTATTAAAATAGAAACAGAAGTGCTTGAAGAAGTATTGAGTGAGCAGGCAGCACGTAAAGTTAAAATTAATACTAACGCCATAGGCGACAAACGTGTATGGCTAAAAATGGCGCAAACCAACGCTGAGCTTGCCTTGGGGCAGCGTGCGGCTACTTCTGCTAATCAAAGCGCAAAATTAGTTGCCTTGCGTGAAGCACTACATTTACCAGATAGCACAGAGCGCATAGAATGTTTTGATATTAGCCACACCATGGGCGAGGCGACTGTTGGTAGCTGCGTGGTGTTTGATCGTGGCGACATGCAGAACAGTGAATATCGTCGCTACAATATTACTGGTATTACGCCTGGCGATGATTATGCGGCCATGCGCGATGTGCTAACGCGTCGCTATACAAAAGTGGCGGCAGGCGAGGGTGTTCGGCCAGATTTAGTCTTTATTGATGGTGGTAAAGGGCAGCTAGGTGTCGCCGTTGAAGTGATGCTAGCAGTCGGATTAGAGGATATTTTGCTGGTTGGCATTGCTAAAGGTGAAGAACGCAGGCCAGGCCTAGAAACCATGATTTTTTCTGATACTGGCGAAATGCTTAATTTAGAAAAAGACAATAAAGGCTTACATTTATTACAACAAATTCGCGATGAAGCGCATCGATTCGCCATTACTGGCCACAGAGCCAAGCGCGCTAAAGCACGTATGCATTCAAGCTTAGAAGACATTGAAGGTATCGGGGCTAAGCGTCGTAAGGCGTTGTTAACGCGCTTTGGTGGCTTAGATGGCGTGAAAAGTGCTAGTATTGATGAAATTGCCAAGGTTGAAGGTATCAGCCAAAATTTAGCTGAAAAGATTTATGGGGAATTACATTGACCAAGCGCCAAACTAATAGCGAGACACACTAAATGAGCTGCAATATACCGACCATGTTGACATGGCTACGCATTTTGCTAATACCCGTATTCGTCGGTGTTTTCTATTTACCTAATAATTTGTACATGTTGGGTGCAATGCCTTCACACGAGGTCAATATTATTGCAACGGTAGTTTTTGCCTTCGCTGCTTTCACTGATTGGTTAGACGGATATTTGGCTAGACTGTTAAATCAAACATCGTCATTCGGTGCATTTTTAGATCCGGTAGCTGATAAATTAATGGTGGCTGCCGCTTTAATTGTCCTCGTTGAATTTGAACGTGTAGGTGCGATTATTGCGTTGATTATTATTGGTCGTGAAATTGCCATTAGTGCGCTACGTGAGTGGATGGCGGGCGAAGGACAAAGTAATAGCGTGGGCGTTGCAATGATAGGAAAAGTAAAAACGGCCGTACAAATGCTGGCCATTTTATTTCTATTGTTTTGGGATGATATTGATTTGGGAAGCCTAGGAATATTCCAAACTAAAATAATCGGACATGTTTTAATTGTGTTCGCTGCGTTTTTAACATTGCTATCAATGGCTTATTATCTGAAGGCTGCCTGGCCTAAAATGAAAGCTAAATAAATTAGTCATAACTAGTCATTTGGTCTTGACGATATTCCCAAATTCGCTATAATGGCGCCTGTCTTAACGCGGGAATAGCTCAGCTGGTAGAGCGCAACCTTGCCAAGGTTGAGGTCGCGAGTTCGAGTCTCGTTTCCCGCTCCACGAATTTAATAATCATGATAGTTTCAGATCATGATTTGGTTAAAATGGCATAAAAACGGCGAATGCATATGTGCTTTCGCCGTTTTAGTTTTAGCTTACAATTTAGGAGTATTTGTTAAAATACTTCTTTATCAAAGGCGCGATAGCAAAGCGGTTATGCCGCGGCCTGCAAAGCCGTTTAGTCCGGTTCGACTCCGGATCGCGCCTCCAATAAAAATCATATAATCACATCGATTAGTTCTGTCACTAAAATTAAAGATATTCATATTATCGCAGTTAAGATTACGTATTCTAGCTCACCCATTAATCAATATTTAGTATCAATTCATTCACATCACTCATTAAGTTTTTAATGCTTAAGATCTGATTAATGCAATGTTTGTTCAAACTGCTTAAATGGCATTGGCTTACCGAAAAAATAACCTTGAAAGTGTTTACATTCATTGTCGAGTAGAAAATTCAACTGCTCTTGTGTTTCAACTCCTTCAGCGATTACTCCAATACGTAAATTTAGCGCCATCACGATAATGGTCTGCACTAGGGCTCTATTATCACTGTCACTGTCAATGTCACGCACAAAAGATTTATCAATTTTTAATTGATAAAGCGGTAATTTTTTTAGATATTGTAAAGAAGAGTAGCCTGTGCCAAAGTCGTCCAACTCAAACAGCACGCCAATCGCGTTTAAAGCAACCATAGTCTTCGCTACATCCTCAAGGTTACCTGCTAATACACTTTCAGTAAGCTCAAGCTTTAATTTAGCTGGATTAATATTATGCCTTGAAATCACACTTTGAACTTGTCCAGCAAACTCAGCTTGACGGAATTGTTTAACACTGACGTTAATTGATAGCGTTAGTTTTGAGTAGGATTGATTATCTTCCCATGCTTTTAGTTGTGCGCATGCAGTCTCTAACACCCAAAGTCCAATGGGTATTATGAGGCCAGTTTCTTCGGCCAAAGCAATAAAACCATCAGGGGCTATTAAACCGCGCTCGGGATGCATCCATCGAATAAGCGCTTCTGCACCAACCGGTTTGGAGGACGCATCCACTTGTACTTGATAGTAAAGCTGAAACTGTTTGTGTTTTAAGGCATTGCGCAGATCTACTTCAAGGCTTGCACGTATGTTTATTACGTCTTGCATGGTTTGATCAAAAAAGCGTAGGTTATTACGGCCAGTATCTTTGGCTTGATACATCGCAATGTCGGCCTGTAATAGAAGTTTTTCTACGCTTACAGCTGTACCTTTAAACAAAGTTGCCCCAATACTAGCTGAGCAATTATATTCATGAGTATTTAATTGATATGGTCGACTAAGCGACTTTAATATTTTATCAGCGATCAACTTTGTCTGAGCTCCAGCAACTAGCGGTCGCCCACTAAGGCCTTCTAGCAGCACTACAAATTCATCGCCGCCCATGCGTGCTACCGTATCATTTTCTCGCACACACGATGCAATCCTGTTTGCGACCTTGCGCAGCAACATGTCACCGTATTCGTGGCCTAGTGTGTCGTTCAATGTTTTAAAGTGATCTAAATCCAAAAATAAGAAACTGGCATGTTCTGCCTTCCTGATGCTATTAGATAAAGCTAATTGCGCACGATTAATGAGTAATCTTCGGTTTGGAAAATCCGTTAACACATCGTAGAAAGCGAGCCGTTCAATTTCTTCGGCGGCTGATTTGCTGACTGAAATATCTGTAAAGTTACCAACATAATTAGTCACCCAGCCATTAACATCTTTCACTTCGGTAATAATTTGATTAACAGGGTAAATTTCACCATTTTTACGCTTGTACCAAAGCTCTCCAGACCATGAACCATTTTTTCTAATTATGTTAAAAATTTCAGTATAAAAAGATCTTTTTTGCAATCCAGATTTCAGTATACCTGGGTTTTTCCCAATGACTTCCTGCATTGAATAGCCGGTAATGGCTGTAAAGGCACTATTTACACGTAAAAGTTTACCTTCATCGTCTGTAATCATCATGCCTTGCTGGGATTCAAAGACGATGGATGAAATCATTGTGCTTTTTTCTTGAATTTTTCGCTCTTGGTCATCTTGAAGTAGCAGTTTTTGTTTGCTTGCAAGCCATTCCAATACGCTACCATCTTTCAGTCGTGAAGGATCTGAATCACTTGCTCCCATTTCACTAATCAGTAATTGCACATCCTCTATTGAACCGCCTAGCTGGCGTCGTAAAAGTACATAACTTCTAATTAACAGTAAAATAAATCCAAGCACAAAGCTAAATAATAGATAACCTAATCGTTCTGATGTTTTTTGACTGGCATTAAACTCTTGATAGGTGCGCTGATTGGACGTTCTAGTCACATCTATAATTGGAGCCATAATTTCAGCTTTAGATAAAAGAAAGCTTTTACTATTAAGTAACTCATTAGATTTTTTCTGAGCAAGCGAATCAATAACCCCATGCTTATTAATATTCTTCATTGCCTGCAATTCAAATTTAGCTAAATCATCAGACTTTAGTTTTGCAGTTAAAAGCTTACTTAACTCTAGCTCAGTAAAGCTTTCTTGCTTAATCAATTCTAATAAAGACATTGCTTTAACTTCTTGCGGTTTAGGCATGTTGTAGCCAGCTAAAACGAAGCTCCAATAGGTGCCGTTATAGTTTTCTGGCCTCGTTTTTTCACCATTACGAATGTCTAAAACATCTTGAAAATACTGTAAGTAAAGTGGATTGCCTGTTGCAATGTAAGCCCTAGCCATTCCGGCTAAATCATCGGAGGATTGCCGTAAGTCTTCCGCTAGCTCACTAATTTTGTGGCGTGAGCCTATGCTGTAAATAACATCTTGTTCTGCTTTTACATAAACTGCTAGCGTGATTAGTGTCAAGATAAACACTGGTGACATGAATAAGACTGTCTTACTAAATCCCATAGGTCGATTATTGATTATTCGATTAATTGTGGATTTAATGCTCATTTTTTACTTATTAGATTAGTTTGCTATACTTTAATATACAGCAATACTACGCTTATGTCTTAGATAAAGTTTTTGTTGAAAATCACGCTAGTTTATTCGTGTTTATTAGGCTCATCTATAAATTCTTGGCTAATATGGTTAGATCGCATAGTAAATTTCGCAAGAGTATTCAGTGAGTTACTACGCCTTTGCCAAAAGCTTGATGTTAAATATATGGTTTGAAGTTTTTAATTCTTAATTAAGCGTTAAGAAATTTGCGCTAAGGAATTTTAAGGAACATTTATTTTGATTAAATAACCTAATTAAATGTAATTAGCACTTATGAAAACACCCATTTTAGTGTTAGAATACGCTCCGTTAATTGATCTACAGTCTTACATATGCCCGGGTGGTGAAATTGGTAGACACAAGAGACTTAAAATCTCTCGCCTTATGGGTGTGCCGGTTCGACTCCGGCTCCGGGCACCAAGTATGTATTTCAAGTAATGTTAGAAAGTATAAAAGCCTAGAAAATTCCTAGGCTTTTTTTACGTCTATTGTTAGTGTATTTTGGCGATTATAGCTAATTATTACTAGCTAATATTTATAGTTAGTCGTATCAATTATTTGCAGTTAAAAATCCATCTAGTTAACTCTTTAATATTTAGCTACTCCAAAGTTAAATAGCAATAGGCGCAGCAATTGACGGAGCAGGATTGTAGTTAAGGATTTCAAAATCCTCAAATTTATAATCGTAAATTGAATCAGGTCGGCGATTTATTTTTAATTGTGGCAGTGCTTGGGGTGCTCTTGATAATTGAGTTTCTATCTGCGCGGTATGATTTGAGTAGGCGTGCAAGTCACCAATACTAATGATTATTTCATGTGGTATCAAATCACATTGTTGTGCAAGCATATGCGTTAATAGGGCTAGTGAAGCAGTGTTGTACGGCAGACCTAAAAAGCTATCTGAACTGCGAATATACAGTTGCGCCGATAGCTTATTGTCAGCTACGTAAAACTGGTAGAGTAAGTGGCATGGTGGTAGCGCCATCTTGCCTTGTTCGGCATTGGCTTGCGGGCTAATAGATTCGTCTGGCAAGTATTCTACATTCCAAGCATGGAACAAAATTCGGCGGCTATTCGGGTTGTTTTTCAGTGTGTTTATAACGTAATCAATCTGGTTAATACTGCCGCCATCTTTGGTTGGCCACGCAGTCCATTGCTTGCCATAAACTGGACCTAAATCACCAGTTTCTGTTGCCCATTCATTCCAAATAGAAACGCCATGATTTTTCAACCACTCGGTATTGGTATCGCCACTTAAGAACCAGATTAATTCGTTTGCGATGCTTTTAAAGTGTAGCTTTTTGGTCGTCAGTAATGGAAATCCGGTTGAAAGATCATGGCGAATCTGGCGACCAAACACCGAACTTGTACCGGTGCCGGTGCGATCACCTTTTATCGTGCCATTCGCTAATATATCTTGTAATAGCTCTAAATATTGTTTCATTACTGAATTGCCTTTAATTGTTTATTTTAATGATAGCGTTATTAGGTATCTATATAAGTTGTTTTTATTAAACGGTTTTTTCATTTAAATGCTTTAATAAAGTCATTAAAAATTATGCCAAAGATCAAATATCTAGCCTGAATTTAGACTTGGATATAGGCGTTATAGCCAATATTGATTGGATCGTTTGACTACATATTATGGTTCCATTAAACTTAAGTCAAGGTTATGTTATTTGAGTATTTTAATAGTAAAAGTGAGGCAACTTGTGCATGTAATGATGTTAATAAATAGATTGTACGAGTGCGTTAACAGCAAGCTTGTCAGGAAAATTAATGCAAAATTTTTACTGGTAATACAGTCTGTCATTGTGCGCATGGCAGCACTTTAATGGGCAATCTTTCACTTATTGTTGCGGTTGCAAATAATCATGTTATTGGTATTAACAACACCTTGCCTTGGCATTTGCCCGAAGACTTAAAACGATTTCGTGCGCTAACGACTGGCCATCATATTATTATGGGGCGTAAGACCTATGAGTCGCTAGGGCGTTTGTTACCAGGTCGTACCACAGTGATAGTCACGCGAAATAAGGACTATAAACTGGAGGGCGCACTGGTCGCTCATTCACTACAGGCAGCGCTAGATTTATGCCTGAATGATCCTGAGGCTTTCGTCATTGGCGGTGCAGAACTGTACCAAGATGGGCTCAAACTTGCGAACAAACTCTATATTACCGAGGTAGATTTAGAAGTGGCGGGCGATGCATTTTTCTCCGCTATAGACATGCAAAAGTGGCTAGAGACCTCGCGTGAAGCACATACTTCAGCACAAGGTCTGCCTTTTACTTACCTTAGTTATACGCGTAAGGTTTAACTAAATTACTGTTCGACCTTACGGTACTCACTTACCGTACTTACTTTACTTACTATTCTTACTGTTCTACGCAATCTACGTAATAAATTGCTTTACCATCCACCACTTGTTTTACTAGGCCGTGATTATCTGTTTCAAAACCTGGGAATTTTTCGTTAAATTCACGGGCAAATTTCAAATAATTGACAATGATTTTGTTGAACTGCTCACCTGGAATTAATAGCGGAATGCCTGGTGGGTAGGGCGTTAATAGCACGGCTGTAATGCGGCCTTCTAAATCATCAATTGGCACACGGTCAATTTTACGATGCGCCATCTTAGCGAAGGCATCAGTTGGCTTCATGGCCGGTACCATGTCTGATAAATACATTTCTGTGGTTAAGCGCGCAACATCGTTGGCTTTGTAAACCTCATGAATTTGTTTACATAAATCACGCAAGCCGACTTTTTCATAGCGTGGCTGTTTTTGCACGAATTCAGGCAGCACTTTCCATAGTGGTTGATTCTTATCGTAATCATCTTTAAATTGTTGTAGCGCCGCTACCATGGTGTTCCAGCGGCCTTTGGTGATGCCGATGGTAAACATAATAAAGAATGAATATAAACCGGTTTTCTCTACAATGACGCCATGCTCCGCTAAGTATTTAGTGACAATCGCGGCAGGAATACCAAACTGATCAGAGAAATCGCCTTTAATATCCAAGCCCGGCGTAATAATGGTCGCCTTAATTGGATCTAGCATATTAAAGTTTTCGGCTAGGTTACCAAAGCCATGCCAAGCTTCATTGGCTTTTAACATCCAAGCATCACGCTCTTCTAGACCTTCTTCGCTTAAATCATCTGGGCCCCACACTTTAAACCACCAGTCAGCACCCCATTCTTCGTCCACTTTACGCATCGCACGGCGGAAGTCTAAAGCTTCCATCAGGCTTTCTTCAACTAATGCTGTGCCACCAGGCGCTTCCATCATGGCTGCTGCTACGTCTATGCTGGCAACTATTGAATATTGCGGGCTGGTTGAGGTGTGCATCAAATAGGCTTCGTTGAATATGTCACGATCTAATTGATGGTTCTCGGCATTTTGTACCAAAATCTGGCTCGCTTGGCTAAGGCCTGCAAGTAATTTATGGGTAGATTGCGTTGAAAATACCATGCTTTCTTTGCAGCGTGGACGGTCTTCGCCTATGGCGTGGTAGTCACCATAAAAGTCATGGAAAGTGGCATGTGGTAGCCAAGCTTCATCAAAATGCAAAGTATCAATTTTGCCATCCAACATTTCTTTAATTTCTTCCACGTTATATAACACGCCATCGTAAGTCGATTGTGTGATGGTTAATACTCGTGGCTTTACATTTTTATCTGTAGCAAATGGGTTGCGGTCAATTTTCTTCTGAATGTTTTCCCACTCAAATTCAGATTTTGGAATAGGACCGATAATGCCGAAGTGGTTGCGCGTAGGCATTAAAAATACTGGAATAGCACCGGTCATAATAATGGCATGCAATACTGATTTATGGCAGTTACGATCAACCACTACGACATCGCCAGGCGCAACCGTTGAGTTCCACACAATTTTATTACTAGTAGATGTGCCATTGGTCACAAAATATAAGTGATCACAGTTGTAAATTCGCGCAGCATTGCGCTCAGACGCTGCTACCGGGCCAGTATGGTCTAGTAGTTGGCCTAACTCATCAACCGCATTACAAACGTCAGCACGTAGCATGTTTTCACCAAAGAACTGGTGAAACATTTGCCCTACCGGTGATTTTAAAAACGCAACACCACCCGAGTGTCCCGGGCAATGCCAAGAATATGAGCCATCGGCTGCGTATTCTGTGAGGGCTTTGAAAAATGGTGGTGGCAGACTATCTAAATAAGTACGCGCTTCACGTAAAATATAACGCGCAACAAATTCTGGCGTATCTTCGTACATGTGAATAAAGCCGCTGAGTTCGCGTAAAATTTCATTCGGAATATGACGTGAAGTACGTGTTTCACCATGTAAGAAAATAGGAATTTCTTCATTGCGGTAGCGAATTTCATCAACAAAATTACGCAAATTGTCTAAAGCATCTTGGTTCTCTTCAACAAATTCATTGTCATCAATCGATAGAATGAACGCAGACGCACGGCTTTGCTGCTGGGCAAACGAGGTCAGATCGCCATAACTGGTAACGCCCAATACTTCAAAGCCTTCAGCTTCTATGGCTTTTGCCAATACACGAATGCCTAGGCCTGATGAGTTTTCAGAGCGAAAATCTTCATCGATGATGACAACGGGAAAACGGAATTTCATTAAATAAATTTCCTAAATTTGATCTTGTTTTAAATCTGGGTTTGAAATATTGGGTTTAAATCGTGTGTTTAAGATACCGATTTAAATCTTAGGTAAAGTCACACCAACTTGACCTTGATACTTGCCGCCACGGTCTTTGTAGCTAGTTTCGCAAACATCATCTTCATCAGCTTCAAAAAACAAAACCTGCGCGCAACCTTCATTAGCGTAGATTTTGGCCGGTAACGGAGTCGTGTTACTAAATTCTAATGTGACATAGCCTTCCCATTCTGGCTCGAAGGGTGTGACGTTAACAATAATTCCACAACGTGCGTAAGTCGATTTTCCTAGGCAAATTGTCAACACATTGCGCGGAATTCTAAAATATTCAACTGTGCGCGCCAAAGCAAATGAGTTAGGTGGAATGATGCAGTAATCTGCATTCACTTCTACAAATGAATTGGGGTCGAAATTCTTAGGATCAACTATCGTGCTATTAATATTGGTAAATAGCTTAAATTCTGTTGAGCAGCGAATATCGTAACCGTAGCTTGATGTGCCGTACGAAACCATGCGCTCGCCTTTAGCGTTCTGCTTCACTTGATTCGGTTCAAACGGCTCTATCATGCCGTGTTGCTCGGCCATTTTGCGTATCCACTTGTCTGATTTTATGCTCATAATTCGGTGCTTTTTATGGTTTAAAAAGATAAAAAAGCGGAGTTGCTGACTCCGCTTTTAGCTTGGTTTCAATAAGTGCAAATAATAGCAATAAAACTAGGCTTTTATGTGAAGTTTTTAATCGTAAAAACCTAATTTTTGCAAATAACTTCGCTCTTATCTTTTTACTTGGCTCTGATTCTATTGACTTAAGCTTGAGAAAACTGGCTTTTAGTGCTTATCGCCATTTAACTCGATGCTATAACGCCAGAACTGATCTTCTGATTCAAAAATTACACTAGACTCTTTCGGGTCACGACTACCAGCGGTATATTGCAGCACTGGTGATTTGTCTGCAGCCCAAGCTTTTACAATCGGGTCTATCAAACGCCATTGTGCTTCTACTTCACTAATATGAAGATACAGTGACGGATCGCCTTCCATCAAGTTAAGTAAAAGTGATTCGTATGAATCTATGGTTTCATCACTAGCTTGGCGCTGTGGGCTATCAATACTCAAAGTGCGGGTTGCAATGTCTAAGCCTGGAATTTTAGATTCGATTTCCATTTTGATACATTCACGCGGTTGAATATTGAGCATTAGCCAGTTTTGATGTTGTTCGTCATTCAATTGCATAGGCGCTTTTTTGAAGCGTATAGAAATTGCTGTATTACCTTCGTGCATCCGTTTTGCTGTGCGCACATAAAAAGGTACTCCTTTCCAGCGCGGGTTATCAATAAATAGCTTCAAAGCTGCGTATGTTTCAGTCACACTTTCGGTGACGCCTACGCTTGCTAATTCATCCAAATAACCACGAACGTTTTCACCATGGCCGTCAGCAGCACAAACGCGACCAGCTGAATATTGCGCTCGAAAAACGTGCTGCTCAATGGCATCTACTGGAATTGGTGTTATCGATTGTAATACTTTTACTTTCTCAGCTCGGATGCTTTCTGGGCTTAAATCTTGAGGTTTTTCCATTGCTACTAACGCTAATGTTTGTAGTAAATGGCTTTGCACCATATCGCGCAATGCACCGGTGTTGTTATAAAACTCGGTGCGGTCACCCACGCCTAAAGTTTCGTTATTAGTGATTTGTACGTGGTCGATGTACTGGTTGTTCCAAATCGGTTCAAACATCGCATTGGCAAAGCGCGTAAGCATGATGTTTTGCAGTGCAGATTTACCTAAGTAATGATCAATTCGGTAGATTTGACTTTCTTTTAAATGTTTGGTGATTGATGCTTGCAATGCTTGTGCTGAAGGCAAATCCGTACCAAATGGTTTTTCAATTAATACACGGCGCCAATGCTTACTTTCTTCTAACAAACCTACGCCAGACAATTGCTCTACGATAGGCGCAAAGTCAGTTGGGCGCACGGATAAGAAGTAGGCTAAATTTTGTGGAAATACGCTTTCATCAGCCAGCTTAGCCTGCATCTTTTGAAATGCGTTTGGGTCTGTTGGTGGGTTCGAGTGGTAATGGTTACGCGCCATAAAACGCTCGAATACTGTTTTATCGTAGCCATTTTTGAACTTGGTATCTAGCATAGCTTTAATGTCAGCTTGCCACGCCTCTCGTGACACTTCGCCACGACCTACGGATAAAATTGCCATGTGGTCTGGCAGGCGGCCAGCAGCATCTAAGCGAAATAGTCCAGGCATTAATTTAACGCGTGATAGGTTGCCACTAGCGCCAAATAACACAAGTGTACATGGATCAATCTTTTTCATTTTTGTAAAACCTTTAAATTTACGTCATTCCCGCAAGGGCGGGCTTCAATTTTAATTAAACTAATTTATTATGGATTCCCTGCTTCATGAAGCGAGAGATTGTTTAGCGAATATTTAATCGTAGTTTTCTAGTGGCGGCTTTCGGCCGCAGCACCGTCAGCAACTACATCTAGATCACCCCAACCCAAGCGGCGATGGAATAACTCTAGCAATAAACCCCAGCTTTGTAAGGCTAACGCAGGGTCGTAACGTGGACCTTCGTCGCGCATAAAGGCATGTTGGCCATTCACTTCATGCCAAGTGAAACGTGTACCGACTTCCTCAAGGCGTGCTTTTAGCAAGTTGCGGCCTTCTAGCGGAACGTGTGGATCTTGGCGGCCCCAAATATGTAAAAGTTCGCCTTTGATTTCGCCAGCACGCTCCATAGAATTATCATTTTTGCCTAAGCCTAGGCCTTTTTTATGAATATCTGTGGCGTAGAAGCAAGTGGTAGCCAATACGTCAGGATTCATGGCTGCGCGGAACGCTAAGTGTCCACCTATGCAAATGCCCATTACGCCTAAACGACCAGTACAGTCATCACGCGATTTTAAATAATCTAATACCGCTCGAGCATCGCTATCGTAAGATGAAAGTTCTTTAGTTACTTTATGTGAATTTCCACGTGTAGTGCCTTCTTCATCATAAGCTAGCACCGTACCCGGCGCTTCTAGTTCATGATAGATCTCTGGACAAGCCACAATAAAGCCATGACCGGCCAACATTGCGGCGGTGCGGCGAATAGGCGCAGTGACTTGGAATATTTCCGAAAACATTAAAATGCCAGGATATTTGCCTGGTGCCGCTGGACGAAAAATATGTGCACGCATGTCACCGGTTGGCGTGGAGATGTCGGCGACTTCACTGTCTTTAATTAGCATCTGGAATTCCTTTTTGGTAAGCCGTTATAATAATGCAAGCTAGCCTTTACATACAGTCATCTAGCATAAATAAAAGATAAAAAGCATGACAAACCTAGCTAATTCGTGTCAAATTCGGCTTAATTTTTTTGATTTGAGATTTATTGATGAAGCAAGCTAAAACTACCACCCCAAATACGCGCTGGAAACACTACGACAGCATTGAGTCTTTAAGGCATTCCGTCTGTGAACTTATCGTTCAGCGTGCTAATGAGGCGATTGCTCAAAACGGTCGATTTTCAATAGTGTTAGCAGGTGGAAATACGCCGCGTGCCATATACCGATTATTACGTGATATGCCTATGGATTGGTCTAAATGGCATATTTACCATGGCGATGAGCGTTGCCTGCCTGCCGATCATGTAGATCGTAATAGTTTAATGGCTGAGCAGGCTTGGTTGCAATATGTCGCTATTCCTGCCAATCAGATTCATGATGTTCCTGCAGAGTTAGGCCCTGTAGCCGGTGCAAAAGCGTATGCAGAGAGCTTAAAAAATGCCGGTACTTTTGATATGGTGATTTTAGGTTTGGGAGAAGATGGTCATACCGCCTCACTTTTTCCTGGGCATGTGGTTGATAATAGCGCCGATGCTGTGCCAGTATTTGATTCACCTAAGCCACCTGCCGAGCGCATTACTATTAGCCAAAACCGTCTTAATAATACCCGCGACGTGATATTTTTAGTAACGGGTGAGGGTAAGCAGGAAGCGGTAGATCATTGGCGTAAAGGTGTGGCAATACCTGCGACTTTAATAGCTCCAGCCAATGGCGTAGATGTGCATTGTTATGAGGTAGTGCTTAATTAGGGGGGGAGCTTAATGAGCCAAATTGGCTCATTAAGTTATATAGCATTATTTTATGTTTGAAGTAATGTCTGTAAAAACTGCGTTGATTTTGACGAAGTTACCATGAATAAGCCGCTGATATTCAAAAGCACCATGAGCCAATAGGTGAATAAAAACGACTTTTTTGAAGACTTGTGATGCAACATGCGCTGGGCGATTAGGCTGCCTGGCCAACCACCAATCAGGCTAAATATTTGCAATGTGCTTTCAGGTGTTCTGCGATTGCCGTTGATTGCCGCACGTTTATCTTGCCAATACAGCGTAAAAGTAAGCACACTTAGTAGGGCGTAAATCAGCAAAATAATCGCAGGAAGTTTCCCCTTTATTACTGCTACGCACATCAGCATAATAAATGCTGATGTGAAATAAGCTGGGATAGTACTTTTCTTGGCTGATTTTTGCTTAAAACCTACCAAATTAAGTATTCTGAATCACAATATTTGGAAATTTACTGCTGTGATCTAAGCCAGCATTAGCAATTTTAATGGCAGCGGTACGGGCTATTTTTTTATAAATAGCGGCAATTTCGCCATCTGGCTCAGCCACGACTGTTGGTGTCCCGCCGTCTGATTGCTCACGAATTTTAATATCTAGTGGCAAGCTGCCTAGTAAATCTACGTTGTAATCTTTGCACATTAAAGCGCCGCCACCCGCTCCAAAAATATGTTCTTCATGGCCACATTTACTACAAATATGCGTGCTCATGTTTTCTACTATGCCCAAAATAGGGATGCCGACTTTTTCTAACATTTTTAAACCCTTACGCGCATCCAGCAGGGCAATGTCTTGCGGCGTAGTGACAATGATCGCACCCGTGACTGGAATCTTTTGGGCTAATGTTAGTTGAATGTCACCTGTACCTGGCGGTAAGTCTATGATTAAGTAATCTAAATCGCGCCATTTGGTTTCGCGCAATAATTGTTCTAATGCACCTGTTACCATCGGCCCGCGCCATACCATAGGTGTGTCACTATCAATTAGGAAGCCAATAGACATAGCTTGTATGCCATGCGCTTGCATCGGCTCCATGCTTTTCCCATCAGCGCTTTCTGGACGGCCACCACTAATGCCGAGCATTTCTGGCTGGCTAGGGCCATAAATATCTGCGTCTAATAAGCCGACCGTCGCGCCTTCTGCGGCTAACGCTAAAGCTAAATTCACCGAAGTGGTTGATTTACCAACGCCACCTTTGCCAGAAGCAATGGCGATGACATTTTTCACATTAGGTAATAGGGTTACGCCTTGTTGTGCTTTATGCGCCGCAATACGACTGCCGATATTGACGCTTACATTATCAACACCGCTTAATTTTTTAAGATGTTGAATCACTAAAGTCTGCACGCTAGACATTACACTTTTGGCCGGATAGCCCAGCACAATATCAACGCTAATATTATTGCCGCTAATTTGTATATTTTTGGCAGATTTACTGGTGATAAAATCTCGGCCAGTATTCGGGTCTAGTAGTGCTTTTAGGCTGTTTTGAATATCAATTTCATTAATTGTCATGGTTTGTGTGCGCTATATTATAAGGTGGTAAATTAGGTGAAATAAATGTGTGATGATGGGCTATTTTTAGCATTCTTTCATTAGGCTAGTAGTTAAATGATGCTGAACCACTAGTTATTCAATAGTGAATGCTTAATTAAATTCGTGCTAGCTGTTAGCTTGAATTATAGCGAAAAATTCAACGGGTGAGCAAAGCGTACTATTTTCTACTCAGTTGGGGTGTTAAATGATTTAGCTTGCCTTGCCTAAATGGCCTGATATTTGTAGATCAATGCACGATGTATTCTCACGCGATTGCCATCAATTTGCTAAAATAGCGCCTTTAGCTTATCAAAGATTCATTTATCTCATGGCCGCCAAACACAATCCTCGCAAAATTCTAGTTACGTCTGCCTTGCCTTATGCCAACGGTAGCATTCACCTTGGTCATCTGGTCGAATATATTCAAACCGATATTTGGGTACGTTTTCAAAAAATGCAGGGCCATACGGTGCATTATGTGTGCGCGGATGACACGCATGGCACGCCGATTATGCTGCGCGCTGAGAAAGAGGGCATAACACCTGAGGCGCTAATCGCCAACGTACATAAAGAACATAGCGCAGATTTTGCTGAGTTTTTGGTGGCTTTTGACAATTATTATTCGACCAATGCGCCTGAGAACAAAGAGTTATCACAAGGTATTTATAATAAATTAAAAGCCGCTGGAAAAATCGCCACTAAAACCATAGAACAATATTACGACCCGGTAAAAAATATGTTTTTGCCTGACCGCTTTATCAAAGGTGAGTGTCCGAAATGTCATGCGAAAGATCAATATGGTGATTCTTGCGAGGTGTGCGGTGCTACTTATAATCCAACAGAATTAATTAATGCGTATTCTGCTGTTTCTGGCGCAGCGCCAATTCGAAAAGAAACTGAGCACTACTTTTTCAAACTTTCAGAATGTGAAGGTTTTTTAAAAGAGTGGACACGTAGCGAAGCCTTTGATGGTAAGCCCACACTGCAAGGCGAAGCGGCTAATAAAATGGGTGAGTGGTTTGAAAGCGGCTTGAATGATTGGGATATTTCTCGTGATGCACCTTATTTTGGCTTTGAAATTCCAGATGCGCCGGGTAAATATTTTTATGTGTGGTTAGACGCGCCTATCGGTTATATGGCGAGTTTCAAAAAATTGTGTGCCGACAGCGGTTTAGATTTTGATGAATATTGGAATAAAGATTCCAGCACTGAGCTTTATCATTTTATCGGCAAAGATATTTTATATTTCCATGCCTTGTTTTGGCCTGCAACCCTTGAATTTAGTGGCTATCGCAAACCAACAAAAATTTTCTCACACGGATTTTTAACTGTGAATGGTGAGAAAATGAGTAAATCACGCGGCACATTTATTACTGCGCGTAGTTACTTAGAGCACATTAAAAATCCTGAATATTTGCGCTATTATTACGCTGCCAAGCTGAATAGTTCGATGGAAGACATCGACTTGAGCTTAGATGATTTTGTGGCGCGGGTGAATAGTGATTTGGTCGGTAAGTTTATTAACATTGCCAGTCGTACCGCTGGTTTTATAAATAAGCGTTTTGATGGGAAATTACGTAGCGCGGCAAATAATAAAGTGGTGGCAGAGTTGAAGCTAAGCGCCAATACTATTGCTGAAGCTTACGAGACGCGTGAATATGGCCGCGCTTTGCGTGAGATTATGCGCCTTGCTGATAGCGCTAATGGCTATGTGGCTGAAGCTGCACCGTGGGTAATGGCAAAACAAGAAGGACAAGATTCTGCGCTGCAGCAAGCTTGTTCAGATGCGTTGGAAATGTTCCGTCTACTAACGCTATATTTGAAACCAGTTTTGCCAAAGTTGGCTTCTGATATTGAGCAATTTTTGAATATTGCCCCATTAAGCTGGGCTAGCGTGGAAGATTCTTTGGCTGATAATCACAGTATTAATGCCTATGAACATTTAATTATCCGTATTGATCCTAAATTGATTGAAGCGCTGACCGAAGCCAATAAAGAAAATTTGGAGGCAACACCACAAGTTGCGGCGCCATTGCTAGAAAAAGTGGTGGTCAAGGCATTAGCTGAACCCATACTCACCGAAGCCGAGTACATCAGCATTGATGATTTCACCAAGGTGGATTTGCGTATTGCAAAAATCGTTAATGCAGAACATGTTGAGGGTGCCGAGAAATTGTTAAAACTTACCTTGGATATTGGCGAAGCAAGCACACGCCAAGTTTTTGCTGGCATTAAATCTGCCTATGATCCAGCCACATTAGTAGGCCGCCTAACCGTGATGGTTGCAAACTTAGCACCGCGTAAAATGAAGTTTGGCATGAGCGATGGCATGGTATTAGCCGCCAGCGATGAAAGTGGCGGCCCATTTATACTGAGCCCAGATGCTGGTGCGCAATTAGGCATGCGTGTTAAATAATATGTGTTGTCAGATAGGCTTGATGGATGCGTGGCCATTTGAATTTTAGTGAATTACTACTGAGTAGTTAATAAACTACTTATGAGTAGGATGGTTAAGCTCGACTAACATATTTACCAATCGAAAAGCTGAGTGACCACTATGCAACTCTCCACCAAGCTTAATGCTAAGAAGTTGTTAAACAGTAAATGGACTGCTGTTTCGCCGATGAATAAAGAAAAGCACTTTATAATAAGCCAAATCATTGCAGCAGATTTGCCAAACACTGCGATTGAATTTATCGAGCTAGAGGCGGTATATTCACAACGTAAACAAATATTGAGTTGGCAGTCATTAAGCAATCAGCAAGTTTGGAAGCAAGGTTGGTGTTAATGTTAGCGACAGATTTTGGTTAGCTAAAAGTGCTTTGTAGTCTGAACTTTAGATGCTATCAAGACAGCACTGAGTAAGATCTCAGTACTACCTTAAGATGCTTACTTAGTTTTTGCTGGTTCAAGCACTGGTGTCGCTACTTTAACGGCTTTTTTGGCATCAACAGCTGCTGGTTTAAGGTCTTTTGCTGCTGGAGTAGCCACTTTAGTTGCGCCACTTACAGTAATTTCGCTTTTTAATTTCGCCATCGTTTTATCGCCAAAGCCTGGTACGTTATTTAGATCTTCAACTGTTTTAAAACCACCACTTTTCTTACGATAATCGATAATGGCTTGTGCTTTTGCGGGGCCAACATTTTTAAGGCTTTCAAGTTCTGCTTGCGAGGCTGTATTTAGATTAACAGCAGCAAACACGGTCATGCTAAAGCTTAAGCTTTAGCAGGCTACTAGGGCTAACAATATTTTTTTCATTATTTAGGTACTCCGAGAGGTTGAAACTATTCGCTAAAAAGTAAAAGAAAATGACTTCTCTGGTCAGCATTTCTAAAAAAATTAATTATCAAAGTGTTTTCAATTAGCACTTTAATAATTAAATTTCCGCAAAAAAATGAACAGAAAGATTAAAGTATCAAGCGAAGCTTACGGCAACCTTACAATATTGCTAAAGTAAACCTACAGTTTTAAGTCAGCACAATCAGCGTAAATAGCTTCCAAAGTTTTAAGTGGGTCGGCAGATTGAGTGATGGGCCTGCCAATAACAAGATAGCTAGCACCATTTTTTAAAGCGTCTACTGGAGTCACAACGCGTGATTGGTCATCTAGGCTAGCATTAGCAGGGCGTATGCCTGGTGTCACCAAACAGAAGTCTTTACCTAATTGCTGGCGTAAACTAGGTGCCTCCAAAGCAGAGCATACGACACCTGCTAAGCCTGCTTGTTGGGTCAGTTTTGCTAAATTAATTACATGAGTAGCAAGGTCTGTCTGTATGCCGATTTGATTTAGTCCTGCTTGGTTCATACTGGTAAGTACGGTTACGGCAATTAAAATAGGTTTTTCATGGCTATGACTAACTGCTTGTTGCGCAGCTTGCATCATTTCTAGACCACCACTTGCGTGTACGTTGAGCATCCAGATACCTAAGTTACTTGCTGCCGCACACGCCTTAGCAACAGTATTTGGAATGTCATGGAATTTTAAATCTAGAAATACACCAAAACCTGCACGGCTTACGTCCTCAACAAATTGTGGGCCAACGGCAGTGAATAACTCTTTACCAACTTTTAATCTGCACAGAGCTGGATCAAGTTGATTGACTAATTGCAAAGCACTTTTTGCGTCTGCATAATCTAGTGCGACAATTATTTTGGAGTCATTTCTATAAGGTTTATTCGACATATTCATTTATTTTAATTCTTGAGTTTATTAAAATTACAGTAGCTTATAGATACGCTTACTGATTAAACCGTAGTGGGTTCAGCCGGCAGTGCTTCCCATGCATTGCATGCTGGGCATTGCCAATGATGATATTTGGCTTTGAAGCCGCAGTGTTCACAATGGTAGGCAGTTCTGTTGCCGATGGCATGTCGAACCGCTTGTTGCATCAATTGTGTATCTTGCGAACCGCTGGCATGGTTATTAGTTTCTACAATCGCTCGGGCCTGTAGTAATTGATCCAAGGTATTCAAGCTAGGTTTTTTAATTAATTCGTTACGGGCTAACTTGGCTGCACTTTCTGCTCCTTCTTCAGCTAAGGTTGCTTCGTACAAAACATTTAATAAAGATGGCAGTTTGTAGGTTTGTAAATAAGTTTGCAATAAGCTTAAGCCGTCAGCCGCCTGATTAAGCGCACGGTAACTATTGAGCAATTTAGGTGCAATTAAACCTAAGTATTCTGGTTTTTGAAACTCAATACGTTTCCAAGTAGAAATAGCTGCCTTATGTGCATCGGCTTCGGCTTCTAAATCACCTAATAAAACATTGGCACGTACGCAATTTTTATTCGCATTTAATGCTTGTTCAAGCTCAAATCTAGCGGTGTGAGTATCATTTGCTAACTTAGATTTAACCGCTATCTCGCAGTAATAGTGTGAAATTTCAACACGAAAAGGTACGCCAGAAAGTCTTTCTAGCTCGGTGGCCGCCTTAATTGCACGTTCCCATTCGCGTTCGCGTACGTAGATTTCTAATAGTGCACGCAGTGCTGGTTGACGATAGCGGTCATCATTGAGTGACTCGAATAATTCTTCAGCTCGATCTAGTAAACCAGCTTTTAAATAATCTTGTGCAAGTTCAGCAGTTACGGCAAGCTTTTGTTGCGGTTCCAACTCTTTCTTTTCTAATAAATTAAGGTGTAAATGTATCGCACGATCGACTTCTCCACGTCTTCTAAATAGGCTACCTAGCGCAAAATGTAGTTCCAATGAATCTGTATTCGCCTGTACGGCTTCAGAAAAAGCTTCAATCGCTTTGTCATGTTGATTGGTAATCAGGAAATTTAAGCCCTTGAAGTAAGCTGCAGGCAAGGCGGTAGATTCTGCGAGTAGCTGTTTAAGATCGACCCGTGCAGCAAGCCAGCCTAAACTAAAAAAAAGCGGTAATACTAATAACCACCAAAATTCAAATTCCATGATGCTTCACTTTGTGATGGGTGTGATTAAGTGATAAATAATTAATATGCTGATGATTTAAGCATTTTATGAAGATGAGTTGCATAGTTCGTAATTTTAGCTTAATTCAATGCGCATGTAAGGTATTAACTATTGCTGTACGCTAAAAAAAGCATAAAAAAACGGCAGCTAAAAGCTGCCGTTTTATAAGAACTTAGTACATTAAAGCAAAAATTTTTAGCCTAAATCCACACGCTCACGTAATTCTTTACCCGCTTTAAAGTGCGGTACATGTTTTTCAGGTACCTGTACTTTGCTGCCAGTTTTAGGATTACGGCCCAAGCGTGGTGGACGATAATTCAAGCTAAAGCTTCCAAAGCCACGTATCTCAATGCGCTCACCAGTGGCAAGGTTATCAGACATCGCATCTAAAATTGCTTTTACTGATAGTTCGGCATCTTTAACTACTAATTGCGGAAAACGCTCCGCAAGTAGTGTGATTAGCTCTGATTTAGTCATGCTTATGTGCCTTTATCTTAGCTAATCAGCTTATTTCTTGCTATCTAATTTTGCTTTTAAAAGCGCACCAAGGTTGGTTGTTCCAGCAGTAGCACCATCATTTGGCACTTGTGGAGCAGCGTCTTTAGCTTTAGGTTTAGCTTTAGGTTTAGCATCAGATTTCTCATCAGTTGAACCAGTAGCACCTGATGGATCAGCAGAAAGTTGTTTCACGCCTAGTGAAATACGTTCTTTTTCTACATCAATTGCCAAGATAACTGCTTGAAGCTCGTCACCTTTTTTGAAGTTGCGGATAGCTTCTTCGCCAGTTTGTGACCAAGATAGATCTGAAAGATGTACAAGGCCATCAATGCCGCCTGGCAAACCAATAAATACGCCAAAATCAGTAATTGATTTGATTTGACCTGAAACGATATCACCTTTGTGATGCGTTGCAGAGAACTCATCCCAAGGATTAGCTTGGCATTGTTTCATACCCAATGATAAACGACGACGCGCTTCATCAATTTCAAGAATCATGACTTCAACTTCATCACCTAATTGCGCAATTTTCCCCGGGTGAATGTTTTTGTTTGTCCAATCCATTTCAGAAACGTGTACTAAACCTTCGATACCTGGCTCGATCTCAACGAACGCGCCATAGTCAGTTAAGTTAGACACTTTACCGAATAAGCGCGTGCTTACTGGGTAACGGCGAGTTAAAGCAACCCATGGGTCATCGCCTAATTGTTTAATACCTAGTGAAACACGATTTTTTTCTTGATCAAATTTCAAGATTTTCGCTTCAACTTCTTCGCCTACTGTAAGCACTTCTGATGGGTGCTTAACACGACGCCAAGCCAAATCAGTAATGTGTAGTAAACCATCAATGCCACCCAAATCAACGAACGCGCCATAATCAGTGATATTTTTAACGATACCTTTAACGATAGCACCTTCAGCTAAAGTACCCATTAACGCTTCACGGTCTGCACCCATGCTAACTTCCATTACAGCACGACGTGAAACAACGATGTTGTTACGTTTACGATCTAGTTTGATTACTTTTAGGTCACACTCTTTATTTTCAAAAGGTGTAGTGTCTTTTACTGGACGTACATCTACTAATGAACCTGGCAAGAAAGCCATGATGCCGTTAACAGAAACACGTAAACCGCCTTTAACTTTACCGCTAACAAAACCTTTAATGATACGACCTTCGTTCATCGCATCTTCAAGATCTAACCATGTTTCCATGCGTTTAGCTTTTTCGCGTGAAAGTACTGTTGAACCGAAGCCATCTTCAAGCTTTTCGATTGCAACTTTAACAAAGTCGCCCACTTTAACTTCAAGTTCGCCTTGAGCATTGTGGAATTCAGTAGCAGCAATAACGCTCTCTGATTTAAGACCAGCGTTAACAATCACGTGATCTTGATCAACTGAGATAACTTCAGCCGTGATCACTTCGCCAGAACGCATTTCTTGACGAGCTAAGCTCTCTTCAAAAAGCGCAGCAAATGATTCCATGGATGAAGCAGTAGAGTTAGAAGTAGAAGCCATTAATTAAAATTACCTAAAAAATAATCCCACCTAGCAGTGGGGTAGTTGAAAAAACTACGAATCAATGTGAAACGTAGGCGTAAAAATGTTGTTGAATTTCAAAGAATAGAATTATAACTAAAACATTGAAAAATAAAAGACTATTTGCACTTTTTAAGCTTAAAAATTTCTAATAAGCTGATAGTTTTGCATAACATGGGCTACGGCTTGAGCAATGTCTAAATGGTCGGTCTCTAGCAAAATAGCGTCATTTGCCTTGATTAGCGGCGCGCTTGCTCGCGCTTGGTCTCTTGCATCTCGTTCTCGGAGATCTTGTAAAATATCGTCATACGAAACTTTTAAGTCATCATTAGTTTGTTTTTTATTGATTAACTGCTGATAGCGGCGTTGTGCACGAACTTCGGTGGCGGCAGTTAGAAACACTTTTAATGCAGCATCAGGAAAAATGACCGTTCCCATATCACGACCGTCGGCAACTAAACCTGGCGCTGTACGAAAGCTATGCTGTAAATCGACTAACACCGCGCGCACCGGCGCATGTACCGCTACGCGTGAGGCGCCTTTGCCCATTTCTTCGGTTCGAATTGCCTCTGAAATATTTGCACCATTTAGAAAAACCTGACTATTTTTAAATTCAATACTTAAGGTTTTTGCGCATTCTGCAACCGCAAAGGCATTGTCCCAGGCTATATTATTTTGTTTCGCCGCCAATGCCACAATGCGATAAAGCGCACCTGAATCTAAATAATGAAAACCTAATTGGGTTGCCACCAATTCAGCAACGGTACCTTTACCAGAAGCTGATGGTCCATCAATCGCAATAACCGGAACTACGCCAAGAATTAAATTATGCATGTTTGACGATTTTTCCAAAGCTTTTGAAATAGTCTGGGAAAGTTTTATTCACACATTTAGGGTCGTTAATGGTGATGGGCACATTCGCTAATGAAACCAAAGAAAAACACATAGCCATACGGTGGTCGTCATAAGTATCAATCACGGCATTCGGCGTTAATTGAGCGGGTGGTGTGACTTTTATATAGTCAGCGCCTTCTTCAACAATCGCGCCGACTTTACGTAATTCTGTTGCCATTGCAGCAATGCGGTCTGTTTCTTTCACGCGCCAGCTGGCAATATTTCTCAGTACGGTAGTCCCTTCGGCAAATAAAGCCAATATTGCCAAGGTCATAGCAGCATCGGGAATATGGTTGCAATCTAAGTCGATGGCTTTGAGTTTTGCAGGTTTACTTGCAGCAATATAATTTTCACCATAACTAATATTACTACCCATTAAGCTTAACGCCTCGGCAAAGCGCACGTCACCTTGTATACTTTGCTTACCTATGCCGTCAACGCGCACATTGCCAGCGATGGTGCCGGCTGCTAAAAAGTAAGAAGCGCTAGAGGCATCACCTTCTACAAAAATTTCTTTAGGGCTCGTGTATTGGCTATTGGCTGTAATAGTAAAATGTTGCCAGCCTTGTCGCACTACATCTACGCCAAATTTAGCCATTAAATTAAGCGTGATTTCTATGTAAGGTTTAGAAATAAGCTCACCTACCACTTCGATAGTCGCTTGCTGCTTAGTGAGTGGTAACGCCATTAGCAGTGCGGTTAAAAACTGACTGGAAACATCACCGCGCATTTCTAAGGGCTTGCTTAAATCTAATGAAGCAGGTGATATTTTAAGTGGCGGAAAGCCGGTATTTTCTAAATATTCAATATTTGCCCCAGCTTGTAACAATGCGTTTACTAAATCAGCTATAGGCCGCTCATGCATACGTGGCACACCGCTGAGTAGGTAATGGCCTTCAGAAAAAGCCAGTGCAGCAGTCAACGGTCTAAACGCTGTTCCCGCATTGCCTAGAAATAAATCAGTCTGTTTATTAGGAAATTTACCGTTACACCCACTTACGCGCCATGCGTTTTCAGCAAAGTTTTCACACTTTACACCGAGCTTCTCTAAGGCATCGAGCATGCGCGCAGTATCGTCAGAGGCCAATAAATCACGAATTTCAGTAGTGCCATTAGCTAAAGCAGCTAGCAATAAAGTGCGGTTTGAAATACTTTTAGAGCCGGGTAGTGTAATTTGACCTTCAGCATTACTGGCGGCGGGGAGGGTAAGTTGTTCCATTTTTAGGTAATTTCTTTTAATGATTTCTTTAATAAATTCTTGAATTTAATTTTTTATTATTGCTTATGATTTTTTAATGTTTGGCATTAGATACAGCGCTTGGAATCTAAAATTTTTTACGCCATTAGATTTCTACTTTTGTTGGATTAGCCAAAGCCCAAGCATTCCGCGTGACACTTGCATGTTCAAACAAAGCTTGTAAGCCGGCACCATCCTCGTTTTCAAGCAACTTTTTTACGGTAGCTAATTCAGCTTGATAGGCAGTTAATTCGCTTAATAAGGCATTTTTGTTGGCTAAACTAATGTCACGCCACATTTCTGGGTGGCTGCCAGCAATGCGGGTAAAGTCCCTAAAACCGCTGGCGGCAAAGCCAAATAACTGTGCTGCATTAGGCCGTTTAGCAATGTCGTCTACTAAGGCAAACGCTAATAAGTGCGGCAAATGACTCACTGCAGCAAAAATGCTATCGTGTGTTTCGGCTGGCATTTCACTGACATTGGCACCGCAGGCTTGCCAAAGTTGAGTGGCCGCTAAAATGGCTTGTTGGCTAGTTTCTGGTGTTGGTGTGAGCACCACGTTTTTGTTGAGATACAAATCTGCTTTAGCGGCAGTTACACCGCTTTTTTCAGCGCCAGCAATCGGATGGCCGCCGATAAACTGTTTAAATTGCGCACCTAAAATTTCCTCTGCACAGCGTAGCACATCAGCTTTAGTGCTACCGGCATCGGTAATTATTGTATGGGCATTTAAATGCGGCTTTATTGCTTGTAGTATGGCGGCTGTTTGAGCTACCGGCGCAGCAATCAAGACCAAATCAGCCTCTTTAAGCGCAATGGCTATGTCGCTGCTGGCGACATCAATAACACCTAAATCAAGCGCGGCTTGCAAACTGGTGCTGGTGCGAGCTAAGCCTACTATTTGCAGCATAGCATTAGTCTGCTTAGCTTTTTTTAAAGCTAGCGCAACCGAGCCACCAATCAAGCCCACACCAAAAATAACGATTTTTTTCAATTCAGATTAACTTTAATTTATTCACACTGAATTGTAACATTGTTAAATTATCCCGCTGACTGCTTATTTGAATGCGGTAATTATTATTGCTTCGTTTAGCTAGCATATCCCTTGTGTGCATAACTTCTAATTCAATCCAGCATGAACTTAGTCGTATTTATTTAAACCATTCACCCTCTATTAATTTTTCTAGGGGCTTGAAATTTTGTTTGTAAGCCATTTTTTGGCTGTCTTTAATCCAATAACCTAGATATAAATAAGGGAAGTTTAACGATTTAGCCCAGTCAATTTGCCACATTACGTTATAAGTGCCAAAGCTGGCTTTAGTGTCGCGGGTTTCGTAGAAGGTGTATACGGCAGAAATCCCGTCTCGCACCAGGTCAATCACACTGACCATTTTAAGTTGGCCATTTTCTCTAAATTCAACCATGACACTTTCTACATTGGACTGACATAGAAAGTTGTTGTATTGCTCCATCTCATCTTGTTCTGATTTGTCTATTTTTTTAGGCTGACTTTTATTGCTTGACGCATCTTTTTTACTTTCAATTTCATCCGCATGCCGCGCTTTTTGGTAGGAGGCATAAAGCGCATAATGTTCTGCATGAAAAGCTACGGGTAGAATGCTGGTGACAAGATTTTGGTGGTGCTTGTAGGCGCGTTTTTGGCTACGATTGGCGATGAAGTCTTGCAGAATGATACGCACAGGTATGCATTCACGGCAGTTTTCACAATGGGGTCTGTAGGCAAACATGCCGCTGCGTCTAAAACCTTGTTGAATCAGACCACTGTAAACCTCGGCATTAATTAAATGTTGTGGTGAAGCAATTAAGCTTTGTGCCAGCCTGTTCGACAAGTAGCCACAGTTGTAGCCAGTAGTCACATAAAACTGTAGTTTTTGTAAGGGCGGTTCGCTGGGCAAGGTCATAGAAAAAATTATAAACCTAGTGATACATTTTTGTATGAATTTTTAGACACTTCTTATCAGCTCTGATAGCTGCGATATGAAGTCATCTCGGCTAATTTCTTTCGCACCTAAACTTGTTAAATGTGCTGTTTTCATCTGACAATCGATCAGACCTACACCTTGGTCTTTTAATTTTTTTACTAAGCTCACAAAAGCCACTTTTGAAGCATCAGTCACATGATGAAACATGCTCTCGCCATAAAACATATGGCCAATTTTAACGCCATAGCAGCCACCTACCAATTTGTTATCCAGCCAGCATTCCGTACTCATGGCATAGCCTGCCGCGTGCAATCTACAATAAGCCTCAATAATATCAGCCGTAATCCATGTGCCTGGTTGGCCTGCTCTTGCAGTGTTGCTACACTCGCTAATTACCTGAGCAAATGCACTGTTAAAACGTATTTCAAACGGGCAGTTTTTGAGTGTTTTTTTAAGTGAATTTGATATTTTTAATTCATCTGGATAAAGCACCATACGTGGGTTTGGGCTCCACCACATTATCGGTTCGCCATCGCTAAACCAAGGAAATATGCCTTGCCGATAAGCACTTAATAATCGCTCGAATGATAAATCTCCGCCAATGGCAATTAAGCCGTTCGGTTCAATAAGCGCTTGGTGTAATGGCGGAAAGTCGCAATCTCCATCAATAGCAGCAACGCGTCCGTTGGGTAGTTGGTAATAGGCGTGGCTCATAAACTTTGTTTTAATTTTGCGGTCGCAGGATAATACTGTTTGCGCACATTTAGACCAATTTTATACATTTAGGATTAAATAATAGGTATGCGATGATGCGTGGATGCATAATACTATTTTAATACTTCAGATTTTGTTGTACTTACTGTAAGGCTCAAATTGTAAGGCTCAAGCGGAAGTGCCAAGCATAGTTGGCAAGATTAGTTAATCAGTCGGTGGATTTTATATGAATTTTTTCAAGTTAGTTGTTTTAAGCATATTCAGCAGCATTATTTTGAGTGCTTGCGCGACTTTTACTGAAGATGGCGGCTTAAGCGGTGTAAAAGAGTCTAGTGCGCCATATATCAAGCAATCACTGGTTTGGCCAAAAACCGATACTGAGCAAAAAATAGTCGCTGCTCGTGTCAGCGAATTATTAAAGCAGCCGATGGACGTTGAAAGTGCCGTACAAATCGCGCTACTCAATAATAAAGCTTTGCAGGCTTCATTTTATAGCTTAGGTATATCTGAGGCTGATGTCGTGCAGGCTGGGCGTTTACCTAACCCAAAATTTTCTATGTTGTACGCAAGAAATAGTGGTGATTACAAAATTGAACAGGCACTTACTTTTAATATTTTTTCGCTGATTACCATGCCAAAAATGCAGGAAATTGAGCGTGGTAATTTTGAAAAAACTAAAAAAATGGTCGCCTTGAATGTTTTGCAATTAGCGCAGCAAACGCGGCAGGCTTATTTTAATGCGCTGGCGGCAAATGAGCATCAGCGCTATAGCGCACAGGTCAAGGAGTCGGCAGAAGCTAGCGCAGAGTTGGCGCGTCGCATGCTGAAAGCGGGCAATTGGAATCAGTTGGAACTCGCTAGAGAGCAGAGCTTTTATGCCGATGCAGAGCAGGATTTGGCTAATGCCAAAAATCAACAAACCACTGCGTACGCGGCATTGTCGCGCTTACTTATGTTGCCGGTAGAACAGCTTAACTTGCAGGATCGTTTGCCAGATTTGCCTAAAACTATCGATGAATTGCAGCGTTTTGAAGCAAGTGCTTTTGAACAGCGACTAGATTTACAGGCCATGCGTTTAGAAACCCAAGCGTTAGCAAAAAAACTAGGCCTTAGTAAAACTACCCGTTTTATCAATGTGCTGGAAATTGGGCCAGCGAGAGTGCTGGAAGGTCAGCGTAGCAGCCCTTATAAAAAAGGCGTGGAGTTCAGTTTTGAATTACCTTTGTTTGATTGGGGCGAGGCGAAGGTTGCGCGGGCAGAGGCAATCTACATGCAGGCGGTCAATAATGCGGCGCAAATGGTGTTCGATGCAAAGTCCGAAGTAATCGAAGCGCACAGTCATTATCTAGCTAGTTACCAGATGGCAAAACATTATCGTGATGAGATTGTGCCATTGCGAAAAAAAATATTGGATGAAGATCAATTGCGCTATAACGGCATGTTAATTAGTCCGTTTGAGCTGCTCGCTGATGCGCGTGCACAGGTAATTAGTGTGAACGGCTATATCACTAAGCTACATGATTTTTGGCTGGCTGAAGCAGCGTTGCAAATGACACTTAGCGGTATCACCAATGATAAAGAAGGGCGCTAATGATGGATAATTCTCAGACTAATGCTAAATTTAGCCGTCGTAATTTTTTTAAGCTGGCAGGTGCTGGCATTGCCGCATCCGCGGTGAGTAAAGTTGCAATGGCTGCCTTGCCAGAAATCATATCGGCTGATAAAGGCCATACGCAAGCGCCACTTCATCCCAATACTGGCCGACCTTACAATCCGGTAGTCACGCTGAACGGTTGGAGTTTGCCTTGGCGCATGAAAGCCGGCGTTAAAGAGTTTCATTTAGTGGCAGAGCCAGTATTGCGTGAGATTGCCCCCGGTATGAAAGCGCATTTATGGGGCTATAACGGCCAAAGTCCAGGCCCGACCATAGAGGTGGTTGAAGGTGATCGGGTGCGCATTTTTGTGACTAATCGCTTGCCAGAAGTGACCAGTATCCATTGGCACGGCCAACCACTGCCCAATGGCATGGATGGCGTGAGTGGACTTACTCAGCCAGCAATCCCGGTAGGAAAAACGTTTGTTTACGAGTTTGAAGCCAAGCGCGCCGGCACGTTTATGTATCATCCGCATGCCGATGAAATGACGCAAATGGCGATGGGCATGATGGGCAGTTGGGTGACGCACCCAAAAAATCCAAAAATCATGCAGGTCGATAGAGATTTTATATTTCTACTAAACGCTTACGATATAGAGCCGGGCAGTTATACACCGAAAGTAAATACCATGCTGGATTTCAATTTATGGACTTGGAATAGTCGCGCATTTCCGGGTATAGATCCTTTAGTTGTAGGTAAAAATGATCGAGTACGGATACGTGTTGGTAATCTCACTATGACCAATCATCCGATACATTTGCATGGGCATAGTTTTCAGGTTACCGGTACCGATGGCGGTTGGGTGCAGCCTAGTGCCAGATGGCCAGAAGTGACCACAGATATTGGTGTAGGGCAAATGCGTGCGATAGAATTTGTGGCGGATAATCTAGGTGACTGGGCTTTGCATTGTCATAAAAGCCATCACACCATGAACGCGATGGGACATCAAGCGCCAACTTTAATCGGTGTAGAGCAGGACGACTTGTTAGAGAAAATTAGTAATTTAGTCCCCGACTATATGGCGATGGGAAAAACCGGTATGGCGGAAATGAGTGAAATGTCACGAGCGATGGAAATGCCCTTACCAGAAAATACCCTGCCGATGATGACTGGCGTCGGTCAATTTGGTGCGATTGATATGGGCGGCATGTTTTCCACGCTAAAAGTACGCGAAGGTCTAGCCCGAGATGACTATAAAGACCCAGGAAGTTACCAATTTCCCAAAGGTACTGTCGCTTATGAGTTTGTTGGTGAAGCGCCAGCAGTGCAGCGGCCGACAATGACTGAGGATAATTCTGCGCTAGAAGTTCAGGTACGAAAGCCTACCGGGCACGCCGGACATTAAACATAATTAGTTGTAAATCAGGAGGATCGTTATGCAATATCTCATTCTCAAATATTTAGTCACCGCCGGTGTGGTAGTGCTGGTGTCTGAATTTGCAAAAAGAAGCGATAAATTGGGCGGACTAATTGCCGCCTTGCCTATAGTCACGGTACTTACGTTGATTTGGCTTTATGTGGAACAGCAGCCACTAAGCAAAATTGCTAATCATGCTTATTATACTTTTTGGTTCGTGCTACCAACCTTGCCGATGTTTTTACTATTCCCGTATTTATTGCCTAAATTGGGCTTTGTACTTAGTTTAATTACTTGCGTGATATTCACCACAATCGTCTTTTTATTGTTTGCATTATTGATAAAACAATTCGGCATAGATTTATTATAGACAATATTATTAGTAGGGTTACTAGCGCTATAATTTTATAAAAAAAGCTTCTTAATCATACAATTAGCGCGTAAAATGCGCACACTTTAAAATTTATAGCGAATACCTTGGAACAATACTTAACCATGCTTGCAAAGCCGATTCATACCTATCGCCCGTATTGGGCGAAGCGGTTTGGTGCGGCACCTATATTGCCCATGAGCCGCACCGAGATGGATGTGTTGGGCTGGGATAGTTGCGACATTATTTTAGTGTCTGGCGATTGTTATATTGATCACCCAAGTTTTGGGGCAGCTTTAGTTGGACGTTTATTAGAAGCGCAAGGTTTTCGTGTGGGCATTATTGCCCAGCCGGATTGGCAAAATGCCGATGCGTTTAAAGTGTTAGGCAAGCCTAATCTGTATTTTGGTGTGACCGCCGGCAATATGGATAGCATGGTTAATCGTTATACTGCTGATAGAAAAATCCGTAGTGATGATGCTTATACGCCAGACGCCGCGCCTAACAAACGACCAGACCGCGCCGTGTTAGTGTATAGCCAGCGTTGCCGCGAGGCCTATTCTGACGTGCCATTAATTATTGGCAGTATTGAAGCCAGTTTGCGCCGTATTGCGCATTACGATTATTGGAGCGATAAAGTTCGCCGCAGTATTTTGGTGGATTCTAAAGCGGATATTTTGCTTTATGGTAACGCCGAGCGTGCCTTGGTGGAAATTAGTCACCGTATCGCCAAAGGTGAAAAAGTAGCGGATATCCAAGATATTCGCGGTACGGCTTTTTTGCGCAAAAAGATTCCAGAAGGTTGGAGCGAGATTGAAAGTACTAAGTTAGATCGTCCTGGCGTGGTGGATAAACCGGTTGACCCGTATGAAATGAAAATGGGTAAAGCTGACGCGAGTTGTGCAACGGATGAAAATAAGCCGGGTGCGACTACTGAAAAAGAGGCTTTACCAGAAGGCACAAAAGCCATTGAAATTATCCGTAAGCCCAAAGCGGACAGAGCGAAACAAGTGGTGCGTTTGCCTGATTATGAAGCTGTAGCAGCAGATCCAGTACTGTATGCGCATGCTTCACGTGTACTGCATTTAGAAGCCAACCCCGGCAATGCGCGTGCGTTA
This sequence comes from Methylophilaceae bacterium, assembly GCA_947379975.1. Taxonomy (GTDB): domain Bacteria; phylum Pseudomonadota; class Gammaproteobacteria; order Burkholderiales; family Methylophilaceae; genus Methylotenera. The sequence continues at coordinate 38,930 of CANCPF010000001.1, read as the reverse complement.
GTACAAAAGCATGGCGACCGCGAAGTCTGGCTTAATCCGCCACCGATTCCGCTGACGACCAAAGAAATGGATTATGTGTACGATATGCCGTATGCGCGTAAACCGCATCCTGAGTACAAAGACGCCAAAATTCCAGCGTGGGAGATGATACGTTTTAGTGTGAATATTATGCGTGGCTGCTTTGGCGGTTGTACGTTTTGTAGTATTACCGAGCATGAAGGCCGCATTATTCAAAGCCGTAGTGAGGCCAGCATTTTAAAAGAGGTGGAAGAAATTCGCGATAAAGTGGAAGGCTTTACCGGCGTGATTTCTGACCTTGGTGGGCCTACAGCGAATATGTATCGCATTGCCTGCAAAAGCGAAGCGATTGAAAAGTCTTGCCGTAAAATGAGCTGTGTTTATCCGGGTATTTGCGAAAATCTGAATACCGACCATACCGCTTTAATACAACTTTACCGTAAAGCGCGTGCGATTAAAGGTGTGAAAAAAATATTAATCGGTAGTGGTGTGCGTTACGATCTTGCCGTTAAATCACCAGAATATGTCAAAGAATTAGTCCAGCACCATGTGGGCGGCTACTTGAAAATTGCCCCTGAACATTCTGAAGAGAACGTTTTAAGCAAAATGATGAAGCCAGGCATGAGCGCTTATGATGAATTTAAAGTCATGTTTGAGAAATTTAGTGCCGAAGCTGGTAAAAAACAATATTTGATTCCTTACTTTATTGCCGCGCATCCTGGTACCACGGATAACGACATGCTGAATTTGGCGCTATGGCTTAAGAAGTATGACTTTAAGTTAGACCAAGTACAAACGTTTACGCCTACGCCTATGGCGATGGCCACCGCGATGTATCATTCAGGCAAAAATCCACTACGTAAAGTCACGGTTGATTCTGAAAATGTGGCAATACCAAAAGCGGGTAATGTGCGCAAGTTGCATAAGGCTTTTATCCGTTATCACGACCCTAATAACTGGCCGATGTTGCGTGAAGCCTTAATTAAAATGGGCCGAGAAGACTTGATTGGTAATACCAAGCAGCATTTGATTCCTGCTTGGCAGCCGCTTTCAAACAAACCTGTGACTACGGTAAGTGGTAAACCATTGGAAAGAACTATTCGTCCAAGACGAGTGTCAGAAAACAAGCGTAAATATTCTTAGATGTGATTTATCTAATATGATTTTAGCCATATTTTTAGAGAGATAACTCTGAAAATATGGCCCTTAAAAAATAAGTATTTACGCTATTTATAAACACTTAATTTTAAAGGTAGCCTATGTTTTCTTTATCTTTGTTTCTGCAAAAATCATCTAAAAGTCTGACCACACTTTGTTTGTTAGCTTTTCTCACAAGCAATGCCTACGCTGAACCAGGTTTGTTTTGGAAGCTTGAGTCGCCTGCAGGCAAAACTAACTATTTGTTTGGCACCATTCATACCGATGACAATCGTGTGACGGACTTTACGCCTGCGGTGACTGACGCACTAAAATCCACTGATGCATTTATGATGGAAACCTTAGCGCCCAATGACCCTAGTGTTTTTATGATGCCAGACGGTGATTTGAAAACCATACTGACCGCAAAAGAATTAGATAAACTCTATGAATTAGCCGAGTTTCATGTAATGCACCGTGATGCTGCCACCCATATGAAACCTTGGTTGCTGGCTGTGGTATTCGACTCTCCCAAACCTCTAACGCCATTCGCGCAAGATAATCTATTAATGACAAAAGCTGAAGAGTCAGCCAAAGAAGTTATTGGTATTGAAGACACACAAGAGCATTTTGGCGTGATGGATAACTTCAGTCGCGAAGAACAACTCGTCATGTTACGTGCGGTATTAAAGCGCACGTCTAGCCAAAAAGAGCATGACTTTGAGCGGCTGATGAATGCTTATTTAGCTGGTGATAGCGATAAGGTCGCAGCCTTGGACGAAAAAATTACTGGCGGCATGTTGCCAGCAGCTTTGTGGGCAAAAATGCGGGTGAAATTGCTCGATGAGCGAAATGTAGTGATGGCACAGCGCATCGTTGATGAAGCTAATAGTAAGCGTGTGTTTGTTGCCGTCGGTGCTTCTCACCTTGCCGGTGCTGGTGGCCTAGTTGCTAGATTAAAGCAGGCAGGTTTTAAATTAACGCGTATTCAGTAAGCGCTATTCTTGTGATGATTAATTACCCTAAGCGCTGACTACTCGGGTAATTAATCGGTTATTAACTTAAGCTAATTACAAGCGCCATATCTAAACCACCTTATTCAAAACTCTATATTCAATTAGCTTATATGAATATAAATATCTATTATTTAACATAATTAACATGCCTTGATAAAATGCGCCTTAAGTAAAATATCTAAAAATAAAGGCGCTTCAATGAAATCAGCTGCAATCAATACCTCAGCAATGAAATTCTCTCTAAAGTTATTACCACTATTCGTTTTGCTGGCTAGCACCGAAGCCTCAGCCACCGATGGCTATTTTGCACATGGCTACGGTGTAAAATCTCAAGGGATGGGTGGAGTTGGCATTGCTTTGCCGCAAGATGCTTTGGCAGCCGCGACTAATCCAGCTGGTATGGGTTTAATTGGTGATCGTATCGACTTAGGTGCTACTTGGTTTAGGCCAATTCGTGAGTCAGAAATTTCAGGCAATCTTGGTGGCTCAAGCGTTAATGGCACTTACGATGCCAATGAAAGCAAAAATTTCATCATTCCTGAATTTGGCTATAACCGACAAATTAATCCAGACGTAACGCTAGGTGTGAGTGTTTACGGCAATGGCGGTATGAATACTGACTATAAAAAAACCGTGCCTTTGCTTGGTAGCTTACCTGCCGGTATTGATTTAATTCAACTATTTGTTGCGCCTACGGTTACATGGAAACTCACGCCATCCAACACTATCGGTGTGTCAGTTAATTTGGCTTACCAGCGCTTTGCAGCAAAAGGATTAGAAAACTTTGCTTCTCCAGCCTCAACTTCTAGCGACAATGTGACCAATAAAGGCCATGACAATTCATACGGTGCTGGCCTACACATAGGCTGGATTGGTCAACTGAATGATTTTGTGACTTTAGGTGCCACTTATCAAACTAAAACTTATATGAGCAAATTTGATAAGTACAAAGGTTTATTTGCTGAAGGTGGAGATTTTGATATTCCTGAAACCTACGGTGTTGGTATTGCTGTTAAAGCGACGCCGCAATTAACGGTTGCAGCTGATGTGCAACGTATTAATTATAGTGATGTGGCTTCGGTTGGTAACTTGTCTCTTTCAAACCTTGGTAATGGCTTAGGCGCTAATAATGGTGCAGGCTTTGGCTGGCGCGATGTAACCGCCGTTAAACTAGGCGCAAGTTATGTTTGGAATGAGCAACTCACCTTAAGAGCGGGTTATAACCACTCTACGCAACCTATACGTGGCGGCGAAACACTGTTTAATATTTTAGCGCCTGGCGTAGTGCAAGATCACTTAACTTTAGGGACTACTTGGCTGTTAGAAAATAAGGCTGAGTTATCTTTGGCTTATATGCATGCGTTTGAAAATAGTGTGAATGGTAGCGGATCTATACCTGCTGGATTTGGTGGTGGTGAAGCGAATCTAAAAATGTATCAAGATTCTTTAGGCGTCGCTTACGGTTGGAAACTGTAATTATTTAGGCAAGCAACGCAAGGGCCGCCTAATGTTTCATGTGGCGGCCTGATTCATAGTTAACCGCCTCTGCTGATTGATCTACATAAATCAATTTATCAGTTGCAAAACCCAATGCTTTGGCTTGGCTGATGAGTTCTTGTTTAATTGGATAAGGCAATTGCGGTGTGCGCGACAATATCCAGAAGTACGATTTATTAGGCCCACATAACATCACGTAATTGTAATAAGGTTTATCCAGCGCGATAATATTGTAAGCGCCGTAAAACGGGCCAAAAAAAGATACTTTAAGCTTACCGGTGTTGGTTTTATCGGGGTTTGGTGGGTCAACAAAGTAAGCTTTACCTTCGGCTTCTTTCCATACCTTGGTTTGGCTATTGAAGCCTTTATTGATGACTTTAATGCCGCCATCATCACGCAGGCTATAGTTTGCCGTGACTTTTTCTAAATCACGTTCAAACGAGTGGTCTAAACGCGCAATTTCATACCAAGTGCCTAAATATTGATTAGCATCTACGCTAGCGATTACTTTTACATTGTCTGGTACGCCCATGCAGGCTGAAAAGAACAGCGGCAAAAGAAATATAAAATAATTACGCATTTGTGGTCTTCCTGATTTTAATAAGCTTTAGTCATCTGCAAGTCTGATTAGTGCATTTTAAATAACACTAATTAAACAACACCAAGCTTTGCCATATCGCTCGCTGTTAGCCAGCGCCAGTCACCCACTTCTAAATCATCCGGTAATTTTAACTCACCAATTTGTATGCGTTTTAAGCCTTCCACACGATTGCTAATAGCCGCAATCATGCGTTTTACTTGATGATATTTGCCTTCGGTGAGCGTCATGTGTAAGGTGTGTTCGTTGACGCGCGTGCAAGCTAGCGCGGCAATTGGCGCATCTTCGTCGATTAATTGCACGCCTTTTAAAATATGGGCAATTTGCTCGTCATCGACAGCATGCTTGCAAGTCACTTCGTACATTTTCGGCACTTTATGTTTAGGCGAGCTCATGCGATGGATAAATTGCCCATCGTCTGACATCAATATTAAGCCAGTGGTATCTTCATCCAAACGGCCTATGCATTGCACGTCTCTTACCACTAGCGGATGTGGAAGCAAGCTGTAAACGGTAGGGTGATGCTGGGTTTTGTGCGAGCATTCGTAATCGCTAGGTTTATTTAACATTAAATACGATTTTTCACGATAACTCCACTCGTCACCACGCACGGTATAAAGTAAGTTTTCTAAATCAAATTCAGCATTCGGGTCGTCGCAGGGCGCGCCATTAACGGTGATTTCATTGTTCCAAACCATCAGCCTGCATAATTTACGCGCGCCAAAGCCTTGGTTGTGGATGATGCGTTCTAAGGGGAGTTTTTTAGCCATGCGGCATTATAACGCGTGCTATAAAAAAGCCCATGCACTGAGATCGCTAAAATAGTAAGTTGCTCAGTTAATGAGTATTAACCAGCGGCTTTTAATGCTTGGTCAGTCTATAAAGTGGCACTTTAAGTTAAAATGCTACTTTAAGTACTTACAGTAATGACTTACTTATAATATTACTTTTGTCTAGGTTAGGTTTTCTAAATTATGTCTTTTAAACATATTGTTTCGCGTGATAATCCAGTGTTCAAGCACTTAAAAAAGCTTGCAGATAATGCGCGTGAAAGACGTAGTGAAGGCCAAACACTTTTAGATGGTGTGCATCTTATTGAAGCGTATATGGCGGCGTTTGGTGAGCCAACCATGATTATTATTCCAGAAGGGCAGAGTAGCGTAGAAGCGACCGGGTTAATTCAATCGCTGGAGCATATCTCTACCATGATGTTGCCCACCTTGATGTTTGCAGAACTTACGCCAGTATCTAAGGCGACGGGTGTATTGGCTTTGGTGACTATTCCGAAAATAGCGCTTCCTGAACAGCCGAAGTTTGCTTTGATGTTGGAAGACATTCAAGATCCGGGTAATTTGGGTAGTATGTTGCGCACAGCGGCAGCGTCTGGCGCAGAAGTGGTTTATTTAAGCACCGGTTGTACCGACGCTTGGTCGCCTAAAGCTTTACGTGGCGGGCAGGGCGCGCAATTTGTATTGCCTATTATCGAGCGAGCAGATTTAGTGGCAGCGCTAGAGAATTTTGACGGTAATAGTTATGCCACCACCATGCAAGGGGAGTCTTTGTATACGCAGGATTTAACGCAGCCAACAGCTTTTGTAATTGGTAATGAAGGTGCTGGTTTGCGCAAACATACCGTCGCGGCGGCCACTAAAAGTATCACAATTCCTATGATGGAAATACATCGTGGCTCGGTAGAATCGCTTAATGCAGGCGCGGCAACGGCGGTGTGTATGTTTGAACGTATGCGTCAGGTTTCGAGCTAAGTTTTAGGCCGGTCACCGAGAAGGAAGCTAAAATATTTAAAAAAATTGTAGCTTATTTTGCTGCAAGCTTTTACATAATTAATGTATTTCCGGGCTAGTGATCAGTGCAGCTTCAGTCACCATCAACTGCGTGGCATCTACTTTATCAAAGGTGTAAAGGTGATTGCAAAAGTCACAGTTCACGTCAATTTTGCCCTGTTCTTCAATAATGCTAGTGATTTCTTCATCGCCCAACATGCGTAACATATTAGCCACATTTTCACGCGTGCAACTGCAAGAAAAGCCGGTTTCGCTCGCCTCAAAAAGGCGCACATCTTCTTCATTAAATAATCTTGTAAGTAATGTTTCTGTGGGTAAGTTAAGTAATTCATCATCCGTAACCGTGTTGGCTAAATAGCCCACGCGGTTCCACGTTTCTAAATCATGGCCGATTAATTCTTCGGTTTGCGTCACTTGGTTCATAGTTTCTGGCAGCTTCTGAATCAGCATCCCAGCCGCAGATTCGCCGTCGCAACATAACCAAATTTTGGTGTCGATTTGCTCGGAGCGCAGCATGTAATTTTCTAACACAGCACTGATGCTGTCGCCTTCTAGCGGCACAATGCCCTGGTAAGCCTGACCGCCATCTTTTGGGTCTAGCGTAATCATAAAATGTCCATGATCGACTAATTCAAACAAGGTGTGCTCATCATTGATTTGATCGCCAATTTCGCCTGTCCATTTAGCCGTTGCGCGAATTTTAATGCCGCCGTCCAGGTTTGAGCTGCATTCAACAACCAAAAGCTTTAGTGGACCTTTGCTTTGAATTTGCAACACTAAAGCACCATGCATTTTTAGCGTGGCGGATAAAAGCGCGCTAGCCGCCATTAATTCTCCAAGTGCGCGGCGTAAGCCTTTTGGTAGATGTTGTTTCTGCAGTGCTTGTTGAAATGTTTGAGTCAGATTAACGAGATTGCCTCGTACCGGTGTGTTTTCAAATACAAAGCGTTGCAATGAGTCTTGGTTAGTTTTCATGCGCGCATTTTAACATTTAGCGTTAAATTTTTCTTAAAAAATTATTGCAATTGCAAATAGGAACTATTATCATTCAACTTAGTAAATTTATGCCAATCTTATGATGGATACGTTATGAAAAACATTTTCTCTTTCTCTTTATTTTTATTTGCTGCAGCTCTAACGCCAGTGGCAAGTTCTGCTGCAGATGCTGATTATAATCTGGTGATTAAAGATCATCGCTTTCAGCCAGCCGAGCTAATCGTACCAGCCGGCAAGAAAATTAAAATGTCTATTGAGAATAAAGACGCCACAGCTGAAGAATTTGAAAGTCACTCACTTAACCGTGAAAAACTCGTAGCGGGTAATGGAACGGCCATTATATACATCGGCCCGCTAGCACCAGGACGTTATGAATTTTTTGGCGAATTTAATAAAGAAACCGCGCAAGGCGTCATTATTGCTAAGTAGGTTGCCAAGTAGTTTGCTAAGCAGTCGTTAAGTAAAAGCTCATTACTATAAAGAGCAATCTCAAGGAATCACCATGTTTGGAAGTGCAATTATTGTTTTTCGCGAAGTGCTAGAAGCAGCCATTATTATTGGCATCGTTTCAGCCGCTACTCGCGGTGTAGCTGGACGGACGCGTTGGTTGATCGCTGGCTTGCTGGCAGGTTTAATTGGCTCTGGCATTGTTGCCGCTTCAACTGATGCCATCGCCTCATTTGCAAGTGGTGTTGGTCAGGAGTTATTTAACGCGATTGTGCTTGGTCTCGCAGTACTAATGTTGGCTTGGCATAATGTTTGGATGGCTTCGCATGGTGCTGAATTAGCTAAGAAGGCGCGCACGGTGGCGGCCAATATTAGCGAAGGTCGCAGTGAATGTTCAATACTGATGGTAGTGGTTGGCTTAGCTGTATTACGTGAAGGTTCAGAAACAGTACTTTTCCTTTATGGTATTGCCGCTTCAGAAGGCAGTAGTGCTCGCACTATGTTATTCGGTGGTTTGATAGGAATGCTGGCGGGTGTTGCGGTTGGCTATAGCCTTTACGCAGGATTGTTGCGTATTCCTATGCGCTGGTTTTTTGCAGCCACGGGTGCTTTAGTGCTGCTATTAGCGGCTGGTATGGCTTCTACCGCTGCACACTTTTTAATTCAGGCTGATTTGATTCCGGCCCTAGCATCACCGCTGTGGGATAGCTCGTCAGCATTGCCAGAAAATGGCTTATTAGGCATATTGCTACACAGTCTTATTGGCTATGATGCACGTCCTGCAGGTATGCAGGTCATCTTTTATGTTGCTGTATTAGCGGTCATTAGTCTTGGTATGAAATTAGCGGCTAAGCCACGTAAATCAATTTAATTAATAGGTTCTATTCAATATGCAAGTAAAGAAATTAATCAATCACACAAATTTAGCAACACACGATTTCGTTAAAAATAGTTTTCTACTAAGCCGTATTGCGCTAAGTAGCTTGGTCGTAAGTGCTGCACTTTATTCGGCAAGCGCTGCTGCGGGGCCAGCTGATTACATTTACATGCCTAAGGTTGAGCAAGGCGAAAAAGAAATCGATTTCAAATTTGGTACGGCTAAGCAGCCGGATGGGACGCGTGCTACCGTTAGTACGCTAGGTTTTGGCTATGGGGCTACGGATTATTGGTTTACAGAGCTATATTTAAAGCGTGAAAAGGAAGGCAGTGACGGCTTGACGCTTGCTGAGTGGGAAAATAAATTCCAGCTCACTGAAACCGGAAAATATGCGGTGGATATTGGTTTGATTACTGAGATCGAAGCGCCGCTTAATAATAGTAAAGCGCCTTGGGAGTTTAAGATTGGTCCGTTATTTCAGACTGAATTTGGCAAGTTACAATTGAATGGCAACGTGTTATTTGAGCGAAAATTTGGCCGCAATGATGCCGATGATAAATATGCCACAGAAATGGGCTATCAATGGCAAGCTAAATATCGCTGGATTAAAACATTAGAATTTGGTGTGCAAGGCTTCGGTGAGTTAGGCCGTTGGGATCATTGGGACGCTGCTAGCGCACAGAATCACCGAGCGGGTCCGGCAGTATTTGGTAAATTTGCATTAGCGAATAAACGCGCCATTAAATATAATGCGGCCTGGCTTGTGGGGTTGAGCGAGGTGGCGCCAAATAATACCTTGAGAATGCAACTAGAGTATGAATTCTAAATGGCTTTATTCCGCTTGCTGGTAAGGCGGAATGTGCCAGGTACTAAGCTGATTTCCAAGTAAAATAAGATGACAATGTAAGCGCTCAGCCCCACTGGCGCTTACTTCAAATTCATAAGTACGCAGAAAGTGTACTTTGCCACGGGCATTACGCGCCAACCATAACTTGTTGCAAGCAACTGTTTCATCGAGTAGCTGTAAATTAAACCGAGCTGCCAACTCTGCACCTAAAAGCACTGCTCTTTCACGCTTATCTAGACTATCTAGCCAGAACCAAGCAAGTACTATCAAGACAAATATTAATATTAATTCCATACGGTTCGTTCCATTGTTGAAGTTTTAGAACCTTAGTTCTCATCCGAATGCGCATTTGCTGAGGTTTAATCTCATGCACAATTGTAAGCGATAGCTTGTTGTTATGAGTTATTTAGTTTTTAGTTATACCGTCAAGGAATGAGGTTGATTGGAGATATTTGTCGCAGCTAAATTATTAATTTTTAGCACGGCCATGACACGAACATAAAAAAAGTGTCAGTAAATTGCAGCAGAAAATTGCGCAATAATTAATTTGCACCAATTAGGTGCTATCTTTTGTGCATTGCACAATTAAAGTGCAATATTTCAATATGTGCCAAGTTAAATCTAATAAAAAACAATCAGTTACGTTTTGGCGCACTATTTGCTTATAAAAGCCAGCTTAAAAATATTTAGGATGGTACAAAATGGAAATGGTAGTTTCATCAAACGATGTGTTATTTGTTTTATTAGGCGCCATTATGGTGCTAGCAATGCATGCAGGTTTTGCATTTTTAGAGTTAGGTACGGTACGTAAAAAAAACCAAGTCAATGCTTTGGTTAAAATTATGGTTGATTTTTCAGTATCAACCATCGCCTACTTTTTCATAGGTTATAGCATTGCCTATGGCGTAAATTTCTTCAGCGGTGCGGATGTGTTAGCCGCCAATAACGGCTTTGGCTTAGTCAAATTCTTTTTCCTACTGACATTTGCCGCAGCTATACCCGCCATTGTTTCTGGCGGAATTGCAGAACGTGCTAAATTTAATCCACAACTTGCAGCGACTTTTTTAATAGTGGGTTTCATTTATCCATTTTTTGAGGGCATCGCCTGGAATAATCATTACGGCTTTCAAGATTGGCTAATGGCAACTTATGGTGCTAAATTCCACGACTTTGCTGGCTCGGTAGTTGTTCATGCAATGGGCGGTTGGATAGCGCTGGCGGCAGTCATATTGCTAGGCGCACGCTCAGGTCGCTATGCTAAAGATGGTCGTGTGCATGCGCATCCGCCTTCTAATATTCCATTTTTAGCCTTAGGCGCATGGATTCTTACCGTCGGCTGGTTTGGTTTTAATGTCATGTCAGCGCAAGCCATTCAAGGTATTTCCGGTTTGGTCGCAGTAAATTCATTAATGGCACTCGTTGGCGGTACTCTAGCTGCCTTAGTCATGGGTAAAAATGATCCAGGCTTTGTACATAATGGTCCTTTAGCTGGCTTAGTGGCAGTTTGTGCCGGCTCAGATGTGATGCACCCATTAGGTGCTTTAGTGACTGGCGTAGTCGCTGGCGCATTATTCGTATGGGCGTTCACGCAAACACAAAATCGTTTAAAAATTGATGATGTCCTAGGTGTTTGGCCTTTACACGGGCTTTGTGGCGCTTGGGGCGGAATAGCCGCAGGTATTTTTGGTGCAAAAGCATTAGGTGGTATTGGCGGTATAAGTTTGATGTCACAACTTTTAGGCACAGGCTTAGGCGTGTTGATCGCACTGGTCGGTGGCGCACTTGTTTATGGCCTGTTGAAAACTGTTGTAGGAATACGTTTAAGCCAAGAAGAAGAGTTTGATGGCGCAGATTTAAGCATACATAAAATCGTATCCAGTGCGGATGATTGATTCAATTAAAAGCTAACTTCGTGAAAATGTCATCAATGAATTTGATGGGTCTTCGAATGGTGCATTCAAGACTTATTTAGGTCTCAATACACCATTTGGGAACTTTAATTTATAATATTTAACTGGCTTGCTGCAATAGATTCAATTATCTTAGCCATTCTGTTGTCGCTCAGCCTACATTCAGCGATTAAATCTTCTATTTAAGTTATCAATCGGCCAATAATTTTTTACTAGATGGAGTGTTGGGGTGCGGGGATCTAGGGTTTGATAACCTTAGATATTCTGATCTATTGCTTTCTGGAACCCGAAGCGGATCTGTCACTTTTGCTGGATTAAAGATAAGCCGATTATTCGAGGTGAACAATCTAACACTTCAGCCTTATTTGAAAGTAGACATGAGTAAGGCCAAATTGGATGCTTACAGTGAAGCTGGCTCTTCATCTGCAGTTAGTTACGATCAAGCAAACATCAGATCCAATAATATTTCTACGGGCATCAAAATGTTTACTAACATAGCGATATCAAATGGCATATTAAGGCCGACTATGAACCTTCAATATACCCACAACTATCTAGGAGTTATGAACCAATATATGTATTATACTGATACTGGATCTGGTGATGTGGCTTTATCCTTTAAAAGCATGCCTAGTGATTTAGGCTCACTTGGGATGGGTCTAAGTTACCAAACTTTTAAAAATACTTTGATGAGCTTTAATTATATGTACTCTCAAGGCTCTAATTCATATAATTCAAATACATTAAGTGCGAATCTAAGTGTTAATTTCTAACTATATTTTGCTCTGAGCAACGAAGTTTTTGCTATTTTAGGCTCCTAAGTGATATTTGTCAGGGTCTGATTAAGTTTGTTTAATATTTCATGATAGACACATGTAGTTTTAAATCGAAAGACATTTAAATTGACTAAATACTATGAGCCATAGCGAGTAATCTAAAGTTGTAACTTTAAACCAAATTAAGCTTGTCAGTCGTTTATGCTACGGAGTAGACTTTCGTACACCAGTGATATATTTAGGAGATTATGATAATGACTAATGAGCAAGCCATAGTAACGGCAACAGATAATTTTTATGTCGCCCTTAATATATTATTCACAGGTAATAGCCAGTCGATGAAAGACGCTTGGTCTCATGCTGATGATGTCATTTATATGGGCCCTGATGGTTTATATTTAATTGGCTGGGAAAGTATAGAGCAGATGTGGGATTCTGTTGCAGTGCTCAAGCTAGGAGGACGCGTTAATCCACAACAGCTGCATACTGTGATTAGTGCTGACATGGCGTTAATCACTTGCGTTGAAATTGGCGAGAATGAAATTAATGGAAAGGCAGAAACCGTTTCTATACGATCATCTACGGTATTTCATAAAAGGAGCGGCGCTTGGAAGGTTATCGCACATCAAACTGATTTACTAGGATATATGAACTAGGCTAAAGGATGACAAAGACAAACTTTTTTTCATAGGCCATACGTCATCAAATTTATATCTAAGCGACAATACAATAGGTAGAAAGTGCAACTTTCCAAAGTTAGTAAACTAGAAGTCAAACTCTTTAAATTCCTAAATCACCCACAGAGGGCATGTTGTTGTTTTATCAACATGGCTAATTTAAAAAAGTCACTTTCTGCATCAATTGCTTAGGTATCAAACGAGCACGCTATGTTAAAATTTGCATATGATTGATTACCTGTTAAAAATTTAGCATGGCGCGTTTTCACGTCATCATTCCAGCCGCTGGCAGTGGCAGTCGCATGGGTGCAGACGCCCCTAAGCAATATTTAAATTTACATGGTAAGTCACTGATTCAACATGTGATTGAAGTGTTTGATAGTACCGTTAAAATTTGTAGTATTAACATCATACTCAGTGCTGACGACACGCACTGGTCTAGCACTTATCTGAATGCCAGTAGTAAATCCCAGGTACATTATTGTGGCGGCAATACGCGGGCTATAACGGTGTTGAATGGCTTGATTGCAATAGAAACACAAGTAGCGCTAGATGACTGGATTTTAGTGCATGATGCTGCTAGACCAGGTTTAACTAACCAATTGTTAAGTCACCTTTTAACTACGCTAGAAAATGACCCAGTAGGTGGCTTGTTAGCCTTACCTCTGGCAGATACTTTAAAACGTGCAGATAGTAATCAGCGTGTATCGGCTACTGTGCCACGTGCTAATTTATGGCAGGCGCAAACGCCACAAATGTTTCGATATGCAACACTAAAAGAGGCGCTAACTCAGTTTAACGGTAGTCCTACCGACGAAGCTGAAGCCGTTGAAGCCTTGGGTTTGAAGCCAAACTTAGTGACAGGTGAATTGCGTAACCTCAAAGTTACTTATGTACAAGATTTGGCGGTTGTTTCAGCTTTAATGCTTCTGGAGGACAAATGATTGCGACACCTAGGATTGCGATAAGAATTGGTCATGGTTTTGATGTTCACAGGCTAGTGTCTGGGCGAAAATGCATCATAGGTGGCGTGGATGTTCCTTTTGAAAAAGGCTTGGACGGACATTCTGATGCCGATGTATTGCTACATGCTATTTGTGATGCGCTATTAGGCGCAGCGGCGCTGGGCGACATAGGTAAACATTTTCCACCGACGGATATGCAGTACAAAGGCATTAATTCACGCGAGTTATTAAGGCAAGTTGTGGTCCTAATTAAGGCTAAAGGTTATGGCGTGAGTAATCTGGATTGCACGGTAATTTGCGAGCTACCAAAATTATCGCCACATACTGAACAAATGCGTATGAATATTGCCGAAGATTGCGCGGTAATGCTAGAGGCGATAAACGTGAAAGCGACTACTACTGAAAAACTAGGCTTTACAGGTAGGGGCGAAGGTGTCGCGGCAGAAGTTGTTTGCTTGATTGCTAAGCTTTAAGTTTAGCTAGAGCTTTGCTGTCAAATAACGATGGCTCAATTTTTAATAAAATACTAAAACCCCTGTCATCCGGACTTTCGTCGGGATGACGAAGTCTAAAGTTATAAGCTACAAATAGTTTCATGTAAAGCGCTCAAATTATCTTAAATTCTGAACTGAAATCACTCTATGCTGCACTGGTTTGAAAACCGATTAAATCCTTTTCCTAGCAATGAAATTGATCCTCCGCCACCGGCGTTGTGGCCATTTTTGTGGTCATGCACCCAAGGTTCTAGGGCCTTAATTTTCGCCATGACGTTCTTTACCGCCATCATAGGTGGCTTTGAAGCGCTTTTGTTTGCGGTAATGGGTAAGTTAGTGGATTGGCTGAGTGAAACTTCAGCAGACTTATTATGGGTCACAGAAAAACAGCACTTATTGTTATTAGTAGGCTTGTTATTACTTAGTCCAATATTAATTACTTTACAGACTTTTATTAAACACCAAGCACTTGCGGGTAATTTTCCTATGCGCTTGCGTTGGAATTTCCACAGACTCATGCTGAGTCAAAGTATGAGTTTTTATCAAGACGAATTTGCTGGTCGTGTCTCGGCAAAAGTCATGCAAACGGCCTTGGCTGTGCGTGATGTATTTTTTATCGTGGCCGATATTTTGGTTTTTGTGATCATTTATTTTGTGACTATGGTCGCCGTAGTTGGGCATTTCAATACGATGGTGATGCTGCCATTTTTAGCTTGGGTACTTTGTTATATTTCGTCTCTGAGTTACTTTGTGCCACGTTTAGCTAAAGTCTCACAACAGCAAGCAGATGCTAGATCCTTAATGTCAGGGCGTATTACCGATGCTTATACTAATATTAGTACGGTTAAGCTATTTTCACATGCTGGGCGCGAGGCTACTTATGCAAAATCGGCGATGCATGAATTTTTAGGCACGGTTAATGCGCAGATGCGCTATGTGTCTGGTGTCGAAATAGTGAATCATGTACTGAACGTGCTACTGATTATTTCCACCTCTGGCGTTGCTTTGTGGCTATGGACTAAAGGCGAAATGAGCGTAGGTGGCGTGGCGGCGATTACCGCGATGGCCTTACGCCTCAACGGAATATCACACTGGGTGATGTGGGAACTTACCTCGCTTTATGAGCAAATTGGTACAGCACAAGATGGTGTGAACACTTTATCCATGGCGCAGCAGATTACCGATGTTGCAGAAGCGCAACCTTTGGTCGTTAGTGCAGGCAATGTCCAATTTGAAGCGGTTGATTTTTCCTATGGTTTGAAAACGCCAGTGTTGCAGGCGCTTAACTTGACTATTAAATCAGGTGAAAAAGTTGGTTTAGTTGGACGCTCTGGCGCAGGTAAGTCAACAATTGTCAATTTACTACTACGTTTTTATGATGTAGAACATGGCCAGATATTAATCGATGACCAAGACATTAAACTGGTCACACAAAATAGCTTACGCAGTCAGATTGGTATGGTGACGCAAGATACTTCATTATTGCATCGCAGTGTGCGCGATAATATTTTATATGGCCGGCCTGATGCCACTGAAGCAGAAATGATTAACGCGGCCAAACATGCGGAAGCCCATGAGTTTATTTTAGGACTTATGGATGCAAAAGGCCGCACTGCTTATGATGCACACGTCGGCGAGCGTGGAGTGAAACTCTCCGGTGGCCAGCGCCAGCGAATAGCCATTGCACGCGTTATGCTTAAAGATGCGCCAATATTGCTCTTAGATGAAGCGACTAGCGCATTGGATTCTGAAGTGGAAGTGGCAATACAAGCGAGCTTGTACACTTTGATGGAAGGTAAGACTGTGGTTGCTATTGCGCATCGCTTGTCTACTATCGCGGCAATGGATAGGTTGATAGTGCTGGATGAAGGTAAAATAATCGAAGAGGGCGACCATCAATCTTTGCTAAAATTGGGTGGTTTATACGCAACCTTATGGGCGCATCAAAGTGGTGGATTTTTAGGTGAGTAATATATTTCATGTTTGTAAAATTAAAGAAAATAAATGATGACCGCTAATCTAGAAATTCGCCCGCCAGTGCCGCCCTTTACTCGCGAAACTGCCCTGCAAAAAGTACGGATGGCCGAAGATGGTTGGAATACTCGCGATCCACAGCGGGTTTCTTTGGTTTATACACAAGATTCTCAATGGCGTAATCGCGCTGAGTTTCCTCGTGGACGTGCAGAAATTGTGGAGTTTTTGACGAAGAAATGGGCGAATGAACAACAATACCGGTTAATTAAAGAGTTGTGGGCATTTGAAGGTAATCGTATTGCGGTGCGCTTTGCTTATGAATGGTGCGATGCTGAGGGGAATTGGTTTAGATCTTACGGAAACGAAAACTGGCAGTTTGATGCGAATGGTTTGATGGAGCTTCGCTATGCCAGTATTAATGATTTAGCCATTAAGGAAACTGAGCGTAAGTTTTTCTGGGCCTTAGGTCGACGCCCTGATGATCATGCTAGTTTGAGCGAGCTAGGTCTTTAAATCTGCTTTGAAATCAGTCTTCAATTTGAGCCTTAAGCCAAGCTGGAATGATCAATATTAGCCTAAGCTTTAATCAGCACAATGACAGCGCCACTGCCACCATCTTGCCTTTTGGCTTCCACATAAGCGATTATTTCATTTTTTTGCATCAGCCAACCACGTAGCTTGTTTTTTAGTACAGGTTCTTGGTTGCGCGAGCTTAGCCCTTTGCCATGCACAATATGCACACAGCGAATGCCGCGGCTCTTGCAGTCGCCAATAAAGGTTGATATATACAACCTAGCATCGTCGCTAATCATGCCATGTAAATCAATCGCTGCCTGCACTGGCCAATGGCCTCGACGTAATTTGACTAAAATTTCTGGTGAATGACCTGCGCTTAAATAAGAAGTTGGTGCGCCCACTTCAAGTTCATAGGCTGGAATAAAATGGTCCGATAATGAGTCAGCTAGCGCCTGCTGATCATCTCGCTTAATTTTTTTTGGGATAGGTCTTGGTTTAGCTTGCTGTAAGTCTAGCCGTACTTTGGCATGCCTAGCGGGCAAGGGTATTACATCTTTTACCGCTTCACGAAATAGATTAAGGTCTTCGTTGTCAGGTTTTATCACAGCGATATGTTTGCCTAGATTGATGTTGTCTAGTTTGATTTTGCTTGGTTTAATGTTAATTGGTTTAATTTTAGTCACGTTAAGTAATAGTAGGGACAATATGGCTATTGTCCCTAGCAATGTGCATTATTGATCTAAATAACGTTCCGCATCTAACGCTGCCATGCAGCCAGTGCCCGCACTGGTTACTGCTTGGCGGTAAATATGGTCTTGTACATCACCTGCCGCAAACACACCAGGAATGCTGGTGGCAGTGGCGTTACCAGCACGACCCATTTGCGTCACGATATAGCCACCTTGCATTTCCAATTGACCAGCAAAAATATCCGTATTTGGCTTATGACCAATCGCAATAAACACACCCATTAAAGCAATCTCTTTGGTGCTGCCATCATTGACGTTTTTCAAGCGCATACCTGTTACACCGCTGTCATCACCTAATACTTCATCCAGTGTTTGGAAAGTTTCTAAGACAATTTTACCTTCAGCGACACGCGCAAGTAATTTGTCTACTAAAATTGCTTCGGCTTTAAATTTATCGCGTCTGTGAACTAACGTGACTTTGCTTGCAATGTTGGATAAATAAAGTGCTTCTTCAACGGCAGTGTTACCGCCGCCAATCACTGCAACCTCTTGGTTTCTATAGAAAAATCCATCACAAGTGGCGCAGGCAGAAACGCCTTTTCCAGAAAACTTCTCTTCGCTAGGTAAGCCTAAATATTGTGCAGATGCACCAGTGGCAATAATGAGTGCATCACAAGTATATTCACCGCTATCGCCTACCAAGCGAATTGGTTTTTCAGCTAAATGTGTGGTGTGTATATGGTCAAAAATCATTTCAGTATTAAAGCGTTCTGCGTGTTTTTGAAAGCGTGCCATTAATTCCGGACCTTGTACGCCATCTGCATCGGCTGGCCAATTATCCACTTCAGTGGTGGTCATTAACTGGCCACCTTGAGCGATGCCGGTAATTAATACTGGATTAAGGTTGGCGCGGGCGGCATAAACTGCAGCAGAATAACCAGCAGGGCCTGAGCCTAAAATAAGAAGATGAACGTGACGTGTTGCCATGATAAAAGCCTTTGATGAAATCTAATATGTAATAGTAAATTGTGAGAGCTGTTGGCCCTTAACAAAGATTAAAAATGCCGATAAATTCAAATGGTATAAATTGAAATCGTGGCCAAATTAGTACTGATGTAACTTCTGCAAAATAAAGCGATTAGCGATTTGTCGTATGCTAACTATAAATTACTTTTCTAGTAGGCTACGTAACATCCAACCGGTTTTTTCATGTAATTGTAGTCGTTGCGTGAGCAAGTCTTTAGTTGCTTCATCAGCAGCTTGGTCGGCCGCAGGGAATACGCTGCGTGCTGTTCTACATACCGCTTCATGACCCTCAACTAATTCTTTAATCATGTCTTGCGCTTTAGGTACAGAATCAGTTTCTTTAATAGACGATAGTTTTGCAAAGTCACGATAGGTGCCAGGTGCATACACATCTAAAGCACGAATACGTTCCGCTACTAAATCAACCGCAAGCGCAAGTTCGGTATATTGCCCTTCAAACATCAAGTGTAATGTGTTGAACATTGGGCCTGTGACGTTCCAATGAAAATAATGGGTTTTAAGATAAAGTGTATAGGTGTCGGCTAATAGGTGCGATAAACCTTGTGCAACATTTTTCCTGTCTTGTTCTTTAATACCAATATCCATGATCGGTTCCTAGTTTTGCATCTGATTAGTTAGATTGATATTGTATTAGCTACGCATCTACTTTGATACTGCTATAATTAAATTTGCAGTATAAATTTAACGTCAACTATACCTGAGGTTTTGACTATCTTGTTTTTCAAAAAATCAACTCCCGCGAATGCACGTCGTGAAGCTGAAGTCAGTAAATCGAATCAACTCGTTGCTACGCTAATTAAAGAAGCATGGTGGCTCGGTTTAGTCTTGTCTGGGCTATATATTGCCATTATTCTTTTTAGCTACCATCGCGAAGACCCTTCTTGGTCGCATATGGCGGCTGATAGTTCTATTATTCACAATAGCGGTGGTAATGTCGGCGCATGGTTGTCAGATATGCTACTTTATTTATTTGGTTTTTCTGCATGGTGGTGGGCCGTACTGGCTTTTTACGCTATGTGGTTTGTTTACTTAAAGCTAGAAGCGGTGGATTTAAACGAAAAGCCATTTTTACTGTTTAACTTTATTGGCTTTGCCTTAGTGCTCATTGCCTCATGCAGTTTAGAAGCGGGTCATTTGATTAGTCTGCCAGCCTCATTGCCATTAGCACCTGGCGGCATGTTGGGAACATCGGTAGATAGCAGTTTACGCATGATGTTTGGCTATACCGGTTCTAGTATGTTATTACTCGTGATGTTTGTTATCGGCTTTAGTTTGTTTACCGGCTGGTCTTGGATCATGATTACCGAAAAATTTGGTGCGGCTTTAATTGCCAGCTACGAATTTATTAAATTCAAATTACAAGATTGGCAAGATAGAAAAGCCGGTAAGGTGGTTGAGTTAGAGCGATCTGAATTTGTCCACGCTGAGCGCAAAAGAGTGGTCGATCGGGAGCCGGTATTGATAGAAGCGCCAGCTTTTGAAGTGATACAAAGTGAGCGCGTACAAAAAGAAAAGCAGGCGCCATTATTTGAAGCGTTACCAGATTCGAGCTTGCCTCCTTTGTATTTGTTGGATGAGCCAACAGGCATGGTTGAGCCGCAATCTGCTGAAACTCTAGATTTTACTTCGCGTTTAATTGAACGGAAATTAATGGATTTTGGCATCGAGGTGAAAGTGCTTACCGCCTTGCCAGGCCCTGTCATTACTCGTTTTGAATTGGAGCCAGCAGCAGGTGTTAAGGGCAGCCAAGTGACCAATTTAATTAAAGACTTAGCGCGTGCGTTGTCCGTGGTGAGTGTTCGCGTGGTAGAAACTATCCCCGGTAAAACTTGTATGGGTTTAGAAATTCCGAATCCTAAGCGCCAAATTGTTTATTTATCCGAAATTATGAGCAGTCAAGCTTATGCCGATGTAAAGTCGCCACTAGCCATATGTTTGGGTAAAGATATTGCAGGTAAACCTGCCGTCGCTGATTTAGCCAAAATGCCGCATGTGTTAGTTGCAGGGACTACCGGTTCAGGTAAATCAGTGGCTATTAACGCGCTGATTCTAAGTTTGCTCTATAAGGCGGATGCTAGCCAAGTGCGGATGATTTTGATAGACCCTAAAATGTTAGAGCTTTCAGTATATGAAGGGATTCCACATTTGCTAGCGCCTGTGGTTACCGATATGCGACAAGCTGCCAATGCGCTTAACTGGTGCGTGGCAGAGATGGAGCGCCGCTATAAATTAATGTCTATGCTAGGTGTGCGTAATCTGGCTGGATATAACCAAAAAATTAGAGATGCTTATAAAGCCGGTGAAAGAATTCCGCACCCATTTAGCTTAACGCCAGATGAACCAGAACCGCTTATGGAAATGCCGCTAATTGTAGTGGTGATAGATGAGTTGGCCGATTTGATGATGGTGGTGGGTAAAAAGGTTGAAGAGCTCATCGCACGTTTGGCACAAAAAGCGCGAGCTTCGGGTATCCATTTGGTGCTTGCTACCCAGCGTCCATCAGTCGATGTTATTACTGGTCTAATTAAGGCTAATATTCCGACCCGCGTTTCTTTCCAAGTCTCAAGCAAAATTGATTCTCGCACCATACTAGATCAAATGGGCGCTGAGGCATTATTAGGTCAGGGCGATATGTTGTATATGCCGCCGGGTACTGGTTATCCACTACGTATTCATGGCGCGTTTGTTTCAGACCAAGAAGTGCATAAAGTAGTGAATTACCTGAAAGCGCAGGGTGAACCTAACTATATTGAAGGTATATTAAGTAATGAGGCTTTAGAAGGCGACGCCGATTTTTCGGATAGCGGTAGTTCAAATTCAAATGGTGGCTCAGAAGTTGACCCGCTTTATGATGAAGCTGTTGGTATTGTACTTAAAACACGCAGAGCCAGTATTTCTGGCGTACAGCGACAATTACGTATCGGCTATAACCGAGCAGCAAGGTTAATCGAAGATATGGAGCGTGCTGGCTTAGTATCTGCCATGCAGACTAATGGCAATCGTGAAGTGCTAGCGCCTCACCATGATGTTTAATACTGATAAGTGTAAAAGATCAAAATAAGGAAATGGATGCGTAAATTTAAAATCGCAATATTGGTTGGCTTGATGTTGATCCCCATGCTTTCAAATGCAGATGGTAGCGCTAGTCTTAAGAATTTTTATGAGAAAACTCAAGCGCTGCGCGCTGACTTTCATCAAATTGTCAGCGACAAAAAAGGCCAGAAAATTCAAGATGTATACGGTCAAATGCAGTTGAAAAGGCCGAATAAATTTAGATGGGATTACAATAAACCATTCGAACAGCAAATCATTAGCGACGGTAAGCAAGTTTGGCTTTACGATACTGAGTTAGCGCAAGTGACGGTGAGGGAGCTCAGTAGAGCCCTTGGTGCTAGTCCAGCCGCTTTATTGGCTGGTGACGATAGTTTGGATAAAAACTTTAAACTGGTTAGTGCTTATCGTAAAGATAAGCTGGATTGGGTAAGCGCTAATCCAAAAGACAAAGATTCAGGGTTTGATAATATCAGCTTGGGTTTTAAAGATGATGTTTTGCAGGAAATGATAATGCTAGACAGCTTTGGCCACCTAACTAAGATAGTTTTCACTAATCTTGAAGCTAATCCAGTGATCGATGCCAAAACTTTTCTATTTAAGCCACCTAAAGGGGTGGATGTAGTCGGTGAATAGTTTGTTTAATGGCTATTTGAAGTTGATTGCCAATTCAATAGTTTGAATATAATCATTACTATCAGTGATATTATTTAGGGCTGTAAGCTTTAAAGCTTACAGCCCTTTTTATTTGGTCAGCATAGGTAACAATTTTTGAGTAGTTTATTTACCTCTAAACAGCCGCAAGCACCACTCGCCGAGCGATTACGTCCTAAAACTTTAGATGAAGTGGTTGGGCAATCGCATCTTTTAGGTGAAAGTAAACCGCTGCGATTAGCTTTTCAGTCTGGAAAATTACCCTCCATGATTTTGTGGGGGCCGCCAGGCGTAGGTAAAACCACTTTAGCGCGCCTGATTGCCAATACCGCTGATGCTGATTTCATCCCGATTTCTGCAGTGTTATCTGGCATTAAAGATATTCGTGAGGCAGTTGAGCGGGCAGAGCTGACTTTGCAACATCATGGCCGTAAAACAATATTATTTGTCGATGAAGTACACCGCTTTAACAAAGGTCAGCAGGATGCCTTTCTACCTTTTGTAGAAAGCGGCTTGATTACCTTTATCGGCGCGACTACGGAGAATCCATCGTTTGAAGTGAATAGTGCTTTATTAAGCCGCTCACAGGTATTTGTACTCAATGCATTATCAGAATCAGAATTAGGTTTGTTGCTTAACCGCGCCCAGCAATTAGTCGCTGCAAATATCGTTATGTCTGACGATGTACGCGAGCAAGTGCTAGCCTATGCGGATGGCGATGCAAGACGTTTGCTGAATTTTGTAGAAAGCCTATTTAATGCGGCAGAAGGCGCTCATGTAAACGACATAGACGAAGCCTTTCTACAAACGACGATGGCCAGTAAATTACGTCGCTTTGATAAAGGCGGCGAAGCATTTTACGATCAGATTTCGGCCCTGCATAAATCGGTCCGTGGATCAAATCCGGATGCCGCTTTGTATTGGTTTTTACGCATGCTTGATGGCGGTGCGGATCCATTATATTTGGGCCGACGCATAGTACGTATGGCTATTGAAGATATTGGTTTAGCTGACCCGCGCGCGCAAAGTATGGCGCTTGAAGCCTGTCAAATTTTTGAACGGCTTGGTTCACCAGAAGGAGAGTTGGCGCTTTCGAATGCTGTTATTTATTTAGCGGTTGCCCCCAAAAGTAATGCTTCATACAACGCTTATAATCAAGCTAAAGCCTTTGTCGGGCAAGATAGTTCTAGGCCGGTGCCGCTGCATTTAAGAAACGCGCCGACAAAACTGATGAAATCATTAGATTATGGCAAGGAATATCGATATGCCCATCACGAACCTGAGGCTTACGCTGCCGGTGTGGATTATTTTCCTGATGATTTTCCTCCACAACAATTTTATATTCCCACTCCACGCGGCTTAGAAGGTAAAATCACGGAAAAATTAGCACATTTGCGTACACTAGATAAACAAGCATTAGATAAAAAAAGCAAAAAATAAAATATAGCCATAAACCATGTCATTCCGACGAAAGGTCGGAATCCAGTGACTTAAACGGTACTGGATTTCGTGTCGAGCACAGAATGACAGAATATTAGGAAAATTAGATGTTAGATATCCAAGCCTTAAGAAATGATTTAGACGGTGTAGTTAGCTTATTGAAGAAACGCGGTTTTGATTTTAATTCAGCCAGTTTCACTGCGTTAGAGAACGAGCGTAAAACCGTTCAAACTCGCACCCAAGAACTACAAGCCAAGCGCAACAATAGTTCTAAACAGATTGGTTTTGCTAAGTCTAAAGGCGAGGATGTGAGCGCAATTATGGCTGAAGTGGCCGGTTTAGGTGACCAACTAAAAGCGGATGAAGTACGATTAGTGGAGTTGCAAACCGAGTTGCAAAACATGTTGTTGAATGTTCCGAATCTACCGCATGAAAGCGTACCTGCAGGTAAATCGGAAGCCGATAATGTTGAGCTGCGGCAAGTGGGCACGCCACGTAACTTTGATTTTGAAATCAAAGACCATACCGATGTGGGCACACCGTTAGGTTTGGATTTCGATACCGGCATTAAGCTCTCAGGTGCGCGCTTCACTTTTATGCGTGGTCAGATAGCTAAGCTGCATCGTGCGCTAGCGCAATTTATGCTGGATACACAGACTGAGCAGCATGGTTATGAGGAGTGCTATACACCATATTTGGTGAATGCGGCAACGCTGACCGGCACTGGTCAATTACCTAAGTTTGAAGAAGATTTGTTTAGCTTGCAGCACAACGATAGCAAGCTGTATTTAATCCCGACTTCAGAAGTGACACTCACCAATACTGTGCGTGATGAAATCATCGCCTTAGAATCATTGCCAATTAAACTCACCGCACACACACCATGTTTTCGTTCTGAGGCAGGCTCTTACGGCCGCGATACCAAAGGCATGATACGCCAACATCAGTTTGATAAAGTTGAGATGGTGCAGATCGTCCATCCTGATACTAGTTATGCTGCATTGGAAGACATGGTTGGTCATGCTGAAAATATCTTAAAGGCGCTGGCCTTACCGTATCGTGTGGTATCGCTTTGTGTCGGTGATATGGGATTTGGCGCGGCCAAAACCTATGATCTCGAAGTTTGGTTGCCAGCACAAAATACTTACCGTGAAATATCTTCTGTTTCTAACTGCGAGGCTTTTCAAGCACGTAGATTACAGGCGCGTTTTAAAAACGAAAGCGGTAAAATGGAGTTTGTGCATACCTTGAATGGTTCAGGTTTAGCCGTAGGGCGCACATTGGTTGCAGTGCTTGAGAACTATCAAAATGCGGATGGCAGCGTGACCGTGCCTGAGGTGCTGCGACCTTATATGAATAATCTTGCAGTGATAACAGTCAGATAAACTGATATTCGCTGCTATAGCGGCGACTAGAAGCTTCACTTAGCTATTTATCATGCTTTATTTAGTATGTGAAAATTTAAAACTAAATAAATCCGTATTATGGCTGGCCTGATAACGTTCTAAAATGCGTTGATAACTGCGTATAGATTCAACAAAAATCACAGGTGCACCGCCACTTGCATAGCCGTATTTTGCATCTAGGTAGTATTCTGGGTTATTTAATAACACCAAGGTTTTCTTCACATCTGCCCATCTATCTGGATTAAGATTTAAACGCTTAGCCAGTATTCTGGCGTCCTCTACGTGGGCGTAACCAATGTTGTAGGCGGCCAAAGCCATATAAGTGCGATCAGGCTCAGGTATGCGTTCTGGTACAGCTTCTATCATTTTAACGATATATTTAGCACCGGCGGGTATGCTTTGCTTGGGGTCTAGCCTGTCGGTTACGCCCATTAAGTCAGCAGTGCTTTCTGTTAGCATCATCAAACCTCGCACATTGGTGGGTGAGGTGCTGAAGGTGTCCCAGTGTGATTCACGGTAGCTGACGGCTGCTAATAAACGCCAATCAATACCAGTGATTTCCTGTGCCTGCTTAAAGATATTTCTATATTTTGGTAATAGTGTGTCTGTGAGTTTCATAAAAGTGGTGATATCTAATGTATTTAGACGATTAGAATTACCATAATAGCGGTCAAGTAGATTATGTAAGGTGCCATCCTTTTTGATTTTATCAAAAAACATATTCACTTTTTTTACTAGTGCAGGATCAGCATTTTTTGCTAAAGCCCATGCAATTTTTTCAGTATCGCCTAAAGGCATCGCCACCTCTAGATTTGGATAGTAGTTTTGCATTATCGCCACTAAATAACTGTCAGCGATAGTAAAGTCTAGAACGCCAGTCGCAACTTCATCTAACAGTGTTTCTGAATTCGTTTGCTTGAGAGCATGCCAATGCAATGAAGGCTCTTTTTCTTGTATTTGGCTCAACCGTTCTGCAAAACTAGTGCCAGCAGGCACCGCAATTTTTCTACCTGCAATAGCGGCTATATTTTTCGGTTTATCACCTACTTCATTGTTGTAGACCAATTGCTGTTGTGTTTCTTGATAAGGTTTTGAAAATTGAACGAGCTGTTGCCTAAGCCGCGTGACAGTCAAATTGGCAGCGGCAATATTAGCTTTGCCTTTAAGTAGTGTAGGAATAACGTCGCTGATACTTGGTACTAATAAGAATTTTATTTGATATTCTGGTGCGAAATCTTTCACAAATAAAGCGGCTAAGTCATATTCAATGCCAGAAAATTCATTATCACCATTCATGTAATAAGTGGTTGGGCCATTGTGTGTAACAAAAATCAGTTCTTTTTTCTGGCTATCTACGCTACCTTTTTTTGAATTATCGTCAGATGGCGTGCAAGCAGTCAGCAGAAAGGCGACAGCAAACGATATTAAAAAACTCATCATGAGATTGTTTTTTTTGTAAGGCATGGCAGTGAATTTAAGCAGGACACTCATTAAAAAGCCTAGCGCCAGCGCTCAGTTATTTGGCCATTTTTTGCAATGAGCACTGCGTCAGTGAGACTATAGAAAATGCCATGCTCAACCACGCCAGGTGTGTTGTTGATGAGGGTATTTAGTGCTTGTGCATCAATATTTTTGTCGAACTTCATATCGAGTACGTAGCTACCATGCGAGGTTACCCAAAAGCCATCTTTAGCAGCATTAGGACGTAAATCACCTTCTGCACCAACATCAATCAAGCTTTTTTTTGCAAGTTGCCAAGCAAATGGAATGACCTCAATTGGTATGACAAAATTTTGTCCGATGTGACTGACTAGCTTACTTTCATCGGCTACCACAATAAATTGTGTCGCTGCTTTGGCCAGCAATTTTTCTTTGACTAAATCGCTGCCGCGTCCTTTAAGTAAGGTCATATCTGGTGTAATTTCATCCGCACCATCCACATATAAATCAATGTAGCTAATATGTTCTAAGGCAATGATAGGTAAATGCAATGCTTGCGCCATATTTGCGCTAACAGTGGAACTGGCTACCGTGCTGATTTTTAAGCCTTCATCACGTTGGCGACGCGCGAGTTCTTCAATAAAGTAATTGGCAGTAGAGCCTGTTCCTAGGCCGATAAGCATGCCGTCTTTGACATAAGTTGCTGCTTGTATAGCGACTAATTGTTTGTCGTTCATAGCGGACCTCAGCGGATATCAGCGCTTAATATTAGTGCGCTATCATAACGCGATTAAGTCTTTTTAGGCATAAAAAAAGGAGCCATCGGCTCCTTTTTGGGTAAACATTGCTAGGTAATTATTGACCTTTGCAAAGGTTTAATGTGCTTATTTCAATACGCGGTTTCTGTATTCACCAGTACGCGTATCAATTTCAATTTTGTCACCTGTGCTACAGAATAATGGCACTGGGAACTCATGACCAGAGGCAATTTTAGCTGGCTTCATTACTTTACCTGAAGTGTCGCCTTTAACTGCCGGTTCAGTATAAGTGATTTCGCGCACTACAGTGGTTGGCAATTCTACTGAAATTGGTTTCTCGTTATAAAAGCGAATATCTACCGCCATACCATCTTCAAGGTACGGTAAGCTATCTGCCATGAACTCGGCATCTACATCGTACTGGTTATATTCAGCATCCATAAACACATAGCTAGGATCAGCAAAGTAAGAGTAAGTCGCTTCTTTTTTCTCTAGAATAACCACTTCAAATTTGTCACCAGCGCCGTAAATTGTCTCGCTTGGCGTATCTGTTAACAAGTTTTTAAATTTCATTTTTACGACAGCAGTGCTGCGGCCAGATTTAGTATATTCTGCCTTAACCACTACCAATGGGTCAGTGCCGACCATAATGACGTTACCGGCGCGAAGTTCTTGTGCTGTTTTCATAAATTGCCCTGCTAAGTTAAGTTTTTAATTGATAATTTTGCTGCGTGCATAAAGTTGACTGTAAGCAAATCGGCAAATTATACCTTATTTTTAGCCAAATTTTCACTAAAAATCATCAGCTTTGTAGCAAGGTCTGGTTGTAGCATAAGAGTCTTCGTGACTTTTTTAGCGTAATTTTGAATCGCTGGTAGCTGTTCAATTAAGTGATTTATTGGCATCTGTGTTGTTGTATCAGCGCTTGACCAGGCGAGTTGTGATTCGTTTATTAAGGTACTTATTTCTGACGTGGCAGCGCTTAAGTATAAATCTAAAAATGCCTTGAGTTTTAGAATATGCGTTTCATCGGATTGAATATAAGGTTGCCAAATAAAAGGCTTTTCTGCCCAAATAGCACGTATCCAGCTATCTTCCCCGCGTACAAAGTTTAAATCACACGCCCATAATAAGCAGTCATAATCCGCTTGAGATAAAAACGGCAGTAAGTGTATGGTTAGATTGCCTCGGTGTATTCCATTCAAATTATGTTGCTTAATATCGACTAGTTTTTCAAGGCTGATAGCAATTGCGCTGTTAAATGGAATGAATAGCTTTGTGCACTGATTTGTAGTGACTAATGATTCAATCAGGCCGGTGATGTTGGCTTGTGCATAACAAAATAAGGATATTTTGACCGTATCAGCTGTAAAATTATCTGCGCCGTAAATACCAATCTTCTGCCAAAATTGAAATTGCTTTTCTTTATTGTTTGTAAAGATATTCCGTTCAGTAATTAACTCTCTTTCGCGAATCAAGCCGCCGGTGTCATCTTTAAAGCCGGGGAAAAAATAATGCTTGGTAATGGCTAGCGTAGCTTGTGGTGAAGGCTTAGCATGAAAGTCACTGACCCATTTTTCTGCAGAAAGATATTCTAAATTAATCCAGATAGAATCTTGCTGCACCATTTGTTGAAGATAAAAATCTGGCAGTGCGCAAGAGAAAGTTTCCAGTACTACATCCGCAGCATCTGCGGTAGCCGTATTTTTTAGGGTAGGCCAAACACACACTTGTACACCATTAATTAACTGAGATTGCTTGCTAATATCTAAATTGGTGATGATTTTTTTTGCACTCGCCATATCATCAATCAACAAACGTATCGTTAAATTATGTTCGTGAGCTAGTTGCTGGCTTAAGCGCCAGCAGACACCTATGTCACCATAGTTGTCGACAATTTTGCAAAAAATATCCCAGCGATTGCTTTTAGTATGACGCATACAATTGTTTGTTTTTAGACTGCAGGTATTTGATATTGCACATCAATAATTTCATATTGTTCTTCACCGACCGGTGCGGTGACTTTAATAATATCGCCGATTTGCTTACCCAGTAAGGCTTTAGCTAATGGCGAAACCCAGCTGATATAGCCTAATGATGGCTCTAATTCGTCTTTTCCGACAATGCGGTAGCGGTGTTCAATATCGTCTTTTAGTGAAAATAGTGTGATCCACGCCCCAAAAAATACTTTTTCTAAGCCTTGCTGCGTCGCAGGGTCGACGATGACGGCTAAATCCATGCGTTGCATTAAGAAGCGTAAACGGCCATCTATTTGGCGCAAACGCCTTTTGCCATAAATGTAATCACCATTTTCACTTCTATCGCCATTGCCAGCTGCCCAAGAAACGACTTTAACCAAGGCTGGACGTTCAACTTTTAGGAGTTCGTTAAACTCAGCCTCAAGCTTGGCGTGACCTTGAGGGGTGATGTAATTTTTTTCGTCGGCCATTGTTATAAAACGGTATGCTTAATTGTATTGGAGTGTTTTTAGTGATTAATGGCACTGCTATTCTAATATTTGTAGATCTTTAACATAATAAGCTGTTTCACCAAAGCATGAAGAAGGAATACCTTTATGTTCCTCATAATAAATTTTCACTCTTTTTCCAAGTGAGTCATTCACTTTGCTTACGATGGCTTTATCTTTAACAGTGAAAACAAACTTCTCCGCCTGTGTCCCGGGCATAGAAACTAGGACAATTTCACCTTCCCATGTTTTGCAAACATAGCCTTTAAGCGAAAATTTTTGTACATAACCAGCACGTTCACCAGATGAATATACCCAGTTTAAACTTGCCCATGTATATAAGGCGAAGACTGCTCCAGCAATTACTGCAAGCAATAGAAAATATTTAATTAAACCTTTTAAATTTATCAATATCGTGTCCTTTTGTACTTTTAGTGGGCGGTATTTTAGAAATAGAACTTGGTCAGGCTACGATATTATTTATATGACGCTAACGTTAATCGGCGAAAGCGACTATTTACTTTGAATTGCCTTCAAATCGTCAATAATTTGCTGAGAATGTTTTGAGGTATCAACACTAGTGTAAATTTTAGTGATTTTACCGTTGGGATTAATTAAAAATGTGTAGCGCTTTGCAATTTTTATTACATAAAAGTTACTTAGTGCATTGTAGCTATCAGCCACTTTACCCTTGGTGTCAGCCAGTAGTGCAAAAGGTAAATTATATTTTTTTGCAAATTCGTCATGTGATTGGCTGTTGTCAACACTAATGCCAACTACCTTTGCACCCAACTTTTCAAGTTGCGCCATATCATCTCTAAAGTGGCAAGCTTCCTTGGTGCATCCCGGAGTGTCATCTTTTGGGTAAAAGTATAGCACTAGATATTTCCCCGCATAATCGGACAAATAATGCGTTTGCCCTTGCGCATCGTTTAGCGTAAAGCTAGGGGCATCATCTCCAACTTGTAGTCTGTTACTGGCATTTGCATAACTGCGGTAACCTAAAATGGCTAAAATTAAAGCTATAAGATAAAGGAATATTTTAAGAGTCATAAATAGGTTTTTGTGTGGTTTTAGTTTTCTATTGGTTTTTGATTAGCTTCGTTTTTAAAAGCGCTTAAGTAATGTATTCAGACAGCTTTATGGTAGCACTAATTTTTATTTACTTTTATTTACTTTTATTTAGTTTTATTTAGTTTTATTGGGTGTATTTTTAATACGTTTAATTTTACGGTAATTATTGCTGGCAAGATGACGATTTAAATCTATTGGTTGCCGCTGATTTAATGCATGGGAAGTGTATGTTACGCTGTTTATTGACTAGTGATGCAGGTGACATTGTTGCTGGAAAATTATCTCTCAAATTGAGACTTTTTGTTGAGCGGTATTCTTTGAATTTTGTTGCTAGCCTAACTAACAAAAACTGCTAATCATATATAATTTACTCTCCTGAATTTACTCGCTAAAAAAGTGTAATAGAGCCGCTGATAATTGTTTGCCAAAGTGTATTAATACTTGCTAGGTGTTGATGCACGATCGCCGCAACAGGCTTATTAATTTGCTCAATATTAATGCCCGGTGCCAGATGCAATTTTAAGTCGGCCACTGCAGGATTATCAATCGGTCGGCCAATTTGGCCCAGTAAATAACAATATACTTCAAGCACACCCTCTACCGAATTTACAATATCATGGGCAATATTTTGCGCTACTACGTTATATAACTTGCCAATATGGCTGACTGGATTTTTGCCAGCCAGCGCTTCCATGCTCATGGGTCGATAAAAACTAATAAGTCCATTAGCTCTATTCCCTCGACCAACTTCGCCATCATCACCATTTTCTGCGGACGTGCCAGTCACTGTCAGATAAATGTTTTCTTCGGAAATATTATCGGCAACGTTAACCATAACATTCACAGCATTAACACCAGCTAATTTAGCCGCTAACTGGGCTAATTCAGCTATTTTTTGTTTGATTTCAAGGTAGTCTGGCATGTCCTTAATGAAACGACCGACAATAGCGCAAGCGACGGTTAAATTAATTTCATCATAACTACGAACGCCCATTACTTTAATATCTTCGCCTATGGCTGGAAAAGCTGCTTTAACCGCAGGAGAGTTAAGGTAATGTTCAACCTTTAAAACCAAGCTTTCCAAGGTATTTAGCGGAGCATAGCCAACGCCGCAGGAGGTGTCGTTGGCAATAGGGATTTTTGTATTTTGTTGGCTTAGAAATAACTTGGTCAGATCAGCCGACCCTGGCCGAATATTGCAATGTATACGTACTTGTCGATTGACATCAATGAAGCGTAAATTATTCTTTAGCCAACGGTGACTACTTTCAATAGCAATTTCATGCACCGGTACTTTAACACCGGCCACAAGCTCAGTGGCACGCCCAGCCAAGTAAATATCAATGGGTGCTGTTATTTCACCACCACCAAAACTGGCTATTGCCTGACCACCGCACAGTAAGGCTTTATCGACATTGTGATGTAAAATCATGCCAAAATTTTCTAGGTAATAATGCGACAAACTACGGCTACATTCTTCCGCGATTGCATCGCAAATCGTATCTGGATGACCCAAACCTTTACGCTCAACTATTTCCAGCGGTAATGAACCAACCATAGGACATTCAAGTAGAGATATATTTAAATGCATGGTCTGCATGCGAGATTCATAGACTTGTTGTTATCAGCTTATTGATTTTATCTTTAAATATACACAACCCATTGATGAATAAAAATCCGCGTGAGCACGTAGGTCAACTATTTGGTAAAGGTGTGAGATGTTTTAAAAACTAAGAACTAAAGTCAGAAGCTTATGATTTGGTGTCCCCGTCAGGACTCGAACCTGAAACTGACCCTTAGGAGGGGCCGGTGATATCCGTTTCACCACAAGGACAGCCAGCACGTATTCTACCGTTTTAAGCCTTGTTCGTGGGAGGTCGTTGCATGTATTTTTAACATAAATGCCTGCTTGCTATTTTGGATTTAGCTTTCCATCCACTTGTTAAAACTCACTGTTACTTGCAGGCCATTGGTTGAATTTGCTTCCGAAACAACAATATCTGCGTTGTGTAGATTCGCGATTTCTTTAACAATTGCCAAGCCTAAACCGCTTCCATCTTGCCCGGATCCTATGACACGGTGAAATCTATCGAAGATTTTGTCTCGATCAGCCATGCTAATGCCAGGCCCATTGTCTGCAACAACGAGCTCCACATCCTCATCAGTCACATTAATCGATAAAGTGACACAACCAGCATTGTGCGTATAGCGAATAGCATTATCCAACAAGTTATACAGCAATTCTTTAAGGCGCTCAGTGTTACCTAAAATCATTGCGGGTGTTGTAGCCTCTTCAAAACCTAAGTCTATTTTCTTTTGTATGGCGGTTGGGGCCATTTCTAAAGCGACTTCTTTTGAAATGATGTTTAAATCGAGAGCTTCCATTTTAATCATTGAAACCGCTTCAGGCTGGTTTTTCGCTAAAACTAGCAACTGGTTAATGGTATGCAATAATCGATCTAGGCTTTGATGTACTTTAAGCAAGATTGATTTTAATTTAGCCGGATCTGATTCAAGTTCGGCAAGCTCAAGTTGCGCTTGTGCGCCAGCAAGTGGCGTTCTTAATTGATGTGCGGCATCAGCAATAAACTGATTTTGTCCTGAAATTAAATTTTGCAATTGCCGCATTAATTGATTTACCGAATTGGCTACCAAGGAAACTTCTTCTGGAATATTGGGTAAATTGATCGGGCTGAGATTTTTTTCTGACCGTTTTGATACTGCGTTTTGTAGTTCGCCCAACGGTGCTAGTCCGCGCTTAACGCTCATGGAAATAATTAGAAGTGAAACCACAACCAATAATAATTGTGGCACAACAATGCCGACTAGTATCTTATTTGCTAGCGCATTGCGACGGTTAAGCGTCACTGCAACTTGAATATTGATGTCATGCGGGCCAAATGAATTCATTACCTTAAAAGTTGAGCGTATTACGCGAAATTTTTCATTATCGATATCGGCGAAAAAGTAATAAGCATCTAAATTTGAGGTTTTTGCTTTTGTTTTGATATTTGTGTTTGTGCTTGTATAAGTGATTGTTTTGGTTTTTTCAAAAAGATTTTTGTTGCCACTTAATAGTGCGCCATTTTCATTACTTACACTGTACAAAATCCTATCTACATTATCGTTTAACAAAATTCTGCTAGCATTTTCTAACAATTCGAAATCGGTTGCATCAATGCCAGATTGCTTTAAATAACTTGTAATGTCTTGCGATGAGCTACGTAAATCAGCATCTAACTCTTTTTCTAATGCGTTAATAGCCAGTCGATTGAGTAGACTGCTGTCGACTAAAATTAATAACAACATAAGCGGCATTAACCAGCTTAATATTTTATTTTGTAAAGAGGCGTTATTGCGCTGCATAGTCTTAATTTCTATTCATTAATTTTAGAATTTATGGCATTCATGTTTTCTTGTAAATCTAACATATAACCTAAGCCACGTACTGTGCGAACTTCAATACCAACACTGAGTAATTTCTTGCGTAATCGATGCATGTAAACTTCAATGGCATTTGTACCTAAGCTTTCGTCCCAATCACTAATGTTCTCAAGAAAATTTTCTTTACTAACTACTTTGCCAACGCGTAATAGTAAAGTTTCAAGTAGGCTTAATTCACGTGGTGAAAGTGCAAAAGGTTGGTTTTTATAGGTAACCAAACGATCTTTAGTATTTAAACTTAACGGCGGATATTCAATAATTGAGGATATTGTTGCGTGCTGGCGGCGCAGTTGTGCACGTATTCTTGCGGCTAATTCAGCTAGTTTGATCGGCTTAATCAAATAGTCATCTGCGCCTAAGTCTAAGCCGGCAATGCGGTCTTCTAAGCTATCACGGGCAGTTAAAATAATTACGCTGGTTTGTTGTTTTCTCGCGCGCAATCTTTTTAAAACGGCTAGCCCATCTAGTTGTGGTAAACCTAAATCTAGTACAACCGCATCGTATACTTCATTATGTAAAGCTAAATCAGCTTGCTTGCCATCTTTCGCCCAATCAACCACGTAACCTATATTCCGTAAATATATGCTGGTAGCATTGCCTAAAATAACATCATCTTCAACTAATAAAATTCGCATAATTTTGCTTTGTGGTACTCAGAGTTAATAACTTTTAAATCATTAAGTGACTAATTTAAATTTACCTTAACCGTAATATACACAAAAATTAATATCTTTGGATTTCTCTTTAATAGGCACGTGCTTTTAGCCGCTATGTTGGCAAGTATGATTGCTGCTAACTATTTAAAGTAAGTGCTGTAAGTGAAATGTAAGCTATTCACATTTATAATTTTTATATTAGATTAAATATCACAATACATTAAAGGAATTAAATGCTTTTTGTAATTGATTTTGATGGCACACTTTCTGTTGGAGACACCGTAGATGCAATGCTAGAGCGCTTTGCGGACGATAGATGGAAAGATCTTGAAGACGAATGGCTGCAGGGTAATATCAGCGCCATTGACTGTATGAAACAGCAATTAGATTTAGTCGAAGTTGACCAAGTGACGCTTGAAAATTTCTTTCGTGGCATTCAATTGGATGCTAGTTTCATCCCATTCCACCAATACATCAGTAATTTCTCTAAAGTTGCGATAGTCAGCGACGGTTTGGATCATGCGATTGATGTGGCAACACGCAATGCGGCTATTCCAAGCATGCCGATTTATGCCAATAAATTACATTTTAAACCTAACGGTGTTGCTATTAGCTACCCATTCCGTAATGAAAATTGCAAGGCGGGTAATGGTGTATGTAAATGCCAAATTGCTGAGCAATTGTCTGCAGATGTAGGCGGTCCGGTGGTGTTGGTGGGCGATGGTAAATCTGACTATTGCTTAGCTAAACATGCTGATATCGTCTTTGCAAAAGGCAAGTTGATTACCTATTGTGAGCAAGAGAATATTCCATTTAGACGTTTCCAGACATTCTCTGAAGTGTTAGGCGTGGTTAAACAATGGGACGTTTCTAAACAGCAAGTAAATGCAAATTCAGATAAACACCTAGTAGCATAAACGCATTACCACCATAAATTAATGCTGAATTATTGGGCATTATTTATCCGTATTTAAATAGTAGTTTAATTTTGAAAATGAAAGAGTCTGCCTGATGGATGCTAAAATCATTGAAATTCTAGATAAAAACAATAAGTATTGCTCACATGGCGATACAGTTAACTATGCTGATCCTCCAAAAGTATTTGAGGATTGTAACGGTAGCTTTTTGTTTGA
Source organism: Methylophilaceae bacterium (assembly GCA_947379975.1). Lineage (GTDB taxonomy): Bacteria > Pseudomonadota > Gammaproteobacteria > Burkholderiales > Methylophilaceae > Methylotenera. Next base: position 3,124 of record CANCPF010000001.1, on the reverse strand, counting down.
TGAAAATAAAACGCCATATTTAGATTGGCAAATGTGGTATTCAGCGGTTAACTTTGGCTACAAAAACAAGCGTATTAGTGATGTCCTGCACAAGCAAGTGGATACTTTACCGCAATTAGCCAGCCAATATTTACATAAAGAAAAAGTAGATTTAGCTGAAATCATCTGTAAATACATGGAAGAAAAATACGGCGAAAAAGGCCGTGTTCACTTTAACGTAGGTGGTGCGCAAGCGGTTGAAGACTCACTGAAACTGGTACGTAATCACACTGGAAAAACCCATCAATTTGCCTTTATGGGTGGCTATCACGGCCGCACTTTAGGCGCTTCAGCCATTACTTCTAGCTATCGCTATCGCCGTCGTTTTGGTAACTTTGCAGATCGTGCCCATTTTGTGCCTTATCCATATTGTTTCCGTTGCCCGTACGACATGAAAGTGGAAACTTGCGACACTTATTGCCACAAAGAATTTGAAAAGTTATTTGAAACTGAGTATCAATCTGTTTGGGATACTAAAGCAGAAGAATGTGAATTCGGTGCGTTTTATATCGAGCCTATGCAAGGTACCGGCGGCTATATTATTCCACCAGATGGCTATATGGAAAAGCTGCAAGCCAGCCTTAAAAAACGCAACGTGTTATTAGTGGCGGATGAAATTCAAATGGGCGTTTACCGTACCGGTAAATTGTGGTCTTGGGAAAACTTTGGCATCGTGCCTGACGTTTTTGTGTTTGGTAAAGCGATCACCAATGGTCTTAATCCGCTATCAGGCATTTGGGCTAAAGAAGAATACATTAACCCAGAAAAATTTCCTCCTGGCACTACACATTCTACTTTTGCCTCAAATCCATTAGGTACGGCTGTTGCGCTTGAAATCATGAAAATGACACAAGAAGGCAATTTTGAAGCAGAAGTTAATGAACGTGGCGCATACTTTCTGAAACAAATTCAGGCATTAAAAACACGCTGGAAAGTGGTTGGCGATGTGAGCGGTCTTGGTTTGGCGTTGCGTATCGAGCTTTGTACTGAAGATGGCTTTACGCCAAGCCGTGCATTGGCTGATCGTATGTTTAATGAAGGCCTAAAAGGTGACATTATGATAGACGATAAACAATACGGTTTAGTGTTGGACATTGGAGGCTATCAGAAAAACGTGATTACCTTAGCGCCTTCTTTATTGATCACTAATGATGAAATTGATTTAGGTATCAAATTGTTTGAAGCATTGCTTACACGTTGCGGTGCGCAGTAATTATTGCCATGAATGGCTACTTAGTTAAATTTTTGACTAAGTAGCCTTCCGCATAATTAAGTTAATCCAATATGTTGTTAAGCGTTAAATCGATCAGTTTGTTTTGTATTTCCATGCTGTGTTACACGCTAGGAAATATCTTATTTAAAAAAGGCATGAACAGCTTTCTAACTTCATCACACACTGGTTGGCGCGGCCATTGGGCAAGCGTTAAGCAGGTGTTAACCAGTAAGCTCATCATGCTTGGACTGGTTATTTTTGTGTTAGAAGCCATTGTTTGGCTGGCCTTTTTATCCATCACACCATTAAATATCGCTGCGCCGCTTTCTAGTGCTAATAATATCTTTATATTATTAGCCTCAGCGTGGTTTTTAAAAGAGCGCATAAGCCGGAAACGTTGGCTAGGTGTGGCGCTCATTATCACAGGAATTTTATTTGTAGGTGGTGGTTACGCATGACGCAGGCTTTAGCTCTGGACAGAAGTTTATTAGAAACGCAAACGCATGAATCTCATTCTGCGCAAAAAGGATCAGTCAAACCTAGCATCGACGACTTGCTAGGCCCAGTTGGATTTATTGAACGCAAGGGCAGTGTGGGCGTATTGCTTATACACGGTCTTACCGGCACACCTACAGAAATGAAGCAATACGGGAAAGTGATTGCGCGTCAGGGTTTTACTGTGGCTTGTCCTGAGTTGGCTGGCCATTGCGCGACTATTGAAGCCTTGTCTGCCACCAAATGGCAAGATTGGTATCTTTCAATTGAAGCTGCATTTGATGCACTTAAAGAAGAATGTGAGCATGTGTATGTTTCAGGACTTTCTATGGGCGCACTGATTGCCTTGATGCTAGCAGCCAAAAAAGGCAATAAAGTGGCCGGTATTATTCTACTTTCCACTACGTTTTTTTACGATGGCTGGAATGTACCTAAACTTAAACAAGCGATATTGCTGCCTTTGGTACTTTATACGCCGCTTAAATATTTTGTGCAGTGGGAAGAAACAGCACCTTACGGTATTAAAGATGAACGTGTTCGCGCGCTGGTGCATGCTATTTTAGAAAATCGAGACAATCAAGCTGCAGATAAAATTGGCTATTTTAAAACGCCCGCCACGGTCATTTTAGAAAGTGTTAGATTAATTAAAGCGGCGAAGAAAGCGCTAAAAAATGTAACAGTGCCTACGCTTATTATTCATGCGACAGAAGATGATATGGCGAGTTTAAAGAACGCATACTACACACAAGCTAATATTTCATCTGATACAGTAGAAACCTTTTTTGTGGATGATTCTTACCACGTACTCACGCTGGATAAGCGTAAAGATGACGTTGCCAGACGCGCCGCACAGTTTTGCAAAGAGCAGTCACAAAAGCCTATCGCTAGTAATAAAAACCATGAATCTATGCCTGTTTCTGTATAAGATACCGGGCTTTTTATCGATAATAATCATTAGGATCAATAGTAATGACCGCACAAAAAACAAGTAAGCAAATTCCAAGTCTTGATGACGTGACCAATGCCTTAGCAAAAATGATTGCTGATAAAATGGATATGGATCAAGCGGCTATCAAGCCGGAAAGTGATTTGCAAGTGCTAGGTTTAGATTCACTGGATACTTTTGATATTATTTTCAGTGCTGAAGATTATTTCAATATTAAAGTGCCAAACGATCAAGTTAAAATCAGCACATTGCACGATGTTGCGGTGTTGGTGCATCAATTAATTTTGGAACAGAACAAATAATGGCTAATGTGTCGAATCGGCAACGGGTTGTTATTACTGGCTTAGGCGTAGTTTCACCACTCGGTAATACGCTGACGGATTTAACGCGGAATGCTTGTTCTGGGGTTTCTGGCATTAAACGCCTAGATA